>NZ_MSTI01000173.1 GCF_001949125.1 Deinococcus marmoris
CTCATGCCGTCGATGCGTGCCGCTTCCAGCAGGTCATCGGGCAGCGTCTCGAAGAACTGCCGCATCAGAAAGACCCCGAACGCGCTCATCAGACCGGGGAACATGATCGCAAAGTAGGCCCCCGGCACACTCTGGGTCAGGTGAATGTCGCTGACACCCACGAACCACGGAATGACCAGCATCTCGGTGGGGATCATCAGCGTGGAGAGGATCAGGATGAAGATGAGGTTCTTGCCGGGAAAGTCGAACTTGGCCAGGGTGTAGCCCACCATCGAGTCGAAGAACAGCACGGTGGCGGTGGTCACACCGGCCACCAGCAGGCTGTTGCCGAACCACTGGATGAACTTGGTTTCCAGCAGGACCTGACGGTAGTTGTCCAGGGTGGGCGATTCGGGCAGGAAGCTCAGGTTGAACAGTTCCTGAAAGCTCTTGAGGCTGGTCAGGAGCATCCACATGAAGGGAAACAGCGTGACCACGATGCCCACCGTCAGCACGAGGTAGGCCAGCAGCATCGGCGTGTTGAGGCGGCGGCGCGGGCGAGGATCGCCCGCAGTTTCACGCGCGTCGGGTTTGTTTAGTGTCGTGGTCATACAAACTCCGATTGGAAGGTGTTGGAAACACCTGGAAATCTGAGCGAAGCGAGTAGGAGACAAATGGGTTCCGGGCGTGGAGTTAACGAACCGGAGCTTTCCCGGTTTGTTAACGAAACAGACGGAATCCGTATCACAGGTCATACCGCCGGGTCAGGAAGCGCAGTTGGAACAGGGTGATGGCCAGAATGATCAGGAACAGCACCACCGTAATGGCCGAGGCGTAGCCCATCTGGAAGCGTCCGAACGCGATCTGGTAGATGTACAGCGCCACCGTCATGGTGCTGCCCAGCGGTCCCCCCTGATCGGTGAAGTTCAGGTTGACCACCTGCGTGAACAGTTGCAGGTAGGAAATGGTCCCGGTGACCACGCTGAACACGATGGTGGGGTTGAGCAGCGGCCAGGTGATCTTCCAGAACGCCTGGGTGCCGTTGGCACCGTCGATCTCGGCAGCCTCGTAATAACTGCGGGGAATGGCCGATAGACCCGCCAGGAACAGCACGATCTGAAAGCCCAGGTTCTGCCACACCACCAGGGCCGCCGTGGTGGCCAGCGCCTGATCCGGGGAGTTGAGAAAGTTCTGTGGGGTGATGTGCAGCCAGATCAGAAAGGTGTTGACCGGACCGAATTGCGGGCTGAACAGCCACTGCCAGACCCACGCGGCGGCCACGATGGGGGTGACGTAGGGGGCGAAGTACAGCGCCCGGAACAGACCACGCAACGCGATGATCTTATTGAGGAGCAGGGCCACGATCAGTCCCAGCGCGATCTGCGCTGGGACGCCGATGACGGTGTACAGCGCGGTATTTCTGAGCGCCTGACCGAACTTCTCGTCTGCGAACAGGCGCTGGTAGTTCTCGGTGCCGACGAAGGGCTGGGTGTCTTTGAGGATGTTCCAGTCGAACAGGCTCAGGCGCAGGGCAGAGAGGGTGGGCAGGAAGCGGACGATCAGGTAGAAGATCAGGGGGACCAGCAGGAAGGTGTAGGCCGTGCGGGTCTGGTGACGCCGCATTGAGCCACCCCGCCGGGCTTTGGGAGGCGCGGTCACGGTCATAAATGGCCTCGTGGGCCAGTGGATCTGGTCATCTTTACCTCTAAAACGAATTCGACGGGGGCCAAAAATTTCCGCGCCTCCACACCACTTCCACTCTTCTGGAAAGTCGTGCAGACGCGCGGAAGTCAGGACTTACTTGTAATAGCTGTTGAGAATCTTCTGCTCGTCGGCGGCGGCCTGCTTGACGGCGTCGGCAGGCTTGGCCCCCTTCAGCAGCACGGTGTTGATCGCGTCCACCCAGGCTTTGCGCTGCCCGGCCTCGTCCACGAACACGGTGGAGGATGCGTAGGGCAGACTGGCAATGAACGGTCCGTAGACCGGATCTTTGAGCAGGCCAGGATCGGCAGCCAGACTGCGGCTGGCGGGAATCTCTCCCACATTTTCCAGCCAGTAACGCTGGGTTTCAGCGCTGGTCAGGAACTTCAGAAACTTCACCGAGGCGTCCAGTTTGTCGCCCTTGGCGTTCTTGGTGATGCCGTTGACCCAGTAAGACCCGAAGTTGTCTTTCTCATTGGGATTGCTGGCCAGCACGGGCAGCGTCGTCACACCCCAGTCGAACTTCGCGCCGTCCTTGATGGTGTTGATGGCAAACGAGCCGTCGATAATCATGCCCACCTTGCCCGCGATGAAGGCGTCGCGGTAGCTGTTGTTGCCGGGGAAGAAATTGGGCACGCCCAGCTTGTACTTGGTTTGCAGATCGGTGTAGAAGGTCATGGCCTTGGCCCCCGCCGCGCTGTCGTAGGTGGCGGTCTTGCCGTCCTTGCTGTAGGGCTGGCCGCCGAACTGGCGCACCAGCACTTCACGCAAGACGTGGTAATCCTGACCGTCAGGCTGGATGCCGAAGCCCAGCGTGGTGTAGCGGGGCGGCGTACCCTTGACGATCTTCTGACCGTCTGCGATCAGTTCTTCCCAGGTTTTGGGCGGCTGGGCGATCCCGGCCTGTTTAAAGAGGTCTTTGTTGTAAAAGATGGCCAGCGTGCGAACGGCGGTGGGCAGCGCGTAGTATTTGCCGTTCATCTTGGAGGTCTTGACCATTGGTGCGTAGGTGCTGTCGATGGTGGCCGTCGGAAAGTCCTTGGTGGGAAGTGGCTGGAGGTAACCGGCGTCCACATACTGGGGCAGCCAGCCGTAATACAGGTTGACCACATCCGGTCCCTGCCCGGCGGGAACGCTGGAGGCGACCTTCTGGCTGTAGGCGTCGTAGGGGAAGGTTTCCTGCTTGATCTTGATGTCGGGGTTGGCGGCCTCGAACTTCTTGATCAGATCGTTCATGGCGCTGACCTTGCTGGCGTATTCATACTGCCAGTACGTCAGCGTGACGGGGGCGGCGGAGGCGGAAGCGAGCGAGAGGCCGAGGGCCAGTGTCAGTAACTTTTTCATGTGAACTCCTGTTGTTTTGAGATGGAGAGCGTGAAAAGAGGGTGGAGGGTGTTTACTTGCCCAGCGTTTACTTACCCAGGGTGACGCGTGGCCACAGGTAGGGCAGCGCCTGCTTGCCGCCCCACGAGAACGAGGCCCACGCCAGTCCGCTCTGGCTGATGTTCGCGCCCACGCGGGCGTCGGCCTGATCGCCGTCGTACATCACCAGGTTGAGGCCAATCGTGTCGCCGGGTTTGGGCACCTTGGGCATGGCGGCCCAGGGCAGGCGGAATTCGATGTCATAGCCGCCGTCCACCTTCTTGGAGGCCACCTGCATACCGGGGGCCGTTTCTTCCATCACGCCCTGGTTGGCGTCGGCGTCGCGGAAGCCACGCGCTCCGAAGCCGTCCGTAGTGCAGGGAAAGGCCGCCGCCTGCATGGTGGTGCCGGTGTCCTTGCTGTCGCCGCCGGGATCGACGGTGACGCCAATCGCATCCGAGCGGAGCTGGGCCTTGATGTCGTCTGGGGCGATGTTGCAGGCCACCAGTTCATCCTTGACGTTCATCCCCACATAAAGATAGGTGTCGTCGTAGCCGAGTTTGAACTTGGCGCTGGCATCCGCCGCGTTGTCGGGCTTGGTCCGCCACCACAGGTCTTCCGGGCCGATCTGGCCGTCCGCACCCGCCGACATGTCGCCCAGATCGCCGTCGATCACTGGCGCTTTGCTCAGGCGCGGAATGGTCAGCGTAGGCAGGATGTAAGCGTTGGCCGTATCGGTGAAATTCCCGGTGCTGAGGCTGACCGGCAGCAGCGCACTCTGGCGTCCGGCGGGCAGCGCGGCGGCCACAGCTTCCATCTGGAAGGTCAGCGTCTTGCTCTGTCCGGCGGCCAGTTGGTAGGCCGTGTCGCCCGACAGCGTGACGCCAGCGGGCATCTTCAGGTCCACCTTGCCGTTCACGGCGGCCTTGCTGCGGTTGGTCACCGTCACGTTCACGGGGGTTTTCTGCCCCAGCGCCAGCGCCAGTCGGGTGGGCAATGAGCCGATCACCCAGTCGGTGCCGGTCTGCCGCGCGAAGTCCTGATACGCGGCGACGTCAAAGGTGGGGGCGAAGGTGGCGACAACGGCGGGCAGCGGACGAACGAAATTCCCGGCGCGGCCCGTGATGGACTGGCCCTCCTGCGCGGCGCGGTAGCTGCCCGTCACTTCACTGCGCTGGGCCGCCGCATTCGCCGGAGCCGTGACCTGGAAGGTGGCGCTGGCCGACTCACCGGGCTTGAGGGTCCTGGCCGCCGGGGCTGCCGAAACTTTCCAGCCGTCCGGCGAATTCAGGGCCAGCGTGACGCCGGTCATGTCCTTCCCGGTGGTGTTGGTCAGTTTGACGGTCACGGGGGCCGCCTGTCCCGCGCCGATGTCGTAGGCGGCGGGCTGCACTTCCAGCTTCACACCGGCAGGAGAGGAACCGCTGGCCGTGAGTGCGCCGCCCATCAGCGAGGTTTCCTGGGCCGGGGTGGGCACGCGCGAGGCCACCAGCATGAACGATTCCGGGTTGGAGGTCTTGGCGGGCAGCGTGGAGAAGGTGTCCCAGCCCTGCGAGCGGTAATTGAACTGCGCGATGTTCTTGAGGTCCGAGTAGCGGATGCGGGCGGTGCGCGACACGTCGTCGGTGGGAATCTTGACGGTGGCGTCCTCAGCGCTGTTGGGGTAGTAGTACAGCTTGAGAGGCGTGAAGACCTGCAAGCCCTCTTTAAGCTGCTCCGGGCAGGTGGCCGGATCGCCCGCCGTGGCGTAGGCCAGCGTGGCGGCGCGGGCGGCCATCTGGTGCTGGCCGTGCGTGCCGGGGCCAGGCCACATGGTCACGATGACTTCTGGACGGCGCAGGCGCACCAGCCGCACCACGTCGCACACGAAGGCCGGGCCGCCCCATTTGGCCAGGGTTTCCTCGGCGGACAGCGTGAAGTAGAAGTCGCGCAGGCCCAGGAAATGCGGGCTGTTCACGCCCAGCATCGCCAGCGAGCGGCGCTCCTCCTCCTCGCGGATCAGGCCCAGGGCGCGGCCTGTTTCACGGCCCGTGGCGTTGCCGCCGCCCTCGCCGCCGGTCAGGGTGACCACCGTGCCCTTGTAGCCGCCGTCCAGCAGGTAGCGGGCCAGGATGCCGCCCACGCCGCCGTCGTCGTCCGGGTGCGCGCCGATGAACATCAGATCCACGTCCATCAGGTCCATGCCGCTGACCGTGCCGCCGTAGCTGCCAGGGCCACTCTGGATGGGGTTGGGGGCGGCGGGCGCAGGGGTGGTCTGCGCGCTGGCCGCACCAACGAGCAGGGAAAGCATCAGGCTGGACAGGTACCGTTTCTTCATAAAGAACCTCCTTCAAGGTGTGTGCGGGCGTTCATAAAGCGGGTGGTGAGGCTGGCGTGGTGGGTGTAATCGGTGTCGAGCCGTTCGCGTGCCGCCGCGATTTCCCCGGCCATCACCGAGGGGGCGGGGCCGCCAAAGGTGGTGCGCCGGGCGATGAATTCTGCCGGGTTCAGGGCACTTCGTACCTCGGCTTCCGGCAACTCCAGGCCAACGGCGGCCAGATCGGCGGCGGTCAGGGTGCTGACGGCGCGGCCCTGGGCGTGCAGGTGGTCCAGCAGCGTCTTGACGTGGGCGTGGGCTTCCCGGAAACCGCACTCCGTATGGCGGGCGATCACGTCGGCCAGTTCGGTGACCACCGATTCGCCCTGCTGGGCCTCGCGCAACCATTCCTCGCGGTTGAGGTTGGGGTGGGTCAGCGAGGCGATCAGCAATTCCAGGCCGTCGCGGAAGTCGTGCCACATGCTGGTCAGGGGGGGCTGCATGTCCGGGCCGGGATCGTTGATATCCCCGAACGGGACGTTGTGGCTGGAGATGATCACGCTCTGGGTCACGCCGATGGCCTTGCTGAACTTGGTGCGGGCGTGTTCCAGCGCCACCGGGTTGCGTTTCTGCGGCATCACGCTGCTGCCCTGCACCAGTCCGTCTGCCAGGGACAGCAGCCCGCGCGAGGCCCAGAACAGCAGGTCATACAGCACCCGCGACAGCGTGGTGGACACCACCGTGATCACGCTGGCGATCTCCACCTGCCAGTCGCTGGCGCTCACGGCGTCGTAGGTGTTTTCGATGGGCCGGTCAAAGGCCAGCAAATCTGAGGTTCGTGTCCGGTCAATCGGGAAGCTGGTGCCGCCCAGGGCCACCGCGCCCATCGGACAGATGTTCAGGTGCGTCATGGCCCCCAGCATCCGCACGGTGTCGCGGGTCAGGACGTTTTCCACCGCCGTCAGGTAGTGCGCCAGCGTGGTGGGCTGGGCGGGCTGATGGTGCGTGTACGCCACGATCACGGTGTCGATTTCGCGTGCGGCGAGGTCCAGCAGGGTGCGCCGCAGCCGCAGCACCCGCTCCATCGCCCGCATCAGGCGCAGCCGGGCACTCAGGCGGTAGATGGTCATGTCCAGATCGTTGCGGGACAGCGCCGTTCGCAGCGCCCCCGCCGCATCCACGTCGCGCGCGGCCAGTTCACGGTCCAGCGTGAAGAACACGTCCTCGACACTGGGATCGTAGGCCGGGAAAGGCTGACGGCGGATCTCGCGCAGCAGGCTGGCCGCCTTGCCCGCGTGGGCCACCCCGCAGCCGTCCAGCATCAGGGCGTGGGCGCTCAGGGCGTCGAAGAGGTGGGGCAGCAGGTGTTCGCTGGCGTAGTCGTAATCGGGCTGCAAGACCACCCTCAGATATGTGTCATGCCACATCGGTCTTCTCCCTCCCCAGGTCTTCCACGCGTGCCAGCAGGTGTTCGTGCGCCTGTTCCCGCGCCAGCAGGGCCGCGCCGCGCAGGACGGCGTCCCCCACATCCGGCAGCAGATGGATGGTGATCGACAGGTCCAGCAGCACGCTCAGCTTGTCCTGCAACGCGGCGGCGCGGTCTTTCGGCAGGCCGAGAACGACGTGTTGCAGGTCGAGGGTATGGACGAGTCCGGCCAGCATGAACGCTGTGGCCTCCAGACGTTCGGGGCTGGGCAGGCTTTCCAGCGGCTCCGCACCGTGCGGGCCAGGCCAGCGTGAGCGCCCGATTTCTCCGGCGCGTCCGTGCATCCCCCGGTAGAGTTCGCCGCCCAGCAGCAGGCCCATCCCTGTGCCGCTGGGCCGTTCGACCAGCACCGCGACGTGGCTCCAGCCGGGAGTCTCGCGGGTGGTGGCCAGCGCAACGAGGTTCGCATCGTTTGCAAAGGCGTAGGTCACCCCGGCGGCGTCCAGAAAAGCCGTGACACGCTGCACGTCGAGGTGATGGGTGACGTTGGGTTCCCGGACGCGGCCCTGCGGATCGACGGGCGCTGGAAGGCCGATCAGAACGTGACAGAGCGGCCCGTAAGCAGCATCGGCCAGTGCTCCAGAAAAGACGTCCAGAAGCGCGTCGGTGAGATCCGCTTCGGCACAATCGACCTGCTGTTTTCTGGGAGCGCCGCCCGCCAGACCGCTGAGCAGGGTGTGGATCTGGGTGGGCTGGAGGTCGGCGGCCAGGATCGCGCCCACCTGCGGGCGCAACTCGACCCGCTGGGGGGTGCGGCCCACGCCCTGATCGGACGACATGGAGAGCTGGGCGATGCCGTGATTCAGCAGTTCCTGAACCACGACATTGACGGTGACCTTCGAGAGACCAGTCTGATCGGCAAGCTGCGGGCGTGTCAGCCCGCTTCCTGAAAACAACAATTGTGTGACGGCACGGCGGTTAAGACGCCGAAGCTCACGCGGCTGACCCATTGCATCTCCTAGATAAGAAACTTTATTAACGATTGAATTCACTGTACACCTGCGTTTGCAAAAAAGCAACGCCCCCGCGTATCTCCCTCCCACACGGCATTTCCGCCTGCAACCAGACAGACGCAGGGAGGAGAGCTTTCACGCCCCCCTCCAATCAGTCACCTGCTTTCTCTGTGGACACGTCGATTTGGGTGGCAGTGACCCGTCGAAGGGCGCAGGTGCTATCAGGTGTACTTCACGCCCCCTGCGCCCAGACCCCCTTCTGAAACAGCGGCATCGCACTGCTGGAGATCACCCTGTTCAACCGCTCGAAACCGCCCATTGGCAAAACCACTGGACTGCTGGCCTGATCCAGCGGCTGAGGTTCGGCGGTCAAGTCGTCAGTCTTCCCACTCGCTCACGGGCACGAATTCCACGCCGTCCCCGGTGGTGGACAGCACCTGATAGCGGTTGTTGAACTGCACCACCAGTTCGCCCCGGTCCAGATGTTGCGGCGAGATCACCGGCTTGCGGAACACGTAGTTGCCGTCGTCGTCGATGCCGATATGTGCGCCCTTGGTAAAGCGGAATTCGACGATCTCGCCGTGCCGAATGGTACGGACGCGGACCCGGAAGGTCTGGGCATCGTCCTGCTTGACGTTTGGGTTGGCGGGCGGTTTGCGGAACAGATTGAACATGTGACCTCCTGGCTTGGGCGGAATGGGGCGGCAGGCGCGGAGGTTCAGACCTCTTGCAGCAGGCGGGTCAACAGGCGCACATGGTCCGGCCAGCGGTCCAGACGGATGTGTTCGTGGCTGGCGTGCGCGCCGTCGCCGGGTGCGCCCAGGCCGTCCAGCGTGGGTGAGAGCGGCGCGGTGAAGTTGCCGTCGCTGCCGCCGCCCACGAATTCGTGGCCCAGCGTGAAGCCCAGGCTCTGCGCGGCGGTCTGCGCCTGCTCGAACAGCCCCAGGCTGCCGTCGCCCTGCTCGAAGGGGGGGCGGTTCAGGCCGCCCAGAATGGTCAGCTTGACGCGTGGATCGTCCGGGGTCATGGCCTGCACCGCCGCCGTGACGCGCTCGGCCTCGGCCAGCGTGGAAACCCGCAGATCAATGTCCAGCACGCACTCGGCGGGCACCACGTTGACGGCGCTGCCCCCCCGGATCAGCCCGACGCTGATGGTGGTGCCGATCTCCGGGCGGGCCAACGCCTGCACTTCCAGCACGGCCTTCGCGGCTGCCGTGATGGCGCTGGCTCCCTCCTCCGGCTTGTTTCCAGCGTGGCTGGCGACGCCCTGAAAGTGCAGCGAGAAGTGGCCGGTGCCCTTGCGCCCGGTCTTGAGGTTGTGGCTGTCGGCCACCGGCGGTTCCACCACCAGCACGGCGCGGGCGTTGCGGGCGGCAGTCTCGATGTGCGCGCGGCTGCTGGCGCTACCGGTTTCCTCGTCCGGCGAGAGCAGCACCTGCACGCCGCCCCTGGGCCACTGGTGGTTCAGGGCACGCAGCGCGTGAAACAGGCCCACGATTCCGGCCTTCATGTCGTAGGTGCCGGGGCCGTACAGGCGGTCTCCGTCCTCGCGCCAGGGCATCGTTTGCAGCGTGCCGTGCGGCCAGACCGTATCGGCGTGGGCCAGCACCAGAATCGGTTGCTCGTCGCCAGCATTCACTTGATGGGCGGTCCCGAAGTTGAACAGGCGGGTGCCGCCGGGCAGCGCGTGGGTTTCCGCACCCAGGTCGAGTGCCCAGTGTTCCACCACGTCCATGACGCGGCAGATCGCCGCCAGATCGGTGGACGGCGACTCGATGTCCACCAGGGTTCGCAGGTCGCTGAGCATGGCCTTGAGGTCAGGTTGATCGGCTGGGGATGACATGCCCTCATGCTACCCCGGCCCGGACAGACACAAAAAACCGTATGCCATAACCAGGAAAAAACCTCCAACCCTGGGCTGGAGGTCTGAGGCGTTCTCGCTGAACTGTGATTGCCGCGCCTGCTGGCTTGGGCTTGCTGGCCTCTGGGCTTCAGGTCAGCAGGGCGAGTTGCTGGTCCGTGACCATGACCTTCGAGCGGCCTTTGAGGTACAGGTCATGCACCACTTCCTTGCCGAAGATGCGGCTCAGATGCGTGCTGGTCACTTCCAGGGTCCGTTCGCGCCCCGGCTCGGTACCGATCTTGAGCCGGACGATGCTGGTGGTGCCGGGAACCCAGGTACACAGCATGTCCTGCAACGCGGCGGGCGTCTGGATGGGTTTGGTCTGGGGGCGGGCCGAGGGCGACGCGACGTTGGGTGTGGGCTTCTGGATTCGGTTGGTGAGGGGTTGAGGGGCAGTCATGGTGGGCCTCCGGGAAAAACGAGGATCAATGTGGGGTGCCTTGACCTGCTGGCAGCGGCCCCGGCTCCGGAATGACCTGCCACGATTGGCGAGAAACAACGTCAATGGCATGACGCCACGTCGCAAAACGAGGCCGTGTCTGAACAGGTGGAGCCGGTGGTGCCGGTATGTCTAGTCTAACTGATGGCCTTCTGACCGCCAGGAGCTTTGTCCCAATTGGTCTTGACCATTTCGTCATGAATCCTCCCTGAGCGAGAGTAAAAAATTGCGTGTCGGAGCTATGGAAGGGGCTATCCTGAACCCCATGTCCAATCCAATGCCCGGCCCCGATAGCCTGCTTGCCCTGGCCTTTCCCTCCGATCCGCAGATCAGCCCGGACGGACAGCGCGTCGCCTTCGTACTGGCGCGGGTAGAAGAGGAAGACCCCCAGAAACCGGATAAGGAATTTGCGAAGCCGCGTTACAAGACCCACCTGTGGCTCAGTGACGGCGGCCCGGCAACGCAGCTCACCCAGGGCGAGGGCCGCGACAGCTCACCGCGCTGGTCCCCGGACGGCGCAACGCTGGCCTTCGTGCGCGCCAGTAGTGGACGGGGGGGCCAGCTTCACCTCCTGCCAGTAGGCGGCGGCGAGGCCCGGCGCGTGACCGAATTCAAGGGGGCCGTGCAGGACCTGCAATTCAGCCCCGATGGGCGTTCGCTGTCCTTCCTCAGCACGGGCGACGACGAGGACAAACGCGACGAACGCGGCGAGGCCCGAGTGATCACCCGCCCGCGCTACCGCTTCAACGGGCGCGACTGGCTGCCCGAACGCCCGGCCCGGCTGTGGCACTACGACGTGCAGGCCGACAAATTGAGCGAGTGGCATACGCCTGAAACCGAGATCAACGGTTACGCCTGGCAGCCGGATTCGGGCGGCGTGCTGTTCGTCTCCAGCACTGACGAACTGAGGGCCACCCAGGGCCAGCAGGAGGTCTACCGCCTACCCCTGAACGGCGCGCCCGAACAGGTCACGCAATGGAATTCGGGCATCGGGACGCTGATTCCGCACCCGGACGGGGGGCGATTCGTGCTGGTGGGCCGCCCCGAGGGCAAGGGCAGCCCGGAAAACAGCCATCTGTTCCTGGTAGAGGCAGACGGCTCGTGGCGACGCCTGGACGAGCAGCACGATCACGGTGTCGGCAACATGGTGGGCGGCGACTGCCATGTGGGGGCACTGCCCGAAAAACCCGTCTGGCTGGACGATAGTACTTTGCTGTTCTCCAGCACCGTGCGCGGCAGTTGTGGTCTGTTCCGGGTCACGCTGGACGGGAAAATTACTGTGCAGGACCACGACGCGCAGGCGGTCATTCCGTCCTTCACGGCGTCTGGCAGCGGCGTGGCACTGATCCGCGAGCGGGCGGACCGTTTTCCCGAAGTGGAATTGAACGGCAAGACGGTGACAGCCCTGCATGACCGCCTGACCTTCCCGATTCTCACCCCCGAGCGCGTGACCTTCCAGAACGAACTGGGTGAGGGCGAGGGCTGGGCGCTGCTGCCGGAGGGCGAGGCGAGGGTTCCCGCCATCCTGACCATTCACGGTGGCCCACACACCGACTACGGCCACGCCTTCATGCACGAATTCCAACTGTTCGCGGCACGGGGCTACGGCGTGTGCTACAGCAATCCACGCGGCAGCGCCGGGTACGGGCAGGCGTGGGTGGACGACATTCACGGGCGCTGGGGCGGCCCTGACATGGACGATCTGATCAACTTCTTTGACCGCTGCCTGGAAGCCTACCCGCGCCTGGACGGAAGCCGCAGCGCCGTGATGGGCGGCAGCTACGGCGGCTTCATGACCAACTGGATCACGGGGCACACCACGCGCTTTCAAGCGGCGATTACAGACCGCAGCATCTGCAATCTGCTGTCCTTCGGCGGCACTTCCGACATCGGGCTGCGTTTCTGGGACGACGAACTGGGCCTGAATTTCCACCGCCGCGCCGACGCCCTGAAGCTGTGGGATCTCAGTCCGCTGCAATACGTGGAGGACGTGAAAACCCCTACGCTGATCGTGCATAGCGTGCTGGACCACCGCTGCCCCGTGGAGCAGGCCGAGCAGTGGTACGCCGCCCTGACGCTGCACGGCGTTCCCGTGCGCTTCGTGCGCTTCCCGGAAGAAAACCACGAACTGTCCCGCGCGGGCCGCCCGGACCGCCGCATCAAGCGACTGGAGGAATATCTGGGGTGGCTGGAGGAGTGGCTGAAGGGCTAGAGCTGTCCTCCTGAACATGGCCCTGCATTCGCCCCCCTCTCCATTGAGGGGGTTTTTCGTCCATGACGTTGCTGTGGAAGCGATCAAACGCTGGTAAAGAGGGGGCGGCGCGAAACAACCGAGGAGGAGATTCTCGCCCGCTGCGCCAGATGCACAGGCTGCTCTAAACTCCTCCCCATGACCCTTACCCGCAAGGAATCCGACACGATGGGCACGCTGGACGTCGCCGCAGACCGCTACTGGGGCGCACAGACCGAGCGCAGCATTCACAATTTCCCGATTGGCCGCGACACCTTCGTCTGGGGCCGCCCGATCATCCGGGCGCTGGGCATCTTGAAAAAAGGTGCGGCGCAGGCCAACGCCGAGCTGGGCGAACTCCCGCAGGACGTGGCCGATCTGATCGTGCAGGCCGCCGATGAAGTGATCGCCGGGAAACTGGACGATCACTTTCCGCTGGTGGTCTTTCAGACCGGATCGGGCACCCAGAGCAACATGAACTCCAACGAGGTCATCAGCAACCGCGCCATCGAGATCGCGGGCGGCGAGATGGGCAGCAAGACTCCCGTGCATCCCAACGATCACGTCAACCGGGGCCAGAGCAGCAACGACACCTTTCCCACCGCCATGCACATCGCCGTGGTGCTGGAGCTGAACGAGCGCCTGTACGGCGACGTGGGAAAACTGCGCGACACCCTGCACGCCAAGGCCCAGGAGTACGCGGGCATCGTGAAGGTGGGACGCACCCACCTGCAAGACGCCACCCCCATCACGCTGGGTCAGGAAATTGGCGGCTGGGTGGCGCAACTGGATTACGCGCTGGCCGAAGTACGCCACGCCGGGGAGGGATTGCTCGATCTGGCCATCGGGGGAACAGCGGTGGGCACGGGTCTGAATGCCCACCCCAAGTTCGGTGATCTGGCCGCCAGGAAGTACGAGGCCGAGACGGGCTTTGCCTTCCGCAGCGCCGAGAACAAGTTCGCCGCCCTGAGCGCCCACGACGCCCTGGTGCAGACCTCCGCCGCGCTGCGGACGCTGGCCGGGGCGCTGATGAAGATGGCCAACGACGTGCGCTGGCTGGCCAGCGGCCCGCGCAACGGCATCGGCGAGATCACCATTCCCGAGAACGAGCCGGGCAGCAGCATCATGCCCGGCAAGGTCAACCCCACGCAGAGTGAAGCGCTGACAATGGTGGCGACGCGTGTGTTCGGCAATGACGCCACGGTTGCGTTCGCCGGATCGCAGGGCAACTTCCAACTCAACGTGTTCAAGCCCGTGATGGTTCACGCCGTGCTGGAAAGCATTCGCCTGATCAGCGACGCCTCGCTGGCCTTCAACGACAACTGTGCGGTAGGGATCGAGCCGAATCTGGAGAAGATCAAGCACAACCTGGACATCAACCTGATGCAGGTCACGGCCCTGAACAAACACATCGGCTATGACAGGGCGGCGGCCATTGCCAAGAAAGCGCACAAGGAAGGCAGCAGCCTCAAGGAAGCGGCGGTGGGCCTGGGCTACGTAACAGACGCAGAGTTTGACGAATGGGTGGTGCCCCTGGAGATGACGCGGAACTGAACGTCCTATGCGCCTGATCTCTGACCCTGATGTCTCTAGCATGCCGCTGACGGCGCGCCGCATGAAGGGTCAGGATCAGGGCAGCCAGACAGAACAAAAAGGAGACCTGCCGGGCGTGGCAGGTCTCCTCTATTGGCCTCTTCAATCAGGCAGAGAGTTGGCTGAGATGACGGCTCAGTTGGGTCCCATGCTCATGCCAGCGGCACGGAACTTGTTCTGCCACATCTGGAACTCCTGCTTCTCGGTGTCCATCGTCACTGCGCCGGACCAGGACGCGTTGTTGTAACAGGTGTTGGAGCAGTCGGCGAACCAGGTGTTGTTGAGCCAGGTGCTGTTGTTTGCATTGACGCGGGTCCAGCCGATCACGTTGTCGTGGACCGTGTTGTTGAACCAGGTGTTGCTGCCCTTGCCGTTCATGACGTCCCAGACGTAGATGCCGACGTTCTGGGCCTTGTTGATCTCGCCGGTAGGCAGGCGGCCACTCGACAGGATGCGGTTGTTGAACACGTTGTGGTCATGCCCGCCCGCGATGCCGATCCCCTGGTTGGAGGTGCTGACGATCTGGTTGTTGTAGACGTCGACGTAGCCGCCCGCCTCGCCCAGATTGCCCACCGGACCGTCGCCCAGCATGATGCCTCCGCCGGAGTATGCACCGTCCGTGGCCGCCTTGATGGCGAACGCCCCCTGGATGTAGTTGTCGTGGATCTGCATCCGGCTTCCAGCGGTGCCGCTGGTGGAATACAGGTTGATGTTCTCTTCCAGCGAGCTGAGGCCCGGCTCGTTGATGACCTGGTTCCAGGCGATCTCCATGCCCGGCACATTCTGCACCTTGGCGATCTGCGCGAACTGGACATAGTAACGTCCACCGTTGTACCCGCCGTTGCCGTCACTCAGGCGACCATCGATGTTCTTGGCCTTGTTGCGCAGGATCTTGATGGTCTGCCCATCGCCCTTGCCGTAGAACAGGTTGACGTAGATGCCCGAGGTGCCTTCCATGTAGTTGTTCTCCACCCGGAGGTTATAGACTTCCTCGGCAGCGATGAAGCGCCCGGCATGTCCGCCGTAAACATTGGGATTCATGCCGTAGCCGTTGGAGTTGCGGACCGTCAGGTTGACCTTCCAGCCGCGAATCAGTTCGCCGCGTCCGCGCAGGTTGGAGCCTTCGATCACCACGGGTTCTGAAGTCTGGATGAGGACCGCAGGAACATTGGGATTCATGCTTTCCCAGTTGCCCCGGTAGGTGCCGCCCTTGGTGATCACAAACGGACCGCTGTAATTCACGTTGCCGGACGGTGGTGTGGGCGCAGGGGGAGTAGGTGCGGGGACCGGAGCGGGTGTAGGTGCTGGCGCATTGATCTCGCAAGATTTCGTCGTGCCATAGGCCGGATCGTTGCCGAAAAACCCGTTGGTGCATTGGCCATTGGAGGTGACGTCTTTTACGATCCACGCGGTGCCAGCGCCGTATCTGACACTCTGCGTTCCGCTGACAGAGAAAGACTCACCCTCGCCGGCGATCCTGGTCCAAGTTGCAGGTGCAGGGGCAGGTGCAGGCGACGTGGGCGTGCCGGAGGAGTTGCAATCCACCAATACAGCCCCACCCCAGTCGGCATGATCGTAATAGTTGTTGTCCCCGGCGTCGCCCACCACCAGTTTCAGTTCACTGCGGCCCGAAACGTCCACGTTGACGGTTTTGGCCGCGTCCGCGCCAGTCATCCGGCCACTGTCGAACACCTTGACGCCATCGGCAAACACCTGGAACACCACGCTGCCCTGGTTGCCTACCTCATCATCGATGCCCACGTCGCTGATAAAGCGCTTGCATTTGCCGCCCAGATTGAAAGTTATCGAGGAATTGGCATGCACCCCAAACCCGCTGTCGTACTTCTTGCCGTTCACAGCCATCATGCGCCCGTCTCTAGCCCCGGATTCACCATTGCTCATGTTGCGTTCAATCGGTCCGTACCCGCTAGTGGCCGCCGTCCACGCCTCGCCGCTCAGCATGTTGTTGCCGGTGTTGATCGTCAGCGCCTTCATCCTGGCCACCTCGGCTTCCATCCCCACCAGACCGTTGTCGGGAGAAACCCAGGAACGGTCCGTCCCGTCATAGACGAACTGACTACCGTCCTGTTTGTCGGCCTGGGACTGGGGCGCAGCGGTCTGTTGCGAGCAGGCAGCCAGAGTCAGGGTCAGGGCGAGAGCGGTCAGGGACAGGGCAGAACGGGGGGAGTGAGACATGGTGGTTTTCCTCTGTGAAGACGGTGGGGGGGCGGGTGACTTGATCGATTCAGGTTCAGGAAGGGTGCTGCTGGTCCTGAACGAGCTGTCTCTGGAGACCAAAGTCGGGCCGGGCGTGGGGTGCGAACTGCCAGAAAGCGGAAGTTGGATCGGCTTATTGGAGGGCCGCCGCCGTGCTTGCACAGCTACCTTAACCAAATCTTATTAGAGGAATCTGCAAATCAATCTCTTAAACCCACTCTCATGTCGCTCATACACTCAGGGCGGTCCCCGGAACCCACCGCCTTGAAGGCAGACAGGCAAGTGCAAAATATTCACAAACAGACGTGGTGGCACTGTGTTTCCGGGCACCGGACCCGCTGATTTCACAGGTCAGGATGAGTGCCGGGTCAGACCGGATACTGGGTGAAGCGTTCTCATCTGGGCGTCCAGGAATGGTAAACTCCCAACCGGACTACCAGATGCTGAGGCAAGAGCCGGGCTGGTTGACAGGAAGGATGCGACATTCAACCCAGTCGTTCAAGCAAATGGACTGTCCCAGCCGATCTCTGAACCCTATTGGGCGAGATCGGCTGGGACAACTGGGGAGCGGCTGTAACGCGGTCTGGGCTTCAGGCCACGGACTTGCGGACGATGCCGCCCACGGGCGCGTCGCCCATCCAGGCATTGACCTGAAGGTTGGGGCTGATTCTGGGAACCACGCTGCCCTCGAATGGCACGGCCCAGCGTTCACCCCTGATACTCCTGATGAGGACCGAAACGGCCAGCGCCACCAGCAGGCACAGCGCAACGGCTGCGGGCAACAGCGCGAGCATCAACAGGGTCATGCGTCACTGTGCGGCCTGACGGCTGACCGGTTTATGACACAGTTTTGTCAGACATTAAATAAAGATGAATTTTTCACCCTTTTCCCTTCAGGGTGTGTGATTCCGTCCTCCTTCCCCTCTGGATGTGCGAAATTTTATGCTCTTCATGTCGCCCTGTTCTGGCCTGGACAGGGAATCTCCAGCAGGCTGGTCCGGGCGCTCCGTGCCCTGCATACGGACAGGGGCGCGCCCGGCCCTCTAAACTCCGGGGCATGACCACCTCACTTTCCGGGCGGCTGAGCGCCGAACTGTCTAACCTGCGGAGCAGCGGGCTGCTGATCAAGCCGCGTGTACTGGACGGGGCCAACCGCGCCCGCACGCGCGTGGATGGCCGCGAGGTGGTGAATCTGGCGAGCAACAATTACCTGGGGTTCGCCGATCATCCCCGTCTCAAGGAAAAGGCCGCCGCCTACCTGCGCGAGTGGGGTGTGGGGGCCGGGGCAGTGCGGACCATTGCCGGAACGCTGCGGATTCACGAGGAGCTGGAGCAGCAACTGGCCGCCTTCAAGCACACTGGCAGCGCGCTGGTGCTGCACAGCGGCTTTACCACCAACCAGGGAGTCCTGGGCACCCTGCTTAAAGAGGGCGATCTAGTGATCAGCGATGCCCTGAACCACGCCAGCATCATCGACGGGCTGCGGCTGACCAAGGCCACCAAGAAGGTCTACAAGCACGCCGACGCGGACGATCTGGAGCGGCTGTTGCAGGAAAACGAGACGGACGGCCTGAAACTGGTGGTCACCGACGGTGTCTTCAGCATGGACGGCGATCTGGCCCCGCTGGATAAGTTGATCGCGGTGGCCCGCAAGTACGGCGCAGTCACGTATGTGGACGACGCCCACGGCAGCGGCGTGATGGGCAAGGACGGGCGCGGCACGGTGCATCACTTCGGCTTTGAGAACGCCGACGACGTAATTCAGGTGGGCACCCTGTCTAAAGCCTGGGGAGGCGTGGGAGGCTACGCCGCCGGGCACGCGGACCTGCGCGAACTGCTGATCAACCGCGCCCGTCCGTACCTGTTCTCCACCGCGCAGCCCCCGGCGGTGGTGGGCGGTCTGGTGGCCGCCATCGAGGAAGTGCAGCGCGACCCGTCACTGATGCGGCGGCTGTGGGACAACACGCACTATTTCAAGGCCGAGTTGAGCAGGCTGGGCTTCGACACGATGGGCAGCGTCACCCCCATTACCCCGGTGCTGTTCGGCGAACCGGAAGCCGCCTTCGAAGCCAGCCGCCTGCTGTTCGAGGAAGGCGTGTTCGCCGTGGGTCTGGGCTTTCCCACCGTGCCGCGCGGCAGCGCCCGCATCCGCAACATCGTGACTGCCGAGCATACGCGGGCCGATCTGGATCAGGCTTTAGAGGCGTATGACAAGGTGGGGCGGAAACTCAAGATCGTGGGTTGAAAAGGGAGCGATCAGACCAATTCTCAAATGCTTTTCCCCTCGCCCCTTGTGGGAGAGAGGAGCGCAGCGACGGAAGGGTGAGGGGCCACCGGGCAGGCCAAAATCCCAACAGGATGACGAAGAATCACCACAGCAAAAAAGCCACCCCCCGTAGCTGGGAAGGTGGCTTTCTGCTTGCGCCTTGAATTCAGTCGGCGCTGACAGCGTTGCCTGTGCTGGCCGCCGGAGCTGCGCCCGCGTACTTGTCCAGCAGGGTTTCAAAAGCCCGCTTGGGCTGCGCGCCCACCATCGTCTCCACGGGCTGCCCGTCCTTGAACAGGATCAGCGTGGGAATGCTCATCACGCGGAACTGGCCCTGGGTCGCGGGGTTCTCGTCCACATTGACTTTGCCGATCTTGACGCGACCCTGGTACTGCCCGGCCAGTTCCTCGATCACGGGGGCAATGATGCGGCAGGGGCCACACCACGGTGCCCAGAAGTCCACCAGGGTCAGTCCGCTTGAAACTTCATCCGTGAAGTTACTATCGGTCAGGGTGACGGGTTTGGTTATGGCTGGTTCCTCTTTAGTGATGATTGGTTCCTCCGGTAGGTTGATTACAGCCCCCGCATGCTTGTCCAGCAGCCTTTCAAAGGCCCGCTTGGGCTGTGCGCCCACAATGCTCTCTATGGGCTGACCGTCCTTGAACAGGATCAGGGTGGGAATGCTCATCACGCGGAATTGGCCCTGGGTGGCGGGGTTCTCGTCCACATTGACCTTGCCAACTTTGACACGGCCCTCGTACTGTCCGGCCAGTTCCTCAATCACGGGGGCAATGATGCGGCAGGGGCCACACCACGGTGCCCAGAAGTCCACCAGGGTCAGGCCGCTGGCGATCTCGCCCTGAAAGTTACTGTCGGTTAAAGTGATGGGGTTTGTCATGGTCATTTCCTCCGGTTTAGGTCTGAGACTGAATGTACTTGATCAGACCCATCGTATCGGCGGCGTTCAGGCGGCCAATGGCGCTCGACGAGTACAGCGCCACGGCCACCTTGCCGTCGGGCGACAGCACGAAGCCGGTGGCGTGCGAGTAGGGGGGCTTGCCGTCGCTGCCGTCCGACACATAGTTGCCGACGCTGGCCGCCGTGGCCTGTGCATCGATGCCGTAGGCCACCGGGAAGCTCAGGCCATGCTTGCTCACGGTTTCCTGCGCCTCGCTCTGGGGATCCACCGACAGCGCCACAATCCTGGTATTCAGCGCCGCGAACTGTTCGGCGTGCTTCTGGAAGTCGCTGAGCTGCGTACGGCAGAACGGGCACCAGTTGCCCCGGTAAAACAGCACCACGCTCCAGCTTCCGGCCAGATCGGCGGGCAGGTTCAGCGTGCCGCCGCCCACCAGATCGGCGCTCAGGTGCGGAAAGGTGTCACCGTTGTTGAGGCGAAAGGCACTGGCGGTTTGTGTGGCGGTTGCAGTCATGATGATCTCCTTAGTAAGTTGACTGACTCAATTTTGAGCCGCGCCGCTTGCTGCTTTAAAAAGTACACCAGAGGATGAAGCTTGTCAAGCTGCCTCAGTTCGTATCCTTAGCTAACTTGCGGACTGAACTCAAAAAATCTAGACTGAGTTAACCGACTGAATTAAACTTCGGTCTCGCGTGGAGGCGCGCCCTATGCTGAAAGCCAATCCCAAACGCCAGCGGCTGATTGAGGCCGCCAAAACGTTGTTCTATACGCGTGGCGTCGAAACCAGCAGCCTGTCCGAAATTGCCCAGGCCGCCGAAGTGCCGCCGGGCAACGTGTATTACCACTTCAAAACCAAGGACGCGCTGGTGGAAGCCGTGATCGCCTCGCACGGCACGGACATTCTGGACGGACTGGCGCGGCTGAATGCGGAGGGTAACCCGCGCGCACGGCTGCTGGACTTCGTGCGCGGTGGGCTGGCCCACAAGGCAGAGTTGGCCCGTTACGGCTGCCCGTATGGCACCCTCTGCGCCGAGCTGGAAAAGGCCGGGGGCAGCGCCGCCGAGAGCGCCACCGTCCTGTTTCCGCTGTACCTGCACTGGCTGGAGCGGCAGTTTGCATCGCTGGGCCGCCCCGACGCCGCCGATCTGGCGCTGGACACGCTGGCCGCCGTGCAGGGCGCGTATGCCGTGACACAGGCCACCCGCACGCCGCAGGTGCTGGAACGTCAGGTGGCGCGGCTGGAACGCTGGATCACGGATTTGGACGCGGGCGAAAGCGTCAGCGCATGACTTCCGAAATCGCCTACCGCGTGCGCCAGTGGCCGGAGCTGTCGGCGCTGGGAGCATTGCGGGAAGCTGCCTGGAGTGGAAAGGATGACGGCCAGTGGTGGCAACCCGTTCTCGAACGCAGTCTGACCTGGGTCACGGCTTTCGACGGCCAGACGCTGGTGGGCTTCGTGAATGTCGCTTGGGACGGGGGCGTTCACGCCTTCCTGCTGGACACCACCGTTCACCCGGACTGGGGGCGGCGCGGCATCGGTACGGAGCTGGTGCGGCGGGCGGCGGCAGCGGCGCGCGAATACGGCGGACTGGAATGGCTGCATGTGGACTACGAACCGCATCTGACCGGCTTTTACGAGGGCTGCGGTTTCGCTTCCACACCAGCAGGACTCCTGAAACTGAATTGACCCTTCCCCTTTCTCACGTTCCCGCCCGGCTATCATCCTCGGCATGACCGCTGCGCCGAAAAAACCCTCCGTGGGTGACAAACAGGACAAGGGCGGCGACGTGCAGGCCATGTTCGCCGACATCGCCCCGCGCTATGACCTGCTCAACCGCGTTCTCAGTCTGGGCGTGGACCGGGGCTGGCGGCGTGAGGCCACGCGTGAGGCGCTGGCGTTTGCCCCCGCCCGCGTGCTGGACGTGGCAACGGGCACGGCGGACTTTGCGCTGGAACTCAAACGCCGCGCGCCGGAATCGGAAGTGATCGGCAGCGATTTTGTGCCGCAGATGCTGGAGATCGGGCGGACCAAGGCAGCCGCACGGCACCTCGACATCCGTTTAGAGGAAGGCGATGCCCTGAACCTGCCTTACCCGGACGGCAGTTTCGATAGCGTGACCTGCGCCTTCGGCTTTCGCAATTTCGCCGACTACGCGCGCGGCCTCTCGGAATTCTGGCGGGTGCTGGCTCCGGGCGGACGGGCCGTGATTCTGGAGTTTCCACCGCCCCGCGCCGGGTTGTTCGGCAACCTCTTCCGCTTTTACTTTCAGCATGTGCTGCCGCGCATCGGCGGCCTGATCAGCGGCAACGCGGGCGCGTACACCTACCTGCCCGAGAGCGTGCTGGCCTTTCCGCCGCCCGAACGACTGGCCGATCTGATGCGCGCTACGGGCTTCCGCACCCGTTACCGCCTGCTGAGCTTCGGCATTGCGGCCATTCATGTGGGCGACAAACTGTAGGCCAGGCGTGGAGGGACCGGTGCCTCCACACCCCCGACGGGCAGGGTTCTTCACACGCCCTTAACCTGGCACGGTCTATGGTGACAGGCAATGATCGAGCAATCGCCAGCACCAGTGTCCAGGCCCTCTCCCCTGCTGCGGCGCTGGCTGCTGGGCGCGGCGCTGCTTTTGCTGGCGGGCACCCCGGCTGGGGCCGCTTCGACACAGACCTACACGGTGAAAAGCGGTGACACGCTGTTCGGGGTGGCCCAGAAGGCGGGCACCTCGGTTCCGGCGCTGCTGAAACTCAACGGCCTGAGCGGGACGGCGCTGCGACCAGGGCAGGTGCTGAAACTGCGCTCAGCCGCAGCGACGCCCGTGCAGCCGTCTCAGAATGTGGTGGTCCAGAAAGCGGTTGCCCCTAAGCTGCCGCCGCTGCCGCCCGCCACGCCGCGCCCCGATCAGGCGAAGGTCAGGGGTCCGTCGAAATGGCAGACGCCGCCCCCGGCCACCGTGACCAGTTTTATCGGCTGGGCGCTGCCCGGCCTGGATTCCCCGCTGGGCGACGCGCTGCCGATCCGCACCTACCTGCCGGGCCTGGGCTTCAGTTTGCAGACGTACAACAACTGCGGTCCCAGCGCGCTGTCCTCGGTGCTGGGCTTTTACAAGGTGCAGATCGGCCAGAACGTCATCCAGCGCACCGCGCGCCCGGACGGCGGGTACATGCAGATCAGCGCCATCGCCCCGGAACTCCAGAAATTCAAGCTGCGGACGCTGACGGTGCGCGGCGGGCACATCTCACAGATCAAGCGGCTGCTGGCGCTGGGCATTCCGGTGATCGTGCTGCAATGGTACGAGCGCCCCGGCGAGGTCCCGCACTTCCGCGTGGTGCGCGGCTACGACGATCAGGCCGGACTGGTCTGGGTCAGCGACAGCATGGTGGGACCGCTGGCCTACCTGAGCTACCACAGCTTCGACGCCCTGTGGAACACCCAGTCGCGGCAGATGTTCCCGGTCTACCCGGAGGGTTACGACAAGCTGGTGCGGCGGCTGGTGGGCCAGGGCTGAGCAGCCGCAACCACAGCTCTCTACCTCAGATCGTCAGCCCGCCAGCTCCTCCTGCCCTGTTCATGGACCTGGAACTCATGCGAAATGCGGAAAAAATTGGGGCTATGTTGGCCGAAAATTGGTCCTGGGACGCCGCTTCGTCTGACCCCCTCCCCAACCCTCCCCCATAAAGAGGGAGGGAGAAAAGATCGTGTTTATCGGTCTGCCGAGTGGTATCGCGTAAGTCCTAGGACCTTCAGAGGGCGAACGGCACCCCGGTCAGTTCCTCGGAAGCCTTCCACAACTGCCGGGCGGTCTCGGCGTCGTGCGAGCGGGCGTTGGACTCCACGCGCTGCGGGTGGCCCGCGATCTCGGCCAGCCCGGACGGCCCGAAGAACTCGCCGCCCTCTACCCCCGGCGCAGTCGCCGCGTACATGCTGGGCAGCGCGCCCATTTCCTGCGTCTGGGCGATCAGGCCCATCAGACCGTCGTTCATGCCCTCGCCCTGCAAGCCAGTGGCAGCGTAGCCGGGATGGGCCGCCACCGCCACCGTCGTCTTGCCCGCCGCCTGCAACCGGCGCTGCAACTCGTAGGTGAACAACAAGTTGGCCAGTTTGCTCTGGCCGTAAGCGGGCATGGGTTTGTACTCGCGCCCCTTCCAGTTCAGGTCATCAAACTCGATCTTCCCAAAACGGTGCGCGATGCTGCTCAGATTGACCACCCGCGCGTCAGGGGTGGCGTTCAGCACGTCAATCAACTGCGCAGTCAGGGCAAAGTGGCCCAGATGGTTGACGCCGAACTGCGTCTCGAAGCCCTGCGCGGTCTCGCCCTGCGGCGGCACCATGATGCCCGCGTTGTTGACCAGCAGATCCAGGCGCTCGAACCTGCCCTTGAAGTCGTCGGCAAACGCCCGCACCGAATCCAGATCGCCCAGGTCCAGGGACATGGGGATCACCTTGCCACGCGGACCTGTTGCCAGAATGCGGCCAGCCGCAGCCTCGGCCTTCTGCGCGTTGCGGCAGGCCATGACCACCGTTGCACCGTGCTGGGCCAGCGCGCGGGCCGTTTCGTAGCCCAGTCCGCTGTTGGCCCCGGTGACGATGGCGACTTTGCCGCTCTGATCGGGCATGTCGGTCTCGGACCAGTCGCTCTGTTTGCGGCCACGGGCGAAATAGGCCAGCGGGCCGATGAAGTTGAGGAACAGCGCCGCGCGCCAGCCCGCCTGCGTGCCGTTGAGCTGCCCCGGCTGACGGCGGCTCAGGTCCAGCCACGCGGCGGCAAACAATCCTGCCTGCACGGTCCCGGCGGCGACGATGGCGGTTTTCTGGAGGGCGCTGAGGTTGTTCCAGCGGCGAATGGACTTGTGCTGTATTTGCATGTGGATCTCCTGTCTGGAGCGAGCGTAGCGTGCGCCGGGTGCAGTGAAGGTAACGGGGAGCGGGGCCAGCATCGCCCCTGCTAAGGCTCCAGGCAGGCGCTGACAGCGGGCCTAGCCCGGCACCAGATGGAAGCTCCCGCTGCGTTGGTTGTGTGCTTTCGGCCAGGGCTGATGCAGTTCCCTCATGACTGGCATCTCCCGGTGGTCCCGCCGATTTCCCAGCACCCGCCCTTCAGCCTCCCTTAAACTTGAGCGTATAGCACTCAAGTCTATTGACTCTATGCAACTGTAGCGTTATGCTGTTCGGAGTTTCAGAACTGTTGCCCCTGCGGCGGCAGAATCCCATCCAATCTCACTACACTCTCAAGGAGTCAAACACATGGCTAAAGCTGTTGGGATCGACCTGGGCACCACCAATTCCGTTATTTCTGTCATGGAGGGCGGACGCCCCGAAGTGATCGTGAACTCCGAGGGCGCGCGCACCACGCCGTCTGTCGTGGCCTACAAGGGCGACGAGCGCCTGGTGGGCCAGATTGCCCGCCGTCAGGCCGCGCTGAACCCCGCCGCTACCCTGTTCGAAGTCAAGCGCTTCATTGGCCGCCGCTGGGATGAAGTCAAGGAAGAAGCCGGACGCAGCCCCTTTAACGTCAAGGAAGGCGAGGGTGGCTCCGTGCGGATTGAAGTCAACGGCAAGGACTACGCCCCCGAGCAGGTCAGCGCCGAGGTTCTTCGCAAGCTGGTGGCCGACGCCAGCGCCAAGCTGGGCCAGAAGATCACCGACGCTGTGATCACCGTTCCCGCGTACTTCGACAACTCACAGCGCGAAGCCACTAAGCAGGCCGGGGAAATCGCGGGCCTGAACGTGCTGCGCGTGATCAACGAACCCACTGCCGCCGCACTGGCCTACGGCCTGGAGCGCAAGGGCAACGAGACTGTGCTGGTCTTCGACCTGGGGGGCGGCACCTTCGACGTGACCATCCTGGAACTGGGCGACGGCGTGTTCGAGGTCAAGTCCACCGCCGGGGATACCCACCTGGGCGGCGCGGACTTCGATCACCGCATCGTGGACTGGCTGGCTGGGGAGTTCGAGAAGGAGCATAAATTCGATCTCCGCAAGGACAAGCAGGCCCTCCAGCGTCTGATCGAGGCCGCCGAGAAGGGCAAGATCGAGCTGTCCAACGCCACCGAAACGGCCATCAGCCTGCCCTTCATCACCTTTGATCCCGAAACGCGCACCCCGATGCACCTGGAGCGCACGCTGACCCGTGCCAAGTTCGAGGAACTGACCGCCGACCTGCTGCGCCGCGTGCGCCAGCCCGTCGAGCAGGCCATGAAGGACGCCAAGCTGGACGCCAGCAAGATCGACGAGGTGATTCTGGTGGGCGGCAGCACCCGCACCCCCGCCGTCAAGCGCATCGTGCAGGAACTGATCGGCAAGACCCCCAACGAATCGGTCAACCCCGATGAAGCTGTGGCGCTGGGCGCTGCCGTGCAGGCGGGCATCATCCAGGGCGACTCCAGCCTGGGCGACATCGTACTGGTGGACGTGACCCCGCTGACGCTGGGCGTGGAGGTCAAGGGCGGCATGATCGCGCCGATGATCACCCGCAACACCACCGTTCCAGCCAAGAAGACCGAGATCTACACCACCGCCGAGAACAACCAGCCAGGGGTGGAAATCAACGTGTTGCAGGGCGAGCGCCCGATGGCGAACGACAACAAGAGCCTGGGCCGTTTCAAACTGGAAGGCATTCCCCCGATGCCCGCCGGACGCGCACAGATTGAGGTGACCTTCGACATCGACGCCAACGGCATCCTGCATGTGACCGCCAAGGAAAAGAACAGCGGCAAGGAATCCAGCATCCGCATCGAGAACACCACCACGCTGGACAAGAGCGACGTGGAGAAGATGGTCCGGGAAGCCGAGGAGAACGCCGTGGCCGACAAGGCCCGCCGCGAGAAGGTCGAGAAGCGCAACAACCTCGACAGCCTGCGCGTTCAGGCGCTGGGACAGATTGAGGAGAACGCCTCTGCCCCGCAGGACGCCAAGGACAAACTGAAGGCCGCCGCCGATCAGGCTGAGGAAGCCGTCCGCAACGACGACGACGCCCAGATCACCGACGCCCAGAAGAAGCTGGAAGAGGAACTGCGCGAGTTCATGACCGCCAACCAGAACGCCGCGCAGGCCCAGAGCCAGCCCGAAGGTGAGGACGGCGGCGTGAACATCGGCAAGGACAAGGCTGAGGATGATGACGTGATCGACGCGGATTTCAAGCCCGCGCCGTAAGGCAAAAGAAACCCCTCAGTCTGCTTCGCAGCCAGCTCCCCTCAAAAGGGAGCCAAGAAGCACAGAAGATAGGACGACGCAGGAATCTCCTTGCCTCCCTTCTGAGGGGAGGTCCCCCGGAGGGGGGGAGGGGCTAAACCGCAAACGCTCCCCAACGCCCCTCCGAATGACCACACCAAACAACCCACTGGGAGAGGACGGCTATGACAGCCCCTCTCCCTTATCCTTAAACCGATGTTCAGAAAACGAGGTTCCCAGATGACAGACGACAAGATCAAAAACGGCTCAGCCCCGGATGCCGAGGCCGAAACCACCGAGAACCTGAAATTCACCCCCGCCCGTGACGGCGAGAAGACCATCGACGCGGACAGCGACATCATCGACGCCGAACTGCTGAGCGATGAGGACGGCGAAGAAGCCGATTTCGCGGGCTTTCCCGGCATGGACGAGGGCATGATGGCCCAGGTTCAGGAAATGATGGGCAAGCTGGAGCGCGTGGAAGTGCTGGAAAAGGAAAACGCCGATCTGAAATTCAAGCTGGGCCGTCTGGCCGCCGACTTCGACGGCTACCGCACCCGCACCACGCAGGATCTCGACGCTGCCGAGGACAAGGGCGTTTCTAAGGCTGCCGAGCAACTGATGCCCGTCTACGATGATCTGGACCGCGCCCTCACGATGGGATCGGAAGACCCCGCCAAACTGATTCCGGGCGTCAAGGCCGTGCAGACCAAGGTGCTGACGGTCTTCTCCAAGCTGGGGCTGGAGCTGACTGGTAAAGAGGGCGAACACTTCGATCCCCAGTGGCACGAGGCGCTTCAGGCCGTGCCCGGCGATGAGGACGACAGGATCGTGCAGGTGTTTCAGGCAGGCTTCCGCATGGGCGACCGGCTGGTACGCCCGGCCCGCGTCGTCGTGAGCCGCAAGGGTTGAACGCGTGACCTCCTCTGATCCCCTCCACGCCGTCACCCTCCAACTTATGTTGGAGCGCCTGCACGACGCCTACGGCTGGGAGGAGCTGGCCCACCGCGTACCGATCAACTGCTTTTCTTCCAACCCCAGCATTCAGAGCAGCCTCAAATTCCTGCGCCGCACACCCTGGGCGCGGGCGAAGGTGGAGGGGCTGTATCTGGAACTGGTAAGTGTCTGAAAGGTCTAAGGGTCTGAGAGTCGAAGGGTCTAAGGGCTAAAGACCAAGAAACCTGATTCATCGCCCGCCTTTTTTCCCAGACCCTTGACCCTTAGACAACGCCGGAGGCGTCATGGCATACAAAGACTATTACGACGTGCTGGGCGTCTCCCGTGGGGCGTCCGACGCGGATATCAAGTCGGCCTACCGCAAGGGGGCCAAGCAGTATCACCCCGACAAGAATGCAGGAGACGAGAAATCCGCTGACCGTTTCAAGGAAATCGGCGAGGCGTATGCCGTCCTGAGTGACCCTGAGAAACGCAAGGTCTATGACCAGTTCGGCCACACTGGGCAGGTGCCACCGGGCTACGGCGAGGGCGGCGGCTTTCCCGGCGGCGGCAATTTTCAGGGCGGCGACTTCGCCGGATTCGATCCGGGCCAGTTCAGTGACTTCTTCCAGGGCCTGTTCGGTCAGGCAGCGCGGGGGCGCGCGGGTGCTGGGGGAATGGGCGGCGGCTTTCCCGGCGGGCAGCAGGTCAATA
The DNA here is from genome assembly GCF_001949125.1 of Deinococcus marmoris. Classification (GTDB taxonomy): domain Bacteria; phylum Deinococcota; class Deinococci; order Deinococcales; family Deinococcaceae; genus Deinococcus; species Deinococcus marmoris_A. The sequence goes on from NZ_MSTI01000173.1 coordinate 28,163, forward strand.
TTGAAGACCTGCTGGGCGGGCTGGGCGGCGCAGGGCAACAACGGAGATTCGTGCAGAACGTGGAAGGCGAGTTGCAGGTCACGCTGGCAGAGGCTTTCAGTGGCAGCGACGAGGTGATCAACGTGGACGGCAAGCGCCTGAGTTTGCGCGTTCCAGCAGGCACGCGCGACGGCGCACGTCTGCGTCTGGCTGGACAGGGACCAGGGGGCGGCGATGTGCTGCTGACCATCCGCGTGCTGGAGGACGCCCGCTTCGATCTGGACGGCGATCACCTGACCACCACTGCCGACGTGCCTGTCCCGCTGGCCGCGCTGGGCGGCGACATCAGCGTGCAGACCCTGGGCGGGCGCGGCAACCTGAGCATTCCCCCCGGCAGCAGCGGGGGCCGCCGCATGAGATTGCGCGGTCAGGGCTGGCCTAAAAAGGACGGCACGCGCGGCGATCTGTACGTGCGCCTGAACGTGACGGTGCCTGCCGCCCCCAGCGACGAGGAAAAGGAGTTGTACCGCAAGTTGCGCGATTTGCAGAAGTAGCACCGGATGAGCTGAGCGTGCAGATGCGAAACCCCCTCATCCAGCCAGGTGAGGGGGTTTTGACTGTTGACCCCGCCAGAGCAGATTTCCCGGGAACTACGCGAGCTTGCTTTCGGATTGATCCAGTGCGGGTTTACGCCGTGGGCGGGGCCGCAGCATCTTCCTAAAAGGTTCCTCGATCAGGAAGTACAGGGCGGTGGCCACGGCCAGAACCAGTGCCAGGTACACGGCCACGATGCCCAGGCGGACCACCACTCCGGCGTCGATAAAGCGTTCGGCGGGCAGCAGCTTGACCAGCACCATCTTGAGCAGCAGATGGGACATGTACATCGAGTAGGAGATGCGCCCCCCGAAGTCGGCCAGCGGGGTAGACAGGGCGCGGGCCAGCCAGCCCCGGTTGTAGGCCAGGCCAAGGATGAACGGGGTCATGAACAGCAGGGTCCAGTAGGCCCCGGTGCCGATGGCAGTCAAGGCTGTGGCGCTGACCACCGCCAGCAGCCCCAGCACAGGCGTCAGCAGGCCCCAGTTCCATGACGCGCCAGAACGGTTGCGCCACAGCCAGCACATCATGGCCCCGGCCACAAAACTGCCCGTGATCCGCAAGAGGGAATTGTGGTCGAAAGGACTGACGACGCTCAGACCACTGCTGAGAATCAGCAGGATACTGGCAACGATGGCCGTCACGGCAATGCCCACTGCCGCGCCCGGCCTCCTGACCCGGTGATAGATCAGGGCCACCAGCGGGAAACACAGGTAGGCAAACCATTCGGCACTGACGCTCCAGGCCACGAAGTTCCAGGTGGCATCAGCGCTGTTCCCCCACGCCTGAACCATCAGCAGGCTGGCCACAAAGCCGCCGGGTGTGTACAGACCCTCTGTACTCAGCGTCAGGTTCAGCCGGTCAGCCACTGTCACGATGCCCAGCGCGCCCAGAAGACAGGCCACAACCACCGGATAGATCCGCGCAATTCTAGCCCGCAGAAAGTAGACGTAGGTGGGGCCGTTCCACGTCTGAAATCGGTCGACATAGTTGAGGGTGATCACGAAGCCGGACAGCACGAAAAACAGCTCGACGCCCATGTTGCCTGCCTGGGCGAACGTCCGTAAGAGTTCCAGTCCCGGAAACAGCAGCACAAATTTATCGAAGTAATGGTGAAAAACCACCCACAAGGCGGCGATAGCCCGTAGCCCGGTCAGGGCACGGAGAAACGGCACACTCACAGGCTCAGTCACAGTTGACAGTGTAGATGGCACAGTGCAGAACGGGATGAAGATTTATGATCTCCGCGAATCGCTCTCCGGTGCGCTACGGCACGTCCTCTTCGTCCAGAATCGGCACGTCGCCCACGGGCAACTGCACATGGGCCGCCGTCCCCTTGCCCTCTTCGCTTTCCAGCCAGATGCGGCCCCCGTGCGCCTCCACGATGCCGCGCGCGATGCTCAGGCCCAGACCCGCGCCGCCCACGTCACGGCTGCGGCTGTCTTCCAGACGGTAGAAGCGGTCAAACAACCGGTCCAGTTGATCCGTGGGAATGCCGGGGCCGTCGTCGGTCACGCTCAGGCGCACCTCGGTGCCGTCCTCCTCCGGCTGGCTGCTCAGGGTAATGGTCCGCGCCCCGGCCTTGAGGGCGTTGCTGACCAGATTGATGATCACCTGCTTGAGGCGGTCCGGGTCGCCCTCGAAGGTCACCTCCTGCCCGGCCACCGGCAGGCGCGAGTTCTGGGCCTGGGCCAGCGGCATCAGCTCGCGAGCGATCTCGGCCAGAAACAGGCCCGACAGGATCGGATCGCGGGCCATCACCAGCGCGCCGCTGTCACTGCGGGCCAGTTGCAGCAGGCTGGCGATCAGGTTGGTCAGGCGTTCGGACTCGCTGCGGATGATCTTGAGGCTTTCCTGCTGCTGTCCGCTGGGGCTGGTGCGGCGCAAGAGATAACTGGCATGGCCGCTGATGGCGGTGACGGGCGTTCGCAGTTCATGACTGGCATCGCTGGTGAATCGGCGCTGGGCCTCGAAACTGTCTTCCAGGCGGCCCAGCATGCTGTTCAGCGCCCCGGCCAGCGCCTGTACCTCGTCCCCCGTTTCGGGTTCGGGCACGCGTTCGGTCAGGTTCTGCCCACCGATGCCCTCGGCGGCACGCTGCACCAGTCCCAGGGGCCGCAGCGCCCGCCCGGCCAGCAGGTACGCGCCCACACCCGCCGTGATCAGGCCCGCCAGAAACAGCAGCACAATAACGTTCCGCAGGTCCGCCAGCGTGTGCTGAATGTCATCCAGGCTGCGGCCCACGTACACGATGGTCAGCGTGTCGTTGCTGCCCGGCAACCCCAGCGGCGATTGTTGCAACGACAGCGGGGCCAGCCGCACCAGCACACGCATAGGCGTGGGTCTGTCGGGATAGACCTCCTGCACGTCCTGATCAATCAACAACTGGCCGTCCGGCGAACTGATCAACTCGGCCAGTTGGGCGTCAGGCAGCGTGATGGGCTTCTTGCGGTCAATCCCAGAAAAGTTACGTGCCTGACCACGCAGGAAATTGAGGTCGTCAAACAGGCTCTGGCGCTCGTCGGGATTGACCGCCTGGGTCAGCCGATCAGTCAGCAGCGGCAGGTCATAGAAGGTCAGCCGCTCGATCTGGATGGCGTAGTTGGGGAACTGGTAACGCAGACTTATGGAATTCCCTGTCGCGTCCAGGCTTTCGGGGTTGGCAGAAGACAGGTTCAGCGACGGCAGCAACTGAGCCAGCCGCCCATAAGCGTCGCCCAGGTCGCGGTTGACTCCCGTGATCAGGTTGTTACGCATGATCACCAGCGTGGTGACAGCCACCGTGATCAGCAACGCGGCCAGCAGCGCTGTGTAGAACTGGGTCAGCCGCCAGCGCAGGGTCTTGTGGCGGCGGCTGACCGAACCTGTGGGCGCGGCTCCCCCCTTGACCGCGCGGGCGGCCCCGGCGAGCGGGCGTGGCAACGAAGGAACCCTCACGCCCGGCAGTGTAGCGGTCAGGCGTGAGGGTCAGCGTGTTTCAGGAGTACGAGGGGTGGAGCCTGAGCGCTTACTCCTCGCGTAGCACGTAGCCCACACCGCGCACGGTATGGATCAGTCGGCGCTCGCCGCCCTCCTCCAGCTTGCGGCGCAGATAGCCGATGTACACGTCCACCACGTTGCTGCCCCCGGTGTATTCGGGCCAGACCTTTTCCTCGATCTCGAAGCGGGAGAAGACCTTGCCGGGGTTGCGGGCCAGCAGTTCCAGCAACTCGAACTCCTTGGCCGACAATTCCACACGCCGCCCGCCCCGGAAGATCTCGCGCCCGTCGAGGTTCATGACCAGATCGGCCACGCGGACCTCGCCGGTCACGGCAGGATTGACCCGGCGCAGGTGGGCGCGCACGCGGGCCAGCAGTTCCTCGATGGAAAAGGGCTTGATCAGGTAGTCGTCCGCACCGGAATCCAGACCCTCGACCTTGTCCTGAATGCCGTCCTTGGCGGTCAGGATGATGATCGGGGTGTTGCTGGTCTTGCGGATGCGGCGGGCGACTTCCAGACCGTCCAGCACGGGCAGCATCAGGTCCAGAATGACCAGATCGGGGTTGACTTCGCGGAATTTGGACAGGCCGGTTACGCCGTCGAAGGCGACTTCGGTGGCGTAGCCTTCTGCGGCCAGTTCGAGTTCGATAAAGCGGGCGATATCTTTTTCATCCTCGATCACGAGGACGAGAGGCTTGCGTTCCATGTCGCCAGTCTAGGGAGCGTTCTCATGAGAATACGCGAGGGGTGCTTAATCAGCTTTCATCCGGCTCTGGCGATGGGCTGGGGGCCAGGACACAATCTCCCGTCAGATCAGCCGGATTTCTGGCCCTCTGGAGACGGCTCAGCCCCCTTCTGGAGCTAATCGTAGATGGCCCTCTTTACAGGTCTTTCACAAGGCTGTGCTGTCTGAGCGGACCCATATCGGTCAGACGACAAACCCATGCAGCGGCGCAAGTGTCCTGAAGGTGATCCACTGGCCGGGTGTGACCGGGGGCAGTTCCCCGAAGGCCGCCAGCACCAGCGGCAGCCGCGCCTGAACCACCCAAGCCTTGCCTACAGTGTGTGTGATCTGCCCACAGCCCGCCAGCGCCGAGACGCCCTGCACGCTCAGGATTTCACGGTGTTCACTGCCGGGTAGCAACTCCACCGAGTCCGCTTCCAGAACACCGTGGACCACCACCCGCGCCGCGCCAGGCTGGGCCGAGTAGGGGCCGCTGCGGTCAAACAGATACAGCACCCGGCCTCCGGCCACGAACTCCAGCAGCGGGCTGCCCTCGGGCTGCGGGTAGATCAGGCCGTGGGCGGCGTGGGCCGCGTAACGCGCCGCGAAGTCCCGCTCAGAGCTTTCCAGCGTCAACGGCGGCTCCTGACAGAGAGCGCGGGGAAGGTGGCGGCGGTCATGCCGGGGATTCTAACGGACAGACCGTTTCTCAGGGGTCCAGCCGCTCTTCCAGCAGACCCAGCGTGGGGTACGGGGCGTCCGCATCCAGATCATTCTCAGCCAGCCGGTCCAGCAGCGCGTCGGCCCGCTCCAGCGCAAAGGTCCCCTCCACCTCGCGCAGCACATGGATCAGGACCAGACCGTGCAGCCGTTCCAGCAGCGCCCAGCCCCAGCTTCCAGCCGCCTGAAGATCACGCGCGCGGGCCAGCAGCGTGAGTGCGAGCCGCTCGTCGCCGTCTGCAAACGCCTGCGCGGCCTCTAGAGGAATAAGGCGCAGGTCCGGTCTCATGCGGACTCCGATTGAAAGGTGTTAAAAACACCTGAAAATCCGAACGAGCGTCCAAGCGTCCTCATGGGCGCTATTCTGGACAAGACAGTGAACAGGAGAAAAACGGGTTCCGGGCATGGAGTGCAGGAATCGGCGCTGTCCCGATTTCTGTACGAAATAGACGGAATCCGTCTCAGGTCAGCGTGCGCCACGTCACGTCCACGATGACCCCGGCCAGCATGGTCAGGGCCAGCCACATGTTGGCGTCGAAGAAGGCCACGTTGACCCGCCCCAGATCATTGGGGTTGACGATGCGGTGTTCGTACAGCAGGATCGCGCCCATCGCCACGGCAGCCAGGTAGTACCAGCCACTGGCCCCGGCCACCACGCCCACCAGCAGCAGCAGCGCGAAGGTCAGCGCGTGGCTGGCAGCGGCAATCTTCAGGGCGCGCGGAATGCCGAAGCGGGCGGGAATGCTCTTGATACCGTTCTTTACGTCAAAATCCCGGTCCAGCGTGCCGTAGATCACGTCCAGGCCGATCATCCAGAAAATGACCACGGCCCACAGCACCCAGGCGGTGGGGGCAAAGTGGCCAGTCACGGCGACATATCCGCCTGCCGCCGCCGCGCCATCGGTGACGCCCAGCCAGGCGTGGCACAGCCAGGTGTATCTCTTGGTATACGGATAGCCGATCAGGAACACCACCGCCAGCGGCAGCAGCGCCAGACACAGCGGATTGAGCTGCGCCGCCGCGAAGGCCATGACCGCCAGACTGACGCCCACCAGCGCCCACGCCTGGGCCGGGCTGACCTTGCCCGCCGGGACCTCACGCCCCGCCGTGCGCGGATTGCGGGCGTCAATGGCGCGGTCGATCACACGGTTTGCGCCCATCGCCGCCGTGCGGGCCGCCGCCATTGCCACCGTGACCCAGATCACCACGCCCAGGCCGGGCCAGCCGGTGCCGTTTTGCGTCATGCTCGCCAGCAACATCCCCGCATACGCGAAGGGCAGAGCAAACACGGTGTGTTCGAATTTCACCAGATCCAGATAGGTTTTCAGACGTGGGGCCAAACTCATGCTGGGGGCAGCATACGCCTGCTGGCTTACCTCTGGACATTATGGGCCTGACATTTGCTATAGTGCCGCCTGCGCGTGGAAGTGTCGAGGCGTAGCGCAGCTCGGTAGCGCACTTGGTTTGGGACCAAGGGGTCGCTGGTTCGAATCCAGTCGCCTCGACCATCATTTTCCCGTTCCCAGCGGACACGCGCACAGGCGAGATTGGTGTAGTGGTAGCACAGCAGCCTTCCAAGCTTCTGGCCTCGGTTCGAATCCGTGATCTCGCTCCACACCCAATACAAGGCTCCCCCTGCGGGAGCTTTCGTCCTTTCGAGGACGCATAGGCACCCCTAGCTCAGTTGGATAGAGCAACCGCCTTCTAAGCGGTCGGTCAATGGTTCGAGTCCATTGGGGTGCACCACAA
>NZ_MSTI01000007.1 GCF_001949125.1 Deinococcus marmoris
CTCCTCCCTTGACTAAGCGCCCCTTTACGCCCTTGCCCCGCGAGATTGAGGATCTGGAACTGGAGGACGGCACAGTGATTCAGGTGCCCTCGCTGCCCTTGCTTCCCCGGGAGCAGGAACTCAAGCAGCGTGACTACGCCAAAGCTGCGGCCCGTTTCGACAGCGCCGCCTCGAAAGTCCTGGCTGCCCTGACGGCCCTGGATGTGTACAGCATGGATGAAGTGGCGCAGATTGCCCAGAGTCCAGAGGGGAGACAGCTCTACGGCCCGGTGCGCGTGACCCGGATCAAAGAAATGTTGGAGCAGCTTCATCAGAAGTGGGTGGGCGCTCCTGACCAGACCCGCACCATTGATGCCGCGCCGTTGCTGGACGTGAAAGCAAAAAAGGATGAACGGGTGCTGGAGCTGAACTGACGCGCCCACATCCGCACCCGCGCCCTGGCACTCGCTGGGGCGTTTATCTTGGGGGCATGACCCTGGACCCTGAGACAAACGCCCGCATTGAAGCCGAGGAAGCCTACCGGGCGCAGGTGCGACGCACGGGCCAGCGTAAGGGCTTCTGGGAATGGGCGGCGGTACTGATCGGGGTTCCAATCGCCGTCCTGGCCGCGCTGGCGATCTGGGGTTCTCTTGCTCCCTCCACGCCTGACTACCAAACCAGTTTTCTGGTGGCCTGCCAGCGCGGCGTGCGCGAAAAGCTCAAGGCCCCATCTACCGCAAAGTTTGGGAATGAGATAGGCCGTGACGTGCTGACGGTGACGAGTGGTTACCGTCTGAATGGGACAATAGAGGCGCAAAACAGTTTCGGTGCGTTGATTCAATCCACCTATCAATGCACGGGCAGCAGCACAAATCTAGAAATAGACATTGAATAGATCGCCTCTCAGGTTCATAACCATTCACGCCGCCCTTCCGGGCGGTTTTTCGTTGCCCTGGAGGTGACTAAACCATGACCAAAGGTCAATCTGTGGGCGGCCTCTTTATCGATACGGGCCTAGATTTGACAGGCATCGAGCGTGATCTTCAGAAGGCCCGTCAGTTTGTTGAGCGTACCAACGGTGTGAAGCTGAACATCGACAACCGCGCGGCAAAGACTGCGATTGAGCAGGTTAAGGCTGATCTGGCTGCCCTCAAGGGAATGTCAGAGCGGGACGCTCAGGCCCGCGCGCAAGCTGCCCGACTGCTGGGGACGGCTTACAAAGAGCAGGCTGGGGCCATCCGGGGCGTGACGGCAGAACTCAAAACCCTGTCAGCCCAGTCGGTCCTGACCGCGCGGCTAGGCGCACAGGCAGACCGCGAGGCGGCGGCGGCAGTCCGGGCACTCGTGACGGCCCGCAAGGAAGCGGCAACACTGGCGGGACGGGCAGGCAACGCCGCAGACCTCGCACGGGCACAGACGGCTTTACAGGGCATCATGCAAACGCTGGGCAAACTCCAGAACACTGGAACGGTGCGCCTGAAGTTTGATTTGACCAGCGTCAATGCTGAGCTGGCCCGCCTCCAGGGCCGCTCGGTGTTGCTGAAAGTCAGCTTCTCGAATTTCGACGCGATCAAGAATGACCTGACCACCCTCAAGGGCATGTTGAACGGCCTCGGCGCGAACATGCAATACCGCGTGACCGTGAACACCACGGCGCTGAATGCGGTGTACACGCAAATCAACACCCAGATCACGGCCCTTCAGAGCCTGATCAGCCAGCTCCGCGCTCTCGGTGGTGGTGGGGGCGGCGGTGGCGGCGGCGGACGCGGTGGGCCGGGCATCTCAGCAGCTAATCGGGCACTCCTGGCCGAGCTGGAAGCCCTGAACAACCAGTGGAAGCGCGGGGACGTAAACGCCGCGCAGTTCGGTTCCCAGCTCACTGCCCTGCAAGGCCGTCTCCGCACGGCGTCTGCCGGGGCCACAGCCGGGACAGCCGACTTCAAGGCGCTGGACGCTGGATTGACCCGCCTGACGGGCAGCCTGCGCTCCATTAACACCGACGCCTTCCAGCGGATCAGGACCGAGGCTGGAGCCATGCGGGCGGCGTTCGACACGGCCACGGCGGGCGTGCGGCGCAATTCCACCGAGTTCCGGGCCGCATCTGCCGTCTATGCCGCCGAAAGTGCGCGGATCACCGCCAGTTTGCAGACGATGGCCCGCAGTGGCAACCTGACCACCACGCAGCTTGGTCAGGTCAACCGCGAGATTCAGCGCCTCGCCCGTGAGCAGAACACCATCCGGGGCGGCATCAATGCGGGTGGCCTGTCCGGCAACATCGTCAACAGCTTCGGGATGCTGCCCGGTCAACTGGGCATGATGGCTTCCCAGGGCGGCGCGGCCATCAATGCCTTCCAGGGCATCGCCTCTGCTGCTGGCCCTGCTGGGCTGGCTGTGGGTGGGCTTGCCCTGGTGGTGGGCGGCGCGGCGCTGGCGGCAACCAAAGCGGTCAACGAGTACGCCAAATTTGAGAAGGGGCTGGCGCAGATCGCTACGCTGACTGACAAGACCACCGCCCAGCTCGGGGACACTGGACGCGCGATCCTGAAGATGAGCGGCGACGTGGGGGCCACCTACACGGATCTCAACGCGGGTCTGTATGACGTGCTGGGTGCAGGGGTCAAGGGCACTGAGGACATGACGGCCAGCCTGGCGCTGCTCAAGCAGTCCGCTGAACTGGCGCGCGCTGGAGCCACGGAGACTGCCACTGCCACCGACGTGCTGACCAGCGTGTTGAACGCCTACAAACTGGAAGCGTCTGACGCCACAATGGTCAGCGATAAACTCTTTAAGGCCGTCGACGACGGCAAGATGAGCTTCTCGCAACTCGCCCAGAGTCTCGGTATGGTGCTGCCCACCGCCAAAATGGCCGGCCTGAGTCTGGACGAGGTGCTGGGCAGCGTGGCCGCACTGACCGCGCAGGGCATCAAGCCGTCCTCCGCCATCGAATACCTGCGCTCGGCGCTGACGAACATCATCAAGCCCAGCATGCAGGCAAAAGAGACCGCCAAAGATCTCGGTATCCAGTTCAATGCCCAGGCGCTGGCAGCCAAGGGCCTCGTGCCATTCCTGCGCGACGTGATCGAGAAGACCGACGGCAACAGCGAGGCGATGGCCCGGCTGTTCGGCGACGTGGGCGGTCTGCCCGCCGTGACGGGTCTGGCTAACGGCAATTTCGAGCGCCTGACCGCCACCCTGGAAGGGCAGGCGAACGCGGCAGGTAAAACGGCGGAAGCCTACGGCAAGGTGGCCGCCACCATCAGCCAGAAATCTGATGAGGTTTCGGCCAAATGGAAGTCGCTGTGGGTGAATGTGGGCGAGCTGTTTGCGTCTACCAAAACCAGCGTGCTGGACGGTATCAACGACATGCTCACGGGCCTGAACGACGTGTTGAGCAAGTTCAATCAGGCGCGTGACCTGAAAAACGGCGTCGGCAAGTCGGATCTGCTCAAGCAGAAGGAGGCCAAGGAAGAGGAACTGGCCACGGCCAGAAGCCAATTGGCGTCTGCGCAGAGCGTGGCGGATGCGCAGCAACGCGCGACGGGCAAAGTGTCAGAGCAGTTCCAGCCCCGTCTGGACGCCCAGAAAGCCAAGGTGGCTGCGCTGGAAGCCGCAGTGGCAGACCTGAGCTTTCAGGTGCAGCAGGAGGCCCAGGCCAACGGCACCTTCACTGGCCCGCTTCAGACCGGTGGCCCAGCGGGTGTGGCCCTGACGGCGGCGGGAGCCGACGCCCTGGGCGCAAAGGTGGTCGAGGCCGGGGCGGGCAAGCTGGGACAGGTCAGCGCCGACAGCATCGTGAATTACTGCGCCCAGTGGGTGCGGCTCGTGCTTGGCAAGGCCACACCAGAAGTGGCAGGCAAGATCAATGCCCTGTTCCAGACCGACAGCAATGGGGACGGCAAAACCGAGGCCACCGATGCCGCCCGTAACCTGCTCAAGGCGGGTTTTGCTCAGCGGTATAGCGGCACGAAAGATCTTCAGAAGGGCGATGTGGTGTTCTACACGGAGAATGGCCAGAATCACACTGGTATCTACATCGGCGACGGCATGGTGCGTGGCAACAACCGCGTGACCTATGCGGCCAACGGTGGCAAATTCGACAAGTATGGCAACCCCACCAGCCCCGGCGTGAACCCCGTGGGCGATGTGGCGATTGGTAAACTGGGCACGCCCAACTGGATCGTGCGTCCCGGTGACATGCTGCCCGTGCTGGGGGCCAAGGTGCCCGAGGTCCGGCCCGATGCAGGAGCAGGCGGAGCCGCGTCTGCTGCGCCGATCAAGGCGTTTGAGACCTACGTTAAGGAGGCCAGACGCATTCTGGATCAGGTGGAGAAGTACGCACCTGGCGGCACCGCGCCCAATTCGGCCAAATGGAACAAGGCCAAAGATGCCCTCAAATCCTTTGGCGATCAGAGCGACATCACGGCCCGAGCGCTGGAATATGCTGGACTGGCCACCAAAAAGGCAGATAAAGCCACCTCCCAGTACGGCCAGACCTTTGACCGTTTGAAGGGCCAGCTCGACATCACGCAGAGCCTGGGCGATCTGGGCCGCCCCTCTGCCGAGATCAGCAAGAATCTCAAAGCCATCAGCACCGATGCCCTGGCTGCCGCCAGTGCCGAGAAGAAACGCAACGGCGAGACGGCGAAGTATCGCGCACTCCTGGATCTGGCCGGAGACGCAGCCAAGAAACTGAAATCCATCACCGACAAGAAGCCCGATCTCACCCCCACCCAGCGCGAACAGCAGCAACTGGCCGAGCGGCTTGCTGCCGAGAAAATGGTGGCCGACATGCGGAACGCTGGAACGGGCCGCCTGAGCGACATCATCAAGGGCGGTGTCCAGAAAGAGGGTGATCTGGCCCGCTGGGACGGCGCGAAGGCCGAGCTGAAGCGCCGCGCCGATCTGGACACCGAAGCAGGCAAGGCGGCGAAAAAGGCGCTGGAGGATAACGCCGCATTGATCGGAAAGTTGGCCGAGGAGACCGCCAAAGCTGCTGTGGAACGCTCCAAAGAGCTGGCCCAGCTTCGCGCCAAATATGCTGCCGAGCGCCGTGACCTGGACGTGCAGGAGGCTGAGGCAGACCTCGCCCGCACGCAGGAACTGAACAAGAAGGAACTGGCCGATTTCAAGGGCACCGCAGCCCAGAAGGTGGCCCTGATCAAGCGTCAGGGGCAAGATGAATTCAACGCCAGCGAACAGGTTGCCCGTGCCACCCGCGACAAGGCCATCCGTGCATTCCAGAACGACATCACCAATCCGAATAAGCAGCGCAACATCGATGCTGCAAACCAGACCTATGCCGACACTGTGGTCAAACTCAGGAACGCCCAGACCAGCGCGGGAAACCAGGCCCTGGAAGACCAGACCAAGGCCATCCAGGATGCCCGCGACGCCTATAGCAAGCTCGCCGATGGGATGCGCGAGAAGATCGCCACGGGCAAGGTAGAAATCGCGGATCTGACCGCTTACCGCGTGGGCATGGATCAGGCCGCAGACGCTGCCACTAAAGGTGGTGTGGCTCAAACCAAATATGTCAAAGGTGCGCGCCAGAGCGCCGAGGCCCTCTATCAGGCGGGCATTGACGCCCAGATCGCTGCCGGAATGTTCGCAGACCTGGGCGACGGACAGAGCCGGGCCGCAGAGGCAGGCAAGAGTTATGCGGTCAGCCTGGAAGACGCCGTGGCGGCCATGCCAGGAACCATCGAAGGCAACGCCGAGTACCTGAAGCTGCTCCAGGACATGGCAAAAGCTGGACAGGTGGCGGGCGGCACGGTGGCCCATATTTCGGACCTGATGCGGGATCAGGCCATCGACGCCCAGATTGCCGCTGGAGCTTACGCGGATGTCGCCGACAGCTATGACCGAGCGCAACGGGCCGCACAGGGCTACGTGGCCACCCAGCAAACCGCGCTAGACCAGATTCCTGGCAGCACCGAGGCAAACGCTGCTTACGTAAAGGTGCTTCAGGACCTGGAATCCGCTGGAAAACTCGCCCCTGGCACGGTGGATGCGGTCAGCCAAGCCATCCGTGATCAGGAGGTCATTCTGGCCAACACCACCGCTTGGATGGAGCGCCTGACCACCGAGGCAGGAAAGACCTCCGACGCCCTGGTGGAGCTGGGCGACACCTCGGGGGCCATGCAGACCTTGCAGGAGGCCCTGGACGAAGCGTGGGCAGCCTCTAACCGGGGCGAGGACGCCGCTGCCACCATCGGCGATCTGACCGACAAGATCAATGCGCTGGCGAAATCTACTGCCCTTACAGATGGATTCAACCTGTTCTTTTCTGGCCTCTCGGGCACCATCGAGGATCAGATTTCACAGGTGGTGGACCAGCTTGATCACGTGACCGATCCGGCGATGGTGGCGCGACTCAAAGCGCTTCTAACTGAGCTGCGCCAAGGCGTGGCCGCCTACGAAGACCCCAGTAAGGCCGGGTACGCCCCCAGCAGCAACGGAGGCGGGTTCACGAACACCCAGCCGGGCGGGGCTGAAACAGCGCGGGCTATCGCTGCTGCTCGTGACCTGACGCCAGCACTCAACACCGAGTTAGATTCCGCAACTCTGGGCGTCGCCATGACGCAGGCAGCGGACCTGCTCGCCTCGGAGGTGGGTCAGGCCCTGCCCGCTGCCACCCGCAAGGCGCTGCAAGACGGGATCGAGAACGCGCAGGCGTACCAGGATGCGCTGGCCAGCATCACGGCAGACGGGATTCAGGACGGCGTGAACCGGACACTGGACGCCCCTGCTGCTCCCACGAATGAATTCACCAAATGGTCCGACACCATCTTCGGGCTGGGCAGCGAGGGCCTGAGCGACACCACCACCCTGAATGCCCTGACCGAATCTCTGGACACCGCCCGGAAGGCAGGGCGGCTCACCGAGGATGACCTTCAGAACCTGCTGAACCTCATCCGGGAGTTCGGATCGGAACCCGACATCAAGCTGACCGAGAAGCTTGACCTGAAGGACATGCAGGACGGTATCAAGCAGCTCACCGAGGATTTCGATTCCGGGAAGATTACAGCCCCCGAATTTGTGCAGGGCCTCCAGCAGGCCGGAACCGAGCTGGAAGGGTTTGCGCAGGCGGCCCGTGAGGCGGGGAACCCTGTGCTGGCCCGGCAGTTCGACGAGCTGGCCGCCAGTCTGCGGGCCATGAATCCTGCCATCGCGGGGGCGCTCCAGGCCATCGGCAAGTTCCAGGAATACGCCGGGTACGTTCAGCAACTCGCTGGGGCCTTCGCTGCCCTGGACGACGGGACGAGCGGCACAGACATCATCGCCAACATCACAGGCATCGGGAACGCCGCCGGGAAACTGGTGGACCTCGCCTCCGATGTGAGCAAGATCCTGCTGAACCCGGCAGACATCGGCGCGTGGGTGGGAGCCATCACGAAGGTGGCCAGTTCCATCGCCGACGCCATCGCCGGATTCAAGAAGGCGCAGGCCGAGGTCAAGAAGCTCAAGGAGGACTTCCAGAAGGACAACCCGCTCCTGAACGGCGGCGATTACCAGAAGACCTTCACCCGTTCGCGCGGCTTCTTCGCTGACGTGTTCGGTGGCGGTCCAGAGGTGGTCAACCAGATCGACGAGCTGGGCCTGACCTTCGCCAAGACCATGTCGGCTGCCTTCACGGATGGCATCAAGGGTGGGTTGAAGGACGCCATCCTCAACAACGACTTCTCCAAGTTCAAGGACAAGCTGCATGAAACGGTGTTCGATGGGATGCTCAATGGCGTCATCGACCTGTTCATCAACCAAACGCTGCTCAAGGAAATCATCGCCCCGGCGATCAAGGCGTGGTCCGACGCGCTGAAGACGCCGGGTACCGAGGACGATGTTGCTGCGCTCGCTGGCATCGACGCCGCCGTGAACCAGGTGGACGGGCTGGCCAGCAAGTTCTATACGGACGTGGCCCCCAGGCTCCAGGGCTACGCCCAGCAATACGGCATCACGGGCACGCCGGACACGCAGGGGGTCAACACCAGCAACCTCAGCACCCTGCCGGAGCCGATCCAGTTCGCTATTGCGACTCCGCTGCTGGAAGGCATGCGAGGGATCAAGGAAGCGGCGGACAGCTTCAAGGGGTCTGTGGGCAGCCTCGACGAAACATTCAGACGTGGAGTAAGGATCGAGGTTTCCGGGCCAGCAGGGACGGGCACCGGCTACGTCAGCACCACCGGGGCACTTTAAGGGAGGTGAACAATGGGCTTAACAGACGAATACCGCTTGGAGGTGCTTTCCCCAGAAGGCACCTTTCGCTTTTACCGGCAGCTTGAGATGGGGCCGGATGAGCTGCGCCTGGACGGTGGCCCCCGCCGCATGGAGGTGCGCGGCAACGGCGATTGCCGTGAAGCCACGTTCGAGGGGGATCCAGTGAGCCTCGGCATTGGCCCGCGTGACATCGTGACCGTCCAGTTCCGCAGCGGCCCAAACGCGATCTGGCGCAACCGCTACGCCGGAGTGGCCGTGGTGAACGGCAGCGCAGACAGCGAGATCGGGCGCTACAAGTTGCAGGGCTTCCGCATGAAACGCCTGACCGAGGTGGAAGTGCGGGGCACTCTGCCTGAGATGGACCTGGGCGCGCAGGTGCGGGAGTTGTTCTTGCAGCTCAATGCCTCTGGTCAACTGGGCATCGACGGGCAGATCGGCCCCATCCTGATCCGCCCGGACGAACCGAACATTCCAGACCTGGACATCACCAGCGCGGCGATTGACGGCAACTTCTGGTCTGTTGCCAAGCTGATCGACGAACGGCTCAAGGGCAGAAGCCGCCGCAGCCAGGTCTACCTGAACGCGGACGGCAGCACCGAGAGCCGGGACGAGAACCCCGACTGGGGCGTGAACGCAGACCGCCGCCCCGTGTTCGGGTATCCGACTGGCCTGCTGGAAATCGATGAGGCCGGGGAACTGGTGGAGATCGACGGCCTGGACGTGGACAGCACCGCACTGGTGACGGACGTGCGCCTGATCTGGGCGCGGACGCTGCAAGCCGGGGCCGTGTACAGCCTGCTGTCCAGCACGGGCAACCTGCGGGACGCCACACGGTACGCAGAGGACCTGGCCCGGGCTGGCCCGCTGACCCGCGAGGTGCCCGTGGCCCCGCATACCTATGGGCAGGCATGGCGCAGTGTGGCCGTGCCCGCCAATGCTGAGCTGTTCCAGCCGCTGGAAGCTCCAACAGTGGGCGTCTCGGTGGCCACAGCCCTCTACCCGGACGGCGTGCCCCCTGGTACGCCCAGCGTGACCGGGGACAGTCCTTTGCTGGCTGATGGCAAGCCCGACACGGCTATCGAGATCAGCGCTCCGCCCGGCGCGCTCGCGGTGACCTACAGCCTGACCCTGGACTACCCCGACACCACCCCGCTTCCCGATGGCTTCGTGCTGGCGGTGGAGGGGGGCAGCGTGGAACGGGTGACCATCAGCGGGCAGGCGGGCGACGATCTGGTGCTGCTGACCGTGGAACGCCCGAACACCACGGCAGGCGGGTTGAACCTGTTCCCCTGGAAACTCCGGGACGGGCGACTCCGAGACCGCTGGAGCGTGGGCAAGCGCCTGTCCTTCACGGTCTCGCAGGCCAGCGTGGCCACGCCCCTGCGCATCAGCGCCGCTGCCCTCATTCAGGCCGACGCAGAGCTGATGCTGGCGACGGCGGGACCGTTGGCCCGGCTGCCCATCCAGAACCCGGCCACGGTTCGGCTGCCTGGCTGGGACACCGATCCTGCACCAAAAATCCGCATCCTGCGCCGGGATCTCGCGGGCAACCTGACAGGCACCCGAGAACTGCCGGTGGACCTGTTCGTGTACGACGTGGACGAGGACGGCGAGCTGTACACGGAGGTGCGTTGTGGACAGAGTGATGACGCCGAGAAACTCAGCTTTGCGGCGGCCATCACGGCGAAAGACCAGACCGCCACGCTGGACGCCGTGAGGGCCGTATGACGGCGCTGGACCTCCTGAACCGTCTGCCCCGGCTGCTGCCTGACAGCACGCCTTCCGAGGCGCTGCCGCCCGCGCTGATTGTCGGGGGGTTGATCTATCTGGCTTCCGAGGGGCCATCCCCTGTATCAGCGCACCGCGATCAGATCAAGGTGCCGCTGAACACCACCGCGCGCCAGACCGCCAGGGGGGTGACCTGGGCGAGTGGCAGCCGCAAGCCCAAACCCGTTCAGATGCAGGTGCGTTTCCGCGTGGAGGGCATCAACGCTTTCGACGTGGGCACGCGGGCTGCGCGCTGGCATGCCCTGGCTCTGGCGGCCACCGGGTTTGCCGAGGGGGCCAGCAGCGTGGCCATCCGGGCCGTGATGGATCACGAAGAACCTTACGGCGAGGGGAATGCCCGTGCCTTCTCAGTGACCTATCTGCTGGCTGATCCGCTGTGGCGGCTGTATCCAGGCGATCCCTCGCCTCAGCCCAACCCCATCGCGGGTGTCGCGGGCAATTACCCACTCGGGCTGCTGCGCGTGACGGCAGTGGAGGACGGGCTTTACGAGGTGGAACCGCTGGCAGGCGTGGGGTTCGGCGCGGAATCGGGCCGGACGTACAGCTACCCAGACGCCACATTCACTTACAGCCATCTCCTGGAGGTCATCGATGACGAATCCCAGTAACAGAAAGCGTGTCGTCACCGACGATGATTTACAGGTTCTCGACGCCCATATCGCCTACTCGAAAGCCCAGGCAGACCGGGCGGGGGCTGAAGCCGACAAGATCGGGCAGTTCGTGGGGGATGCCCAGGTGGTGCTGGGGGAGCTGGCCGATCTTCAGACCGATATCGCGCAGTCGCAGGCCAACGCCCAGGCCGCACTCGCCAGCATCGCCATCAGCACCGCCCTGGGCAAAACCGTAGCCAACGCTGCCGCCGTAGGGACGGAGTGGGCCGCTACCCCGGTGGGTAATAACCTTACTGACGCCGAGACGGGCGACGTTTACCTAAAAATGATGGCGGGCAGCACCCCCAGTCTGCCGATTTTCAACCTGCGGGACAACAGCGTAGGGACCATCGCCGCACTCCGCACCAACCCAATCCGCAGGGCTAACGCCACCATCCGAGTGCGTGGCTATTACGCCCCAGGCGACGGCGGCGGCGGCGTCTACATCTGGCAGGAAGGCAGCTACCCGGCAGATGACGGCGGCATGTATATCCGGCACGCGACGGCCACGAATGGTTATTTCTTGTATCAAGCAGCCAGCCCCGGCGTGATTAGCGTGGGTGTCTACGGCGCACTCCCGGTCAATGACGCCACGAAAGGCGGCGTGCGGATCAACATGGCCGCGCAGGGCGTCAAGAACCGCTGGGAGCGCGGCACGTTACTGTTTACGTCCGCCCTGAACGCCTACTACACCGACACGGCGATCATCTGGATTCCGGGGTTTACCCTGCGCGGATCAAGCTGTGACGCCACCGCAGGCGCACAGATCAAGCTGGCCCCCGGCGCACCAGCGGGAACAAATACCATCCAATCGAGCAGTTGGGCCAACAAGCTCGGTGGGGACTGGCTGCACTACGCCCGCCTCGAAAACCTCGTCATCGACGGCAACAAGAGCCAAAACTCCAGCGGCGGGCATCCGCTGGCCGTGTGGCAGTTGGGCGAAACCTGCGTGATCCAAAACCTGCTGGTGAAGAACGGGCGAAAATCAAACATTCGCACTGAGGGGGTTCATGCCCCGCACCGCATTGACAACGTGACGAGCAACGGATCAGACGAATACGGATTTGATCTGGCAGGCGGCGGCGCGTGCGTGGGTTCCGTCTATGGCCCCAGCGGCGACAACAACCAACTGGGCCTGATGAGATTCAGCGGGACCATGACCTTCTCGGTCTATGACGCCAAATCCGAGGCCAACCTGGGGGCGCTCTACCAACTGGAGTACACCGGACTCTGCACCCTGAACATTTTCGGCGGCTACACCAACTCCAACGGCTCAGACGCCGTGTTCAGGATTGGCGCTGGCTCGATCTGCCCGATCATCAATGTGTTCGGGGCACGGCAAAACGGCGCGGCCTACTGGTTTCGCAACCTCCCAGAGCCTTCCAAGGACGTGCTGGGGCCGGGACGCACGCACTACACGGGCAGTTACAACAGCGATGCCTTCCATGTGGGGAACGTGCATTTTAGCGGCGTGATGACCCAGGGCGGCTCACCCGATGCCCCGGCCATCAGCCGCACAGTGGGAACAGGCAGCCCGGAAGGTGTGATCACCGCCAATCCTGGCAGCGAGTACACCCGCACAGACGGCGCACTCGGGACGCTCAAGTACCTCAAGGCCACAGGCGTAGGCAAATCCGGCTGGGTGCTCTTGGGGGATGAGGCAGTCGCGGGCCAGCCGAACCCGGTCTACACCTCCGTCACGGCCAAACCCGTTGCCGCCGTGAACGACATGCCGTACTCCGATGATTTTGTGGCGCAGTGGACCGTGGACGGCGGGCAGACCGTGACTGCCAACAGCACAGACCGCAAAGGGCCAAGCGGCGCGTATGACACCACCAAGTTTGTCATCACCTCCGATGCCGGGTCCACCACGGGCGCGGGCCGGAATGTGGTCATCAACGCCACGCAGGCTGTGGTGTGGGCGCTGGTCAGCGTGGGAACGCAGATCGGAACCACCCCCTTCCGGTTGCGCCTGAGCGACGTGACCGCCAGCAACGTTCAGCGCGGCGCAGTGGGATGGACCTATCCCAGTGACGAGACGCCCACACTCAAGCCCCTGGACGGGAACGTCAACTATGGCAACGCCGCGCAGGGCAGCATCAAGCTGGGAACGATTGACGGTCACGACTGGCACATCCTCTGGATGCTCGTCACGGGGCTGACCTCTGGCAACACGCACAACCCGAAAATCAACGTGCGGTACACCGGACCTACCTCCATCGGGCAAACGCTGTTCGTGGCCCGCATCGGGATTCAGGCCGGGGCGTCTGCGCTCTCGATGCCAGGGGTGTTCGTCAAGACGGGTGCGGCAGGTGTCGCCACCACGAGCAGCCCGTTCTCCACGCTGGACGGCAGCCTGTACCCCAAACCACTCAAGGCGCTGGCGCTGACCAGCACAGTCCCGCCCAACACCGCAATCGTGGCGGCGGCAGCTTACGATCAGGCGGTCTTGACCTCGTTGATTGCGCGAGTGGAGGCGTTGCGAGTGCGGGAAGCAGAACTCGAAACCCGCCTGCGGGACGGGGGGCTACTCGCATGACGCAGACAGGAGGACGCATGGAACGGTGTAATACCTGCCCTCACTGGGGCGCAAAAGACCCTGTGATGAATGATGCTGGCGACGAGGATGTGAAAACCTGCGCCCTAACCACCACATCGTATGCGGGTCCAGATGGTGATGGTGAAAACGCTTGGGCTTTTGCCGAAAGCGGGGACGAGGCTGTGCTATACACCAATGCCGAGTTTGGCTGTACCGAGCATCCGGGGAACCAATAGCACACAGAATCGGCCAGCAAAACAGCCCCCAGATGATTGGAGACATTTCATATAGGGAGCGCACCTTGATCCTAACCGCGATGACCATCGGCGTTCTATTTGCGGCCCTGGTCAGTGCCTTGATGATCGGCACCGGCCTCGCAAAAATGCTTCCGCCTCGACCCCTTGCGCTATTTCCCCCCTGGTTTTTGCTGGGGATGGGAGCCTTCATGCTGTTCTGGAGCTTCCTTCAGATGTTCTTTGAGAAGTTCTGACTGCTGTCGCAGCAGATCATTCCTCTCTTGATCAAGTTGGAATGATCGATCCGAACTTCTCTGAGCTTGCTCTGTCTGCTTCTGGATTGCAGCAGTTTGTTCTCGAATAAGCTGAATGATTTGTTCTCCCTGGACCGAAGCGCTGTCCGAATTCAATTGATTTTGAAGAAAGGTGAATAACCCAATAATAAAGGCAAGTAGTACAGCCAATTGCCCTTCATTGAGTTTGTTAATTTCAGGCGCAAGTTCAGGCAAAACTTTAGCGATTGCTTGCTGAGTAGCCTTCTTACTTCGTCCGTTCAACTGGAACGGCGAGAGGACGGAGGTGATAATCGCTAAATCAGCTTTCGATATGCCCCCTCGTGGAACAGTCACATTTCCACCTGAAACACTTATTGTCAAACCATCTGCAATTAAGGGGCCGGAACCTCCACAGTTCGGGCAAGGCCCGAAGACTATATTTGAAACTCTCATATCGTCGCCGTCATCGGGTATTTCCATTACTGACGGGAAAATAGTCCCGCAAGCATTGCAGCGAGCATTCATAAAAGGCATAAGGCTCCAACGCAGACCGCATTTGTTTCCGAAGTACACTAAATCACCGCGATCCAGCAGCCTTCGGGCGGCCCAACCACACCCCCGCATTGGCGTGCGCGGGGTGTTCTGCTGAGGCTACCGCATCCGCTGATTTCTCCCGATACGTTCAGATGTCGGGTTGAAGATCAAGCCGAATATCGGCCAAAGAAAGCCAAAGAAAAGCGCCCAGGAATCATCTCCTGGGCGCTGCTGATGTCGGGGTTAGTCCGCTGCGTCCTCTGCCACGTCCCAGCTCTTGAGCGCATCGGTGAGCTTCGTGCTGCTCAACTTCGCATAGGTTTCTGTCGTTGAAATGCTGCTGTGCCGCAGATGCCTCGCCACCACGAAGATGTCGCCGCACTGGTCCAGGAGCAGCGTGGCCGCCGAGTGCCGCAGACCGTGGACGTGGCGCTTCTCGTATTTGACCCCGGTGCGGCTGCACAGACTCCGCAAAACCAGCCGCACGGTCTTCTGGTTCTGCCAGGCCAGCACCGGCCCTTCCCTGTCCTCCTCCGGCACCTGGGCCAGCGACTCGGTCAGCGCTGCGGTGAGGTGAACCGTCGCCGTCTTCCGGCCTTTGCCGGTCACCACCATCACCCGCTTCAGGAGGTCAATGTGCTGCCACCTTAAACCGATCAGCTCAGACATCCTCAGCGCCCCATGCGCGCCCAGGAGCAAGAACCGCGTTTCGTCCGCGTCCGCTAGGGCGAGCAGGGCATTGATGTCCTCTCGCGAGTACGCCTCCCGCTTCGTCCACTTGTCCTCAGTGTCATGGGCGCGAGGGGTGTCGGCGAAAGGATCACCTTCCAGCACGTTGGCCCACCGCAGGGCGCGGTACAGGGCGCGGGCGGCGCTGCGCCTGGAGTTGATGGTGCCGGGCTTCATCCCCTGCCGCTCCAGCCCCCGGATGTAGCCGATGGTCAGGTCCGTATCGTGTTCGGTCAGCCGCTTCCAGCCGAGGGGCAGCGCGTAGGCGAGATAGGCCCGCACGCCAGTCGTGTACCCGCGCATCGTGTGCGGGCTGGTGTGCGCCCCGCCGCGCCCGTAGGCCAGCAGGTTGTGCATGGTCAGGCTGACGAGCAGATCGATATCGCCACTCTTCAGCGCCTTCCTGACCGTCTTCTCCCGTTTCTCGCGGAGCAGGGTGTCCCAGTCATAGGGCATGGACTCCGCCGGAGCGGTTGTATTCTCTTTCATGCTGTGCCTCCCGTAAGGCGTAGGTGGCCCTGGGTGCTCTAACACCGCGAGGGTCTACTCATTTAGCTTGACGACTAACGCATAGCCTTGTCAACGTCCACAACAGAATTTATGCAAGCCCCTACAGAAATGTGGGGGCTTTGCTTTGGCCATTGGAGGCCCCATGTCCTCAATCGCACGTCTGCTGGCCCTGCTCGCGGGCATTCGGCCCGGCTCTGGTTCAGCGCCGCCGCCTCGGCCCACCATCCTGTTCACCGGCGCTGCTGGCCCTGTGACCGCCTCGCCTTATCCGCTCGCTGTCGAGCTGAGTGACAGCAGCAACACGGCGCGGGTGGATTTCTTCAAAGGCACCGTGCAGATCGGCCAGCGCCTGTCTGCCCCCTATACCTGCCCTGCCGAGCTGACTTTCGTGGACAACGGCGAGGTCCAGTTCCGCGCGGTGGTGGTGGACAAGCAAGGCAATCCCCGTGAGGTCAGCTTCAAGATCGACGTTGCCATCGGCGTGCCCGACACCACCGCACCCGTCCCCCTCCTGACCGCCAGCTCGCTTAACTTCACTGCCGACGGCACCCTGACCCTGAACGCCAGCGGGACCGATGCGGGCGGCGCGGTCACGCTGCTGCTCACGCGGGACGGTACGGCAATCACCATCCCCCCCGGCGGCGAGGTCACCGAGGGCATCACGCGGTCCAGCAACGGCACGCACGTCTACCTGCTCAGGGCCACCGATGCTGCTGGCAACTTTGCCACCACCACGCAAACCGTCACCGTCGCCATCCCGCTGCCAGGAGCAACCGTCGGCGTGAGTGCTTCACCCGGCAGCGTGACCACCGCAAGGCCGCTCGCCCTGGGCGCAGTGGCCACCCCTCCCAGCGGTCTGACCATCAAATGGCTGGATTTCTACCGGGGCAGCGTCAGCCCGGCCAATTTCATCAGCCGCTCCAGCAGTCCGCCTTACACGGCCACCACCGATGTGACGGCTGCGGACAACGGCACCCTGACCCTGATCGCCATCGCCACCGACAGCCAGAACCGAACGGCGCAGGGCACAACCAACGTCACTGTCGCCATCTCGGGAGGCACGCCGCCGCCCACGCCAGACCCTGCCCTGTATGTGGAGCCGGACCCCAGCACGATCACCTGGAGCGCGTTTGTGGTCATCAACGATGCCTACCTGGACGGCCTGGGCATTGTGCCGATTGTGGGCGGGCCGGATGCTGGGCGTTCACTGGTGACGGGCCTGACCGCGCGCACGCTGGTCAAGGGCCAGTGCGCCATCTACGTCAACACCACGCGCCCACTGCTGCTGACGCACAGCACGGCCAGCGCGCCTTCAGGCAACACCACCGGGCAGGCCGCCATCGGCAACGCGGCCTACGGCCTGCCACCGGGCAACACCGTCGCGGTGGACGTGGTGATCCGCGATTGCAGCGTCATCACGCCAGGGCTGGATCTCGCAGACGGACAGCGCGGCGGCGGCATCCTGTTCGAGTACGCGAAAAACATCATCGTCGAGAACTGCAACTTCAACGGCGTGGGCATCAACCTCCAGACGTGCTGCTGGGGCGGTGGCACCTTCCGGGCCGAGCGCAACCGCTTCCGCAATATCGACGGACGCTTCCGGGACCGCAGCTCGCCCAACGGGTTCTCGCTGGGCGGTGATGGCGTGGGCTGGTACCGCGTGCAGGCGGTGCAGCTCGACAAGGTGCGCGGCGTGGCAGGCATGTCGATCAAGGACAACTGGGTCACCAATCTGCCCGGAGAATCCCGCGTCGAGGACAACATCAACACCTACAAATCGGGCGGCACGTCGGCCAGCCCATTGATGATTGACCGCAACCTCATCGACGGCGCGTATGACACGGTGCCCAGCAATATCTACTCGGGTTCGGCCATCGTCATGGGCGACGAGGGCGGCGAATACACCACGGCGCAGCGCAACACCGCCGTGCGCACCTCCAACACGGGCATCAGCATGTCGTCCACCAATTTCGGCAAGATCATCAGCAACCGGATCGCGCAGACCGGCTTTGCGCCGGACGGGTCTCGGGTGGACCAGAACGGCGCGAACATTGACGTGGGCATCTATGCCCGCAATTACGCCAGCAACTTCTTCATGGACAAGACCACGAACATCGTGGACGACAACGATGTGGCCTGGGCTGCGCCGCTGGCTGGACAGCCAGGGCGCAGGCTGGACTTCGGCTTCAGCGACAACGCCACCGAGGGGCCGATTGGCAACCGTTCGTACACGGCGGGGGCGGTGCCTGAGTCCCTGATCACCGACTGGATCGCCGATCACCTGGCGGTCTGGGCGGCGGCAGATGTGGTGGTGGGGCGGCGGGTGGCGTGAGGTGGCTGCTGGTCCTCCTGCTGTGCGCTTGCGCGCCAAAACTGCCCCCAGATTCCCCAACGGTCTGGGGGCTTTCCTATACCGCCATCGAGGTTGCACCGGGCAGCCTCGCACCCCTGGCCGCCACTGCTGGCCGGGGTGTGATCCGCATCGAATCCGGGCAGGTCAGCACGCGGATGGTGGCCCATGAGGTCACGCACCTGTGGCAGCAGCGCCATTACCTGATTCCCGCCGCGTTCCTGGGAGCCGCCTGTCTGCGCCAGCCCGCCTGGAACTGCAACGCCCTGGAAGCACACGCGGACGCGGTAGGTGAGGCAGCGGTCATGGCCGGCTGTTCCCCTGGTGATTTCGGCTGGCCAGGGTGGGCACCCACCGACTGCCCGTTGCCGGACCCGCTGGCCGTCCGTCCCTGAACCCACTCCCCACCTTTCTAGGAGGTGATTCCCATGCGAACTTCTGTGCTGCTGCTGGCCCTGCTGGCTGGGGCAACCCATTCTGGAGCGTTGCTCAACAGCATTCCGCCCACGCCGCCTCTCTTTGCCTTCGCGGCGGCCTCCGTGCCCGACTGCCACCTGAACGTCTTCCCCGATTACACCCTGGGCTTCGCCTATCAGGCATTTCTTCAGCCGTCCAGCGACTGCCTGTTCACGGTCAGCCTGCGGGTCCGCAAGACCAGCACCATCAGCCGCAAACGCAACGGTGCGCCGTACCAGCCCATCATCCCGGACGGCAGCGCCCGCTACGGCGGCGTCTATTCCTGGACCCTGGGCAAGTACGGCGGCACGGTGCCCAGGCGCGAGCTGTGGACCTCCTATAGCTGGAAGTGGCAATGGTTGGACGGCGAAGTCTGGCGGGACGGCGTGGAACCGTGAGGGCGCGCTGGCAACGGCTGCTCTCGGGTCCGGCAGGGATGGTCCGGGCGATCTGGATGTGGATTCAAACCTTCTTCGGCCATCGCCCCCAGTCCGCCCTGCACTGGGTCACGCTGGCGGTCCACCTCGGCTTCGTGCTGACAGTAGTGCTGCGGCCCTACCTGCCCTACATCGTTGGCAGCTTCAACGCCTTTGATGACGTGCTGCCCTGGAAGGTCTGGGGCTGGGTGGCGGGGACCATCGCGCTCTCTCTTCTGCTGGTCAAGCCAGGAACGGGCTGGTCTCAGACGGCCCACCTGTTCTCCAGCGCGTACTTCTTTCTGGTGGCATCCGTATTCGTGACCGGCAGCGGCCTGACCACCAGCTATTTCACGTATTCCTCTCTGGCCATCGGTTCGCTGTGGCTGCTGCTGCGCGACTTCCGGGACTGGTTCCCACGGCAGCAGTGGGTCAAGCGACTGGTGGACCACCCGCCCGCCTGGATCAAACGGCGGGAGGGCTGATGCCAGATCAGGAAGTGATTCTGAACGCGATCAGCAAGTCCCCGCTGTTCGGTGGTGCCGCCGTGTTGATCTGGGCCATCGGGTACCTGCTCAGCCAGTGGCGGGGCGGCAAGGCCAGCGTGGCCGAGAAGGAAAGTCTGAGCGAGCGCCTGGAGCTGGTGGAAGGGCGACTGGCGAAGGCCGAGAAGAAGCTGGAGCGCGTGATGAGCCGCTTCTACACCGTGCTGGGCCAGCGCAACGACGCGCAGAACTATGCCCGGCTGCTGGAACAGATTTACAGCCACCAGCCGCCGCGACAGTGGCCGGTGGATCCACCTCTGGAGGACGAATAGATGTACCTGAACGCAAACATGATCGCCGCCGCCCGTAAATGGGCGGCGTTTTACATCGAGGCCGAGCGGCGCGTCGGTGTGCCCCGTGACCTGCTGGCGGCCCTGCATTACCGGGAAACCGCATTCGGGGCCAGCACGGGCCGGGTGGGGGGCATTCTGCAATTTGATCCACCGCTTTCTTCTGCCCGTGTCCGCGAGTACGGAGCTGCATACGGCATCACCGATTTGACAGACCCTGAGCGAGATCCCCGTACCGCTGTCCTCTGCGCCGCTGCCTTCGTGCAGGCCAAGCTCAAGAGCGCTGGCCGCCCCGCTCTGACCCCACTCTCCAGTCTGGCCGACTGCGGCTATGCGGCCTTCCTGTACAACGGCACCGGCTACGGCAGCGTGGCGAACAGCCCGTATGCCAGCAACGATCCGCAGAACGGCGTGCAGATGCGAATTCGGGGCACCGTGCCCAGCCTCGCCAATCCCGCCATCCGCGTTCGGATCGATCAGCCGGACACCCGGCCCGGCGTGCTGGCGGTGATGCACGAACTGCGAGCGCGGGGCGTGCTGGGCAGCGGTGTGCCCGTCGTACCCCCTGTACTTACGGCCCCCTCTGCCTTTCCCGGCTTGATGGTGCCGGGTCCCAGCGGGTTCGAGTCTGCCAGTCAGGCGCAATACACCTTCCCCTATCCCACCGTCCTGGGCTTCTCCGGTGGCCGCTGGTTTGTCCGGCCCGCACGGGCGGACGAACTGTAAAGCCAGCGCGCAACAAAGCAGCCGAAATAGATCCAGGACCGCGCAACTGGATTGCCCTCACTGCTGGCCCGACTGCGCGCGGGCCATTTCTCTTCCCTCTGGAGGGACACATGCTGAAACGAATCGTCGAACAGGTGATCAACATCCTGCTGTTGCTGCGGGCTTACGCGCTGTGGGTGCTGGCGCTGGCGCTGCTGGCAGGCGGGTACGCCTTCGCGCAGGGGAGCGACATCCTCCCCACCATTGACCCCATGAGCTGGGGCACGTCGCCCTTCAAATTCGGTGGGTTCATCCTGCTGGCCATCGCGGCGATCAAGCGGGCCAGCGAGCAACAGCAGTTCAAGAAGTACGGCCAGATCACTGGCAACCCCTGGGTGTGGCGCGGGCTGGCCCTGCTGCTGGGGATCGGCGGCGCGTTCGGACTGAGCATCGCCAATTACGGCGCAGAGCTGGTACTGTTCGGGCTGGTCTCGCCCTGGACCACCGTGCTGTTCGGGGTGGCCTCCGCCCTGGTGGCAATGGGCGGGCGCGATCTGCTCAAGCAGGCCCTGGGCTGGATCGGTGCCCCAAACCTGCCCGGCGCACCCGTAGACATGACGCCTCCCGCCACCACGGACCCTGCGCCGCCTTCCGGGTTTGAGAACCTGCTGCCCGCCGGATTCACGCCAGATGCCGTCCCTGCACAGGCGCTGCCCTTCTTCGGGGGAGCCATTGGCAGCGCAGTGGTGGAAGCCACGCTGGGTTCGCTGCTGGAAGGCGTGTTGAATCAGCTCCATCTGCCCGCCACGGCAGACAACATCGCCCACCTGGCGCTCAAACTGATCAAGGTCTTCCCTGATCTGGCGGACGGCGACTTTCATCTGAACTGGCGCAACCGCGCCGACATCCTGGATGCAACACA
Source organism: Deinococcus marmoris (assembly GCF_001949125.1). Lineage (GTDB taxonomy): Bacteria > Deinococcota > Deinococci > Deinococcales > Deinococcaceae > Deinococcus > Deinococcus marmoris_A. The sequence continues at coordinate 21,139 of NZ_MSTI01000007.1, forward strand.
GGAACTGCTGGCCGCTGGAGGTCTGAAATGAAGTACCTGGCAATCATCCTGGCCCTGACCCTCTCCGCCTGCGCGCCTGTCGCCCAGGTTCTGCAACCCGGTGAGAAGGCCACACTGACCCAGCAGGGCCTGTCCCTGGTGGTCACCAATCCTGGCCCGGACGCCTTGACTGGCGATCCCTCTGTGGCGGGCGACGGCCCAGCCCTGAACGTGCGTGGGGTGAACATCAAGCCGGACGCTGGTGCCGCTGCGTGGTGCGAGGAGGTCAAGATCGACGTCGGTATGCGCTGGCGGTGCGGCCTGCCCGAGATTCCCTTTGACGCGGTCCGCCTCACGCCGCTGAGAATCACCTTCGTACCCAACGATGCCAGTCTGGCGGCACAGATCACGAGCGCCTCGCTGGCGGCCTACCGGCCCAGCAAAGGCGCGGTCCCCGTGGTGGTGTACGCAAGGTAGCGGACAACTCAGGCGATCTGACAGCCCCCACCTTCCTGCGCTTCGGCTTGGGCGGGTGGGGGCTTTTTGCTGGTGTAAGAGTTTTTTAAGAGCCAACCCCGTAATTTTCCCCGTACAGAACGCTGTGAATCCCAACCACGCCACCTGGCAACTGGATGGGGCAGGCGACTGCTGTCACCCAGTACTGGAGGCTCAGCGTGAAATTTCTCTATCACGGCGACAACTTGACCGTTTTACGTGACGAGATTGCCGCTAGCAGCATTGACCTCGTCTACCTGGATCCCCCCTTTAATTCCCAGGCGGGCTATAACATCCTCTTCAAAGACCATAAGGGTGACAGCAGCGACGCCCAGGCCTTCGCCTTCAAAGACACCTGGGTCTGGGGCGAGGAAAGTGAACAGGCCATGCAGGACCTCCTAGTCCGGTATGGAGAACTAGCAACGTTCTTAGACGAGACAGTGCGGCGTCTGGGCAAGAACAGCCTCAGCGCCTACCTGGTCATGATGGCCGTCCGCCTCGTGGAACTGCACCGGGTACTGAAGCCCACTGGCAGTTTCTACCTGCACTGCGATCCAGCCGCCAGCCACTACCTGAAGATCGTGCTGGACATCATCTTCGGCGCTCAACAGTTTCGCAATGAGATCATCTGGAAGCGCAGCAGCGCGCACAACGACAGCAAGCGCTGGGGTGACATTCACGACGTCATCCTGTACTACGTCAAGGGGAAGAAATTTACCTGGAACGCTGTCCATACCCCCTACGACGAGAAGTACGTCCAGCAGTTCTACCGGCATGACGACGGGGATGGGCGCGGGCCATATCGCTTGAGCGACATGCGCAGCCCCTCGCCACGTCCCAACCTGATGTATGAATGGAAGGGCTATCAGCCACACGCCAATGGCTGGGCGTACAAGCCCGAAACGATGCAGCGTTTGCACGACGAGGGGCGAATCCACTATCCCCCAGACAAAACGAAGCGGCTGGCCTTAAAGCGTTTTTTAAGAGAGATGCCTGGAGTCTCCATTCAGGACGTCATCACAGACATTGGTCCGCTCTCTTCTCAAGCTCAAGAGCGGCTGGGCTATCCCACCCAGAAGCCCGTGAGTCTGCTGGAACGCATCATCCAGGCCAGCAGCAATCCTGGCGACGTGGTGCTGGACCCGTTCTGCGGCTGCGGCACCACCATCAGCGCCGCCGAGAAGTTGGGGCGCGCCTGGGTAGGCATCGATGTCACCCACCTGAGCATCTCCCTGATCAAAGAACGACTCAGGACGGACCACCAGTTGCTGCCAGGCAAGGGATACGAGGAACTCTCGCTTCCCATCGACAAGGCCGGGGCTAGGTTCCTGGCTGAGAACAATCCCTTCCAGTTCCAGTTTTGGGCCGTCCATGAAATTGGTGGAACCGCGTTCGGGGCGGTAGGCGATGACCGGCGCGGGAAGAAGGGGCCGGACCGGGGTATCGACGGCCAGATCTTCTTCCGCACGCCTACTGGCGGCAAGATCGAGAAGGTGATCATCAGCGTCAAGGCGGGTCACAACATTGGACCAGCCATGGTCAGAGATCTTCGCGGCACAGTGGAGCGGGAGGCTGCTGCCATCGGGGTGCTGCTGCTCGCGCATGAGCCAACAAAAGGCATGATTCAGGAGACCGCTCAGGCAGGCTCTTACGAATGGGAGGGGCGGACCTTCCCGAAACTGCAGATCTTGACGGCGGCGGATGTGATCGACGGTAAACGCCCGCAACTGCCTGCTGGCTCAGTCAACGTAAGTCTGGAACGCAAACCGGCGCAGAGCCTGACGGGCAAGAAAGGGAAAGATAAGGGAGCGACGCCGCTGTTTGCTGATTAGATACATTTTTGCGGCAAGAGAACCGCACAGATATCGAAGGTCGAATAGATCATGAATTCTGCTATAAGCAGGCCATGTTGCAGCTTCCCGACGTTCCTTTTGGCGACCTAGAGATATGGCTTTTCGACACTGATGAGGGACGATCCGTTCTATATCAAGCCATCCCGATATTTCTAGAACAGGTGCAGGGGATCGCTCACACTCCTGCGGGACAGGAATTGTCACGGCTCCAGCAGGAGCCTACTTTGGACGACAAGATGGCCAAGCAAGCAATGACCCTAATCCAAATGATCCGGCTTGCGTATCACGAAGCTTCCCATGTCGCCGCATCCCATCTCTTTTTAACAGAGGATCAATACATAGTGGGTGAAGTATCTCTTCCAGGTGGGCCGGACCTGCTTGAAGATCATGATGCGGCAGCAAATGGATATTTGCGCGATGGCCCTCAGCAATTGGATTACGTATTGACCACTTATATAGCCCCCGAAACGATGGAGCCGACACTAGAAGTTTTCCGCAAAGGCAAGCTGCATCGTACTGGTGGAGACATGAGTTCAGGAGACTTGGAGGCGATGGCAGACGTCAAGAGAAAATTTGAAGTCGCTAGTCAGCAACAAGGTTTTCTGATGGATAGTAATGAAGCAGAAACAGAAGCGCGATCCCATCTTCAGTTACATCGCACTGTTTTGAAGGATGCGACGGGACTCGTGGCTGGGATTATATTAAACGGCATTGTTGAGGGTGATCTTAAGATACTTGCTGAAGATCTTGAAAAGACTTTAAATTCGCGTTTTCGGCGTGGAGAATTAATTTCTTTAGGGGATTAAAAAGGTGGTTGAACAAATTAGTCATTTGGTCAGTCCGATGACCTCCCCTCCCCTGCTGAGCGGACGGCCCTCGCGGATTACCTGGGCTGCCACGAGGAAGCCCGGGCTGCGGCCTGGGCCGCGTGGTGTGCCGAGTTGAACCCACTGGACTGGGATCAGGCGGAGTACTGGCTGGACGTGGAATTCGTGGAACCTTGCCCGGAGCATCAACTCTGACCCACCAGTAGCCCATCAGTTCGGAATAGCAGCCTCCCTGCCCCTGGCCGCCTCCACCTGGTTGCTCAGCGTGTTGACCATGATCATCCCGTGCATGCGGGGATAAGGACTCCGTGCGCCGATCATCAGTCCCGTCAGGAGTGCCCACAGTCGCTGAACGGGTGCCTCGTCATGCAGCATCTCGATGACGCCGATAAGGACAGGGTGATCCCTGTACGTCTCCAGAAAAGCGGTGGCGACAGGCGTTTCCTCCTGGATTCTCGCCCAGATATGGCACTCCAATTCGTCCAGAAGGGCACCGTCGTCTTCGGCGGTCCCAAGGGAGAGCTGTCCAGCGGCCAGGCCGCCCGTCACGCACAGGACTTCGGCGCTCCGCCCTTCAAGCATCAGTTCGACGATTCGCTCAAGTGCGCCGAACTGATGGGCTTTTTGGAGGGCGGGAATGGTGAACGTGGGGGCGGGTGACGTTTCGCTCATTGCGTAATTCTATCAACGGAATAAGGTCAATCCCGCCCGAAAGCCCTGGCCAGTGCAGCCGCGCCCCCTGGCACCCCGCCTCATTCCTGTATCTAGGGTGTCCAGAAGGACAGTAAGCTCCTCCAGTGTCGGAATTCTGCGTCCTCCAGGCTGATGAGCTACCCACGCTCGCCCTGCCTGGCACGCGGGTCATAGAGGGCCGATACGGCAACGAGCTGGGCCACAGCCTGTACGTCTTGAAAGTGCAGCACACACCACGCCTGAACGCCTGTCCCAAATGCGGAGTGTTTGGGGACTTGATCCGCTTCAGCCGCATCGAACAGCATCTCGCCGACACCCCCATCTACGCCGCACACGTCCGGCTGGTGATCGAGCGGCAACGCTACCGCTGCAAGAGCTGCGGGGCCACCAGCCTCGAACCCCTGGCGTGGGTCCACCCGGACCGCCAGGCCACCCGCCGCCTGGTGGAGGCCATCGAGCGCGACTGCCTGACCCTGAGCAACATCCAGACGGCCCATATGTACGGCGTGGACGACAAAACCGTCCGCAACATCCAGGACAATCTGGTGCAGCGGCTGGAACGCAACGCGAAGTTCGAGACGCCCGAATGGCTGGGGATTGATGAGCTGTACATCGGCGACACGCCGCGCGCCGTGTTCACGAATATTGGCGACGAAACCCTGATCGAGATGCTCGAAGACCGCAGCAAGGCCACCATCATTACCTTCCTGCGCACCCTGGACGCCCCCACAGTGCAGGCCGTGACCATCGATATGTGGCGGCCCTACCGGGACGCCGTCCGGGAGGTGCTGCCCCACGCGGCGGTGATCGTGGACAAATGGCATGTGGTGCGGCTGGCGAACCATGCCCTGGAGCAGATTCGCAAGAGTTACCGCAAAGGTCTGGATCCCGCGCAGCGCCGTCGGATGCGCGGCAACCGCTACACACTCCTCAAGCGGCGCAAGACCCTGACCGAAAAGGAGGTCCGGGACATCGAGAACTGGCGCGGGGAGTTCCCGGACCTGATCGCCGCCTATGAGCTGAAAGAACGGTTCTATGGCGTGTATGACGCCAGCACGGCGTTGGAGGCCCGGCGCAGATACGCCCGCTGGCTTGCCAGCGTTCCCGAATCCCTGCGGATCAAGGGCGGGCCGTGGCATGAGCTGGTGACGGCCATGAGCAATTGGGAGGGCGAGATCATGGCGTATTTCGAGTATCGCCTGACGAACGCCTATACCGAGAGCATGAACCGGGTCATCCGCGATATTGATCGCAGTGGACGCGGCCATTCCTTCCGCGTGTTGCGGGCGAAGGCGATCTTCGGGCAGGAATTCCGGGCGAAAAGCAAACTGGCCAGCCAGTCCAAACGGGCGAGGCGGGCCTTTGACGAGGATGCCCACCAGTATCTGGTCCACCTGGGCGAGCTGAGCGAGTGGGCCACCACCCGGAGGGAGCCGTCCAGCGATCTCATGTATGGAGCGGACCTGCACCTTGTGGCCGCTTATCTTCACGAGCAGGCCAGGCGGGCGCACAACCGCCACGGCGATTACTGGCAGTGGTAACAACAGGACTTTCCGGAGTCCCAGTATTAGCGCGCTTTAAACTCCGTCCAGCAGGCCCGCAACACGTCCTCGACGCTGCCAGAAGTGGCCCGCAGCCGGAACGCACGGATCTGCGCGTCGCTCCATCCGGCGTAACGAGCAGCCATCATGCAGGCGGCCAGCGCGGCGTAGGCGTTGCGCCCTTGCAGGTGGGCGCGTGGACGGGGATCGGCGGTCAGGGTCATGGGCAGGGGCCTCCTGATGTCCAGTGTTCAGGAGGCCCGCTCAGCGCACATCTGCCAGATGAGCTAGGCCACCCGAATCAGCGCGCCGATGCCCGCCTCGTCTGCCGAGCAGAAGCCGCACTCCACCGCGTCCAGCATCCCGAAATAGCGCCGCTGATGTGCCCGCTCAGCCCGGTTGTCCTGGCCCTGCGGCAGCGGCACCAGCACGACGGGGCCGCGCAGGGGTTCGCAGGCCGTGGGCAGGCCGATCAGGCGCGAGGCGGCGGGATTGGCTGCCCGTCCATGCCAGTCGTCCAGATGGACCACCTCAAACCCGTCCAGTTCGTGGAATGCCTCGGGGAGATAGTCAATGTGCCCGCCCACCGCGCTCTGCAACGTGGCCAGACGATCCTCGCCGAGCGGCACCGCCAGCGGTTCCCCACCTGCCGGGATCACCACGATGAAGCGGGTCATGCGTGGCCCCGGAAGTCGCTCACAGCTTGAGCGTAGCGGGCCTGGGCATTCAGCATGGCCTGATGCGCCGCCAGCAGCTCCGAGGGGTCCGGCAGGGCAGGAGCGGCGGGCGGGGTGGGTTCGGGGTATTCATTCACGCTGAAGGCCAGCGCGACGGGGCCGATGCCCTGAATCAGGCGGGTACCGGCAGTGTTTGGGCCACTCCGGTTGCTGCTGCGGATAGGTGTGCCATCAAAAATGAATTCGGCGGCAACCTGGAAGGCGTGCTGGGGGTCAGGATCGCTCCGCTGGGCCTTGGTGCTGTCGAAAAAGTACCGGATGATCGTCTGACCGCCCTGGTAGGCCACGCTCTCCGGGTCCCCCAGGTCTTCCCCAGCCACATGCACGCGCAGCGCGTAGCCCAGGCAGCCGCCCACCTGCGCCACCTCGGCCTCGGTCAGGATGCGGCCCACGCGTACGGTAACGGTATCGAAATCCTCGGCAATGTCGGGGATGCTGACGGGGAAGCTGCTCATGCGGCACGCCCCATCTGGCCGTAAGCGTATGAACGGACCACAGCCGCATCCTCGGCAGTCAGCGCGGCCAGACTGGGCACCGGCACTCCGAGAACCTCGCTCGCCAGCGCGTAGTGGCTTTTGTAGCCCAGTGCGCCCAGCTCGCGGTGCAAAGCGCAGGCGGTGGCCTTGCCGATGGGGGCCGCTTCCAGCACCTCGACCACCACTTCCAGGCGATCGGCGGCGCGCAGAACGCGGTCCGCATGCAGCATGTCCACGGGGCGTCCATCCAATTCGGCGATGAAGCTCGCGCCCGCGCGCGTCATGGTCACGACATGGACGGCCAGGGCGGTCACGACGCTGCACTCGCGGTAGGTGGTGTAGGCGTTCCAGGTGCGGGTGGTGGCGCGGGTGTTAGAGTTCATTTCGATTCCTTCGAACGGGGAGTCAGTGGGGCGCTTCTCGTAGTGGGGTTAGCGCCCTTTCTGCTGTCCCTATAGTAACCTATTGCGGTACGTTACGTCAAGTGTTACTCTACCCATAACGCAACGGGAGGCGTTACGTTATGAGCATGAATCAGGACGTTAGGCAAGCAGTAAAGACCGTCATCAAGGAGAAGGGATTGACTCAGGAACAGGTCGCTGAAGCACTCGGCGTAAATAGGGTCTACGTCAACCGAATGCTTTCTGGCAGTACAAGCAAGATGCCCGGGCGCTGGAGTGAACTCCTCGAGTACCTCGACCTGCGTCTGACTGTGGAGTCTTCAAAGGAGAAGCCATGAGCATGGCAGACCGTAGAGCCGTGATGGAGCTGGCCCACCGTGGCGTGACCCAGCGCAGCCTCGTGGGAGCCGAGGCCCTGATGCGCCTGCCCATTGCCGCTGCCAAAGTGTTGGAGGAGATGACGGACGGCCCGGTGCGGGCGTACATGGCTGTGGGCGTGGACGAGGTGGCCGCGCTGGAAGCATTCATGGCCGCGCGGCCGAAGGTGGATGGCTGATGGGCGGTATTGACCCCTGCAAGACCAAGTCAGGTGAACGGCGCAAAGTGCCGTATTACGATGTTTACGGAACAAGCGACGCCGCCGCATTTGCCAACGTCCCCAAGTCAACGGTGTACCGCGCCATCCGTCTGGGGCAACTGACGCCACTTCCCGACAAGTACGGGCCTGCCACGATTGCCCACGCCGAGCTGGTGCGCTGGATGGACACCCGCGACTTTCCTGTTCCGCAGAACAAGCAGCCGGACCCGCCCAAGCCCAAGCAGGTGCTGATGCCGCTGACCCCAGTGAAGGCAGCGCGGCTGATGGACGTGGACGTGAAGACCATCATGGCGGCCATCGACGGCCACGCTCTGGAAGCCACTGGGCCAGATCGGCGCTCGCTGAAGATCGCGCACGCGGCGCTGGACACCTGGGACCGCAACGGGCGGCCCATGTGGGTGCGCCAGCCGGAGCCAGTGGCTTACGGCGTGCGTCTGCTGGTAGGCGGTCTGGTGGCTGACAACGAGTTGTCCGCGAAGGCTGTGGCCGACGCCGCTGAACGGATGGGCCTGCCCCGCACGATCACCCACAGCATGATCCGGGGCGATCTGGCCCACGCCAGCGTGACCGCCCTGACCTGTCTGGCAGGCGTGCTGGATCAGATGCTCGGACGGACTCTGGGCCTGGAGGAACTGATCGAGGTCTGGAGACCGGAGGGAAGGCCGTGACCCGCACTCTAGCCGATGATCTACGCCAGCTTGAGCGCCTGAACGTCATCATCCACCATCAGGCTGCCGACACGGGCCATCTTCAGGAGCTGCTGGAACTGCCTCAACTTAAGAAAGACAAGCCTGTCCATCTGCCAGGAGACCGCGCTCGTTGGCACTCTGCCCGCCGACGCCTGCGCTGGATGATCGCCAAGCGAGACCGATTCGAGATCGTTGTCCGGCAAGCTCTGGAAGAAACGCGCAGCCCTTACGTTACTGACGAGGAGGAACCCGGTGGATTTTAATGACAAACGCGCTCAGGAGCTGCAAATCTACTTCGCCTTGATGGTCCCGCAGTGCATTCTTGACTTCCAGCGGCGTGGCATCACCGACGCCCAGGCCGCAGCGAAGGAGCTATACGCGCAGGAGGGCTTTCAAGACCGCCTCACCTATTGCGAGGACATGCTGCATGGCCCGTTCGATCAGGACCGCCGCCAGAGCAAACTCGCCTATGCCCAGGTGATCGCCGCTGCCAGCCTGACGCCGGGCGGAGTGGAGGCGTGGGGCCTACACTTTGAAGCGGCGCGCGGGCCGTTCTATTCGAGTCGCACGCCAGAGGCCAGCGCCACCGTCATGCTGAACTTTGGGCCGCTGTTTGCTGGGATGGGCGCATGAACAGCTTCAAGATTGGCGATCAGGTGGAAGTGCTGAACGGTGGCAAGAACATCCTGACAGGTACAAGGGGGCACATCACCGAACTCAGCAGGCCAGGTGAGGGCATCTATCAGTCGGATGGCGTAGACATTCCCGCCTGCCGCGTGGACTGGCCGGAATGCACCCACGTCTACGGCGGGAAACGCGGCATATGGGTGGACGGACCGAGTCTGCGCCGCCTGGACGCAGAGTCATGACCACCATGCAGATCAAGGGCATCACCCTGACCCATCCCTGGGCCTGGGTCATCGCGGAAGGCGGCAAGAACATCGAGAACCGGACCTGGCGGCCAGAGAAGCAGGGCGGACGGATCGGCATGTATCTGGCAATTCACGGCGGACGGCTGCACGGCCCGAACACGGCGGGGCGTGCGGAAGCGCGGGTATCCCTGGCTTCGGTCATCACCACGATGGGCTGGGAAGGCGAGCAAGATCCAAAGACCATGCTCAGACTGCGGTGCGGTCTGGAAGTCGCCAATGAAACGGATTACATGCCCACTGGCATCATTGCCGTGGCACGGCTGGCCGATGTGCGGGAGGACCACGACAACCCCTGGAGCGTGTTCGGTCAGTACCACTGGCACCTGGCCGACGTGACCCCGCTCTCTGAATCTGTCCCCCACAAAGGGGCGCAGGGGTTGTGGAGCCTGGAACGGGACGCGCTGGCGCAGGTGCGGACGCTGTATCGGGAGGCACTTAAAGCCAAAACGGCGGCGGCGTGAAGGCCGATGTCAGGGCGCAACTGGAGGCGCTGGCCACCCGCCGCCGCGAGGCCGTCGAACTGCTGGGCGCGGGCGCTCACAACGATTTCGAGTTGCTGGCCGTCATGGCGGCGTTGTCGGGCTGGATCACGCGCGGGCGGGCAGCAGAGATGATCGGGGTGGACCTTGCGCACTACCGCCGGGAAGTGGAGCCGTATTTCGTGGTGGTGATTCAGAAGGAATGGCCGGAGAAGTGGGCGCAGGTTCAAGCAAGGGGAGAAGCGATATGAAAGACGCAAAAGCATCAGAGAAGGCGCGGCGGCTGGCGAATCAGGCCCACGATCACGCTGATTTTGTGGCGGCCATCGCCCATCACGTCACCCATGAGGCAAGCAACAACATGCTCCGGCATGCAGCTACGCACCTGCGGCAGATGGCGGGGTTTTTGGAGAGCGAATACGCCCTGGAAGCGCCGCTCTCTGAACAGGCGGCAAGAGAATTGAGCGAGAACGTGTCACACATGCGCGGCGCAGCCCTCAAGGCCAAGCCAGAGGAGGAAGTAGATGGGGATTAAGAGCAAGCGCGTGGCCTTTACGTTCGATGACACCAGCCTTCGAACGCTGGAGCAGATGACGGACGAGGGCAGGTATAACAGCCTGGCCGACTGCGTGCGGGAGTCGCTGCAAATCACCCGCGCACTTTCGCTTCAGGCACGGCGCGGCTATACCGAGCTGGTTGTCCGCAGTCCAGGCACGAACGCTGAGCGGGTGATCGTAATTCCGCGCCTACTGATCTTTGCAGGAGAGAAATGAGCGGCATCAGCCCCAGGCACAGGCGGAACAAGAAGGGCACGCCGATCCTCTAGCGTCGCCCCTGCCATCCCCCTCTCAATGTCCTCATGGAAACGCCAGCAACACCCTTTTCCGGAAACCCTATACACGCGTCGCCTGTCGTCAGGGCGGCGCGGTTCTTCATTCCTGTCCCAGCGCCTTCTTGACCGAGTCCGGCATCTTCCCCATCCACTTGTTTAGCTCGCTCTGCTCCTTGTCATTCAGCCGCCTCAGCCACGTCACGCTGCCCAGCGTGCGCCCCAGCCGGGCCACCTCGCGCTCGTTCAGGGCCGTGCGGGTGGGCCGGTCCCGCAGTGCGGCCAGTCGGTCCCTCAGTTCCCGGTGCGTGGCTCCACTCAGGGCCAGGGCCAGCAGCTCCGCCTGATGCTCTGAGGGCGCAGCCGCCACCACGCCGCCCAGCGTGTACGGCAGTCCGGCGTCCAGCGCGTCCAGCACCGGCTGAGGCCAGCTCAGGATGCGGAGCTTATTGGTCACGAAGCTCGTCCATTCCCCCAGGGCCAGCCGGGCGAATAGGGCCTCCAGCGCCGCGACATCCTCGCCGCCGTGGCTCCTGGCCCGGTACAGCCGCCCGCGTGCGCCGTCCGCATCGGTGCCCAGGGCCAGGGCGGCGAGGCGCACGGTGGCCGTGACCTCCTCGTACATGCTCAAACCCTCGCGTTGCAGGTTCTCGATCAGCGCGGCGGCCAGGGCGGCAGTGTCATCCAGATCCCGCACGATCACCGGCACCTCGCTCAACCCGGCCAGTTCAGCGGCCCGCCAGCGCCGTTCACCCGCGATGATCTCAAATCCGTCCTCGGCGGGCCGGACCAGCAGGGGTTGCAGGACGCCCTGCTCCCGGATGCTGCGGGCCAGTTCGTCTAGGGCGGCCTGGGCAAACATCCGGCGTGGCTGGAAGGAGCCGGGGCGCAGACTCTGAAGGGGCACGCTGCGGGCGTCCAGACCGGGACGGGCCAGGGCGGAGGCGTCGCCCAACAGGGCTTCGAGGCCCAGACGGGGTTTGGGTTTCTTCGGTCTCGCGGTCATATCACCACTCCCAGGGCCTGCGCGACTTCGCGCGTCAGGCGTTTGATGTCCTCGTGAACGGGGCTGCCCGGTGCATACACGCCCACTGGCTCCCCGGCCATCGTGCTGTCCAGCCACACGGCCTCCCTCTGCGGCATGGGTTCCGAGAGCGGGGACAGGTAGGCGCGCAGCTCGTCCAATACCGTGCGGTCATGCGTGCGGCGGGCGTCGTATAGGGTGGGCACGTACAGGGCCACCGTCAGTTCCGGGCGCAGGCGGCGATACAGGGCGGTGGCCCGCTGAAGGCCGGGCAGGGCGTCGAGGCCCTTTTGCCGCGTCGGCACTGGCACGATCAGGCGATCAGCCGCAAGCGCGCCGAGGATGGCGAGCTGGCCGAGGCTGGGCGGGCTGTCGATCAGGCACACGTCGTACTGATCCGACACTGTCTGAAGCGCCTGCCGGAGGAACAGGTGTGCGCCGGGCATGCTGGCGATACCAATCTCGGCCTGAGCGAGATCCACCTGGGCGGGGATGACGGAGAGGCCGTGGGCCTGCCGGGGAGTGGGGAGGGGCGCGCCCTCGGTGGCAACGGGATAGACTGTTTCCGCAAGATCAACATCCGTTAAACCCATCCAGGACGTAGAATTTCCCTGTGGGTCGAGATCGGCCAGCAACACCCGCAGGCCCATCCGAGACAGCTCATGCCCCACGTTCAGGGTGATTGAAGTCTTCCCTGCCCCTCCGGCGTGGTTGAACACTGTGGCTGTAACCATGTGCAGGATGCTAGCGCGGAATGTGCGCGGGGCCACATCGGGCGGCGGGCGGATTGATGGGGGGCTGTGGGACAACGCCTCAAAGTTAGCGTGTGTGGGACGGGGCTTTCAGAGTGCAGTTTGTGGGGAATGGGGAGGCATTCCAGCAAAGACCCCACCACAACAAAGCGTCGGAGCGGGGTCAACTTAACGTAAAGCTAGAACAGCGGTACCTGTCCCCGCATCTCGCATCCCTCGAAATCCGTGGCCCAAACGTGGCCCTCTCCGTCGCAGAGTGCGCAGGCCCCTTCCTCGCCCACGCCGCTGCCATCGCAAGCCGGGCAGCGTTCGCGGGCCGGGCCGTCGGTCAGGGGTGGCCCGCCAGAGCCACGCAGGTAGACCGTCACCTCGTAGACCAGACCGCACGCCTCACAGCCGATCTCGTAATCCGTGCGGGGCATCTCGGCGTCCGACTGGAAGGCCAGAACGGTCTGGCGGTTGCGGGCGTCATCTTTGCAGGCGGGGCACTTGAACGGGCGGTGTTCAAATCGGCGGTCAATGTGCTGGGTGGGATACTCACAGCTCATGAGTCGGCGCTCGCCTTCAGCGCGTCCAGCACCACAGCCGCCAGCGCCTCTGCGGGAGAGGGTTCCTCGGATTCAACGTCATCCACGTCCTCGACTTCCGTGGAGTCCTGGCCAGGGTTGCGGTACAGCGCGGCTCGGTAGGTCTTGCCGGAGCGGTAGATGGCCCACTCCCAGCCGCGCTCGTCGCATTCCTCGCGCAGTGCGCCCTCCAGGGCTACTCGCTGCTGCCAGCTTTCCCCAGGCTGGTCTAGGGTGTTCATGGTGGACGTGCAACCCAGGTACTCCCGGTTGCCATCCACCCGTCCATGGAAGCTGGTGACGTGATAGGTCCGTACAGGGATGCTGCGGACGCTGAACCGCTCAGGCAGCAGCTCGGCCAGCTCCATCAGTAGATCGGGCAGGCTCACGCTCCTGCCTCCGGGTCCAGGATCCCCAGCCCCACGCCTGCCAGCCTTGCTGCCGCCACGTCGATGCCAAGATCACGGGCTATCTCGGCACTTCTGGCAGATTGCCCCACCCGCCGCCCCTCCATGACCACCGTGCCCATCGCCAGCTCTGTGGCCCAGCGCCGCACATCCTGACCCCCCAGCTTCTCCAGCTCACTGAACGTCCGTAGCACCCGCAGGGCCGCATCGCTCAGCTCAGGTTCCGGTGCGTCAAAGCGCAGGGCGCTCAGGCGCTGATAATCCTGTCGGGCCTCCAGCCAGTCGGCGAGGGCAGTCAGGGCATAGGAGCCGCTCACAGCCCCTGCCCCGGCACGCAGCCCGCTTCCTGGCAGCCCACGAGGGGTGAGATGGTTGCACAGCTCTCCGATACGGCAGAGGGATTGGCCTGAGACAGATGCGCCAGACGAACCGCCATGCCGAACTGGTTGCCACTTAGCCCCAGCTCGTCCAGCAGAGGCACCCGCTTGATCTGCTCCTCATAGGTCAGCTCGCGGAACGCCTGAACGCCCTCCCCCACTGCATCGGCAATCGCCACGGCAGCCTGACAGGTGGCCAGCTCATAACCCTGATGCGCCCAGGCGGTGTCCGGGGCGTTCTTGAGGAAGCGGGCGAGGCGGGCCTGGAAGGGCGTGGGCAGCAGGGCGATGGCGGCCTCCTGGGCGGCGCGCCCTTCCAGATATTCGTCGCGGTCTTTCTCGCGGCGTTCGTCGATGTCCCGCTGCCACTCGGCCATGTGCTGGGCCTCGGTCTGATACAGGAACACCTGCCCGTCAATCACGATGCCTCGCACGGGATAGCCGGTGCCCTTGCCATACAGGCGGATGGACTGGCCGGGCTGTGGGATGAATGGGCCAGCGGAAATGCCGAGAGACCAGCCGGTGTCCATTGTGACGGTGCGGCCCTCTTCCCCAACGCTGGCGATGATGGCGTCTTCAAACTGCGTATCGGCGGAGAGATCAGGATGCGTCATGGGTGTACCTCGATTTGGATGACTTCAAAGCATGTGTCTGCGCCGTTGTACTGGGCGGGGCCGAAGATCGCCATGAACTGCCAGAGCGGCCAGCTCATCTGCCCGTCCAGGTCCGGTTGCTGGAACACGTAGTCGGTTTTCATGGACTGCGGCAACAGATCTCGCTGGGCGGCCTCGTGCTTCCGCAGGACCACCACGCCGCGCCGGGTCAGGCGGACGTAGACGAATTGATTGATGCCAGTGGGCACGCGGTCTTTCATGGATGGACCTCCGGCGTCTGGGCCAGTCGCCAGTACGCCATCTTTCGTTTCTGCTTTGGGGTCCGCTCGGCCCAGCCGTCGTCCACCGCGCGGCGCAGGGCGGCCTGAAAAATCCCCCACGTCACCTGTCCCTGAACCGCCTGCCACAGTTCGGTGGTACTCCGCCACTCCGCGTCCAGCAGTGGCAGCAGCACCACATGCGCCGCCTGGACCCGGAGCGAGGGCAACGGCGGCAGCGTGACCGTCTCTGCGTCCGCATCTGCTGCCAGGGCGCGCAACTCCCGTGCGCAGGTCAGCAGCGTCTCGGCCTCCCCACGCGGTTCGGTGGTCTTCCAGCCGAATTCGTCGCGGTGAAGCTGGCGGAGGAACGCGGCCCGGTCCTCCCAGGTCTGGGCAAGGGTGTCGGCTGGGGTCATGGGGCCGCCTGAGCGTTAAGAGCGGCGATATACCGTTCAAGAAACATGCGGTCACCATCTTCATAGCCCATGTTCAAAAGAGCGGTTGCCATCCGCTCCGGGGCGTCAAGTAGATGTCCAATCCTCTTGATCGCCTCTTCAAACCATATTTTTGAGCCAGCCAGTTCGTCAGACATCTGGTGACACGCAATTTCAAATGCTTTGGCCGGGTTCTGGGCATGGGCTGGCTCAGAAAGGGCGGCGGCAAGTGGCAGAAAGGGGCCATGCCCAGCACGGTCCATCGGGGCGTCCTTGAGTATGCGCGTTCCCCCGCAGCGACAGCAGGTTTGCGGGCATTGGGGTGGCATAGAGAGCAGGGCAGGGCCAGTGGTGTGCCAGCAGTGGGTGCATGGTTCATTCATGGGCAACCTCGGGCATAGAGGCGGCGCTTGAGCAGCGTGTGGGGGCCGCCCCGCTTGTGGCGAAAGCGCTCGCTCACCTGCTGGCCCCGTCGGGCAAGTCGTCGCCCATCCGCTCGAACAGCGCTTGACCCTCAACGGCAAGCCCGCGCTGCTGCGCCCAGCCACCGATCAGCTCGAACATGCTGTCGTCCATCTCCCGCTGCTGCCTGGCAGTCAGGGGGTGGCCATCAGTCCGAGTAAATCGGTACTCGGCCAGCATTGCCTTCCACTGGTCAGGCATGATCTTCCCCTTCTGAGAATGCGGCCAGCGCCTCCTGGTTCACTTTGATGACCCGTCCGCAGCCGGGGCAGTACTGGATGATCACCCCGTTCTCGCTGTCCGGGCCGATATGGAAGTAGTGGACGGTGCGGAGGGTGCCCGTGGCCGTGTTCAGCACCTGGTGGCTGGCGTGCTTGATCACCCCGAGCTTTACGCACTCGTCGAAGCCCTCGCAGGCACAGAAGCCGGAGTCCACCGGGGCCTTCAGGGCGGTCAACATGGCATGACGGGCAGCCAGGAAGGCGGCATGGTCCCCTTCCGTATCCGTGCCTGCCACCTTCTTGTCCCAGAGCGCGCCAAGTTCCACCGTGAACGTGTTGAGTGTTGCCTCGGAGTGGCCCGGCTCCGGCGCTGGCAAGAGCAAGCCGTCCAGCGCGGCGTCCAGTTCGTCGATCAGCTTAGGGTCTGTGATCGTGTCGAACTCCGCGATGCTGGCGGACACGGCGCGACAGGCCCGGTCCAGGCGCTCCAGCTCGGACATGGGGCTACTGGTCATCGGGGAGCTCCTGTACCGTGCTGGCGGCGCGGCGCTCCTGCATTTCCTTGAGCTCGGCAGAGGCAACCTCACGCCACTTCATGCCGTGCTGGCGGGCCATCCCAAGAAAATGACGATTCATGTATCCCAGCTCAGCCTCCATCTTGGGGGCGATGTCATGGCCGCCTGCGCGCCAGAGATGTGCGAACCGGGCCATGTCCATAGGATTCCAGCAAAGGATCTCCTGTTCTGCCTCCTGATATTCGGCCAGCGGGACACCGAGGGAGAGGTAGGTGGGCTGATCGGCGCTGAGGGCAGGTATAGGCGGCAGCGTGGTCTCCCGCACGCCCATCTCCTCCGGCGTTAGGTCTGGCCAGCGTGCCAGAATGCGGGCAGTCTGGGCAGCATCAGCTTGCGCCCCTTCATCGTCCCCCTCGAACAACGCATAATTCACGCCGTCCAACAACTCTTGAAGACGCATGATGGCCGCCCGGCGCGGTGTCCCCGGCCACTCGTCCAGCTCCTGACCGTACTTCTCGCGGCCTTCCTCCATGCGGGCCTGCACGACGGCGTGGAGAGCAGCGGGCAGCAACGCTTTGGCCCGCTCGACGATGCGCGTCATGCCTTCACCTCTCCGCCGTAGGGCGCTGCCACTTCCTGGCCGTCCTGGCTCAACACGCACAGCGCGTACCCATCGGCCCCGACACTAAATGCGTTGATCTTCGCGGCGCAGGTCTGGCAATAGAACGCCCGCGTGCTGGAGTTCCACCACACCGCGCCCGGCTGCTGGCAGGCCGTCCGGTTGCAGTTGCCGCCCCACTTGCCCTTCACGCCCGCACTTCCTTCCGTGCCTTGCGGCAGGTGTCGCAGGTGCAGGTCTGCTTCTGGAGGTATTCCGCCGTCCGGGCCAGTCGAGCGAGCAGATGCACGGCGTCACCCAGCAGCCATGTCGGCACCTGTTCCCCTTTAGGCGCATTCAGGGCCAGCACAACGTCAAAACCAGCGGCGTGCAGCTCCTCGGTCAACTGTTCGGCCCGCGCCTTCAGTTCTGGCGTCAGGCGGGGCGTGACGATCCCTGCTGGAATGACCTCCCCATGCGCGAAGGTCTTCACGCGGCCACCCGCCCCAGCATCGGCAACACCACAGCCCGCAGTTGGGCCAGCATGGCTTCAGGGGTGGGATAGGCGGCTCGCCATTCAAGGACAAATGGATGGGATTCCGGTAGCAGCATGAGACGCTGGTTCTCCTTCCAGGTCAGCCCTGGCGCGTTCTGCTTCTTCCGCAGGAACAGGCACAGACTCGCGCTCTCCAGGGCATTCTTGGGCTGATCACTGGGCATAGGCACTTCCTCCACAGCGATAGGCGCGGCCACCTGGGCTTCCAGGCGTTCGCATTCGGCGTTGAGACTGGCGATCACGGTGCGGCTGGAGGCAAGGTCCTGCCGCAGTTGGTGGGCTTCATTGCGGGCGTCGCGTTCCCGGTTGTTGTTGGCGCTGCGTTCGGAGTCCAGCAGGCGGGTCAGGCGGGCAATCTCCCGCGCTGACGCCTCGCGCTCGCGGGTCAACTGGGCGGAGGCGGCATCCAGCGCCCGCCGCGCCTCTGTCGCCTCACGGGCAGCCGCATCGGCCCCGGCAGTCATCTGCTCGCGCTCGGCAGCCAGGGTGGCCTGACTCTGCCCCTCGATCTCGGTGCGGTACACCTCGATGCCCTCCGAGATGCTGGCCTTGATGCCGTCCCAGATCACCGCCAGCGCCTCATCCGTCCGGTCCCGGATGCGGCGGCGCGGATCGGCAGAGGCCCCGGCAAACTCGGTCAGGGCAAACGAGGTCAGGTCCAGCGTGCGGTCCAGCAGGTACGCGGCGATCTCGCTCCCGTCCTCCCGTTTGCGCGCCGCCGTGGTGTGGACCGTCAGCACGTCCATCGCGCTGATCCAGGCCCTGCGCCACTCCCGGTCCGTCAGGCGGGCAGCGCGGGCAAAGGACAGGGCGCAGTCCTCTGGGGGAACAAGGTCTGCCGTGGGGGCGCGGCGCGGCTGGGCTTTGATGGCGGCGATGTCGGCAGGATTGATCATTGAGGCGGTCACGGTTGGCTCCTTGCGCCGAACAGGCTCGGCATTTTGGGTTGGGTGGGTTTGGGAACTGACAGGGGTGCAGATGGGGGTGTGATGACACTCAGTTCCCAGGTCTTCTCGATGACATGGATCTCCTCGCCGGTGGTGGTCTGGATGGCCCAGCAGGTGCCGATGCCTGGCACGTACCAGCAATGACGCAGGACGGTGCCGAATCGTTCTCCAGCGGCGTAGTACTCGTTCAGGTGGGGGTTTGCAAAGATCGGCACGACAAACCGGACCTGCACTCCTTCGTCAATGGACTGGGACACCAGAGGTCCTCCAGGAACGTCTCGCCCCTGGCGGTGAGCGCGTAGCTGCCCTCGTCCCGCCGGGCGTACCCGAGAACGCACAGCTCGCTCAGGCGGTGGCCCAGGCGGGTGATCTCCTGACTGCGCCGCGCCAGCCGCGCGAGAATCTCCTCACGGGCACACGGCTCAGCGCTCAGGACCGACAGCACCGCGTGACGGTCCCCCATCTGGCAGGGAGAGACGCGGTGGGCGGGCCAGGTCATGCCTCCACCCGCTTGAATGTGATGGCCCAGACCCAGACCCACGGCTCAGCCTCGAAACTGCCTGCCCCGTGGATCTGATTCCAGAGACTCCTGAAGCCATTGCGGTGGGTGGACTCGGGGAGCGCCTGCCCCTGCACAAAACTGGCAGCGTCCATCAGGAATTCAGCGGGTGCACCCTCGGCCCGTGCGTCGGCCTCGGTGATCGCCTGCACGGGCTGGGCGCTGACTGCCGTGACTTCCAGGGTGATGCGGCTGGCCCAGTGGGGCATGAAGATCGGAGACTTCCACTGCCACTCCGGCTCCTGCTGATCGGCGGCATACAGCACGTTCTCCCGGATACGCAGCGCCTGCGGCAGATCGGCGGTTCGGCGTTCACCCCCGTCCCACTCAAAAAAGCTCAGCCGGGCGTCGTCGTCGAACCAGGCATCGTCATCTGCGCTGGGGTCAAGCAGAAACCGTTCGCGCACCCATAAGCGGTCCCCCTCGGCGTACTTCCACTTGACCTGCCGCCCGTGGCCGTCCTCCAGACCGCTGGGGACGAACGGAGAGGCGCGCAGGCCCGCGTGGGGCTGGGGCTTGATGATTCGGCGGGTTTGCGTCTTGCTGCCGTCCAGCAGGCCGGGAATCATAGGGGCGCTGAAGATGATGGGCTTCTCTCTGTGGTTAGGCATCGGTGACCCTCCCGGACTTCAGGTCTACAACGGTGTGCCGGTGGCCGCCCAGGTCTATAGCCAGGGCGACGGCCACGCCCAGCAGCAGGCCCTGAACCTCCTCACTGCTGGGAACGCGCCCGTGTTGCCCGTTGGCCTCCACCAACTGGAAGCGGTCCGTGAACGTGACGCGCAGGTTGGTGGGCGCGTCGATGGCATGCCCGAACGCCACCGCTAGGGCCGCGCCGAAGACCGGGCCGACACGCTCACGGTGGACAGTGAACAGGGGGATGTAGCTCTGGGGGGCCTCGATCATGAACTGAGCAGTGACGTCATGGTCTGGCATTTCAGTCCGCCGCCTCGGCCACCACGGCGCTGAGCTGGGCATGGGTCAGCACCTGCGCCAGTTGTGGGCAGACGCTGTTGCCGATGCCACGCACCTGGCGGGCCTTGCTGATCGACTTGCCCTCAGCATCCCGCTCCAGCACGAACGAGTCTGGGAACCCCTGGCAGCGCGCCAGCTCACGCGGGCTGAGCATCCGCATCCCGATGTCCGCCAGCACGTACCACTCGCCCCGGATGTTCAGGACCACCAGGCCGTCGCGGCTGTAAGGGGCCAGCGCGCCTTCTCCGAGATACGCCAGCAGGAAGGCATGGACCTCGCGCGCCCGATCCAGCTCCGCGCTGGTCAGGGCAGGCCAGCAGGTGACGGTGATCACACCCGTTTTCCCCCCGCTGCCCTGGGTCATCACCGTGGGGGCAGGGGCCGTGATGTCCGCGCCGTTGCTGGTGCCGAGCTGGCGCATGAGGGTGGCTGCCGAGACGCCGAAACGGTCACGGGTGGGGATGGTCCGCAGCGGCACGTCCGCTTCCTGGCCTGGATCGCCCTCGCCGTTGCTGCCGTAGTACGCGGTCAGGCAGGCGGTGGTCAGGCCGTAGCTGTTCTTGCTGACCACGGTGGGGAGCTGGGCCGTGACGGGGTAAACGCACTGGCTCCAACTGCGCTGGTTATCCGTCTTGAGCAGCGCGCCGGTCACCAGTGCCTGCGGACCACCCTGGGCCAGCACGGTGCGCGCCGGGCGGTCAGCGGAATAGCTGGCGTCTTCGGGCGGGAGGCTGCCGCCGTTGTGCTGGACAAAGTGGGCGGTGGAGATCCCGAGTGGGGCCGCTGCGCCCGTGCCGCCGGTGGTCACGGTATACATCGGCTTGTCGGCACTCTGGCCCACGCTGCCCGTGTTGAACTTCAGCACCTGGCCCACCACCAGCCGCGCCCCGTTCGCCGTGGTGGTCACGGTGGCGGCTGGCATGTTCACGTCCACCGCGCGGGCCTGCTGACCGGGCGCTTCACCGTTGCGAGGGACAAAGTACGCGCCCAGCAGTTCGTTCTTGTTGTGGTTGGTGGTCACGGTGGAGAGCGGCGCATCCGGCGAGCGCGCAGGATTGCTGTGCTGTTTGTTGACCACATACGGGGCCAGCAGCGGGCGCGTCAGGCCGTGCGCTTCGTGGGCGGCGGTGATGGTGTTGAACGGCTGATCCAGGCCCTGACCTCTGAACCCTGCCCCACTGTGGTTGCAGGTCACGATGAACGGCTGGGCAGCCTCCAGAACGAAGCGACGCAGGCCCTGGGCCACGCGGTTCATGGTGTTCGTCACCAGCGGCTTCTTCCGGTCAAAGATGGAGGGGCAGGGGATGTCCCAGTCGATGCAGGACGCGGCGGATTTGTAGGATTCCAGCAGGCCAGCTTTCACGCAGGGGTCTGTCGGGGCGGCGTGCGTGGGCGCGGGCCAGACGATGGGCAGGCCATCCCGGCGGGCGATCAGGAACAGGCGCTTCCTGATGGTGGGTGTGCCGTAATCGCAAGCCCGCAGCTCGCGGTGTTCCACCTGGTAGCCCTGATAGCGTAGTGCGTTCACGAAGCTGTTGAAGGTGCGGCCCTTCTGCGCGGGGTCCGGTCTGCCGTCGGGCAACAACGGGCACCAGTCGCGGAACTCCTCGACGTTCTCCAAGATGATCACGCGGGGTTTAACCAGCGCCGCCCAGCGGACCGCCACCCAGGCCAGGCCACGAATGCCCCGATCCAGCAGCGCCGCACCTTTGGCTTTGCTGAAGTGCGTGCATGTGGGAGAGAACCAGCACAGCGCCACCGGCTGACCGCGCGTGACCTCCAGTGGGTCCACATGCCACACGTCTTCCACGCTGTGGTGGCTGTGAGGGTGGTTGACGCGGTGCAGGCTGACGGCCACCGGATCGTGGTTGATGGCATGGTCCACTGGACGGCCCAATGCGGCCTCTATCCCAGAGCTGGCCCCGCCGATGCCAGCAAAGTTGTCGATTACGAGTTCACCCTCGGCCAGCAGCCCAGCGTTCAGGCGGACAGCGAGGTACGGGAACAGTGGGGCGTAGGTGGGTGACTTCACAGGGGGCCTCCAAACAGCGGACCAAACTCCGGCTGCGGGTGAGTGGGTGGAGGCGAGTTGAGGAAACCGCGCATGGCGTCCACCACGCGGGCGAACTGGGCGTCCTCTTCGGGGAGGGGTGCATTGAGGTTGTGATACGGCATCGCCAGATCCCAGAAGCGGTTGCGCCACGTCCAGCGGTTCTCCAGGGCCAGCGTGTTGCCGCAGACCACCTGCGCGGGCAGGCCCCAGAGGGTCAGGTTCAGGAAGGTGGCCCAGCAGGAGCGGGCGCTCAGGTCCTGGGCGGTCCAGCAGACGTTGAGCGGGTGGCCGCCGCGCTCGATCAGCACCTCAGTGAAGGCCAGGATCATGCCGCCCGTGCCGCAGGCGGGTTCGTTGCAGTGCAGCACCTCACCGGGGGTCAGATCGGCGCTCAGGGTCATCTGGGCCATCAGGCGGCAGATGCTGCGCGGGGTGTAAAACTCCGCCCCAGCAGCACGGTCCAGCCGATGCCCAATCTCCATGTAGACCGGACCCAGCAGATCGGTATAGGGCCGGTCATCCATGTCGGTGATCAACTGGTGGAACGCCCGCACGATTACGCCGAGGTCATGCTCGTCCAGACCCCGCACGGCGTCCAGATACGTCTCTTCCTGCTGGCTCAGCGTCAGGGCAGCGGCCCCGGCCTGGACAAGACGGCGGTAAGCCTCGGACACACGGACGCGCCGGACCTCCTCCAGAATGCGGAAGAACGGCAGGCGCAGCGGATCACCGATGAAGCCCTTCTCGCGGTCCGCCTCGGCAGACTGGCGCTGATAGGCGCGGGCCATCTTAGACGTCATTTAAGCCGCCGTCCTGGCCCAACCAATCCAAGCTGCCGTGCGTGCCACGCAGCCGTCTCCAGCCCACCGGATTGATCCACAGGCATTCCTGACGGTGCCCGTTGCTCTGGGCGCGTGCGGTGGTGCTGACCAGGTGCCAGCCCGCGAGCTGCTCGGAGTACTGCGCGCTCGGGTAGCCGCTCATGACCACTGGGCCGACGTGCCCGAGTACCGCATCGATCAGCGCCTGATGTTCAGCAGGCGTCTTCAATTCATGGTCATACAGCCGCCCAGCCTTGTGGGTTTCTCCGAGGTAGGGCGGATCGATGTACAGCAGCGTCTCTGAGTTGTTGACCCGTTGGATCAGCGCCAGAGCGTCCAGGTTGCTGATCTGGGCATTCATCAGGCGGTCAGCCGCGAAGGCGATCCGCTCAGGCAGGTTGCGCCAGGCTGTGAGGGGCGTCTGCTGATCGACACCCCGGAAGCGCCAGCCGGTCTTGCGCTGCATGGCCCGTTTGCCGTACTGCTGCCAGGTGATCGTGATCATGCAGCGGGCGCGTTCCAGATCCGGCAATTCGTCCGGGGCCAGCAGGGCCGCGCAACATGCCTCGTACTCGTCCAGCGCCCAGGGCGTCAGGGAAACCTGCTCCGCCAGTGCCTGTGGCTGGGTTCGCAGCACCCGGAAGACCGCCACCACGTTGCCGTCCAGATCGTTGATGATCTCGGTGGCGGCCTCGGGCTTGAGGAAGAACACGCCGCCAGAACCGAAGAACGGCTCGCAATACACCTTGTGGGGCGGCAGGTGCCCGATGACCCACTCGGCAATGCGCCACTTGCTGCCAGGCCAGCGCAGGACCGGGGCAGCCGTCACAGCAGCTCCCCCACCCAGTGTTCCAGCGTCTGGCCATTGCGCTGATCACTGGGGCGAGACTGGGCCAGCCCGCGCTTCCGCAGGGTCCACATGTAGCCGCTGCACTGCTTGAGCGGTAGGCCAGTCTCGTCCACCAGCTCGCGCGTGGTCATCGGCACGCCAAGGAACTCGCTCAGCGCCACGAGGACCTTGTGGATGTCGCTCCCAGGGACGACGACACTCACGCCGCCCCCGCCTTCGCCGTGGCCTGCCGGGCGAGCAGCACCAGGGCCTCGAAACACACCGGATCGTTGTGCATGGGCCGCACCGTCCAACGCGGCATCAGGGCCAGCACCTCACCCTCGCTGACCGACTCCGGCAACCCCTCCAGAATCTGCTGCACCAGACTCCGCAACACGCCGATCCGCACCGGGTCCGCGCCCGCGCAGTAATTGACGGCATACACGCCACCGCCCACGCGGTTCGCCACCACGCGAACGCCAAACAGCACGCGGTGACAGCCGAACTCCCACTGGGCCGTCTCAGAAGTCAGGCGCAGCACGTCATAGGACTCGGTGGTGGGAGCGAGAGAGAAGATCACAGCCAGCCCCGCGCGCCCAGTCTTTCCATGAGGACCGTCTGCTGCATCGCTGCCGCATCCCGCAGGAAATCCAGTGTCACCAGAAAGCGGCGCTCAATGGTGAACGTCGCGTGGTAGCCGTACAGGATGTTGCGCGCCCGCTGACTCAGGGCTTCCGTTTCGTCCTCTCCGGCCCAGCCGTATATCGGCCCACCCAGGAGGTGCGCGTGCGCTTCCAGGCGGCAGGCGTGCCAGTCCATCGCCTTGACGGCGGGGTCCAGCTCCACGGGCACGCCGTAGTGGGCCGCGCACGCTGCCCAGACGCGCGCCTCGACTTTCTGGTAGTCCGGCAACAGGCGCTTGAGCGGGGCCGACACGTCCCCCACGTAACATTCTGCGGCGTCGTGGACCAGGCCCTGGAGCAGCAGCCCGGCGTCCCGGTGGCCACGCTCGGCCAGCAGTTCCACCACCAGTAGGCTGTGCTGCGCCACCGAGAAGGCGCGATTGAGATGGCCGGTGAAGCGGTTGATGTGGGCCAGCGCGTGCGCCACATCAGCGTCCTTGATGTGGGCGGGCGTGGGGCTGAGGAAATCGAAGGCAACGTGCCCATGGGTCTGATTCCAGGCAGGATGGGTGGGGGCAGTCACGACAGCACCTCGCTCCAGACGAACTTGACTTCCACGGTCAGCTCCTGGCGGCAGTTTGGGCAGGCGAGATACAGCACGCCGTCACTCAGGTGGCCGAAGGCGTTCTCCAGAATGTCCTCGGGAAACAGGTGCTGGCACCTGGGGCAACCCCCACGCGCTTCGTGGTCCTGAACGACAGCCACTAAAACCACTCCAGTGGTCCGACATCCACCCATGCGCTGATCGGCTGCCCGCTCCAGCGCACGCCCAGGCAAGCCAGAGCCGCGCCCAGCAGAAACGCGGGGAGCGAGAAAGACTGGACCGCCAGCAGGCAAATCAGCAAGGCCAGCGCCATCACTGGCCCACTCAAACGGCGGCGCAGGTTCGCGCGGCGCAGCCGGGCACGCAGGGCAGTCGGGGCAGGAGCGGTGGAATAGATCGGGTAATTCATCGGCAGTCCTCCAGGAGCTGATCGAAAGGGCTGAGCTGGGATGGCGGCGTGGGCTGGGCGTATTGCTCGATCAAAGCGCGGCGTTCCTCCCGGCGGCGGCGCACGTCGGCCAGCAACACGTCACGGGCAGGCACGTCCGGGTGGATGGAGTCCTGCACCTGACGCAGCTCGGCAGTCACCGGGCAGGCCGCAGCGGTCAGGCGGTAGCCCAGAACGGGCATGCCCTCCTCGAACTGGCGGCGGGATTCCACGCGCTTCCGGCGTTTCAGACACAGCAGCAATGAACTCACGCCTGCCGGGTCCAGTGGGGCGCGGATGGGGCGGGGCAATTCCTCGGCGATCACGCGCACAGAGGCCCACGGGTGGGAGGCTAGATACGTTTCGATGCGGGCCAGCAGGCCGGGCCGGGTGGAGTCCATCATGCCCGCGCCGCCAGTTCCTGCCAGTTGTCGAGGGCCAGTTCAACCACCTGCGCGTTGCTGTATTCCTGCGCTGAGGCGTAGGCGTTCCGCATGGCCTGAGCCGGGGTTGCGCCGTCCACCTCGATGGTGTCGCCCTCCGGGGAGAACAGACGCACGCTGCCGCCCTGCGTCCACCAAACCCGCCAGCCACGCGCCTTCAGGTCCGCTTCCAGGCGCTTGGTGCTGCTGGTGGTGGGGAGCCAGGGGAGGTTCACTGCTGATCCTTGCGGGCCACGCGGGTGAGCTGCCCGGCCCGGCACTCGTAAGGGCGGTTCTCGCCCTGCAAGAACACCTTGAAATCTGGCCCGCCTTTCTCCGGGTAATCGTCCACGATCAGGCCCGGCTCATCCTCCAGGGTGTCCACGTCCATGCTGACGGCCTGTTCGCAGGTGCCGTTCACGCGCACCCAGTCGCCTATCTGGAGATCGCCATTGCAGCGGATCAGCTCGGTACGCTTCATATGGAGAATCAACCCAGCCGCGCTACCGCCCTCGGCAGCCAGTGTGTAGGTTCCGTATTCGTCCATCGAAACGACGCATGCCTGCTGGGCACTCCAGCTGTCGCGGGTGATCACCACTTCGTCACCAGCGTCCAGAATCTGCTTGCTCATGCCGCCGCCATGCGGTTCAGTTCCATCCGGCAGGCCCGCGCGATCCGGTCACTGCGGCGGGCGCGGGTGCGGCGCTCAGGGGTGCAGGGATCGGCAGACAGCTCGGAGAACAGCGCCAGCGCATGCAGGCGGCGCAGGCGGGCGAGGCGAGAGCGGGCGGGACGGCGGATCACGCCGCCACCTGTCCTTCCAGCCCGCTGGCCGCCTTCAGATCCCGCTCGAACTCAGCGCGCACTTTCTTCCAGCTCTTGACCACGTCGTTCAGGCGGCGGGTGCGGCGCGCGACGTGGAATGTGCCGCCGTCGGTGCTGACCTCAAAACCAAGCACGCGTAGGCCGGTGATGACGCGGCTGGCGCTGAAGTTGAACTCGCGGCTGGCGGTGGTGGTGATCGCGCGTCCCTCAATGAACTTCAGTACTTCAGCGAACGCGACGAACTTCAGGACGCACTTGGGGCCGACAACACCGATGAAGGGCACGTCGTAGCCGCCCTTGCTCAGCGCCAGGCCGCAGCACGCGCACTGGGCGGCGTCCGCGTGGGGGAAGGTGTGGGGCTTGCTTTCGGGGGCGGTGTGCGTCATGCTTTCTCCGTTACTCCCTCGCCTGGATTTGCTTAGCGGCATTCGGCGGGGGAGTGCCTTTTTGGCTTGAAACAATCTTACCATCTACTGGGGATATTATGCAACAATATCTCCAGTAGATAGGAAGGTCGGCAACGCCCACCTGAACTTGATTTGTCTGCTACCGTAATTCACACAGGAGACATATGCCCGGAACATCCAATTGGGGGCCAGAAGAGGTTGACGCCGCTTTGAAGAAACGAGGCGCTGACGCCATTCTTGCCGTGCCACCGGGGCCAGGGCTGAAGCAAACCGCCGTCTGGGCGCGTGCGGCGCTAACTGCAAACCATCTACGCAAAATGCAGGAGGCCTGCCAGCGACTGGCTGTTTTCCAGACCCCCCTCGCCATGGGCCTGTCCGTTGCCATTACCAGCCAGGTGG
This sequence comes from Deinococcus marmoris, assembly GCF_001949125.1. Classification (GTDB taxonomy): domain Bacteria; phylum Deinococcota; class Deinococci; order Deinococcales; family Deinococcaceae; genus Deinococcus; species Deinococcus marmoris_A. Next base: position 48,345 of record NZ_MSTI01000007.1, read on the forward strand.
GTGAACACGATGAGGCTCTGGACATGCCCATGCCCCGCGCCAGTTCTGCGCGCACCGATCAGGACGGGCTGGCATGGTTCTACTTGGGGCGCAGCTCCTCTCTGGCCGCTCTGGGCCGTCCTGGGGAAGCGCTGGTGGAACTTGGGCGCGGCATTGCCGCCGCAGAGGCCGCAGGGCTGCCAGAGCGCGCCCAGCTCCTGCGGTTCCACGCGCGGGTGATTGAGGTGCGGCTCGGAATCGCGGTCCCTGAGATCATCCACCAGGACCTTGCTGAACCGATGGCCGAAGGCCGCAGGAGCTGGCACAGCGGAAATTACGCGGCTGCACTGTTGCAGCGGGGGGAGTACCGCCGCGCCTCACTGGCCTCAGAGGCTGGGAACATGTACCACACTGCCGCGCTGGCCTTGCAGGGCATCGACGGCGGCGATCATCTCCGCAGCGCTTCCCAGATCGCCGCCCGAACCTGGGCCAAAGCCTGGGCCGGGCAGACCGTCCCCCGCGTCTCTGATCTGGGCCACTCGCTGGTCGGCAGTTACGCCGTCCTGGCGCTGGCTCTTGATTACTCGCGCACGGTGACAGGGGCCAGGCTGGTGGGCGATCTGATCGGGGCGACACCTCCCCGGCAGGCGGACATGGCCGCGCTCTGGGCTGGAATCGGTCTTCAGGCCCTTGCGCGCGGCGGCACTGTCGCAGACCCCCTCAACACTGTCGCCACACTGTCTGACGCGCTGAGGCGACTGGGCAGCACAGATGACGTGCTGAGCATCATGACGCGGCTGATGCCAGAGGCGGTGGTGATTGCCAGCGTGGGACCAGGGGCACACCGGGAGATCGCGCTGGCTGCGAACACGCTGATGACGCGTTCAGGCTCCCCCACCACGGCGCAGGTGCTGGCTGCTTATGCCCAGCAGAACGTCCAGACGCGGCCAGGACGCGCACCCAACTTTGGGGCCATCCTGGTGGCCCTGGAACACCTGATTGAGACCGCCGCAGATCAGGAGCGGGTGGGCCTGGAACACCAGTGGAGAATGGCGCGGGAGGCCGTCCTGTTTGAGCATGGGGGCCGGTGGGCGCTGCCAGGGGCAATCACAGGAACTTACCATTGCGGACAGCCCTCCAGTGGCCGCACACTGGAGGCATGAAAAAATTACTGCTAACGGTCCTCTGTCTGATCCTGGCGACTGCTCCTGCTGGTGCAATCAAACTGAAGGGCAGTGATGGGTCACAGGGCAGCCCTTCCAGGATCGGCAACGATCCCTGCCACGGCTGCTGAGTCTTACTTTTCTTTGAACGCGGCCAGCGCGCCGACCAACTGACCCATAACCCGGCCCCGGCCAGCAGCAAGCTGCGCGGGCAGTGCGAACAATCTGCCGTCGTCCAGTTCGGTGATGACGATTCCTTCCAGAGTGCTGTCTGGGTCAATTTGGACAATATGCCCGGCAGGAACTGTCCACTCTCCGTGGAGAGGACTTTTTAATTCCAACTCGATGAGGTTACGAGAATCCTCACCGTGCCCCCAGGGCTTTGGCCGGAACGTCCTGAAAGACCGCTGCTGCGGCAGAGGGATGTGGAACAACTTCCACGCCTCTTTGTCGGTAATTCCGAGCGTGCCTATGAAACGCTCAGCGGTGGCCTGCCGCATGCGGGCAATGTCCAGCTCCCCGGTGATGTACATGCCGAGGGTGCTGAGCGCGATATTGGATTTCTTTGCGAAGTCCTCTAGGAAAATCTCTCTGGAATCCAGAATGTGCTGAAACACTTGCCCGCGATGCTGAGCCGTCTCAACACTCTCTGGGAGTGGAGTTGCGCGGCGTCGCGTGTAGCGTTTTGTGTCAGTCATAGCACTTCCTATCTGCAAGTTTACCAGTAGCTGGGAGAATTATACAAGGGTCCATGTGAAGTAAACCCCGTTGCCAGCGCAAAAATACGCGGCAAGCTAAGTGTTCTGATCGGTATTAGCCACAAGCTGATTAAGTGGTGGCGCGTTTCACCGTCTTCCAAAAATCCCCAGTTAGTGGTATTTTGTTGTCATGATTTCAGTAGCTGGTGAAAAGGTACGCGCTGCCCGCTTGGCGGCGGGTATCCGATCTGTCCAGGCAGCAGCCCGCGCAGCGCACTTGAACTACAAGACGATTGAGGCATTTGAGGGGCGTGGCGACGCCAAGGTACCCACCAATCCAAAAATGGAAACCCTGCTCGCGCTGGCTGCTGCCTACGGCTGTAGCCCACGCGATTTTACCGAGAACCCCGAGGAGTGGGATCGTGCAGCCCAAGCACTGGGGCTGCCAGCCACTCTTGGCGCAGTCGTAGGAGGTCAGTACATAGAACCCGCCCTCAACCCCACGTCCTAAAAAAGAAGTTGCCCCAGGGGTCAGATCCCAGGGGCGTTTTGGAGGTTCTCGTATGACCAGCATTGTAGCAGTTCAAGAATTCCAGGGCGAGGCACGGGCGGACAGCCGCCATCTCGCTGCCCGCATGGAAAACAAGCACAAAAGCCTGATGAGTCTCATTGATGATTATGCCGAGGATTTTAGTCGCCTTGGACACCTGCGATTTGAAATGGAGACTGTTAAAAACAGCGTTGGAGCCGCAAATAAATCCCGTCATGCCCTCCTGAACGAAGACCAGTGCTACTTCCTCCTGACTCTGGTTCGCAACAGCGACGCCACCGTCCCCATGAAGCGCGAGCTGGTCCAGGCGTTCGGGGAGTACCGCCGCCGCGTCGCCCTGGCCCCTGCGCCGATCCTGCCCACCGATCCTCTGGAACTGCTGGAGCTGAGCCTGCGCGGCATGAAGCAGACCCGTGAGGAGGTCCGGGTGTTGCAGGCCACCACCGCCGCGCTGGAGGTCCGACTGGACAATACGCCCATTGCCATGCACCCCGAGATGGAGGCCACCATCTACGCGCTGTGTCAGGAGCTGGCCCGCGTCATCCCCGGCGGGTACAGCGCCGCGTACCGGGCGTTCAAGAGCAAATTCGGGGAAGCGGGCCTGCCTCTGGCGAAATACACCAGTCTGCCCGCCCGCCGCTTCCCAGAGGGCTGTGGCTATCTGCGTGGCCTGATCGCGCAGCACAGCCAGGATGGCCGCTTGATTGAGGCGAGGGCATGAGCCGCAACATTCCGGCTCCACATGGCCTGTTCCCAGACGCCGATCCCAGTCGCACCTACCCGCCTGAGCTGCTCGCCGCTGCCCAGCGCCCCATGTCGCCCCGCCCCTATCAGCCGCCCACGCTGGAAGAAGTGCAGGACGACGCGCAGCTCGAAGAACTGCGCCAGCTCCTGACCAAACTCCTGGCCTGCCGCGAACGGGTGGACCCGGCGGTGTTTGAGGCCGGATTTATGGGCCTGGCCGTCAAGAACCTCGCGTATCACGCCCATGAACTGCTGGCCAAGTGGCTGGCCAGCAGCGCGCAGGCGGATGACCCGATGACGTTGGACGCGGCCAGCGCATGAGCTACATCCCTTTGATCAGCAGCTCGGCCAGCATGCCGCCAGTTTCCGTGCAGGTCATGCCCGCCTTGGCACCGCCTTCCTGCGCCGTGGCGAGCTGCCGCATCACGTCGGGTAGCGGCATATCGCGGCCTGATTCCCTGCGCACCATCTGCTGCAAGTTGACCACCAGGTCCGCGACGCTGACGTTCGCGGGTGGACACAGCGTCTGGAGGCGGGCGTACTGGCGGGTCAACTCGGGATCGTTCTCGCTGACGCCCGCCACGATGGCGAGGTTCTGGATATCCGTGCGCGCAGGTGGGGCAGCTCGCCACGGCGCAGGCGCTGCGGTGCGCCGGTCTGCCCCACTGGGCAACACCCCCAGGATGCCCAATCCCACAACAAACACGAGTGCGCCCACCACCACGCTCCTGAAGGTGCTGGCCATCGGTGGACGTGGCGTGCTGCGGCGGGCATGGACGGCGGCATACACCAGGGCCGCGCCCACGATCAGGAACACGGCAGCCAAAAGAGTGGACATGGGCCATTACACCACAGCCCCGCGCACTCGCTTTACGTAAACGACAGGCATCACTTCCCTCACCCACTCCCGGAGGTTCCGCCGATGCAAGAGCTGATGAAAGGCCAGAAGTACACCATCACCGCCAACTCCGCCTGCGGAGACCGCAGTTACACCTGCGGCGTCCATATCGTCACGGCGTTCAACGGCACCCACGTCCAGACCACCTACCACGACGACAATTTCGCGCCGCGCACGGTGATCCTCAACCGCCGTGAACACGTCTTCAGCCCCGCCGACGACTTTGCCCTGCCCACTGGCACGTTCAACCTCAAGGGCCTGGGCGATCTGCCCCTGCTTGATCCCGACACCACCACCGACGCCCTCAACTGACCCCAGGAGGTCCAAGCCATGCGCACCCGAACTGAACGCCGAGCCACCGCCAACGCCCGCCACATCGCCCCCGCTGGAGCCATGAGCATGGCCACCGAACGCCTGATCGAGCGCACGCCCGCCAAGCACCTCGCCGTGTACGCCAACCCCGGCACCAAACGCCCGCAGAACTTCCTGAACCACAGCGGCGCATTCAGCGTGGCGGGCCGCTCCGAGCAGATCGCGGCCTACGCAGGCGGGGCCATCATCGCCCACCTGCCCAGAAGCCAAGCCCACCGCCACCTTCCGCACATGAAGCGCCGCTGATGGACGCCCGCCTGCGCATGGGCGAACACGCCCGAGGGGATGACCTGCTTTTCCCGGCCCGCCAGACCACCGACACCGCCGATGTGCGCCCCACCTTCACCGCCCAGCGGGCCAGCACTGCCCAGGTCAAGGCCCAGGCCAAAACCCGCCGCAAGGCCAAGAAGGAAGCCCGCAAGAAGCAGCGCCGCTAAACACCCTCTCCACCTCCCCTCACGCCGCAGCCCGGCCCACTGGAGTCCTTATGTCCGAGAAAGCCCCGCCCCTCACGCACGACACCATCGGAGAGCTGGAAGCTGGCGGTATCGGCTACGCGATCAACGCCGCCATTGAGGAAATGATGGCCGACTGCTCGCGCCGCCCCGGCCTGGAAAAGGCCCGCACGGTCACCATCACCCTGAAGTTCAAACCCCGCGCCAGCACCCTGGATCAGGGCCGCGCCGGGCTGAACAGCGTGGGCGTCCTGGCCGACGTCAAGACCAGCTCGCCGCCACGCGCCAGCAGCGGTGAATTCCTGAACGTCGCCGAGAGCATTGGCGCAGACGGCAAGCCCGTGATTCAGGCCACCTTCGCCCAGATGCCGCTGCTGCGTGCCGGGAGCAACTGATGAGCCACCTCGACAGCACCGCCATTCAAGACGTTGAACGCCTGACCAAGGAAGCCAACGGCATCCTGATCGAAGATGCCCGCCCCGGCAGCACCCACCTGATCCGCAATCAAGAAGGGGAGCCTTACCTGTTCGTGGTGGAACTGGACCACCACAACACCACCGTGTTTGACCTGCCCAGCCTGAAAATCACTGCCGAGGCCAGCCACGAGGCCGGGGTGCTGGAGGCGATTTACGTCTCGGACGGCCAGATCGTGGCGCTATGCGAGGACGACGACATCGATCAGCGCTTTACCGCCGTGCTGAACCTGCCCCTGCACCCGGCCTTCGTGCGGGTGGCCTCGTGGAAGCAGCTCACCGCACTGACCCAGAAGGAACTGACCCGCCTGCTGCGCACCGAGTTGCGGGACCACGTGGATCCCACGGTGATCGACACATTCAGCGCCCTGAAGTTCACGAACAACCGGGAGCAGACCAGCGAGGTGCGCCCGGCCAGCAACGCCCTGGACAGCAGCATCCGCCAGAGCGTGGCAGACCGCAACGGGGGCAGCGCCCCGGAGGTCATCAAGCTCAACGTGCCCGTCTACGACATCCCTGACGCGCGCGGTGACCTGTACGAGGTCAACGTCTACGTCGAATTCGATCACGACGCGGGCAAGTTCCTGCTGCTGACCGTCCACGGTGACCTGCGTGCGGCCCAGGAAGAGGCCGTCTCGGCCCTGATCGCGGATCTGAAGGACCACGCCCAGGCCCGCTGGCCCGTGTTGTACGGCAAGCCTTCCTAACACCTTCCCCGTGGATGGCCGTCCCACGTTAATCCCGGCCACCAAAGGTCCCACCGAGGACCGGGCAGCATGACAACATGAGCTTCAAGGCGTCCCAGCAGGATAGGGACGCTGTGCAGGCCCCACCGGCTCAGCCGGAGCGGCGCGTGAAGACGGAAACCACTGCCCCGTGGCAGCAGGTCCGGCGAGACACGGCCAAAGGTCCCTGCACCCCTGAGAACCCGCGAACTCCCAGCCTCTTCCTCGGCGCTGGCCCGCGCGGGGCGTTTCCCTTGACGCGAGACAAGGAGGCCGCCAATCCCAGCCAGGGCGGTCGTCGCGGACTCTGCCGAGTTGACGGCATAGGCAGGCCCGCCGCACGGCCCACATGCCCGATTCCACGAAGACGCAATACCCACGCCTCAGCCTTTGCGCTGGGGCGGTGTCGGGAGCGAAACCCCAATGGATGGGGATAGGTCCGAGTGAAGACCGAAAACAGCGGGTTCGACTCCCGCCGCTCCCGAATTCCAGCGCTGCGGAATTGACCGCAGGGCACCCGCCTCTGACAGAGTGACTGCTGAGGCACCACGCCCCTTACGGGGGGCGCACGCGCGTAGCAGGTCCGGCAGGCATTCCCGATCAGGAGGGCTTGAACCACCGGACTGGACGACAGGGAATTTCACGCCCTACCCCGTGACTGTGAGGCGCGTCATCCGGCGTTCGTGGAGGGCCACCGTCCGCCATTGGCTGCCCTGTTCCAAGTAGCGTCAGGGCGCTTCTTTCCGCTGCGCTGGATGTCCCTGGGCGTCCACTGCGGCTTTTCCCCACCCTCGGCCAGAACATCCGGCCATCAACCGCCAGCGTCAATTAAGACACTGGCTTAAAGGCGCAATGCGCCGCGCGTCCCGCGCTCGCCACACACCGCGACAGGGAGGCCCACCCGGCCAGCAGGGTGACGTTCGGCTCCGTTTGAGAGAAAACGGGCGACAGTCGGCATTCTCTGCCAGAGGCCAGGGCCGCGCGCCCCATGCGCGCACAGACCCTGCATTGCGTAGCAGCAAGCCCGGACAGGACAACACAGGTGGCCCTCTGCGCTGGACCTGTCCGGGCCTTACCGGCAGTCCCTGGTTGAGCCAGGAGCCGCCGAACCTCAGCCTCACCGGGAGGTCAAGCCCGGCCCGCCGCCGCAGTCTTTTGCACGGCGAAAGGAGATCCCATGAAGTAGTCCAGCGCTTGCGGGTGTGCCAGCAGAACGGCTAGCTGCTGGCCAATCACGGCGGACCCAGGTCCTTGCTGGTTCGAGTCCAGCGCCCGCCGCCAACAAAGGAGTGTTCATGCCAACAACCCCCCAAACTGTCCGCAACGCCAGAGACGCCGCCGCCATCACCCACGCGGCGCTGCGGGCTGAACCCGTCGCGGACGAACTCACCCACGTCCTCCACGCCATCACCGTCCAGGCCGCTGACAAGAAGACGTGCCTGACCGATTACCTCATTCCGGCCCGCGTGCGCGTCCGGCTGGTGGAGGAGCTGCACGCGCTGCGGTTCGAGGCGTGGGCCAGCCTGCCCTTCCCCGAGGCCACCAAGGCGCGGCTGAACGTCAACTGGCCGGAAAACCCGGAGGCCCTGGATGTCTGACCATCAGGAACGCGGCACGATCACGGGTCAGGATCTGGCCCGCCGTGCCTTCGCGGCCCGCAGGCTGCGCAAAGAGGAGCTGGCCGCAGATGCGCTGGTTCATCAACTTGGATTCGTGGCGTTTCCGGTAGCGTGCCTCGGCCAGACGAGCTGCGACATTCACGTGCCGCCCGCCCTGGCCATAAAGGTGGCGAGTCAAGCCAACAGTCTCGGCTGCGAGGTCATTTACTGGCACCGAGGCTTTGCCGAAACGCCCACCGGACGCCTGACCCTGAGCTGGCCGGATGAACCGTACGACGGCGGCCCCCGGAACCGCCCACCCCCACCCGCCGGGCCGTTCTATGGCCAGTCCGAGGGCGGCAGAGCATTCTGGGACGCCCTACGGGACACCTTTGGTTTGAGGAAGCGCCCCGTATAACTTTCTGCCGGAATTGCACCGTTCGGTATAACCGTGCAAAAGCCGTTTTCCTCGGTTTCACCAGTCCAGATTCACAGCCCGGTCCTGCTGCCTCGCATGATTGACGTACAGCGAACTCGTCTCCACCGAGGCGTGGCGCAGGTGGTCACGCACCTCCAGCAGATCGCGTGTCTGGCGATAGACCTCGGTGCCTGCTGTGTGGCGCAGGCCGTGAACCTCGCGCCCCACATACCGCACGCCAGTCACCTTGCACAGCTCGCGCAGGCTGTCGCTGATGCCTTTTCGGGTCTCCCAATTCAGGACGCGCGGCCCGAGCTTCGGCGTCATCTCTACCCAGCGCGAGAGTGCCACGCCGCACCTCCGCGACACCGGCACCTCCTGACGCTTCTGCCGCTTGCCGGTCACGGTCAGGTAAGGCCGCTCCGCCGTCAGGTGTAGGTCTGCCCGCATCAAACCCGCCATCTCCCCCACCCTCAGCCCACAGTGCGCACCCAGCAACACCATGACCTTCTGTTGTGGATCCGCCTGTCTCAGTAGCAACTCAATGTCCGCCTTGCTGTAGGGCTGGCGCTTCTGCCACGCCGGAACCGGATCGGGGGCGGCCCGCACGTCCGTCAGCGGGGCCGCGTCGCTCGCTCCTGACCACCGGAGCGCTGCGAAGAGCGCCCGCGCTGCCGCCAGTCGCACCCGCACGCTGCCTGGGGCCAGCCCGGAGGCTTCCAGATGGCGGGCGTACCCGTACCCGTCATTCGGACGGGGCCGCAGCAGGCTCATTCCGCCAGGGCCAGCCCAGTTCAGGAAGGCGGACAGTCCGGCGCGGTAGCTCATCAGGGTGTTCTGGCTGACCCGCGCGCCTGCACTTCCCCTGGTGACCAGAAATGCCTCGGTCAGATCCCACAGGCCCGCCTCGTCCCGCTCGGCAGCCCAGCGCAGGGCCTCTCGCCTCAGCGCGTCGGGTTCCAGCCGGGCAAGCCGTTCCGAGCGGGCGGCAAGGTCCAGTCGGGCGGCCATCAGATCAAGAGACATGACCCAGCTTAAGCCGTGGCGGATGCTGGGTCAGAAGAGTCACAAGGCAGCCGATTACATCAGTTATGTAACCCCAACTAACTCAACGAGGTTTTACCCATGACTGAACCCACTCCACCCGACAACCGCCTCTGGTGCTGGAGCCGTCACCCCAGCGGCCCCTTCCATGGACCAGACCCCGATCAAGGCACTTCAGCACTGGACTCGCTCAGCGATCCCACCACCCCAGCCATCCCAGAGAGCGATCAGCCATGGGTATACATCGGGCGCTGTGCTCCAGGACTCGCCAGCAGCTTCCTGCCGGATCTGGACGGACTGATCGGCGACGCCCGCATCACGGCCTACGACATGCACCGGGACAGGCCGCTCAGCGCCCGCCGCCCGTCGGACTGGCTGGGCAACCTCAGTCCCGCCGAACACCAGGACCTGCTGGACCGCGTGGGCCGGGCCTTCGACGATTGGGCCTCGCAGCACCACCGGCAGCCGGAGTTCTTCCAGGTGCAGGACGTGCAGGCGCTGACCTGGGCTGAAGCAGACGCGGTGGCCCGGGACTATGCGAAAGAGCTGCTCGCGGTCATGGCCAGCGGGGCAAGCCAGTAAGGACGGCGGAGGCCAACAAGCCACCGCAATAGAAAAGGCCCCAGGGGTGAGATCCCAGGGGCCGCCTACTTGGAGGACTTTCAATGCAAAGCATACAGGAACGGATCACCCAGATTAAAAGCCAGATCGAGGGCGAACGGCAGTTTGACGAGAATGGTCAGGAGTTCTGGAGCGCACGCGGCCTCGCCCCCATCCTCGGGTACCGGAACTGGGAGCAGATTCCGGGCTTGATCGAACGCGCGAGCGCAGCCGCAGAAAACGCGGGTGCAAGCGCCCAGAACCATTTTCGACCCGCCTCGAAAATGGTCGCCATCGGCTCCAAGAGCGCCCGCGATCTGCTCGACTTCCGAATGAGCCGGTATGGCTGTTACCTCTTCGCCATGAACGGCGATCCGCGCAAGCCGGAGATCAGTTGCGCCCAGTCTTACTTCGTCGTCAAGACCCACCAGATGGAGACGGTGGAACGCCAGGCCCTGGAGGATCAGCAGGCCCGCGCGCTTCCCGCCGCCGCCCCCACTCTACCCGCGCCTGTCGGCATGGATTTTCTGCAACAGTTCGCCGGGAACGTGCTGGTGGCCATTCAGCAACAAGCCCACACCACCAAAGAGGAGGTCAAGGCGGAGATCCGCACTGAGATCACTCAGACGCTGGGCGAGTGGCCCATCAGTGGCAGTCAGCCCCGCGAGATTCATAGCCGCGTCGGCAAGCTCGCCAAGCTCATGGGTGGGCAACGCGCCCACTTCAGTGATGCCTGGAGGCGTCTGAAGGACCGCTATGAAGTCATCGGGTACCGGGACCTGACTGTAGGCCAGTTCGATGACGCCGTGAAGTTCCTGGATCTTCAAATCGCCTCCTATCAGACGGACGGCGGACTCTTCAGGGGTGAGTTGTGAATCCGAAGGAGCGTCTGCGCCGCTTAGGCAGCTTGCTCAAAGCTGGGCGGGCACAACAGGCCCTGCCACCCTACGAGAAGCTTTACGACGTCATGGTGCGAGACATCCTCGCCAGAGCGCTGGAGTACGGTTATCCACTGGAAATCCCAGGAGAGGACTATCTGGACCTCTACCTCGGCCACTCAGAACATCTGGGGGCATACAAGATCGGGATCGGTAAGGATGCTCTGAACCGAGCCAAGTCAATCAAAAGCGTGAATGCCGCACACGGTCATGGCGACGACTTCAGATTGATCAGGTTTGTACGCGGCCCAAATCGACTGGTCAGGGCCGCCGAAAAGCGGATCAAGGTGCGCTTTGCTCACTTGGTGGTTATGGGACGCGAATGGTTCTCGGATATCGAGAGCGATTTTCTAACTGTCTGCGCTGAAGAACAGCGTCAGCTTGCTGAGGACCGACAAACCTATCTGCTGAATCACGGTCCTATGGAGGACTTGAACCGCACGCGCAGGCTCTTTGAGATTTTCGGCCCGATGGATGCGGCAGCCCGCGTGACCCATCTGGGGGCGCGAGTCAAGCAATGGGACGACGTCTTCGCCGAGATGGACGAGTGTTGCAGACAGCAGGTGTCAGCGTGAATGCCCACCTCCCCACCCTCCTGGCCGCCGTCAGCCTGGGCCTCAGCGGACTGAACGGCGGGCCTCCCCTGCCGCCCCCACTGGACCGTCCCAATCTGCTGCGCCTGCGCGACGTGCTGGAGACGGCCAGCATCCTCCCGGAAACGCCCCTGATCCTGACGCCCAGCGATCACGAGGCCCTGCTGGTCTGCGTGCTGACCACCGACGCCTACCTGGACAGTGGGCGCACCATTGACGGCCCACCGGACCTCCTGCGCGCCCTGGAGGAAGAGCAGCGGCAGGGGGCACGCGAGGCCCTGATGAATGAACTGGATGTCTGGAAGACCCTGAAATGCTACGGGACCGCCCATGCCCAGCTCTGACCCCGGCCAGCTCGCCCTGACCCTCTCCTCCCTCTTCACCGCCAGCCGTACGGACGGACGCCAGCGGGCGCACACGCTGGGGCATGGCTTACAGCTCACCGTCGGGACAGCAGACGGCGATTTCGTGGCTTTGAGCCGCAAGGCAGGCGAGCCGGACATGCTGGAGGCCGCAGTGGTGGCCGAGAAGGCAGGCTGGATCAGCTACTCCACAGACTGGCAGGACATCGCCGGATCGCGCTACCTGGTGATCCGCCCCGACTCGCCCACCGAAGACCCACCGGATGAAGGCGACACCGATCCACCCTCCCCCGAGATCGTCGCCCTGCTGACGGACCCACAAGCCCCCTGGCGACACCGCACCTTCACTGCCCAGGCCCATGAGGCCAGGGACGACGCGGTGCGCCGGATGTCGCGGGCGGAGCTGCACGAGGAGATGGCGTGGCTCCGCACGAAATGGGGGCCGCAGCTCCGGGCATGGCAGCAGGGGCGGCTGCGGGAGGTCTTGGCAGGACCAGCACCGTGAACGGCAGTGGGTTTCAGGCCACCATTGCCAGCCATTCGCGCTATGTTGTAAGCACCCCGGCGGTCACCGAGCAACAGACCAAAAGGGAAAAACCCCAGTGGGAGCCGGCCAGCTCGTAATCCACAGAGGTTATCCACACCGTTTTAGTTGCCGCCTTTACGCGGTGGCTTTCGCCTACCCATAGGATACGCGCCCTATGGGGTTCGGTCAACCGAGACCGAATGGCCCCGAGAGAAGGGCCAGGAGCGTTAGGAGTTCCACCTTGAATTCAGCCGAGTTTTTACGCTGGGAAAGAGACAGCCGCGACACCCTCGATTTCAAAAAAGTTTACGTCGATATGACAGGCGATCTCGCCGCTGGCCTGCTGTTGAGTCAGATCGTGTACTGGCATCTCCCGAACAGGGAAGGGAACGTCAAGCTGCGCGTCCAGAAGGACGGCCACCTGTGGATCGCCAAGCAATGGACGCAGTGGTGGGCCGAGGTGCGCCTGACCGAGAAGCAGGCCATCCGTGCAGGCGAGATTCTGGCCAGCAAGGGCATCGTCATCAAACAGGTCTACAAATTCGCCGGGGACCGCACCACGCACCTGCGTCTGGACTGGGACGTGTTCCTGACTCTCTGGAACGAGACCTCAAAGAAGTCTGAGGAGGAGCGCAATGCCGAGCCGGGTACCCGGACCAAACGCCCCGATCTGACCCGTCGCCCAAAGGCTAAGGACGGAGAAGCCAAACCTCGGTCAAAGGCGAAAGCGGAAGCGGGTGAGGGGGATTTGCAAAACGCCGAAAGGGAGTTTTCCAAAACGCCGAATGGGAGTTTTGCAAAACACCCAAAGGGGGCGACCGAAAACGCCGAAACGGGGTTACCTATAACAGAGAACACCACAAAGACTTTTCCAGAGACTTTACAGAGAGGTGGTGAATACAACGTTACTGGTAACGCACCCGCGCCCGAGGGTCCAGAGGCGCAGGTAAGCCAGATCAACAACGCACCGATCACCACCACAATCGCTTCGCGCCCAGAAGATGAAGGCGAGGCAGACAGCCCATCCGCAAGCGTGGCCGTGCTGCCGCCTGACGGCGGGGACGCTGACGCGTCCATCACAGACGACGAACTGAGCTTCCTATTTGGAGATCAGGGTCAGGCGAACGAAAAATCGGCAACGATGACTGCTCCTGAAAATGTTCCGCCCGCCGCGCCGCCTGTCGTGGTTGCGCCTGTCCCGGCCTCTGACGAGCCGCATGACCCGGAGGAAACCCGCGCCCTGCTGGTCCCAGCTCTGGGTGGCCAGAAGAAGCTCAACGACCTGATGGACGAAACCCCGCCGGGCCTGCGCTATGGGCAGCGGCGGGGCTGGATCACCCAGATCAACCCCGAGCGGGCCGTCGAGGTGATCGCCGAGGCCCGCAAGACCGCCGGTTCGGACAACCCCTGGACGTACATCATCCGGGCGCTGGACAAGGAAGTCGGGGGTCAGATCAAGGGTGGGAAAGGTGGCACCATGACTGCCGTGACCCCGATGCCCGGGGCGTACCTGACCCCGGAGGAACAGGCCACCCGCGAAGCCGCCCTGCCTCCGGTGGCCGAGGGAGAAACCTGGTACGGCAGACGCTCTGGCAAGGCTTACCAGATTGCGGAAGTCAGCAGCCGCAGCGCCTTCGTCGAGGGCCTGGGCGAATACCAGTTCCAGAAATTCCACAGCGAATTCACCAACGAGAAGCGCGGATGAACCGCCAGGAATTTGACGCCCAACTGCGGGCCTCCCCCGACGCGGCTTCCACTGACCTGCTGGTGGCTGGCCTGTTGACCCCGCCCAAAAGGAGCCTCTGGTGACCGTCCCCACCCGCCCCAGTCCCCACCCGTACACCCGCATGCTCTCCGGCCCGGACCTGGATCACGCCTGGACGGTTACCAATGGCATGATTGCCATCCTCGGCGAACACGAGACCCTGACCTTCCCCGTGGGGGCCACCTGGCCGGGCCTGGACGCCCTGCCGTCCGACTGGCTCGACGAACTGCGCCCCGCTGAGACTGTGTCCGTCTCGGGCAGCCTGACGCGCAAAGCACTGCCCAGCGAACTGGAGTCCGGGCTGGCGCTGGTGCATGCCCAGATGCTGCGCACCGGGTCGCTGGCGCTGCGGCTGACCCGGCTGGACCGCTTGACCTCGGGCACGCTGAACCAGTCCACCCAGGCGGCGCTGGTGGGCGCGCGGCGCGAGTCGGTCACGAAAGTCCGCACGGAGATGGGGCAGGCGTGACCCTTCCCGTCCACCGCGAGATCCCGGACGGCCTGAACCACAAGACCGGTCTGAAGCGGCTGGGCCTGTCCCCCACGGGGGACGTTTTGGCCCTGTACGAGTACCGCACCCGGAAAGGGTACGAGCGCTGCAACCTGTACGCCGTGGCGGCAGCAGCCCCGATAGACCGCGCGGGCGAGGCCCAGGCCAGGAAGACCCGCAAGCTGGCCCGCGACGCCCGCCGCCTGGAACTCCAGGCCCACTTCGCCGAGGAGGTGGCCACCCTGGAAGCCGAAGCCCTGTCAGCAGCACAGGCCCATTGGCGCAAGGGGCTGAAGAAACTCCAGCGCTGGGCCGCCGCGCCGAACATGCTGATCCTCGACACGGAAACCACTGGCCTGGCCGGGCAGATCATCGAGATCGCGGTGGTCCGGCTGGACGGCACGCCGCTGGTGAACACCCTCGTGCGCCCCACGGTGGCCATCGAGGAGGGCGCGCACCGCGTTCACGGGTTGACCGAGGCGGACCTGCGTGACGCGCCGTCATGGCCGGAGGTGCTGGCGCTGCTCAGCCCGGTCATGCAGGGCCATTGGTGCGTCGCATTCAGTGCCGACTTTGACCGGCGCGCCTGCGCCACCAGCAATGCCGCACACGGCCTGAGCAATCCCCTGACCGACGCGCAGTTCTGGCGCTGCGCCATGAACGCCTACGCCCCGATCGGCTGGCACTGGAGCGACTACCACGGCGAGTGGCGCTGGACCTCCCTTCGCAACGCCTGTCTCCAGCAGGATGTCCCTCCCGAGGCCGAGACCCACCGCGCCCTCGGCGGCGCACAGGCCCTGGCCGCGTTGATGACCCGGCTGAGCAGCGCGCCGCCTGAACTGCCCACGACACTGCCGGACGGCATGACCGTGACCGAGGAGGATGTGGGCTGGTCCCCGGAAGAACACCCGGACTGGTAAACGGCCATCTGGCGGAATTCTTCGTGCCCGTTACCAGGCGTTCAATCCACGGCATGGCAACCCACCAGACCGCCCCCGTCCTCCGCCTCCCCACCGCCCTGCCCGTCGGCTCCTGGGTGTTCCACGCGGGCCGTGACCGCCGCGTCCTGAGCGTGCGGTACTCGCCCAGCCGGGATGACTACCAGCACGTCCTGAGCTAGTCCGTCCCTCTCCCCCGCCCTGGCCTCCCGGCTGGGGCGCGTCCTTTGGAGGCCCACATGTTCACCCGCATCATCAACCGCTTCCGACTCCGGCGAATCCCGGCAGAGACCCGCGTGCTGCATGCCCTGCTCACCGGCCACCAGTACGCCCTCCCCCTCTCCCAGGAATACGCAGTCAACATCGGCAGCCTGTACGCTCACCTGATCCGTCTGGAACGTGCGGGCCTGATCTGGAGCGAGTTCGAGACCGGCCCTGCGCCCCGCCGCCGCCGATACGTCCTGACCGCCGAGGGCCGCGCATGGGTGGAGCAGGATGAGAACCGCCCCCGCCTGAATGATCTGCTGGTGTCCGTACAGATCAGCACTGAGCCGCGCGGCACATGACCCTCGCCCAGCGGCTGCGCGAGCTGCGGCAGGCGCGTGGCCTGCGTCTACGGGATGTCGGAGACGTTACCGGACACACCGTGCCGTACCTGAGCGATCTCGAACGGGGCCGCACGCCGCGCGGCCTGGACAGCCTGCGCGCCCTTGCCCACGTCTACGGCCTGAGCGTCTCCGAGCTGCTCACGGGCGTGGACTGGGCCGGACAGCTCACCGGCGCGGGCCGCCCGCTGGGGCTGCAAGCCCTGCTGGATGACCCGGTGTTCGGCCCGCAGGTCACGCCCGAGTGGACCGAACTGCTGGCCCGCATTGAGTACCGGGGACGGCGTCCGCGCGGTGTCGCCGAGTACCTGATCATCTTCCTGCACCTGCGCCGGGTGCTGGGCGTGTAAACCACGCAAAGGTGTCGCTATGGACCACCGCCCGCCCTACCGCGATGTCCTCTCAGCCTGTGACGATGCCGAGCAGGCCCGCAGCATCGCCCTCATCACCCTGTACACCGATCTGGATCTGGAGCGCGTCCTGCGAGGCCCCCGCAAAGGCCAGGACTTCGGAGACGCCCTGGACGCGGAGCTGCGCGGCATGGCCGAGTGTTATGGCCAGGTCTCTGTGCGCTGCTCGGTGGTCCACCCGTGGTGGAACCTGTTCCGCCCCGTGCAGCGGCTGATGCTGATTCCGCCCGACGTGACCCTGTGACCGTCCAGGCCCCGCCCCCCACTGGAGTCCGCCTCATCGATCACGCGGACCGTCTCAAAGCCCACCTGCGTGCCCGCCATGCCAGCAACGCCCCCGCCGAGGAGATCAAGCTGCTGCTCGGCCTCTGGGAGACCCTGATGGACCTGCTCAGCAACAGCCTGCACGAGGAGGTGCCCGGAAAGTTCCGCATGTCCTACCCCCGCAAGCGCGCCGAGCCTGCGCCGCAGCGGCCCGTGTCGTTCAGAAGCACGCTGCATGACGTCCTGCTGGTCTGCCTGGACCAACCACTCGGGGTCCGGCAGATCGCCTTCCGGTATGAGCAGCACTGGGACCGGCACATCGCAGACGATCAACTGCGGACATCGCTGCACCGCCTTTGTAAACACGGCTTTCTGGAACGGGCTGCGGTGGGCGAGTACTGCCTCACTGGCCTCGGCAGGCACCGACTCGACGAACTCGAAGTGCCGCCTGTCCCCTCGGCGGCTGGCCCGGCGGCTGACCTGCTGCGCGCCCTGCTGGACAAGACCTATCAGCCGCAGTTGGGTGAGCATCACGCCACCTTCTCCGCTGAAGCCCTGGAGCGTGCCCTGGACATCCTGGAAGGGACGCTCCCGCCCATTCCCGACTGGAGAAGCCCATGAAGAAGACCCCCAGCCTGTTTCAGCGCAACTATCACGGCCAGCGTGAACTCACCAATGACGTCGTTCCCGGCAGCGAATGGGTGCTGGCCGGGGAAGGCGTGGCCACCCGGAAATACGACGGGACGTGCTGCATGGTCCAGGCAGGCAAACTGTTTAAGCGCTACGACGCCAAACACGGCAGAACCCCGCCCGCCGACTTCATTCCCGCCCAGCCTGCGGCAGACGAGACCACCGGTCACTGGCCCGGCTGGGTGCCCGTGCTGGACACCGATCCGGCCAGCCGATGGCACCGCGAGGCGTGGCGCACCTGCCCCGGCCTATTGGACGGCACCTACGAGCTGATCGGGCCGAAGGTGCAGGGTGGCAAAGAGACTGATCTTCACGGCGACCAGCATGTCCTGATCCAGCACGGCGCTCATCCCCTGCCGGACGCGCCACGCGACTTTGAGGGCCTGCGGGCCTACCTTGCCGCGCATCCCGACTGGGAGGGCCTGGTCTGGCATCACCCGGATGGGCGCAGGGTCAAGGTGACGCGTAAGGGGTTTGTGGATGCGGGCGGTCCAGTGCCATGACGCCCAGGCCATCTCGCAGACCCCTGACGAACCCGGCCATCATCCTTCGCCTGCGCCGGGGCATGACGGGCCGTGAGATCGCGCGAGCGATGGACGTCAACAGCCGGACTATCGAGTACCGCATTGCCAAGCGTGGCCTGGCCCCCGAGAAATCCGGGCTGATCCGCCTGAGCCTGCTGGCCATCGAGGTGGGCGTGACCCGGCAGGCGCTGCGGTACCGGGCCAGCAAGGGTGACTTCAAGGTGACGCCCTGGGGCCACTGCCCCTGCGTGAAACCCGCCGAGGCCCGCAAGGTCCGGGCCATGTATGCCCATCCAAAGCAGGCGGATTACGCGGGGTGGCTGCCTTCCCAGGCGGCAGCGGACGCCATCGGAGCGTCGCAGGCCCGGCTGTTCCGGCTCACCACGAAACACCCGGACAAACTGGCGGGCATCCGCTGGGTGCGGGCGCAGGGACAGGGCGGATTCGCCTTGCTGTTCTGCCCCGCCGATCTGCCTGAACTCAACCGCCGCTTTGGCCGCCGCGCCCTGCCCCGCCGCTACGCCGGACTGCACACTGCGCCGCAGTTCACGGACCTGATCGGGGTGTCGGACAGCCGGGTGTTCAAGTGGGTCAAGGCCGGCGCGCCCCACCGAGAGGACCTGTACGGGCGCTACTGGTTTGACTTGTATGCCGTCCGGGTGTGGCTGGCCTCCGGCGTGATTCGCCCCCGTGACCTGATGGCCGTGCTGGCCCGGATGGACGCCGCCCTGCCTGCGAGGGCCGCGTGACGCTTGACACCCGCCCCATCTGTCCGCATTGCCAGTGCCGCATTCCCTGGCGTCAGGTCTGTGGCTGTGCTGCTGCCCGCGCTGCCCGCCTGAAGAAGAAAGCCGAGCGCGAACGGCTGGCCGAGCTGCGCCGCATTGCCCCGAATCAAGTGCCCTGAACCGGAGGAACACCCATGAAACTTCACGACTTGCTTAGCCGCCCGCCCCAGCCTGGGACGGTCCGGGTCACCGACAGCCACGGAACCACCACGTTCCATGATCCCCGTACTGAGGGTGGTTTTTTCAGCGGCCCTGCGCCGAAGTATCAGGGCGCGGAGTTCTACCAGCTCGTGGGCACGAAACGCACCTACCGCGCCCATTTCCGTACCTGGTTGCGCCAGAACTGGGACGCTCCGGCACAGCGGGAGCGCACCGCAAGGGACATGAAGAACGTCAGCCGCCATAGCCTGCGCCGTATCGGCCCTGCCGTGCTGTACCTGGACCGCTATGGGTACGACAAGCGGACTGGTCAATTCAGTTCCTTTGAATACGCCCTGCATCTGCCCCTGGTCAGCCTGCATGTCAACCTGTCGCGGCCACGCCTTGCCCCCGGCGTGTTGTCGCTGAGCGCACCCCAGTTTCGACTCCGCACGAGTACGCCGTCGCGGCCCAGCGTGGGCCTGATGCTGGGCACGGTCCACGTCTGGAACTACCCGTATGGCAGCTCGCGCGAGTGGGGCTTCAGCGTGGGCCAGATCAGCCAGAAGCGCTTCCTGTTCATGGTGGCCAATGCCGGGGAAAGTGCCCCGGATCAGCCCCGGTGGTCATTGGGCTGGCTGTTGTGGAACCGCAAGGCGGCTTGGTGAGGTGATCCCCGCCATCCCCCGCGCCGTGGCCCTGCTGGCCTGCACCTGCGACGCCGAACTCCTGCGCGCCGTCGGTCAGGGGGCCGTGCCGCTGCATGTCGTCTATCTGGAGTCCCGCCGCCCCATCTGCCTGCCCCGGCGGGTGGTGATCGGCGCGTGGCTGCGCCCGCTGGTCTGCATGCCCTTCCTGGACGGCGTCAGCGTGCGCGTGGTGGGAGAACCCCCGCCGCAGATGATGCAGATCAACACTGGCCGTGAGCATCCGGGCCTCGAATTCTGGCCACCCCGCCCCCAAGGAGCCGCATGACCCACACCCAAAGCCTGTCCGCCCGCATCGCCTTTCTTGAAACGCAGGCCGCGCCGCTGACCGCCCTGAACGCTGAACTGAAAGAGCGCCTCCAGAACATCGAACGCCTGACCATCCGCATTCAGGACGCGGTGCGCGCGCAACACCTGCTGGCGGGCCTGGAAGCCCACGCCGCCCAACTGTTCGGCGACGCTGCACCTGAAGCGCTGTCGCCTGACCCAGTGTTGTCCCCCACGGGGGACGCTGAGGCCCCAGCAGAGGTGCCTGAGCTGACGGAGGTGATCACACCTGAGAACGTCCCACCTGAAGTCGCCTTGCCCGTGGAGGCCGGGTTGGAGTTGGAGCAGCCGGGCAACAAGATGTTCATCGTCGATTACCCCGATGCCGTTTTTGATCCTGAGCGCGGCAAGGAAGTCAGTTTCAGGGTCCCCAGGAAGCCCAGTCGCGACGAGACGCCCACCGCGCAGGCTGCTGAGCCTGAACCGCAAAAAATCGCCTGCCCCGGATCTGACGAGCGCTCAGGGGACAGTCACGATCTGCCGCCCATATCCACCAACCACGATCAGGTTCTCGCCTTCATCGAGGCCCACCCGCACAGTTTGATGCGTGAGATTGCTCAGGGTCTACCCAGAATCAATCCCGGCACGGTGAACAGCCAGATCAGCGGCATGTTCGCGCGTGGTGACGTGGTTGCCGACGGCTCTCCGCGCCGTTACCGCCTGCCGGGCGTGCCTGCACCCGAGTTGCCCGCCGACACCGCCGCCCCCGAACAGGCCACTGAGATCCCCGCTGCCACCGTGACCGCTCCTCCGCCCCAGACCGTAATCCGAGACCACCCGCCAAAGCCTCAGACGGCCACGCCCCATGCCCCAGAACCCCGCAAGGCAGCGCCGCCGCCCCGCGAGGTCAACCTGCCCCGTGACCTGCCGCCAGTCCCCCAGGCCGCTGTAAAGGCCACGAGCGAGGAAGTGGAGATCGTGCGCGGCGCACTCAAGAACCACGGCAGACCCATGAGCAAGACCATGTTGCTCAACCGCGTGATCAAGAGTGGTATCAAATCAGGCGCGCTCGACGACGCCCTGGTCCAACTGGTGACGGCGGATCAGGTGGAATGCACGGGGAGCGGTCAGTACGTGTTCGCCGCCCGCAAGGCTGCCGTTTGAACGCGGGCATTCCGCCCCGCCTGCGTCTGGAAGCGGCCCTGCTGGCTGCCCTGGACGCAGGCCCAGCCGGGCTGACAGGCGTGACCGGCAAGGCGCGCTTGCAGGTGCCTGGCTACCTGCAATTGCTGGACCACGAGACCGCCGTGCGCTCGGTCCTGCGCCGCCTGGACACCGAGGGCTGGCTGGCAGTGGAGCAGCCCGGCGCAAACCCCCGGTACTCGCTGACCCTGGCCGGGCATGACCGCCACCTCTGGCATGTTCAACAGGGCACGCTGTGTACCCAGCCGTGAGTGGGTTGCGGCGCATCCACCTGCACCTGCCCCGGCAAAGGCTGATGAGCGTCAACGAGATGCTCCGGACGTCTGAACACAGGCGGGCGCAGGCCCGGGATCTGCTCTGCGCCCGCGTGGCCCTGGAACTGAAGCGGACTGGTCAGATGCCAGAACTGCCCCTGCGGTGTGTGGAGATCGATGTGGTGATCGCCACGCCTGCGCCGCTTGATGTGGACTCGAAATACGTGGCCCCCAAGCATCTGCTGGATTCCCTGGTGCGCCCAAAGTCCAATCTCGCCCTCTTCCGCCAGCACCGCCGTCAGAAGCGCGGCCTGTTCATCCCACTGGGCGTCATCTGGGACGACTCCGACGGTGAAGCGGGCATGGACGGCTGCGTGCGCCGTTTCACCGTCATTCAGCAGCTCAGCATGCTGCACGCCGTCACGATCACCATCCAGGAGGTTTTGCCTTGAATACGCTTCCCATCGTCATTGGCGACATTCATGGACGCCTGGATCTGCTGCGCCTGGCCCTGGACCGCTTCCCGCACCGCCCGGTGGTCTTCATCGGGGATCTGGTGGACCGTGGCTTTGAGAGTCGAGGCGTCGTGGGGCTGGTCCGCGCACTTGCCGCAGCCGGGCGCGCTCAACTCTGCCTGGGCAACCACGAGGAGATGCTGATCACTGCCGTCCTGAAAGGCCGGGCGCGTGATCACTGGCTGGACAATGGCGGTCAGGCCACCCTTGACAGTTACGGCGGCGACTCTGCGGACCTAGAAGATGACGCTCAGTGGCTGCTGGAACACGCCCGGCCCTGGATTCAGCGCGGGCATGTCCTGTTCGCCCATGCCATGCGCCCTGACCCCAGTGACCAGGACGAGGACATTCACCTGTGGGGCCGTCCCGGAGAGGCCCCGCTCCACCGCCTGCGCCCTGGCGTCTCCCATTCCGTGCATGGGCATACCCCGATGGAACGGCCCGTCAGCCTTCAGGCCCCGGACGGCACCGTGGCATGGTTCATCGATACTGGAGCCTTCCATACAGGCGTGCTGTGTGCGCTGGACACGGCGGACTGGACCCCGCACCTGATTCGCCTTGAGGAGCAAGATGGCTCAACTTAACGTTAAGCTAGGACCGAATGACCGCACCTGAAGCCCTCCACTCCGACACCCTGGCCCTGCTGGTGAATGAACAGCGCACCCGCAGCGCCTACCGGGGTCTGCTCCAGTACGCTGATGTGGAGCGCGAGCGGTCTGCCGCTGCCCAGGAAGCCCGCGAGGAAGCCGAGGACTGGCACAACACCCCTGAACACCTGACCTATATCGCCCGCCTGGACGCCGCCCAGCTCGCCCTCTCCGAAGCCCAGCTCGACACCCTGACCGCCGCCCGCCGCATGGCCGGAAGTGCCCCGAAGGAACACCGCGCCGAGCTGACCGAGGCCCTAGCCGCCCACGCCCTTCAGGAAGTGCAACAGCGCCCCCTCCGCGCCGCCCAGCGCTTTCAGGCCCGCCGTGAGCGCCTCTCCCCCACGCTGCCCGCCCTGGAAATCTCGCCTGCCGTGGTCACGCACCATCAGCGGCAGGAACACAACCTGATCGCCAGGGCGCTGGTGTTCCCCATGCCCGCCCCGGCCCATGCCAGATCCAATCCGGGAGAGAACCCGGACCCCCTGACCCAGACGCTGATCGAGTCCCACAGTCAGATGCTCAGCTCCCTGCGCCTGTGCGCCCGCTACACCAGTGCCGGACAGTGGACCCTTGCCCAGCACTACGCCGCCCAGGCAGAGGCTGGGGAGCGCGAGTACCTGCTGGCCCACGCCCGCATCACCCGCGAGCGCCGCAGCACCCTGAGAGGCCGCCACTACCAGGACGGCGACACCTTCACACTGGAGTTGCCCGACGGTGGGGGAGACCACGTCTTCCACCTGGACCTGTACTGGGATGACCGGGGCCTGGGCCTGACCGTGGACGCCAGCGAAGCTGGGGCCACCGAGCGGCGCACCGGCATCCGTGTGGGCGGCGGCTGGGCGAGTTTGGCTGCCTGGGTGCTGGACACCCACACCCGCATCGTGGACGAGCAGGGGGCCGGGCGCAGGCCGGATGGGGACGACGATCTGGTGTGGCGCTGGACGGATGACACGCATCTGCGTCTTAAGGACGGCATTCAGGACCGCTACCCCGGATTGATCGCCGCTCTGGAAGCTTTGCGCTGCTCGCTGACTCCGATTTAGCGCTTTGGCAGAGCGTGCGTTGACAATTCTGGCGGAATGCCGTACTTTGAACTTATCGTCTCGCTTTGACTCTGAATCTCGCCCAGCCGCCGCCCTTCACTGGGCGGTTTTTTCATGCCTTCCCAGGGGGTGTCATGCCCAGACCAGACCGCCCGTCCATCGACTTCTGGGCCAGTGTGCCGCACCTGTTCAGCCTGTCCGCCTGGCGCATGCACCTGCGGACGCGGCCCTGGGGCTGGTTGAGCCATGTCAACGAGTGGTGTGCTGGTCAGGTGGCTGATCTGCCGCCCGAATACGAGCTGGCCTTCGCCGAGGAATACGCATTCAAGAAGACGCGGCCCTGGCTGCAAAAGCCCTGAACTTAACGTCAAGCTAGGAGCCACCTTTGAAAACCCACGCTGTCCAGTACGCCGACGGGCGAGAGGGCCTGTCCTTCCGCTGTGAGGGTTGCGGCGGCTACCACACGGTCATCGTCAAAGGTCCGGGAGCGTGGACCTGGAACGGAGACACCGAGAGGCCGGTCTTCTCGCCCTCCGTACTCGTTGTCGGTGGCAACGCAGAAGGGGAGACCCGTTGCCACTCGTTCGTGGGCTGCAACGGTGCCCAGCCGGGGGAGATCATCTTCCTGTCCGATTGCACGCACGCCCTCGCAAGCCAGGTCAGGCCGCTTCCTGAATGGACGTGGCCTCCTGACCTGGAGTCACAAGGAGAACCATGAATCAAGCCCCCTCTATCGGCAGAATCGTTCATTACGTCCTTGCTAACGGCGATCACCGTGCCGCAACAGTGGTGAATTGCTGGCCTAGCCCTGATCCCGTACAGGCAGGCATCGCCAACCTCACGGTGCATCTGGACGGCTGCAATGATCTCCAGAACGCCCGCTCCAGTGACGCTGCTTTCGGGGGTGAACCGGTGTTTCCTGGCTTCTGCAAGCCGGACCTCGTACCGTCCAGCGCCTCGGCTTCGTACCCCGGCGTCCTCACGGTGGGCAGCGCCAAGCAGGACGAGGACACGAAGGCTGTCGGCACCTGGCATTGGCCTGAACGGGCCTAACTTAACGTTAAGCCACACCTGTAGGAGGTGATCCCGGTTGCCCGAATCCAAGAAGAAGACCGCCGGGAAGCCGGTGCCCAAGCGGAAGGTCAAGCCTCCCCGCAGGAGTTATACGGACGAGGAACGCGCCGTCATCCTCGCCCTGCTGGCGGCCAACGGGCACAACCTCAGCCGCACCGAACGCGAGACAGGTGTAGCGAGATCGACACTGATGCGGTGGGCAGAAAACCCACCCGACGCTACAGGTGGCGCATCAACAATCGCCGCCCTTAAAACCGAGATCCAGGAATCCTACCTGGCCAAGGCCAAGCGCGCCCGAGAGGTGCTGCTCGACCGGATGATCAAGGTGGCTGCTGATGAGCGGGACCTGTTCAAGATTTCCGGCGCATTCAAGATCGTGTCTGACGCCACGGGCGAGGAGGAGGTCAACCATGCTCTCGCCACTCGAATTGGCCAGACTCAAACCCAGGCAGCGCCGAGCATGGAAACTGCTCGAACTGCTGGAAGCCCAGACCCCGCCCTCAATTGAGCGGCCCCTGGGTGACGGCCTGCCCGCCCCTGGAGAGCCGCTGCCCTGGCTTCAAGCGCTGTTCCCCCGCACGTACACCCAGCCGCTGGCCGAGTACCATACCGAGTTCTGGGAGCGCGTCTGGCGGATGAAGCCCAACCAGAGCGCCACCGAGTTCTACGTGTGGCCGCGCGGCTTCTCCAAGACCACCAACGCCGAACGCGCCGTGATCCGGCTGGCGGCGGCAGGCTTCCGCTACATCCTCTATGTCAAGGAAACGCAGGACCAGGCCGATGACGCCGTGCAGAACATCGGCGCAGTCCTCGAATCGCCAGAAGTCGAGCGCTACTATCCCTTGCTCTCCCAGCGCAGCGTCAACCGCTTCGGCAACAGCAAGGGCTGGCGGCGTGACCGTATGCGGACTGCTTCCGGGGTGGTGGTGGACGCCGCCGGACTGGACGTCAGCGTGCGCGGCCTGCTGCTGGAAGGCGCGCGGCCCGACGTGATCATCCTCGACGATCTGGACGCCAAAGAAGACACCATGCGGACCACCGAGAAGAAGATCCGCACGATCACCTCCAGCATCATTCCAGCCGGTGCGCCCAACCGCGTGATCCTCGGCCTCCAGAACATCATCAACCCGCACGGCGTCTTCACCCGCCTCGCGGACCTCTGCCCGGACCACCCCGCCGACTTCCTGATGGACCGCTTCGTGTCCGGCCCCTGGCCCGCCGTGCGCGGTCTGGAATTTGCGCAGGCAGGCTCGAACGAACACGGCAGACCGATCTACCGGATCACGGCAGGGGAGAGCACCTGGCCCCAGGCGCGGCCTCTGGCCATGCTGGAAGCGGAACTCAACCAGATGGGGCCGACGCAGTTCATCGAGGAAAAGCAGAACGAGGTGGGCGCGCTGGAGGGCAGCCTCTACGCCAACTTCAGCCTGCAAAGCCTGCTGATCGACGAGCCGCCTCTGGAAGACTTCGAGGACATCATCGTGGTCTGTGATCCCGCCGTGACCGCCACGGACAAGAGCGACAGCAACGGCATCCGCGTGGGAGGCCGCCTGCCCAATCGGCTGATCGTGGGCCTGTACTCCTGGGAAGGGCGCGACACCGTGGACGGCATGCTCACCCGCGCGCTGGTCAAGGCCGTGGAATACGGAGCCAGCCGCGTGGCCCTGGAAAGCAACCAGGGCGGCGACATCTGGATCACGGCCTACGACGCCACCTGGAACCATCTGGTCCAGTCCGACGATTACCCCAGCATCACGCTGCAAACCCGCAAGCCCCGGCTGGAGCAGGTCAAGGCCAGCACGGCCACCGGGGGCAAGCGGGAGCGCTGGCAGGTCACCCTCGGCGCACGCGAGCGCGGGGAGTTCAAGGAAGTGCGCGGCACCCACGGGGTGCTGTTCTCCGCCCTGGAACGCCTGCCCGAATTCAAACCCTTCGACATCGCGGACGCGGACAGTTGGCTTGAACGCATCCTGTCCCAGCCAGCCGCTGCCTCTCAGGGCACCGTCGTCAACGCCGTGACCACCCTCAACACCCTCAGCCGCCTGGCACGAAGGAGGTGATCCACCATCGGACGCATGAATGACCTCTGGGCGGCCCTGAACACGCCGCTCACCCTCGGCCCCCGCGCCTCGCCCCCACCGCCCACCCAGGGACCCAACGCCGCTGCCGCTGCCCTCCGGGGCGCACGCAACAGCGGGCTGGGCCGCCACTCCTCCCCCGGACTGGAAGCGGGCTTCGGCTCCACCCTGGTCCGCCTGGAAGGCACCTTCCCCGGCTACCCGGCAGACTCCCGCCGCCGCGTGATCCGCCTGATGCGCTGGCTCACCCAGCGCGACGAGGATATGAACGGCAGCCTCAGAGACCAGATCGCCATCGCCAATCCCGGCCACTCCCTTGAGTTTGTGGGCGGGAAGCGGGCCGTGCAGGCCGCCCAGCAGGAAATCCAGGCGTTCGCCGAACGGGTCTTTCCCGAGGGCGGCGGGCTGGACGGCCTGAACAACAACCAGGTGGGGGAGATCGTCCGCACCGGGGCCACCAGCCTGGAGTGGTACGCGCTGGCCTCCCGCCGGGGCGTGGAGAACGTCGCCGTGGTTCCGGCAGAAGACATCTTCATCCGCCGCACCGAGTCCGGCCTGCTCTACGAGCAGCAGGCCCTGAGCGCGGAACCGGTGGAACTGCCGGGCCTCACCTACCGCTACCTGCCGATCCTGACCGACGGCGCGGACCCGTACGGCATCCCGCTGTTTATCGCGGCGCTGGAGAGTGCCGAGCGCAAGGTGCGGCTGACCGAGAGCGTGGACCGGGTGGTGGACATGATGCGCGTCCTCGCGTTCGTCTCCGCCACCTTCCCGGAGCCGACGCCCGAGCAGTTGGGGCTGAACTCCCGGATGGATCCGGCCTTCGAGACCCTGACCGCCGCGTACTACGAGCAGGCCGCCGCGCTGGTGTACGACAACGCGCCGCGTGGCCTGTTCGTGGGGCCGACGGGCAGCGAGGTCAAGGTCACCAACCTGACCCAGTCGCTGGCCGGTCTCCCAGACCTGATGCTGGAGAACAACCGCCGCCTGTGGACGAGCACCCGCACCCTGCCCTTCCTGCGCGGTCACCTCGACGGCGCAACCGAAGCGCTGGCGAGGGTGGCCTACCCGATGGTGGAAGCCGAGGCCGCCAACATCCAGATGGTCCTGGCCCGGCAGCTCGAACACGGCCTGAACCTGCACCTGCGCCTCAAGGGCATTCCCGCCCAGGTGTGGGTGCGCTTCGGTTCGGCAGAGAGCGCATTCGCCCTGTCCCAGGCCCAGACCGAGTACACCCGCATGCAGACCGATCAACTCGGCAAGCAGGTGTTCGGCGACGGCTGGTGGAGCAAGGCCGCCCAGCGCTGGGACATCGCCGAGGGGGATGCCAAGCAGGCCCCGGAATGGTGGCAGGGCACGGTGCCCGCCCCCCCGAACCTGCCCCTGCTGAACGGCGACACCGCCGCCCGAAGCGCCCTGACCTATGACCGGCAGGCGCGGCGCTACCGCGTCAGCCTGCCCATCACCGACATCCGCACCGCCTAGGAGGCTACATGGACCCCCAGAACCCCACCCGTTCCCCCACCCGCCTCTCCGGCCTGACCTCCCTGCTCGGCAGTGGCGCGTGGGCCATCCGCGAGGCCAGCCACCGCCAGCTCGTGTCCGATTACAACACCTACCTCAAGGCTGGTCCCGCCGGTCACGAACAGATCGAGAAACTGCGCGCGGCCCGCGACACCCGCGCCGAGGTGCTGGACAGCGCCCAGGCCCAGGCCCCTGGCGTGGCGGTGCTGGCCCTGTACGGCACGATCCTGCCGCGCGGGAACATGATGGTGGAACTGTGCGGCGCGGCCAGCCCGCATTCGTTCGCTGAGGATGTCCAGCGGGCCGCCAATGACCCGAACGTGACGTCCATCATCCTGGACATCGATTCCGGGGGCGGCGCGGTCAGCGGCATCGACGTGGCGGCGGAAGCGGTGCGCCGGGCCTCGCAGATCAAGCCCACCACCGCCGTCTGCAACACCACGGCCTGTTCTGCCGCCTACTGGATTGCCGCGCAGGCCCGTGAAGTGGTCATCACCCCGGCAGGGGAGATGGGCAGCATCGGCGTGATCGGCACCCATGTGGACGAGAGCAAGCTGATGGACGAGGCCGGGCTGGTGGTCACCTACGTCCGCAGCACCCCCGGCAAGGCGCTGGGGCAGCCCACCGAGGCCATGAGCGGCGACATCCTGACCGACTGGCAATCGCAGGTGGACCGCATCCACGCCCTGTTCATCGCGGACGTGGCGCTGGGCCGCAAGCGCTCTGAGGCAGAAGTGGCTGAGCGCTGGGCCACCGGCGCGGTCTGGTTTGGTCAGGAGGCCGTGACGGCTGGACTGGCGGACCGCGTGGGCACCCTGAGCAGCGTGGTGGCCGAACACCTCCAGCAGGCCAGTGATCAGCAGGCCCGGCAGGCGAGAAGCCAGCGCCGGGCGGCGGACCCCACGTATGGCCGGCTGAGTGCCGAGGCAGACCGCCTGGACACCCTGCTGGCCGCGCCCCTGCTGCTGCCGAAGGACGCGCAGACGGAGGTGGTGGCCGCCAGTCAACGCCTCTGGGAAGCGGTGGGCACCGTCCACGCCTCCCACGACTACCTCGATCCCGACTACGCCGCCCTGTGCGTCCGTGCCACGGCCTTGCAGGAAGCGGCCCACGCCCTCGCCACCCCCACGCCCCCGGAGGCTCCTGATATGAAGACTGTCACCCTGACCGCGCACGACGGCACGGTCCACGAGATCGACGCCACCCCTGAAGCCCTTCAGGCATTCCTGAGTGGGCAGCTCACCGCTCAAACCGCTCTGGCGCAGACCGCGCAGGCTGGCGCTGTTGACGCTGCATTGGCAGAAGCCAACGCACAAGTCGCCACGGTGATGACTGATCTGGGTGCGGCCTTCGGCCTCACTGCCGAACAGGCCATCAACGGCACGGGCGACGCCTGGATCGCTGCCGCCGCCCGCGCTGGAGCCGTGACCGATTACCGCGCGGCTCTGCTCTCCGAACTCGAAACGCTGGCCGTGACGGTGGACGGGAACACGGGCGCGGCGGCGCAGATCGTCAAGCTGGCCGGTCAGGCCAGTCTCACCGACTTGCAAACCACCGTGACCGCCTACCGTGACCGCCGCGACACCCTGGTCCCCACCGGACGCCAGAGCGCCGTGCCCGAAACCAGCACGCCGGAGGTGAACAAACCCAAGCGCAGCGCCTTCAACCGCAACTGAGCCTGCCGTCGCCCTTCCCTCCCCGCCCTTTCGTTCCTATAGGAGGAACTTTTTATGCGCGTGAACGAACTCGTGTTCAATCAGCAGGAAAGCATCGTCACCATGAACATCGCGCCCGGCACCGTTGTCGGTGACGCCGTGGCCTTCACCGCCCCCGCCACCGTGGGGCGCGGCGCAGACGGCGACAAGCTCGCAGGCAAGGTGCTGAAGATCGAATCTGACGGCCTGGGCACCGTGTCCCTGCCCGGATCGGGCTTCACCGACATTCCTGCCGTGGGCACCCTGGCCACCGGCTTCCAGCTTCTCGTGGTGGACGGCGCAGGCAAGGCCAAAGTCGCGGCTGGCGGCAAGGAATACCTGGTCAATGCCGTGGTGGCTGGAACCGCCAACATTCAGCTCTAAGTTCAGCCCTTCAACCCACCGCCCCGCGCCCCCTGACCGGGGCGCATTTTTGGCCCCCAGGAGGGACACCCATGAGCAAATACGTCACCAAAATCAGCGACATCAATCTGGACCTCAAGGGCCAGGCCAAGGCCGAGGGCCTGAGCTTTGAAGACAAGCTGACCCGCATGGCCGAGGCCGGACACCTGGAACTCGGTGGCCGCGAGATCAGCGGTCAGGAAAAGGACGCCCAAGGCCACGCCGTCCCCGTGTGGAAAGAGATTCTGAGCGCCCAGGGCATCGAGACCCGTGGCCGCCACCAGGCCGCCACGGTCAACGACGTGTTCTTCACGGACCCCGACAACAAGATCCTGTTCCCCCTGTACATCGAGGGCCGCTTCCGCGAGATCAACAACTACCGCCCCAACCAGCTCCGCATCACCGATCTGGTGGCCGACATGGTGCCCGTGACCACCGGCGCGATGGGCATGGACACCCTGACCGACAGTGACGACGCCGAGACCGATCCCGCCCGGATCGCCGAGGGCGCGGAGTTCCCCGTGCTGGTGATCAAGAGCGCGGGCAAGACCATCATCCTGCTCAAGCGCGGCGGACGGCTGGAGGCCACCTACGAGGCCATTGCTGGAGCATCGGTGTCCACCTTCAACCGCTGGCTCACCCGCCTGGCGCGGCGCACCGAGACCACCAAGATCCGTGCGGCGCTGGCCATGCTCAAGAACGGCGACGGCGGCAACGCGGCCCCCAACGTGGCGAGCGCGGGCGCGGCTTACACCATCGGCGACATCGTGAAGCTGATCCAGCGGGCGGGCGACTTCGGGGCCGAACCGATGATCCTGACCGGCGACACCACCGAGATGGGCGCGCTGTTCGCCCTGGACTTCCTGTCCAGCCCGGCGAACAACGGCATGCAGTCCGAGAACCTGCGCGAGAACGGTACGCTCCCGCGCCTGCTGGGGATGATGCCCAAATTCGCGCCCACCCGCAGCGTGATGGACGGCAGCAAGCAGCTCATGGCGATTGATCCCGCCCTGGGCCTGACCATGGCGTACAACCCCGCGATGGACCTGGTGGAATACGACGCGGTGATCGAGCGTCAGATCAAGGCTGTGCAGATCAGCGAGCAGTACGGTTTCGGCAAGCCGGACATCGCTGCCGCCGTGACCCTGACCCGCACCGGGGCCTGAAGCCCACTCTCCTGATGGGCCAGCCTGAGCGCTGGCCCTGACGCTGTTTCAACGGAGGCCCACATGGCAACCAGACAGGACAATGCCGACGCGCTGAACGCGCTGCTCGGTGTGCAGATCGACGCCACGCAACGGGAGCCACTGGCCCCCGTGCTGGAGGAGTGGGCCAAACGCGCGGAGACTGAACCCGACGCCGTGAAGCTCGAAATCCTCACCTCGCAGCTTGAGGACCGCCTGGGCATCGAGATCCCGGAAGGTCAGACCGCCGATCAACTGGCGGAGTGGCTGGCCAACGAGGATGACGATGCCGTGGTGGCCGCCATCACCGGGGAAGAACCCGAACCGGATGATGAGCTGCTGACCCTGATTGTGCAGGTGTCGGAGAAGGTGGCGGCTTACGGCGGCACGTACACCGATCCCGATCAGCCCGAAGGCCACCGCGTGATTGGTGGGGGGCCGGTGCGGGTGGCTCCCACGGCCCTGATCAATGCCGGGCTGAAGAACGGCACGCTGACCGAGAGCGAGTAGGTCATGCCCCCGGTCACCCCGGCGGATATGGCAGAACGCTTCCCGGAGGCGGTCACGGTCAGTGTGGATGACGTTCAGGAGGCGAGTGACTGGGCGGAAACGAACCTGATTGGCCCAGTCCCGGAGGCGGGCACCATCAAGGCCCGCGCCCTGCTCCGGGCCATCCAGGCGTATGCCGTCGCGCTGGCCCTCGGGTTGGACGTGCAGGTGATCCGTCAGGCCGCCACGGCAGCCGCCACGAAGCGCATCAAGGTGGGCAAGATCGAGATCGAGAAGGCCCAGGTGGATGGGTCTACCGCTCAGGTCAACCTGCTGGCGAGCGCTGAGTACTGGCTGGAGCGGGCCGAGCTGGCCTTGCAACAGGCTGGGACGTATCCACAGCGCCGTCTGTTCCCTGGAACGAGTCGGTGAGCGGGTCACTGACCGCCGAACTTCAGGCCCTGGCCCGCCCGGAGCTGGACATCCTCTATGCGGAACTCGGTCAGCTCGTGACCATCTACGCGCAGCAGGACGCTGTGAGTGCCGGGGGGGCGGGAGAGTTGCCGCCGGAGGACTACGACGAGAACGGCAACCCGGTCAATCCACTGCCGGATGACCCGACACCAGATACGCCGGGCGCAGGGGTTCCCCTGGGCACCTTCGGCTGCATTGCCATGCAACTGGACGCCACGGAACGCGCCCGTGCTGGCATTGGGGCGGACATCCCGGTGCCGGTGTGGGAGGTCTATATCCACCATTCCGCGCCGCTGGCCACGCCGGGGGTGTTGCTGGTGGTGACAGGCGGAGAACTGCCTGCACCGCTTCGGCTGCGGCCTCTGGCGGACGCAGAGGACATAGGGACTCAGCGGTGCGCGTGGGCTGTTTTGGGCAAAGCGCAGAACGCGCTGAGGGGGTGAATGAAAATGGCGAAAATCGAAATCTACCGCTGGCGAGGCCAGGCTGGCCTGGCACAGAGAGACGAGTTGGAAGTCAGGGTGGATGGTCACCCCATCCCCCTTCTGCGAGGCTACGTCCTGGAAGAGCAATACGGCAGCTTCAGCACCATCAAGCTCACCGTGTTGGCAAGTGATGTGACCATGATTGACGGCCCACCGCCGCCACTGGAGACCCATGAACCGCCTGGTGATTGACCAGAGCCGCCTGCAAGCCGCCCTTGCTGCCCAACTCGGTCCAGTCAGCGTGGCGATGGGGGAGACGGTGGCGGGCTTCCTCAAGGAGAAGATGTCCGGTTCTGGCAGTGGGGTTCAGCATCCCGGCCTGCCCCGCCCGAGTTCTGCACCCGGGGAATATCCCGCGATGCAGGGCGGTGCGCTCGTTCGCTCTCTCGGCCATGAAGCGGTGGACGCCTTCCACCAGCGGGCGGGCGCGCTGAACAGCGTGGCCCCAGTGCCACCTGAAGCCTGGGCGCTTGAATTTCCAGCGCCTGCTGGCTCGCCGATCAAGCGGACTGGGCCGAAAGGTGCGCGCCCGTGGGTCTCGAAAGCCCTCAGCGACGCCGAACTGCGCCAGCGTCTCGTGGAAGCCGTGAAGAAGCGCGGCGCGAGGCTCAGGTGACGCTAGACCAGCTCCTGATTTCTCTGGGTGTCGCCCTGGCCCGTGACGAGTCGGGTAGCATCGCCAGCTATCTCAATCCCACCCCGCAGCCCGCTGGCATCTACGCCGTGGTCACCGAACAGGGGGAGAGCGAGACGGGCACTGGTTACGGCTACCAGGAGCGGACCCGCCTGGTGCTGGTGATGCTCTACGGGGCCAGCGGCAACGCGAGTGGCAAGCGCCAGCTCGACAACCTCATGGCGTGGTTCCGGCGTCAGGCGAGTTCGGTGGACCGCTGGCCGGGCTTACGCATTCAGCGGGTGGAACTGGCCGATGCCACGCCCGTGATGTATGACGCCGAGACCTCCAGCCATTACGCCGGACAACGTCTGAGTGTGACGTTCATTCAGAACACGGAACCTCCGCCTGTCTGAAACCCATAAGCCTCTTGCCCCCGCTCCAGCGGGGTTCTTCATTGGGAGACCACCATGACCCTGATCAGCAAACTTCCGACTTCGATTCCTGCCGATTCCACTCCCCAGACCTGGAGCGGCACCGATCTGCGGACCTTCCTGGTCCCCCTGGACGCCACCGTCTTCATCCCGGAAGTCGCCGTGACGAACACTGCCGCCGTGGCTGCTGCTGCCACCACCATGCAGCTCAGCAGCGCCAGCGCGGTCACCATCCCCGCGAATACGGTGCTGAGGTTCGGCACGTCCAGTGTGACCGTGACGGCGGCGGCGGACCTGACCAGCGCGGCCAGTGCCGTGACCATCGCGCCCGCCGCGACGGCCATCGCTATCAACGCGGTCAGCACCTACACCAATCTGGTGGAAATCCCGCTGGCCGAGGAAAGCAGCCCCACCCTGGCCGACGACGAGGAAACCATCAAGGTCCACGGGCGCAGCACGCCCATCCGCAGCGTGAACGGCAAAGACCTGACCAGCATGATCAAGACCCTGGCGGGCCTGGATGACCCCACGGTCCTGCGCCTGACCATCAAGGGCACCCAGAAGTCTCCGAACAACCGTGAGCGGCTGCTGTGGCTGTACCCGGACGGGTTTGCCCTGCTGGGCATGGTCAACATCGGTGCCCCGGTGCGGACGGCGGCGGCGGGCAGCACCCAGCGTGTTCAGTTCAGCAGCAACCTGAGCGGCAACGCGTACTGGGCCAACCTGAATGACGCGACGCCCACCTGGATTCCCATCAACTAGAGCTTCTCTCCCCCCAGAGGGCCAGTCACAGTGGCTGGCCCTTTTTTTGCAGGCCCCAGACGGCCATGCCGGTGCAACTCCGGCAGCCTGCGCCAATGCATCACCAATCCAATTCCCGGAGGTGTCCCCGACTTGAGCCACAAACTGATCGTGCTGGGCGAGCGGGGCCGCACGCCACACCTGCTGCTGCTGGGCTGCACCGTCCACGCGGACCGCATCGAGGCCCGCGCCTATATCGCCCATGCCCCGCTGCGCCGCGCCCGAACCCTGGACGGCATGCAGAAGGGTGAGGGCGGCTGGACCGTGCCGCGCGGTGGCCTGCGGGCCAGGGTGCCCAGACTGGCTGAAGAGGGCATCTTTCTGCACACGCCGATCACGGTCATGCTGGTCAGAAGAGGGAAGCTGTAATGGAGGAACCATGTTGACCCCTGAATCCCTCTCGGAAATGGCGCAGGAGCTTGAAAAGCGCGGCGGACAGGCCAGAGAAGCGGCCATGTCCACCGATGATTTTCTGAACGCCATGTGCGTGCTGGTTCCGGGCCAGTCAAGAGAAGAGCATCTTCAGGAACTGCGCTGGCAACTCGGCTTTCTGGCGAGGCCGCTGCGTTCATGACTACCCAGGAGCAGCATGTCGCCCGTTCAAGTTCCATTGAGGCGTCCCTCGGGATTCCGAACACCGAGTTCTGTGACCCTTACGGCCCGCTCCTGATCCCGTACCTTGCGCCTTCCTGGCGGGAAATCCGCATCGTGCAGGCGCTGAGACAGATGGATGTGGAGGAGCAGACGGGCGCGATTTATCTGCTGGTCCACCGCCGTCTGCCCGGCCTGACCTATGACGAGTTCGAGGACCTGACCGGGCCGGACCACTTCCCCGCGTGGTGGACGGCCACGCAGCCGCCGCGCTCAGGTGAGGGTGGTGACCCGGATTTTTCGACTGGCCGAGTGCCCTCGCGGCCCTCGGCCTTCTCCAGCCTGCTGTCCAGTGGTTCGACGCCCCGCTAGACCAGATCAAGTACGCCCTGCACGCGCACGCCGAGAGTGAGGGGCGGCAGTGGCAGCGGCAGGTCTGGGGCGCGGCCCTGTCCTGGGGCGCAGAGGCCCCGAAAGACCTGAACAGCCGCATCCTGCCCGACTTCCGGCGCAGGGGAGAGGGTGGGCCGGTCAGTCGGTCCACGCCGTACCCCGTGCATGCCGAGGTGGCGCAGGGACTGGGTGAGGCCATGCGGCTGGGCCTGCTGAATGGGCCAGTCTGGACGCGCTGGCCTGCGGGGCGGGATGGACGGCCCCTCATTCAAATCTGGGATGGGGTGGCTTTGACGGGAGGGCTGAAGTGACTGGGAACCGCCTATTGCAAAAGCGGGGGAACAGCCTCCCGGCTCTCTGGAAGATGGGAACGCTATCCTTTTTCCCATCAATGGCACAAGACAAGGCGCGTAAGGCCGATGAGGCCAAAGACTTCAAGCGGCAGCTCCAGCGGCTCTCCCCGGGCTTTTACGTGATTCGTATCACGAATGACAAATCAGTCATCCTGAACACGCAGCCCCTTCATGTTGCCTGGCGCTTCATGACCAGTTCATGGCTGATGGCCCTGCTGATCGACACCGCCCAGGCTTTTATTGCGGCGGTCAGCATCACCATCGGATCGCTTGCCACCACATTTGTGATTGAGTTGGTCTCCAATTTCTTCCGCACTGCTGATCCGCCCATTTTCTTAATCTCGGCCATAGGTTGGGTTGGTGATAGAGCTGCGGTGATCACTTTTGTATGGTTCATCCTAGGCGGACTTGCTTTGAGGGTGAGAGAGTGGTATAGGTCAAAATGGAAGACCGGAGACCCAGAAGACGCCTCGCCTTTCAAGGACGGTGATACCTCATGATCCAGCACACCAAGAATTCGCATCGGCGGACGGGATTGGTAGGACGCATTTCGGCAAACCACCCTGGTGTCGATCTGCTCAGGATGCTGGTGTTCTTTGTCGCACTGGGGGTGTATCTCGCGGTTCTGGCGGCGCTGACACTGCTGATCCTGAATGGACGTATTCAATCGGAGAGTGAGGCGGTGGCTGTTTCGGCCCTCGTCTGCGCACCTGCGCTGCTTGTGTTCCTGATCTTCTATTCCACGAGTCCCATTCTCTGGACGCTGGATCACGAGTGGCGATACAAGGAATTTGGCGCAGCTTACGCGCTTGCCACGGTGGTCACCGCGCTGTTGACCGCCTCATTGATTGAGCGCCCGGAGGTCTTCTCCTTAGTTGTGGCGGTTCTGGCGCTGGCGGCCACAGCCTTACCGAGTCTGCGCAGATTCCTGGTGCGGATTGCCCGGTCTTTCAAGGTTGTGGTTGCGGCAGGTCTCTTGTTTCTGGGACCTGGAACACAGGGTTTTGCGCAGACTCTGCGTCAATCCACTGGCCTGCCGTTTTCGCTTGTGAGGCTTGAGACCCACAAGGACCACTGAACGCCACTCGCTTCAATCGGCTCTCTCCGCGCATATTCGTCTATCAACGCCCCGGCATTCGCTGGGGCTTTTACTTGGCCCTGATCGGGGCAGGAGGTTTGAAGTGAATGCAGAAAGAAGCCCGCCGAAGCGGGAGCGGGAGGGGATCAGGCTGAGAGTGCGAGCTTCCATACGCGCTCAGGCACATCCACGCCCAGCACGCCAGCAGACTTCTTGGACAGGTGCAGAACCTCGATGCCAATGACCTTTCCAGCACGGCTGAAGTCAAGCATATAGCCCTCTCCGAGTTCCTCGGTGCGGTGGACTTTGCCCTTGCGAAGGCGGATGTAAGCGGCGTCGGCTTCAGTGTCGATACGGATTTCCATTAGCGGTTCCTCCTTCCCTTGGGTTTCTTAGGCGCGTCCGGGCGTTCCCGGCGGAGCGTGATGATGAGAACAGTTTGCACCACCGGCCCACCCTCCAACTGGCGATACCACACTTTAAGCACCGTCCCCGGCGAAGTCTCACGGCTCGCAATAAAAACATCCGGGTCTTCACCATCCAGCTTGATCATCTCAGGCTGAGTCAACGTGCGCTCCACCGCCTGTTTCGTGATGTTGCGGTTGAACAACTGGTACTCAGCGTGGGCGGTGTACTTGAAGACTGGCGGGGTCACTCGTCTGTGAATTCCAGAAGATCGGCAAGCCCTACAGGCGCACCAGTCATCTCGCGGAGCGTCTTAATCAGCGTGTCCAGCGTGTCAAATTTCACCTGTTTCGTGTCGGCTCGGGAGATTTCATAGATCGCATTCCGGCTGATCTTCCCCTGGGTCTTCTCCGATAAGCGGTAGGGCGTGATGCCGTGCTGCTCTAGAAATTCGCCTACGCGCCACCGAACCATCCCGCCAGTGTACGGGCGGTCTCCATATATGTCTAAGGCTTCCATGCATGCATGTTACACCTATAGGTTGACACTATGCAACCTATAGGTGTAACCTTTGGGCAGCAGAAAAGGGCCCTACTTCTCACGGCATGGCCCCCCTTTCTGCGAACCCCAAGGAGGTTCGTATGCCAGTTTACGCTGAAGCCCCCGCAAAAGTTCCCGCCATCTCCCGCACCTGGGACGCCCACACCATTGACCGCGAGTGCGGCGTGGTGGTCAGCGTCAGGACCTACCGCGTCACCCTGAGCCGCCAGACGGGCGAGATGATCGCCACGGTGGACGGCAAGCAGGTGCCTGTGCTGGAAGCAGACCGCATTCTGAAAGGCGCGGCCCTGACCCTGGTCAGTGAGATCATCCCCACCCCCAGCTACCTGCTGGAACTGGCGCAGGGGGTGGCGGCGTGACCGGGAAGGAGGCGACTCCCAGCGCAGAGCGGATCACCTGCGAGATGTGCGGCGCTCCGCATGCCACGGTGATCACCCTTCGGGATCATGACTGGCTGCTTTGCTCAGCCTGCCTTCAGGACGAGGTGATCTGGGAGGCAAGTGCCCAGCACCTCAAGGCGATGGTGCGTGAGGTCTTCGACGCGTGGCTGGATGCCTGGGCGGACAATCCCACGTACCGCCTCCAGTGGAGCGGACTTCACAGCGCTCTTTCTGAGCCGTTCGATCTGCCCGTGCTGGCCGCCGAGGTGCTGACGGCCCGTGGCATCGTGCCTCGCCACACCAAGGGCCGCAAATGACCATCTCCAAGGTCCGCACCGGGGCGCACGCCCACCTGAACGCCGCCTGACACCCGCCCTTCCCAGCCCGCCCCAGTGGCGGGCGGGCGTCATTGCACATCTTCGGAGGCACCATGAGCCGCAAACCCAGAAACAAGAAGCAGATCAAGAAGCCCCAGCAGCAGGCCATGTTCGATCATCACCCCCTGGAAATCCCTTACAAGCGTGGCAAGGTTCCGCAGGTGGTGGTCCGCTCCGTTTTCCGTGAGCCAGGCGCAGTGATGGGCGCGTTTGCCGTGAATTGGATGAGCGTCCAGCAGCTTTCCACCATGCTCTACGGCGTGTTTTACGGCAAGGAAGAACACTTCGTGCAGGCGCGGCTGCTGTTGAGAAAGACCGGGGTCAATCTGCGGCCCAACCGCACTTACTTTGAGGGGCTGGCACTGATCGAGAAGGCGCTGCCCAACCTGCTCAGCCGCGAAGACCTGGCCGTCGCCCTGGATGTGGAGCTGAAGGACGTGGATACCATGATCCGCTACCTGCGCGGCTTCGTGATGACCATGTGCGGCCTGAGCATCCTGAAGAACTCGCACGGTGAAGTCAGCATCGCCACCATCGATATGTGGATGGACTGGCAGAACCACCTGACCCGCACGCAGAACGGCATTCAGAGAAGCAAGGAAAAGCAGGGCTACAAGGAAGACAACCTCAAGCCCAACGGCCTGCGCGTGGCCGAAAGGCTGCCCAGCATTCAGCCGATGATGCTCGAAATCATTCCCCCCAGAGGACGTGTCAAGAATGCCGGAGACTGATCTGCAACCCCTGTTCGATTACGACGATCTGACGCCCCAGGTGCGCGAGATGGTGCAGGAACACACTGGGGAGATTCGCACCCTGGCCCGCCGCGCCGCACAGGACATTGTGGAGATCGGCCAGCGGCTGATCCAAGTCAGGGATGCCCTGGGCTACGGCGAATTCGATAGCTGGCTAAAAGCTGAATTCGACTGGAGTCGCCGCGCCGCATATAACTTCATCAAGGTTGCCGAGGTTTTCGGAAGTGCAAATTTTGCACAACTGGATATTGCCCCCTCTGCCCTCTACGCCCTTGCCAGTGGCACGATGCCCGCGCCGCTGCGTGAGGAGATCGTTGAACGCGCCCAGGCCGGGGAGCCGATCACCCGGAAACTGGTGGTGGAACGCCTGGAGCAGCACCATCAGCAGTTCGTCCCGGATGCCGCGCCGCCGCCCGTAGAGCCACCCAGTCCGCCACCCGTCGCTGAGGTTGCCGCACCTCCAGCGCCGCCCGTGCTAGCAAGGGCCGTGACTCCTCCCTTGACTAAGCGCCCCTTTACGCCCTTGCCCCGCGAGATTGAGGATCTGGAACTGGAGGACGGCACAGTGATTCAGGTGCCCTCGCTGCCCTTGCTTCCCCGGGAGCAGGAACTCAAGCAGCGTGACTACGCCAAAGCTGCGGCCCGTTTCGACAGCGCCGCCTCGAAAGTCCTGGCTGCCCTGACGGCCCTGGATGTGTACAGCATGGATGAAGTGGCGCAGATTGCCCAGAGTCCAGAGGGGAGACAGCTCTACGGCCCGGTGCGCGTGACCCGGATCAAAGAAATGTTGGAGCAGCTTCATCAGAAGTGGGTGGGCGCTCCTGACCAGACCCGCACCATTGATGCCGCGCCGTTGCTGGACGTGAAAGCAAAAAAGGATGAACGGGTGCTGGAGCTGAACTGACGCGCCCACATCCGCACCCGCGCCCTGGCACTCGCTGGGGCGTTTATCTTGGGGGCATGACCCTGGACCCTGAGACAAACGCCCGCATTGAAGCCGAGGAAGCCTACCGGGCGCAGGTGCGACGCACGGGCCAGCGTAAGGGCTTCTGGGAATGGGCGGCGGTACTGATCGGGGTTCCAATCGCCGTCCTGGCCGCGCTGGCGATCTGGGGTTCTCTTGCTCCCTCCACGCCTGACTACCAAACCAGTTTTCTGGTGGCCTGCCAGCGCGGCGTGCGCGAAAAGCTCAAGGCCCCATCTACCGCAAAGTTTGGGAATGAGATAGGCCGTGACGTGCTGACGGTGACGAGTGGTTACCGTCTGAATGGGACAATAGAGGCGCAAAACAGTTTCGGTGCGTTGATTCAATCCACCTATCAATGCACGGGCAGCAGCACAAATCTAGAAATAGACATTGAATAGATCGCCTCTCAGGTTCATAACCATTCACGCCGCCCTTCCGGGCGGTTTTTCGTTGCCCTGGAGGTGACTAAACCATGACCAAAGGTCAATCTGTGGGCGGCCTCTTTATCGATACGGGCCTAGATTTGACAGGCATCGAGCGTGATCTTCAGAAGGCCCGTCAGTTTGTTGAGCGTACCAACGGTGTGAAGCTGAACATCGACAACCGCGCGGCAAAGACTGCGATTGAGCAGGTTAAGGCTGATCTGGCTGCCCTCAAGGGAATGTCAGAGCGGGACGCTCAGGCCCGCGCGCAAGCTGCCCGACTGCTGGGGACGGCTTACAAAGAGCAGGCTGGGGCCATCCGGGGCGTGACGGCAGAACTCAAAACCCTGTCAGCCCAGTCGGTCCTGACCGCGCGGCTAGGCGCACAGGCAGACCGCGAGGCGGCGGCGGCAGTCCGGGCACTCGTGACGGCCCGCAAGGAAGCGGCAACACTGGCGGGACGGGCAGGCAACGCCGCAGACCTCGCACGGGCACAGACGGCTTTACAGGGCATCATGCAAACGCTGGGCAAACTCCAGAACACTGGAACGGTGCGCCTGAAGTTTGATTTGACCAGCGTCAATGCTGAGCTGGCCCGCCTCCAGGGCCGCTCGGTGTTGCTGAAAGTCAGCTTCTCGAATTTCGACGCGATCAAGAATGACCTGACCACCCTCAAGGGCATGTTGAACGGCCTCGGCGCGAACATGCAATACCGCGTGACCGTGAACACCACGGCGCTGAATGCGGTGTACACGCAAATCAACACCCAGATCACGGCCCTTCAGAGCCTGATCAGCCAGCTCCGCGCTCTCGGTGGTGGTGGGGGCGGCGGTGGCGGCGGCGGACGCGGTGGGCCGGGCATCTCAGCAGCTAATCGGGCACTCCTGGCCGAGCTGGAAGCCCTGAACAACCAGTGGAAGCGCGGGGACGTAAACGCCGCGCAGTTCGGTTCCCAGCTCACTGCCCTGCAAGGCCGTCTCCGCACGGCGTCTGCCGGGGCCACAGCCGGGACAGCCGACTTCAAGGCGCTGGACGCTGGATTGACCCGCCTGACGGGCAGCCTGCGCTCCATTAACACCGACGCCTTCCAGCGGATCAGGACCGAGGCTGGAGCCATGCGGGCGGCGTTCGACACGGCCACGGCGGGCGTGCGGCGCAATTCCACCGAGTTCCGGGCCGCATCTGCCGTCTATGCCGCCGAAAGTGCGCGGATCACCGCCAGTTTGCAGACGATGGCCCGCAGTGGCAACCTGACCACCACGCAGCTTGGTCAGGTCAACCGCGAGATTCAGCGCCTCGCCCGTGAGCAGAACACCATCCGGGGCGGCATCAATGCGGGTGGCCTGTCCGGCAACATCGTCAACAGCTTCGGGATGCTGCCCGGTCAACTGGGCATGATGGCTTCCCAGGGCGGCGCGGCCATCAATGCCTTCCAGGGCATCGCCTCTGCTGCTGGCCCTGCTGGGCTGGCTGTGGGTGGGCTTGCCCTGGTGGTGGGCGGCGCGGCGCTGGCGGCAACCAAAGCGGTCAACGAGTACGCCAAATTTGAGAAGGGGCTGGCGCAGATCGCTACGCTGACTGACAAGACCACCGCCCAGCTCGGGGACACTGGACGCGCGATCCTGAAGATGAGCGGCGACGTGGGGGCCACCTACACGGATCTCAACGCGGGTCTGTATGACGTGCTGGGTGCAGGGGTCAAGGGCACTGAGGACATGACGGCCAGCCTGGCGCTGCTCAAGCAGTCCGCTGAACTGGCGCGCGCTGGAGCCACGGAGACTGCCACTGCCACCGACGTGCTGACCAGCGTGTTGAACGCCTACAAACTGGAAGCGTCTGACGCCACAATGGTCAGCGATAAACTCTTTAAGGCCGTCGACGACGGCAAGATGAGCTTCTCGCAACTCGCCCAGAGTCTCGGTATGGTGCTGCCCACCGCCAAAATGGCCGGCCTGAGTCTGGACGAGGTGCTGGGCAGCGTGGCCGCACTGACCGCGCAGGGCATCAAGCCGTCCTCCGCCATCGAATACCTGCGCTCGGCGCTGACGAACATCATCAAGCCCAGCATGCAGGCAAAAGAGACCGCCAAAGATCTCGGTATCCAGTTCAATGCCCAGGCGCTGGCAGCCAAGGGCCTCGTGCCATTCCTGCGCGACGTGATCGAGAAGACCGACGGCAACAGCGAGGCGATGGCCCGGCTGTTCGGCGACGTGGGCGGTCTGACCGCCGTGACGGGTCTGGCTAACGGCAATTTCGAGCGCCTGACCGCCACCCTGGAAGGGCAGGCGAACGCGGCAGGTAAAACGGCGGAAGCCTACGGCAAGGTGGCCGCCACCATCAGCCAGAAATCTGATGAGGTTTCGGCCAAATGGAAGTCGCTGTGGGTGAATGTGGGCGAGCTGTTTGCGTCTACCAAAACCAGCGTGCTGGACGGTATCAACGACATGCTCACGGGCCTGAACGACGTGTTGAGCAAGTTCAATCAGGCGCGTGACCTGAAAAACGGCGTCGGCAAGTCGGATCTGCTCAAGCAGAAGGAGGCCAAGGAAGAGGAACTGGCCACGGCCAGAAGCCAATTGGCGTCTGCGCAGAGCGTGGCGGATGCGCAGCAACGCGCGACGGGCAAAGTGTCAGAGCAGTTCCAGCCCCGTCTGGACGCCCAGAAAGCCAAGGTGGCTGCGCTGGAAGCCGCAGTGGCAGACCTGAGCTTTCAGGTGCAGCAGGAGGCCCAGGCCAACGGCACCTTCACTGGCCCGCTTCAGACCGGTGGCCCAGCGGGTGTGGCCCTGACGGCGGCGGGAGCCGACGCCCTGGGCGCAAAGGTGGTCGAGGCCGGGGCGGGCAAGCTGGGACAGGTCAGCGCCGACAGCATCGTGAATTACTGCGCCCAGTGGGTGCGGCTCGTGCTTGGCAAGGCCACACCAGAAGTGGCAGGCAAGATCAATGCCCTGTTCCAGACCGACAGCAATGGGGACGGCAAAACCGAGGCCACCGATGCCGCCCGTAACCTGCTCAAGGCGGGTTTTGCTCAGCGGTATAGCGGCACGAAAGATCTTCAGAAGGGCGATGTGGTGTTCTACACGGAGAATGGCCAGAATCACACTGGTATCTACATCGGCGACGGCATGGTGCGTGGCAACAACCGCGTGACCTATGCGGCCAACGGTGGCAAATTCGACAAGTATGGCAACCCCACCAGCCCCGGCGTGAACCCCGTGGGCGATGTGGCGATTGGTAAACTGGGCACGCCCAACTGGATCGTGCGTCCCGGTGACATGCTGCCCGTGCTGGGGGCCAAGGTGCCCGAGGTCCGGCCCGATGCAGGAGCAGGCGGAGCCGCGTCTGCTGCGCCGATCAAGGCGTTTGAGACCTACGTTAAGGAGGCCAGACGCATTCTGGATCAGGTGGAGAAGTACGCACCTGGCGGCACCGCGCCCAATTCGGCCAAATGGAACAAGGCCAAAGATGCCCTCAAATCCTTTGGCGATCAGAGCGACATCACGGCCCGAGCGCTGGAATATGCTGGACTGGCCACCAAAAAGGCAGATAAAGCCACCTCCCAGTACGGCCAGACCTTTGACCGTTTGAAGGGCCAGCTCGACATCACGCAGAGCCTGGGCGATCTGGGCCGCCCCTCTGCCGAGATCAGCAAGAATCTCAAAGCCATCAGCACCGATGCCCTGGCTGCCGCCAGTGCCGAGAAGAAACGCAACGGCGAGACGG
>NZ_MSTI01000137.1 GCF_001949125.1 Deinococcus marmoris
CCCGCCGCTCA
Source organism: Deinococcus marmoris (assembly GCF_001949125.1). Classification (GTDB taxonomy): domain Bacteria; phylum Deinococcota; class Deinococci; order Deinococcales; family Deinococcaceae; genus Deinococcus; species Deinococcus marmoris_A. The sequence continues at coordinate 12 of NZ_MSTI01000137.1, forward strand.
GACCCTGATTCGTCGGGAGCATCAGGTCACGCACCGAGATGGGCGCGTGACCCATGAGGTGCGGTTTGCCGTGAGCAGCACGCTGCTCACAGCAAGGGAAGCCGAGGACATCTGGCGACAACACTGGAGTATCGAGAATCGGAGCCACCATCGGCGTGACACGATCTTCCATGAAGATCGTCACCGACTGCGCCAAGGAGCGCAAGGATTGGCTGTCCTGCACGGCATACTGTTGACCCTTTTGCACGCGCGAACACGACACCTCACCGATCTGGTCAGACGCCTACGGCATGATCCTCTGGCCGCGCTGAACGTCTTGGGAATTGGATCTGGTTGAGATAAAAGCCTGCCTAACCCCGGCTTAACGCCGCCCCGTAGACTGAGTGCCATATGCGCTTACTGCTGGTAGAGGACGACGCGCGCATCGCCGAGCCGACGGTGGGCGCGCTGCGCGAGGCGGGCTATGCCGTGACCTGGGCACAGACTGGCCCCGAGGGACTGGAGGCCGCGCTGCTGGGCGACTTTCCCCTGATCGTGCTGGATGTGATGCTGCCCGGCATGGACGGCTTCGAGATCGCCCGCGAACTGCGCGCAGGTGGGGTGGAGGCCGCCGTGCTGTTTCTGACCGCGCGCGGCGAACTGGCGGACCGGGTACAGGGGCTGGATCTGGGCGGCGACGCGTATCTGGTCAAGCCCTTCGCGGTGCCGGAACTGCTGGCTACCCTGCGCGCCCTGTCGCGTCGGGAAAGGGGCCAGACCGCGCCGCAGGTCTCTTTTGGGGTTGGGCGCGGCGCGCTGGACACCGTGGCCCGGACCGTGGCCTGGGACGGCGCGGAGGTGTCGGTGACAGGCCGCGAATACTCGCTGCTGGAGGCGCTGGCCCTCTCGCCCGAACGCTGGTTTACCCGTGAGGACCTGCTGGACCGTGTGTGGGGACCGGAATTTGGCGGCGAGGCCCGCATCGTGGACGTGTATGTGCGCTATGTGCGCCGCAAACTGGCCCCGGAGGCGATCAGCAGCGAGCGCGGGCGGGGCTACCGGGTGGAAAAATGAGGGTGTGGGCTGTGGGTTGCAGGGTGCGAAAAAAGACAGGGCGCGGAGATTGGGAGGCTGCGCGCGGGGTGCAGGCGGCAGATCGTCTCCCTCTTCTCTTCCCATGATCCATCCTCCGCGCCTCATGTTCTGGCCCTGCTCTTTCCCACCGCCTACTGCCCACACCTCACATCCTCCATGCGCCTGACGCTGCGGCTGAGGCTGGCGCTGTTCTCGGCGCTGGCAACCGGGCTGGCCGTGCTGCTGGTGGCGACGGGACTGTTCTTTGCCGTCAACAGTTTTTTGCGGCAGGCCCAGGTGGAGCGGCTGCTAACCACCAGTGCGGTGATCGCGGTGCGGCTGGAGGCGGCCCTGCAACGCGCCAGCGACCGCAACTGGCCCTTTGGGCTGGACGGCGTGGCGATCCGGTCAGCGGACCTGGAAAGTCTGGCCGACACGCGCGGCGAGAACCGGGCCTTTGAGGTCCGTATTCAGGGCGTGCAGGGCGGTGAGCTGTCGGACGTGCATACCACGCGTTTTCCGCCGGGTGTGCCGCTGGACCTGCCGATGGGGGTGGGGATCAACGGCGATCAACTGCTGACCGTGCAGCAACTGCGGGGCAGCAACCTGCGCCTGACCGTGATCTCGGACGCGCGGGCGCTGGGCGAGGCGCGCGAGGCGTTCACGCGGGCGCTGGCGTGGTTGCTGCCGTTGGCGCTGCTGCTGGCGCTGGGCGTGGGCTGGTGGGTGGCCGGACGGCTGCTGCGTCCCGTGCGGACGCTGGAAAATGCGGCGCGCGAGGTGGGCGAGGGCGCGCAGCTTCGCCGCCCCCTGCCCGGCGCGGGCGAGGACGACGAGCTGTCGCGGCTGGCGCTGACCCTGCAAGGTACTTTTGGCCGCCTGGCCGACGCCCGTGACCGCGAACAGGCGTTTATGCGCGCGGCGGCCCATGATCTGCGTTCCCCGCTGGCCGCCCTGACCGCCCGCGTGGAGGGCAGTCTGGCGCGTGACCGGGACCCCGCGCGCTACCGCAGCGACTTGCAGGAGATCGGCACCGACATCACGCGGCTGTCCACGCTGACCAACCACCTGCTGCTGCTGGCGCGCGACGCCTCGCAACTGGCCCGCGCCCCGGTGCCCCTGCGCGAGCTGGCCGCCGACGCCGTGGACCGCGCCCGCGAACTGGCCCCTGATCTGGATGCCCCTGATGTGGAGACAGAGGCGGACGTGGACCTGAGTGCCCCGCAGCCCGTGACGGTGCTGGGAGACCGGGTGCTGCTGGGCCAGTCGATCTGGAACCTGACCATGAACGCGGTGCGCCACGCCCCCGGCGCAACCGTAACGGTGACGCTGGCGGAGGCAGACGGCTGGGCCACCGTCACCGTCCACGACGATGGCCCCGGCGTGGGGACGGACGTGCTGGCCCGGCTGGGCGAGGCGTTCTATCGCCCGGACGCCAGCCGCAGCGGCGAGGGCCACGGCTTGGGGCTGGCGCTGGCCCGCCGCGCCGCCGAGTTGCATGGCGGCACATTGACCTTAAAAAGTGCGCCGGGAGAGGGCTTCACGGCGACGTTGCGGTTGCCAGGGGAAGGGCCACTCCACCGGGATTCCACTGCCGGGCCATAGAACCGGTCCTCCCCGGCAGATAGAAACGAAAAAACCCCGCGCAATGCGGGGAATAATTTGGCGGGCCCTGCAGGACTTGAACCTGCGACCCTCGGTTTTGGAGACCGATGCTCTACCAACTGAGCTAAGAACCCTCGCCAAGATGTTGCTGACCGGACACCCACCGGAAAACGGCGTTTTCTCGCGGGCCTGGACAGAGTAGCAGAGCCTGGGAAGCGGTGCAAGACGTGTGCGACCCTCCAAGTCATTTAGCTGGGCGATTTAACTGGGCGCGGCCCCGGCCTCGGTCCTCGGAGCTTCCTCGTCGGGGGGAAGCATCAGCGGGAAGGTGTGATGTTCCTGCACCTCACCGCGTTCCTCGCGGGTCAGGCTCAGGGCCTGGACGGTGAAGTGGTCCAGCGGGGGCGTCAGCGCCTGCACCTGCTCCCACAGCAGGTCCTCGGCCCACGGCAGGATGCCCAGCGCCAGCGTCAGGTGCGGGCGGTAGTCGGGGCCGTCGTAGGGCGCGCGGCTGGACGGGCCGATCTCCAGCATCCGGGTGTGGAGATCGGCCAGCGCCGGGTCCAGCTCGAACTCCAGAAAGATGACGCCGCTCAGGCGCTTCCAGCCCCGCACGCGCACCTCCAGCGCCGGTTCGCCGCGCAGGCCCCCCCGGAAGGCCGCCACCAGATCGGGACCGCTCAGGCTGGTCTGGAAGGGGGCGCGCAGGTTCAGGTGGGGCAGGCCGAAGCCGCTGACATTCAGCGTGGCCTGGACCCGGCGCATCCAGGTGTCCAGCACCTGCGGGGGCCAGGCCACCAGGCTGTACAGCGGCCTGTGCGGTTCGGGGAGGGGGGGCAGATGCTGGGTCATGGCAGGGGAGTCCTGGGGACCACTGTACCGTCTCATGTTCTGATCAGCCTGGGGTGCGGTAGACCGGGTTTAGCCGACGATGCGGTAACGGCAGCCGCCCTGCCCGCAGGCGATGCGGGTTTCACGGACCACGGGCGCGCCCAGGAGACTGGCGTACAGGTTCAATTCTGAGTCGCAGAGCTGGCTGTACTGCCGGGCCACCGCCAGATTGGGGCAATTGCGCTGGGTCAGGCACCAGTCCGCGCCGTCCTGCTCCAGCACGGGGTCAAAGCCCATCTCGCACAGCAGGGCCGCCAGCCGCCGCACCCGGTCTTCAAGCGGCAGATGCCCTGGGATTTCAGCCTGCATCCGAGCCTCGATCTCAACATTGCGGGCGTCCAGCACCTTCAGCACCGCGCCCTGGCCGAACAGGTCCTCGACGTGGCGCAGCACGTCCACGCACAGGCCGGAATAGCTGCGGGGAAAGCCCGCCTCGCCCCGCTCCGTCAGGCTGAAGACGTGCTGGGGCCGCCCACGTCCGCCGGGCCGTTCGGTGCGCGAGAGCAGCAGCCCCTGCTCCTGCAAGTCGCCCAGGTGACGGCGCGCAGCGGGCACACTGACCTCCAGCCGCGCCGCCAGATCCTGCGCGGTCTGCGGGCCGTGGCGCTGCACCAGTTCCAGCAGCCGGACCTTGGTGCGCTCCGGCGGGGCGGGCGGTGGCAGTTCGGGAGCGGCAGCGTGGGACGAGGCCGTGTGGGACGAGGCCGTGTGGGGCGAGGCCGTGTGGGGCGAGGCAGCGTGGGGCGAGGCAGCGTGGGATGAGCCAGCGTTCATACGACGGTCAACTGATCCGGCAAGTCGGCCAGGGACTGGCTCAGCTCCTTATTCACGGCCAGCACGCTGACCTGTCCGGCCAGATTGCGCGCCACACTGATCAGCGCCTGCGATGCAGGGGTGTTCGGGTGGGCCAGCACGGCGGGCACCCCGGCGTCGGCGTCCCGGCGCACGTCCATGTCAAGGGGAACCTCGCCCAGCAGCGGGTACTGCTCGCCCAGCTTGCGGCTGCCCCCGCGCCCAAACAGGTCATAGACATTCCCGGTGTCCGGCGCGACGAAATAGCTCATGTTCTCCACCACGCCCAGCACTAGCACGCTGGCCTTGCGGAACATGTCGATGGCCCGCGCCGCGTCGATCAGGGCCACGTCCTGCGGCGTCGTGACGATCACGGCCCCGGTCACGTTCACGGTCTGCGTCAGGGAAAGCTGCACGTCCCCGGTGCCGGGGGGCAAGTCCACGATCAGGTAATCCAGTTCGCCCCAGGCCGCGTCCTTGATGAACTGCTGGACCGCGCTGTGCAGCATCGGCCCGCGCCACACCAGGGCCTGTCCGGCGGGGGAGAGGTTGGCCATGCTGATGAATTTCAGGCCGTGCGCCTCCAGCGGCTGCATCTTGCGCTCGGCGTTGGCGGTCACGCGCGACGCACCCTGGCCCAGCATGTGCGCCACGCTGGGGCCGTACACGTCGGCGTCCAGCAGGCCCACCCGCGCGCCGTCTGCCGCCAGCGAGGCCGCCAGATTCACGGCCACGCTGCTCTTGCCTACGCCGCCCTTGCCGCTGCCGATCAGCAGGACATGCTTGACTCCCGGCAGCGCGGGCTGCGCGGCCATCCGAACAGTCGCGCCGAAGGTCACCTGCACGTCATTCACGCCGGGGACCGCCAGCACGGCCTCGCGGACCTCACGCTCGATCTGGCCCTTCAACGGGCAGGCGGGAGTGGTCAGGTTGACCTTGATCTGGGCCACACCTCCCACCACCTCGGCGCGCTCGATCATGCCCAGCGAAACCAGATCGCGGTGCAGTTCGGGATCGTTCACGGTGCTGAGGGCGGCCATCACGGCGTCATGCATATGGGTTAGTAGTACCGCAAAGCTGAGTGGGGGGCAAGCCACGCGCTCACAGTGGGCAGGGGGCAAGGTGTGGTGGACGGCAGGCGAAGCTTCGGGGCTGGGTGCTGCTGCAAGCCGTCACACTCCCAGGAGATGCCAGGAGAGGGAGAAGCTGAAAGCCTGAAAAGAGACTTTATGAAAGCGTCCATCCGTCCCAATTTTGCCTACCCCGCACCGGAAGTTACTGATCCTGACGTGCTTTCCACCTTAGACTGGGGGCATGACCGAGCTTCCCGCCACCCGCAGACCGCCCGCCCGGCCCCCCGCCGCGCCGCGTGCGCCGCTGTCGGACCGGGTGCGGCTGGTCCGCAACCTGCTGCCGCCGCTGATCGTGCTGGTGGTGGGCGCGGTGGAACTGACCATTTCGCTGCTGGGCAACGGGCAACGCGAGCTGTGGGGTCACCTGCTGTTTTACGGACTGGTGGGTCCCGCCGTGACCTTCTTCAGCGTGGAGTGGATCGCCGAGGGCACCCGCGCCCGCGAACGCGCCGAGCGTGAGCTGCGGGACCTGTACGGGCAGCTCAGCGCCTCGCACGGACGCTTACAGGGCGTGCAGGAGCTGATGCGTGATCTGGGCGGCGCACCCGATCTGGGCGCGGTGCTGGAGGTGGCGGCCAGAGGCGCGGTGCGCGTGACCGGGGCCACCCACGCCACGCTGACCGTCCCTGGCGGCCTGAGCGGTACGGCGCGCGGCGAAACATTGCTCAGCGCCCCCAGCGCCGCGCTGCATCCCCTCAAGGTCAGTGTTCCCGGCGGCGGCGCATTGCTGCTGCACTTTGAGACCCCGCCCAGCGCGGACACGGCGGAACTGGCGCAGGCGCTGGCCGCCGAAGTGGCCACCGGGGTGGAGGCCGCCCGCCAGCGCACCCTGGACCTGATGACCCTGTACAGCGTGGACCAGAGCATCCGCGCCGAGCGCAACATGCGCCGTCTGCTGTCGCGCGTGACCAGTACGATGGCGGGCCGGGTGGGTGCGGAGGCCCGCGCGGCGTATCTCAGCGATGAGGATGGCGTGCTGCGGCTGGAGTACGCCCAGGACCGGCGCGGCGAGGTCAGCGGCGGTGGAGTTGGCGGCGGTGGAATCAGGAGCGACGGAGCCAGCCGGAACGACGCGCCCGGCGGCGGCGTGGCCCCGGCCTTCGCCGCGCGGGTGGCGCAGTCCAGCGGGCCGCTGATCGTCACCGGGGCCGAGGCGTGTCAGGTGTTCCCCGAGGCCCGCAGCGTGCTGGGCCTGCCCATGCGCGACGAGGAGGGGCTGGTGGGCGTCCTGATGCTGGGCGATCCGCGTGAGGGGGTGTTCGAGGCCGCCCGCGTATCGCTGCTGGCCCTAATGGCCGGGCAGGCCACCCTGGCGGTTCGCAATGCCCGCGCCTACCTGTACTCCGAGGAACTGGCGATCAGCGACGAGCGTGCCCGAATTGCCCGCGAGATCCACGACGGCGTGGCGCAGTCGCTGGCCTTCGCGGCCCTCAAGCTGGACGTGGTGGCCCGCAAAATGCACAGTGATCCCGAACTGGCCGAGGCTGACGTGCGCGCGGCCACGGCACTGCTGCGCGAGCAGATCAAGGAGGTTCGGCGCAGCATCTTTGCCCTGCGGCCCATCGATCTGGAACGCTATGGCCTGCTCGAAACGGTACGCCGTTATGTGCTGGACTTTGGCGAGCAGAACAACATCAGAAGCAGTCTGGACGTGACCGGCGAGGTGCATCTCTCGCCTGGCGACGAGGCCGTGGTCTTCCGTATCTTGCAAGAGAGCCTGAACAATGTCGCCAAGCACGCCCGCGCGGGCGAGGTGCGCGTGACCCTGGACGGCGGCGCGCGGCGGGTCCTCCTGAGCGTGAAGGACGACGGCGCTGGCTTCGATCTGGAGGCGGTCACCGGACGGGTCAGCAGTGCGGGTGGCCTGGGCCTGACCCAGATGCGCGAACGCCTGGAGGCCAGGGGCGGCCAGTACCGCGTCCTCAGCACGCCGGGCGGGGGCACCACCATCGAGGCGGAGATGCCGCAGGCTTAGGCCCGGCTTCCTTTCCACACTGGCCCTGCACACTGGAAATTCTGAGCGCCCGCTGCCCTTTTGCCCCCGGCAGCGGGCGCTATGGTGGGGGCATGATCGCCCCATTCTTTTCCTGCCCGACACCTGCCCTCGCCGGGGACCGCCCGTGAGCTGGCTCGAACGCCTGCGCAGCGGCCTCAGCAAGACCCGCGCGCAGATCAACGAGACTGCCGGATTCATGGGCAACGACGTCAAGGACGTGTTCAACAACCGTCTGGACACCATTGAAGACCTGGAGTACGCGCTGATCGCCGCCGATGTGGGCCGCGCCGCCACCGAGGAAATTCTGGAAGACGTGCGCCGCAGCGAGGGCAAGAACATGCAGCAGGCGCTGATGGACGCCCTGACCCTGCAACTCGAACCCAACGCCAGCCGCGCCGAGTTCCGCAAACTGGGCTTCGCGCCGCAGGCCAGCCGCGTGTCGGTGCAGCCGAACGGGCATGTGATCATGGTGATCGGCGTCAACGGCGTGGGCAAGACCACCACCATTGCCAAGCTGGGCCAGTACTACATGGGCCGGGGCAACAGCGTGATGTTCGCGGCGGGCGACACCTTCCGCGCCGCCGCCGGGGCGCAACTGGGTGAATGGGGAGACCGCCTGGGCGTGCCGGTGGTGCAAGGCACCGATGGCGGAGACCCCGCCGCCGTGGCCTACGACGCCGCCACCGCCCGCGCCGCGCGGGGCACCGACCTGCTGTTCGTGGACACCGCCGGACGCCTGCACAACAAGCACAATCTGATGGAAGAACTGAAGAAGGTGCGCCGCGTGATCGAGAAGGCCGACCCCGGTGAACCTGCCGAGGTCTGGCTGGTGCTGGACGCCGTGACCGGGCAAAACGGATTGCAGCAGGCCAAGAAGTTCCACGAGTCCACGCCCCTGACCGGCGTGATCGTCACCAAGCTGGACGGCACGGCCAAGGGCGGCATCCTGATCCCCATCGTGCGCGAGCTGGGTGTGCCGATCAAATTCATCGGCGTGGGCGAGAGCGCGGGCGACTTGCAACCCTTCGACAGCCAGGAATTCGTGCGGGCGCTGTTCGATGTGGAAGTGCCGAAGCAATAGGCGAGCAGTGGGGAGGAGTGAGAACATCGTTCCTCCCCATCTCGGTCAGGGAATCTCGATCTCTCCCCGCCACCCCGGCTCCAGCGCCAGCAACAGCTCTAGTGGTTTTTCACCGTGCTTGAGCAGGTAGGTCAGGAAATTCATCTCGCGTTCCTGGGGTGTGCCGCCCGGCAGCAGATGGGCCTTGAGCCGGGTGAGTTGCCCGCTGCGGTCATTTTCCTGACGTGCCAGAGCGCGCACCGCCTGGGTCTGGAGGCGGCTGACCCGCCCGGTCACTCGGGAGCGGGTGCGCTCTGCCGCGCCGACGAGGGTGGGATCGAGGGCGGCAATTTCGTCCATCACGGCGCGGAGCTGGGCGTCTATCTCCGCCAGTTTCTCGGATGTGACTGCCTCCGCGCCACGTTCATGGGCCAGGGCGTGGCCCAGGACGCCCTCGGGATCGGCCTGAACCTCGGCGGCAGTTGCACCCAGTCGCCTCAGCAGGCGGGCCACGTTCGGCTCCAGCCATGTCACGGTCAGGCGCGGCCACAGCAACGGCTGTTTCAGGCCGTGCAGTTCGTAGACCTCCCGCAGTTGCGCGCCATACGCGATTTCCCCCGGCCCCACCACGAAGGCCAGCGTGGGCAGCAGCGCGTCCTGAACTGCCGGGCGCAGACCCGCCGCCGGGGTCAGGCGACTGGGATCGGCGTCCAGCACGGCCAGTAACTCGGCGCGGGTGTACTCGCGGGTGTCGGTGCTGAAAGTCTGCCCGTCCAGCTTCAGGAGTCGCCGCTGGCCACCCTCTTCCTCGATAAACAGGTTGGTGGCCCCTGCCGCGCGGCGCAGTTGCGGTGTGAAACCCTGGGCCAGAAGCCGCGCCGCCGCGTCCTCGATGGCTGCCGAGGAGGCCAGCGGGTTCTGTAATTCACGCGCCAGGGTGGGGGCCATCAACCGGGCCAGCGCGGGGTGCAGGGGGTCCAGCACGACAAGGCCAGCAGGAGAGAGCAGACCGTGAATCAGGCGTGCGAAGACGTCGGCGTAGCTGCCGCCCGCCTCTATAGCCCGTACCAGCCGCGCCCGCACGGCAGCGATGTATTCGGGCGGCGCATCGAAAGCGTCCAGCAAGGCCAGAGCCTGAGCGGTCCATTCCTGCTGCCACGGCACGCGGCCCACCGGCACACCTTCGGGCACGTCCAGTGTCAGGCGGTGCAGCACTTCCGACATGTCCAGCAGGCTGGTGCTGGCCACCTCTGCCGCGTCGTGGTCCTGGCTGGCCACCCAGTAGATCGCCACCACCGGGGCATCTTCGGTGTTCAGGCTGCGGGCCAGCAGCGCGGCGTCTGCGCCCTTGTGGACGCTGTAGGCCGGGCCGGTCAGTGCCCCCGCCTGCTGCCCGGTCACGACCACCCTGGACGCGGGGTGGGCCAGCCGGGACAGCGCCTCCTCCACGGTCCTGTCCAGCGTTCCCAGACCCTGGTGATACTGGCGCAAAGCCTCTGCCAGCGCCCCCCGGTCAATGTCTGGCCTGACCTCGGCCTGAGCCTGTTTCATTGCGTCCACCGGAAGGCGGAAGAACTCTTCCAGCCCTCCGGCCCTGTACTCCGCCGCTATATTCCGCGCCATACCGCCCATTCCTTCCCGCCCCGGCGTAAACCGGGGATCAGTTTCTGGTTCATCTCAAAGCCCTACCTAGCGCAGCGATTCCCGTGAGGCCCTTTGCAGACCTCCCTTGTCGGTCAGGATAATACGGCGGTAGCCCAGGTCCAGCAGCCCACGTGTGCGGAAGTCTCCCAGCAGCTTGGTAATCGTCTCACGCGTGCTGCCCACCACATAGGCCAGGTCCTGGTGCGAGACGCGGTCTTTCAGGGCAATCGGCCCTTCCTCCGGCCAGCCGCCCTCGCGTTCGGCCAGATTCAGCAGCGCCAGCGCCAGCCGCTGCGAGACCTCTAAAAAGACCAGCCCGGACAGGCGTTCCTGCACGCCGCGCGTCTGGCGGGTGATCTGCTCGGTCAGGGCCACGCCCACCGCCGGTTGCGCGCCTGTCAGGCGGTGCAGGGCGTCCTGGCCCAGCATCAGGGCCTCCACGTCGTCCATCGCCTCGCCGTAGACGTTGTAGCTCTCGCCGGGGGTCAGGGCCGAGACGCCCAGCAGCGCACCGGGGCCGTGTACGTCCAGCGTGACTTCGCGCGCCCCGGTGCCCAGGCGGTACAGCCGCACCGTGCCGCGCAGAATCAGAAACAGCGTCTCGGCGGCGTCTTCCGGGTGAAACAGCAGCCCGGCCCGCGCCCAGCGCCCCACCCGCCCCGCCGCCATGACCTGTGCCTGCGCCGTCTCAGGCAGGGTTCCAAATGCTCCGGGCAACATATGCGGCTCAGTATGCCCCAATTGCCGCCGGGGAACGCAAGCGGGGGCGTGGTGCCGGGAGGGAAACGCCGTTGCTGGGCGGTTTTTCGGGGTATTCCCTGTGGTGTGTCCCTTCTGGCCCCTCCCTCGAAACCAAGAAACAGACGCCCTTGTAGGACGCGAACGTTTAGAATCCTCCTCGAATGTCCTCTCCTGCCCCCCGCCCGCGCCTGCGGCTGTTCGACTTGCCGCTGGACGTGATTGATCTGCAAGGCACGTTGACGCTGCTGGGCGGCTGGCTGGCGGACCCGGCCCGCGCGCCGCACACCGTCGTGACCCTGAACCCGGAAATCATCGTGCAGTCGCGCAGCCATCCTGAATTTGCCCAGGCCGTTCAGGACGCCGATCTGGTCACGGCGGACGGCGTGGGCATCGTGTACGCCGCCAAACAGCTTCACGGTCAGGAGGTGCCGCGCGCCCCCGGCTTCGACATCGTCAGGGGCCTGATGGAACAGCACGGCGTGGAGTTGCGCGTGTTCTTTCTGGGCGCGAAACCCGGTGTGGCCGAGGCCGCCGCCCAGAATGCAGCCCGCGATTACGGCGTCACGGTGGCCGGAATCCACCACGGCTACTTTGGCCCGGAGGACGATGAGCGCGTGGCCCGGCTGGTGGGCGAAAGCGGCGCGAATCTACTGCTGACCGCGATGGGCGCGGGGCGGCAGGAGGTCTTTAACCAGGGCCAGCGCGGCGTACTGGGCGTGCCCGTGATGATCGGCTGCGGCGGCGTGATCGACGTGCTGGCCGGAACGGCAGAGCTGGCCCCCGCCTGGACCCGCAAACTGGGCGTGGAATGGGTCTGGCGCGTGGCTGGGGACCGGAAGCGGTGGAACCGTGCGCCCCGGCTGCTCAATTTTGTGCGTCTTGTGGGGGCGGAGAAGCGGCGGAAGCGGTAGATGGGGTGTGGGCTGTAGAGTGTGGGAAAAGATGGGAAGCGGTATGCAGGGCGTGGAAGTTTCAATCCCCTCGCCCCTTGTGGGAGAGGGAGGGAGGCGCGCAGCGCCGGAAGGGTGAGGGGGCGTGTGACCAGCGTTTCCGCCCTCAGCCCTGTGTGTCTGCCAAGGCCCCATCCAGACCCGCCAGCATCTCGTCCACTTCCGCTGCCGTGATGCTCAGCGGTGGCCCCAGCAGCAGATGATCGCCGCGCACGCCGTCCACCGCGCCGGAGCCGGGATAGGTGATCAGGCCGCGTGCCCGCGCCGCCGCCGCTACCCGGTCCGCCAGCCCCGGAGTCCCGAACGCCTGTCCGGTTGCGGGATCGCCCAGGACCAGTCCCAGCAGCAGGCCGTGACCGCGCGCCTCCAGAATCTGGGGATACTTCGCCTTCAACGCCTGCAAACCTTCAAGAAGCTGAGCGCCCCGTTCGTTTGCCGCTTCCACAAGCTGTTCGTCCTCGACGATGTCCAGCACGCTTAAACCCGCCGCCACGCTGATCGGGTGGCCCGCGTAGGTAAAGCCATGTTTGAAGGCCCCGGAGCCGTTCATCACGGTGTCGTGGACGGCGGGGCTGGCCATCAATCCGGCCAGGGGGGCGTATCCGGCAGCTAAACCCTTGCCTAGCACCACGATGTCAGGGGTCACCTCTCCGCCCAGCCGAACGGCCAGCGGCGCTCCGCAGCGGCCCATGCCGCACATAACTTCGTCGGCAATGAACAGCACGCCGTATTCGCGGCAGATTTCGGCAATTCGCGCGTGATAGCCCGCATTCGGGGCCAGTGCCGCGTCCGACGCGCCCACCACCGGCTCGCACATGAAGGCGGCCACCGTGTCGGGTCCCAGTTCTTCCAGCAGTGTCCGTAAGCGTTCGGCATCCTGTTCGCCGGACAGTGTGGGGTCAGGCTTGGCGAGCTTGGGCCACGCGGCCTCGTTCATCAGCGGCGTGTACAGCTCGCGGCGTGCGCCCATGCCGGACGCCGCCAGTGCCCCCAGCGACGCGCCGTGGTAGCTGGGCCTGCGCGTGACGATGCGGTAGCGCCCCGTCTCGCCCCGCTCGGCGTGGTACTGGCGGGCCAGTTTGATGGCGCTCTCGGTGGCCTCCGAACCGCCGGAGACGGCCCAGAAGCGGAAATCGGGCAGCTTCAGAAAGGTGGCGAGGCGGGAGGCGTACTCCTCCAGCACTTCACTTGAAAACTGTGAGCCGTGGACAAAGGCCAGCCGCCGCGCCTGCGCCGCCATCGCGTCCGCCACCGCCGCCCGCCCATGCCCAATGTTGGCGACGAGCGCGCCGGAACTGCCGTCTAAATAATGTTTGCCGCTGTCGTCGAAGATGTAGACGCCCTTCGCATGGCTGGCGACAGGGTAGGGTTTGCGCGAGCGGTAGAAGACGTTGGACATGGGGCCATCCTAGAGTTGAATAGGATCAGGGTTGAATCGGCCTGGAATTGAATGAGGTCAGGGTTGAATGGGGCCAGCAGCCTCAGCGTCCGGTGTGGCCGTGCCCGCCCTGACGTTCGGGGCCAGCCGCGAAGTCGTCGCCATCGGCCAGCAGGTATTTCGTGAAGATGGCCTGCGCGATGCGGTCTCCCGCCTGCGCCGTGAAGGTCTCCGGGCCGATGTTGTGCAGCGAGAGGCGGATGTTGCCGTCGTTGGCGGCATTAGCGTAATAGTCGGCGTCCACGATGCCCACCGTGTTCGTGAGCATGACGCCGCGCAGGCCCACGGACGAGCGCGGGTAGACCGCCAGAACCTCGTCTGGCTGCATGTACGCCCTGAGATCGGTGACGACAATGGCAGTGGCCGCAGGCGGGAGCGTGAAGCCCGTCGGCGTATGCAGATCGTATCCGGCAGAGTGACGTGAACCCCGACTGGGAAGCTGAATAGCGATATCTGGGTGCTGGCGGTGTAGATCGGACACTACCTCGAAGCCGCGCTGCCTGCTGAGCTTCCCCCGCCCTACCATGTATCGCCCCCACCCGGCGGCGGCCACAGCCCCAGCGCCTGCCGGACGGCCACTATCTGCCCCATATGGTAAACGCTGTGTCCGGCATAGGTGGTCAGCAGGGCGGCATGGGGTACGCCCTCGCGGTTCAGGGCGGCGCAGAGTTTAGGATCGCGGGCGTGGGCACGCAATTTTGCGGCGTCCCGCAGGAAGGTGGCCCGCAGGGTTTCCCAGTCGCCCGGCATGGGCCAGCCTTCCGCCGCATGTTCGGGCGTGGCGGGTTGCTTCCCGGCCAGCGTGTCCAGCAGATGCGCCTGCCAGAACTGGACATGCGCCACCAGTTGCGCGGCGCTGTGCGGCAGATGGTTGGGCGTGCGTGCGGCGTCTCCGGCCTCCAGACCTTCCAGCGCGTGTGCCCAGGACACGTTGGCCGGGCCGCCCCGGTACAGGTTGCCCACTGCCTTGCCGAAGATCCCTGCGGTCTGAGACTCGCTCACCAGCTATCGCCTCCTCCGGGGGGGGGCCACGCGCCCAGCACCTGCCGCACGGTCACGATCTGCCCGAAATGGTGGGCCGTGTGCAGCGCGAAGTCGGCCAGAAGCTCGCCAATCGTTTCCTCGTGGTTGACCGGGTTGGCCAGATCGGGCCTTGAGGCGTGTGCGTCCACGCGGGCCAGCAATGCATAGAACTCGTTCTTCACGCGCCCCCAGTCGTCGGCCCCCACCTGCGGCCAGGTGTCGGCGGCGTGGGCGGGGTAGGGCTGCGCCTGTCCCATCTCGATGGTGTCCAGCATCCAGCGGTTCCACCAGTTCACATGCGCCAGCAGCCCCAGGACGCTGTGCGGCAGCCCGTCCGGCACACGCGCCGCCGTCCCGGCGTCCAGGCCGCTCAGGCTGGCCTCCACGCCCACAAACGCCTGCCCGCCCCGGAACAGTTTGGGCAGCAGGCGGGCGAGGGCCACTTGGGCGCGTCCGCTGCGGTTGTCGGGAAGGTGGTCATCGGGGGTGCGGTCAGAAGAAGTCATGCGCCCAGTTTCGCAGACGCCGGCTTTGTTATATGGATTCCGATTAGAAGGTGTTGAAGACACCTGAAAATCCGAGCGGAGCGAGAGGGAGAAAAACGGGTTCCGGGCGTGGAGTGAAGGGACCGGCGCTATCCCGGTCCCTTCACGAAACAAACGGAGGCCGTAATACGCTGCATTTAGCATGAACCCAGATGAAGCTCCCAGAATTCAGACCGTCCGTGAACTGGGACTGTCCCTGCGTGGCCTGGACGACATCCACACCCTGATCGGCGCGGCTTACGATCTGGACGGCCTGATCCTGACTGAAACGGACCTCTCGCCGGAGTTCTTCGATCTGAAGACCGGGCTGGCGGGCGAGGCGTTCCAGAAGTTTACCAATTACCGCCTGCGCGTGGCGCTGGTGCTGCCGGATTTCGCGGCTCACGGCGAGCGTTTCGCGGAACTGGCCCACGAACATTCGTCCCACCCGCTGATCCGTTTCGTTCACAGCGAGGAGGGGGCACGGGCATGGCTCAATTCCTGACGCGGTGACGTTTTACAGTCCCACATGCAGCCGGGGCTTCAGCCCATCACGCCGCACCGTCTGGCGCACTTCCTGGCAGCGGCAGCCCTTGTACTGGCACAGCAGCGCCTCGGGGTCCCGCTGAAGTAGACGCACGGTGCTGTCTACCAGATCGCGCACACGGTACAGGCGCAACGTGGACGGGCCGACGCGCGTCGAACGGAACTTGAATTCCATCTCGGGCAGCAGGTTGTCGAAATCCGCCGAACAGTTGGGAAAGGCGGTGGGCAACACCTGACCGTCCAGCGGCACATAACGCGTCAGCATAGGGATTCCGGCCAGATACTCGCCGTAATGGACACTGGTGTTGCTGCCGAAATCCACACCGATCAGCAGCGCGTAGCCGTTCAGGTCATACAGCGCCCCGATGGGCTGGTACGGGCTGCTGAGCGACTGGGCTGCCGTGATCCGCGCCGCCTCGTCTCCCAGGGCCACGAAGCTGAGGGTGGGGTGAAAGGAGCGCAGGGCGTCGCGCCGCTCCACCAGTTCCTGCGATACCCGCCCGATGTCGCGGCTGACGCGGGTGTCGCGGTGGAATTTGGCGTGCGCCACGCTGCCGGGTCGGTTGAGCAGCGTGTTATAGCTGAAAGCCGGGGCCACCAGCGTGGCCGTGCGCCGCCACAGCGTATCCACCAATGTCCGGGGGCCGCCGTCCAGCGTGCCGAAGGACTTCAGGCTGGCGTGGACGATCAGGTGCTGCGTGCCGTCCAGTCCCAGCGCGGCCAGACCCTCATCGAGTTCGGCGGCATGGACAGCGGGCTTCCGCAGCAGATTCAGCACAGCCCGTAGTTTAGCGGCCCGGCGCGGTTTACGGCTAGAGTCACGGCCCACCTTCGCGGACGGGGCCAGTGGGGGATGAAGTTCAACCTGGGGCGGCGTGGCCCATCTATCCCACCTCGGGCCGCACTCATCCGGTCAGGCGCTAGACTCGCGGGCATGTTCATCGGGTCACGGCGGCGGAAAAGCGCCAGCAGCGCGCCTGGAAGATTTGACGATGGAAGAGCTTTGGTGATGGGGAGGAACGACACATGGGAATGACGATTGCGGAAAAGATTCTGGCGGCCCACAGCGGCCATGACGTGCTGGTGCCCGGCCAACTGATCGAGTGCAAGACCGACTGGGTGCTGTGCCATGAGATCACCACGCCCGCCGCCCTGCGGATGCTGGAAGAGCGCGGCATGGACCGGGTCTTCAATCCCGATCAGATCGTGGCCATTCCCGATCACTCGGTCCCGGCCATGAACATCAAGGCCGCGCAGATGTACCAGAAGCTCAAATCCTGGGTCAAGGAAAAGGGCATCAAACACTTCTACGATGTGGGGCGCGGCGGCATTGCCCATGTGGTGCTGGAGAATACCGGCCTGATCAAGCCGGGGCAGACGCTGGTCAGCGGCGACTCCCACACCTGCAACGCCGGGGCGCTGGGCTGCTTTGCCACGGGCGTGGGCAGCACCGATCTGGCCGGGGCCATTTACGCGGGCCGCGTGTGGTTCAAGGTGCCCGAGACCATGCTGATCAGGGTCACGGGCCGGACGCAACCGGGCGTGACACCCAAAGACGTGGTGCTGGAAGTCATCAAGCGCATCGGGGCCGACGGCGCGAATTATCTGGTGATGGAATGGGTGGGCGAGTACATCGACAACCTGAACATGGAAGGGCGTTACACCCTGACCAACATGGCCATCGAGGCGGGCGGCAAGACCGGCATCGTGGCGGTGGACGACACCACCCGCGCCTACCTGCAAGAGCGCGGCATCAGCCCCGGCGACTACACCGAATACACCTCCGACGCAGATGCTAAATACCGCGTGATTGTCGATGTGGACGCCTCCGCCGTGGAACCCACCGTGGCTTACCCGAACATCCCCAGCAACGGGCGCGTGGCGGGCAGCGACAAGATTGCCGTCACCCACGCCTACGTGGGCAGTTGCACCAACGGGCGAATTGGCGATCTGCGCGACGTGGCCCGCATCCTGAAGGGGCGCAAGGTGGCCGAGGGCGTGCAGATGATCGTGGTGCCCGCCACCCAACTGATCTGGAAGCAGGCGGCCAGCGAGGGCCTGCTGGAAATCTTCGTGGACGCCGGGGCCAGTGTCAGCTACCCAAGCTGCGGCGCATGCCTGGGCATGCACAGTGGCGTGCTGGGGCCGGACGACGTGTGTATCTCCAGCACCAACCGCAACTTCGTCGGGCGCATGGGCGATCCCACGGCGGCCATTTATCTGGCCTCGCCGGCGACGGTGGCGGCCAGCGCAGTCAGCGGCTTTATCTCTGATCCGCGCGAGTACAACGACAGCATCGAAGCGGCAGACTGAAGCTCTAACAACAGACGGAATCCGTGCGAGCAGATGTGGGAGGAGGCGTGAGGTTGCGCCCCCTCCCACAACCTGTTTGAACTGATGGATTTAAACTGAAGCGGGACGCAACAGCTTGACGAGAGCAATTCAATCCAGCCCTGGCACGCTGGTCACCGGGCAGTCCGTAAATGAGCAGGAGAAGTTGGACTCCTTTTTAACCTGCCCGACACCCACACCCGCCCATCCGTGCTTGACTGTGGGTCTTATGGGTGAAGCCAAACGACGCAAACAACTGGGCCTGATGCCCACCGTCCATCCCTTCGAGGCGCAACTGGACGCGTCCGGCGAGGTCTCGCTGGTGCGCGGGCCGGACGACGCTGGATTGACGGAGATTATCGTGGACGCGCTGAAGGCCACGCAGTCCAGTGGCCCGGCCTGGGCCAGCGAGTACCGCACGTCGCTGCTGCTTTCCAGCACCCAGGGCGGCACGCTGTCCACGGTGGAAGATGTGGAAGCCATCGCCGTGCCGGACCTGCGCCGCATCACGGGCGAGCTGGCGCTGGGGCCGCAGGGGAATAGCAGCGAACAGGTTTCCATTCCAGTCGAGGGCGGCGCGATCCGTCTGCGCGAGCAGCGGCATTCCTTTGACGGCGTGCGCTGGCAGACCCTGGCCGCGCCGCGCAGCCCGCAGCAGGTCATGTCGGCCCTCCAGAACAACGCGGCTTTCAACCTTCAGGGCGAGTTGATCGGGCAGTTTGCCGCCGAACACTGGCAGGCCGGGCGCATTGACATCGAACCCGATCCGCCCGAGGAACTGCTGGAGGCGCTGGAAGAAGTGGCGCGCGAATGGCACGGCGAGACCGAGGAACTGTGGACCGAGATTCACCGGGACCGCATGGAGGACGACGATGCCCCGGTGCCGCTGGTCCGCCGCAGCACTTTCGAGTTGCGCCTGCCCGCCCCGCTGCAAAATCCGTTGAGCGGCGTGTTCGCCATCCGCTCGGGCGTGGAGTTCATCCCGGTCATGGAGTCCGACACCTACAGCCTGGACGGCGAAACCTGGACCAGTTACGCGGACCCCGACGCCGAGGTGGACGGCAGCCATCTGCCCCCCGAACTCGCCAACATCTTCGACATGGCGACGGTGGGCGTGACCGTGTACGCCGACGGGCGCGTGGAATTTGAGGACGACGTGCCCGCAGAACACCGGGAGCGCATCGAGGGCGAGCTGCGTGACGCCACCGGGGCCGGAACCGCCGACGAGTGGGCCGAGTGGACCGCCCAGATGCTGACCGAGATCTACGGCGACGAGCTGAACGTGCCCGAGGGCCAGAGTCTGCCCGTTCCCGCCGCCGTGCGCCTGGACCTTCCCGAGGACGCCTTGCAGGACCCCGATCCGCTGTCTCAGACCTTCATGGAATCGGAGGTGACCTTCGACGGGACGCAGTGGCGTGACCTGTTCGACGACATGCCGCCGGAACTGAGCGCCTTTGCCGCGCCGCCCTCACCGGAGGATGATCCTGAGCGGCTGAACTGAGATGAATTCAGAGCTGGTCGGCTTTCTGGTGCTGCTCGCCCTGCTGGGCTGGCTGGCGCTGAAAGCGAGACAGTGGAGAATGCGTCAGGCACCCGGCAAAAGCGGGCGTCGGGTGGAAGTCACCGTCCATGCCGATGGCCGCGTGGAAGTCGGGGACGACGTTTCCAGAACACACCGGGAGCGCCTTCAGACAGAGCTGCGCGGCGTCACTGGGGCGGGCGACGCGCGGGCGTGGGCTGGGTGGACCGAGAAAATCCTGACCCTGCGGTTCGTGGATGACCTGAACGTGCCGGAGGGTCAGGCGCTGCCGGTGCCCGCCGCCGTGCGCCTCAATGTTCTCGAAGACGCTCTGGATGGGTCTGCTCCGCTGGCACGTACCTTGCTGGAATCGGAGGTGAACTTCAGCGGTCAGGATTGGCGGGATCTGCTGGACGGACTGCCGCCGGAACTGGCCGCATTCACCGTGCCGCCCGCAGATGAAAGCGCCGCCGAAGGCCGGTGGGACTGAAGTGGAGGCCGACTCGGTGGGCCTTTGGATGCTGCCCGTTCTGGTGGGGCCGCTGGTTCTGGCCGGGGCGTGGTGGCTGTGGCGGCGGGTGTTCAGCCGGGCCATGCGCTGGGTCACCGTGACCGTTCACGCCGACGGGCGCGTGGAGTGGCCGGAAGACTTGCCCGCGCAGCACAGCGGGCGGATTCAGGCCGAACTGCACGTCCTCAAAAGCCTGACCGGGGCGGGCGATCCCCCGAAGTGGGCCGGATGGACGGCAGGCATCCTGAAAGACAGCGAGGACTGGCTCCTGGACATTCCCGAAGATCAGGCCCTGCCAGTGCCCGTCGCGGTGCGGATGGCCCTCCCGGCCAGTGAACTGAGCGATCCCATTTCCTCCCTCCCGGACGATGCAGAACTCTGGGAAGACTCGGAAACCGAGGTGACTTTCGATGGTCAGCACTGGCGCGACCTGTTTGGCGAGCTGCCGCCGGAGCTGGCCGCCTTTGCCGCACCATCCGGGGAAAATGACCGGGCGAAAGGTGGCACCGCTCCAGGGAGAAGCGGAAAATGAAATAAACACCCTGGAGCTGACCGCACCCGATCTCGCGTGACTGTTGCTGGGGCTGCTGGCTTTCGGGGCGGTATGGCTGTGGCTGGCGTTGCGTTGGGTGGCAAACGTTGGCGTTTTGACCGTGGCATCAGTTGGCCCTGATTCTGGAGGGTGCCCTCCAATGTCCGGCCCGGCCCGGTTCTATACTTTGCCCGAACGCGAACTTAATCCCGGTGGCCCTGACCTGTCGTGTGCCGAAGCTGTCGGCCCCTCTGGCCTGCCGTCCTCACCCATTCGCGCGGAGGCTTCAGAGATGCAGAGCAATCACAGTCCAGACGGTCAGCAGAGTTACGACTACGTGGTGATTGGGGCGGGTTCGGGCGGCTGTGCCGTTTCCGCCCGTTTGCAGGAAAGTGGGGCGCAGGTGCTGCTGCTGGAAGCCGGGGTGCCCGACGAAACGCCCGAAATCCACATCCCCGCCGCCTTTCCCAAGCTGTTCAAGTCTCCGCTGGACTGGAATTACGAGACCGAGGCGCAGGAACACCTGAACGGGCGCAAGCTGTACTGGCCGCGCGGCAAGATGCTGGGCGGCAGCAGCAGCATCAACGCCATGATCTACATTCGCGGCCACCGCGCCGATTACGACGGCTGGGCGGCGGCGGGCAATCACGGCTGGGGCTACGACGACGTCCTGCCGTACTTCCTGAAGGCCGAGGATTTCGAGGATGGGGCCAGTGAATTCCACAACGCAGGCGGCCCGCTGCACGTCGAGAACCGCCGCTACACCCACGAAATCTGCGACGCCATCACTGAGGGCTTCAAGGAACTGGGCCACCCTGCCAACGATGATTTCAACGGCGAGAACATGGAAGGTGTGGGCCGGTTCCATGTGACCCAGAAGGGCGGCGCGCGGCACTCGGCGGCGGTGGCGTACCTGCGCCCAGCCCTGGCAGGCAGCGGCCCCGGCAAGCTGGAAGCCCGCACGGGCGCGCATGTGACGCGAATTCTCTTTAAGGGCAAGAAAGCCGTGGGTGTGGAGTATCTGGACGGCACCGAAACCCGGCAGGTCATGGCCGGTAAGGGCGTCATTCTGGCGGCAGGCGCGATCACCAGCCCGCATCTGCTGATGCTGTCGGGCGTGGGCGAGCGGGCGCAACTGGAAGCGGTGGGCGTGGAAGTGCTGCACGATCTGCCAGGGGTGGGCCAGAACCTGCAAGACCATCTGTTCGTGCCCGTGGTCTACGACACCGAGACAGCGGGATTGAAAGACGCCACGAGCGAGGCCCAGATGACCCTGTATATGTCTGAGCAGCGCGGAATGCTGTGCAGCAACGTGGGTGAGACGGGCGGTTTCATGAAGACCGATCCGTCGCTCCCCGCCCCCGATCTGCAATTCCATAACGGCGCGGCGCTGTTCGTGGACCACGGTTTTGCCGAGCTGGACGGCTACCATTACACGCTGCTGCCCTCGCTGGTTGCTCCCCGCAGCCGGGGCCAGATTCGCCTGGCCAGCGCCGATCCGCAGGCCCGCCCGCTGATCGAACCAGAGTACCTCTCGGACCCACATGACATGGACGTGCTGATTGCCGGGGTGAAGCTGGCCCGGCAGGTGGGCGACACCGAAGCCCTGTCCAGCTACCGCCTGAGTGAAGTGATGCCCGGCGAGGCCGTGACCGAACGCGCCGATCTGGAAAATTACATCCGCGAGCAGGCCATGACCATTTACCATCCCGTCGGCACCTGCAAGATGGGCAACGACGATCTGGCAGTGGTGGACGACGAATTGCGTGTCCGTGGCCTGGAAAATCTGTGGATCGCCGACGCCAGCGTGATGCCCGTGATTACGCGCGGCAACACCAACGCGCCCACCATCATGATCGCGGAAAAGGCTGCCGATCTGATTCTGGGCCGGGCTGCTCTGCCTGCGCGGGGAGCCGAGGCGATGGCCGTATCTGCCGATTGAGATAAAAACTGAGCAGGGCGTTACGGCGAAGATTGTTCGTCTGTAGCGCCCATTTTCATGTGTGCCTCTGCGGGCAGGCGCGAGCGCAACAGCTTTCCTGTTTGTGTGCGGGGCAGCGCGTCCAGCAGCGTGATTTTCTGCGGGCGGAACATGCGCGGCAGCAGCGGGCGCAACTCGTCCTGAATCTGTTCCGGGGTGATCTCGCAACCGGGCTTCGGCACGATAAAGGCGTGGATGCCCGTCCCGAACTCGGTGCAGGGGACGCCCACCACGGCACACTCGGCCACGGCATCCAACGCGACGATGCGTTCTTCCAGGCTGGCCGGAAAGACATTCTCGCCGCCGCAGATCAGCAGTTCGTCGGCGCGGCCATGCAGGGTCAGGCGGCCCGCCGCGTCACGGGAGGCCAGATCGCCCGTGTCGTGCCCGTTGACGATCACGCGCCCCACTTCTCCGCGAAGTTCGAGATTTACCCCCGGCAAGGTCCGCCCCACGCTCCCTGGCGCAGCAATCAGATCGGCGGGCGTCGCCAGCGAGATCAGGCCCGTCTCGGTGGAGCCGTAAAGATTGAACAGCACGTCCCCGAAGTGGTCCAGCGCTATTGTCGCCAGCGATGCGCCGAGCGGGGCCGAGCCACAGATGATGGCGCGCAGTGTGGGTGCAGCCTGCGTACCGGGCACGTCCAGCAGTCGGTGGAGGAGGGTGGGGACCAGCACCAGAACTTCGATTCCTTCCATTTGCAGCGTGCGCCATAGATCCTGCGTGTTGGGGCGGCACAGGTGCAGGGGTGCGCCCATTGCCAGACCCATGCCCAGCGTCGCCAGCCCGTGCCCGTGAAACAGCGGCAGGGGCAGCAGCGTCGGCGCACCCGCCCGGAGTGGCAGGGCATCCAGCAATGCGCCTGCCATCCTCAGCCCGGCCCGCAGACCCACGCGCGAGCGTACGGCTTTCGGCGTTCCCGTGCTGCCGGAAGTCAGCAGGACCAGCGGGCCGATGCGGGGTAGACGCAACGGGGGAGACTTCGCATTCGCAGGTTTTAACTCAGCGAGGGTCAGGACTGTCAGACCCGCTTCCACCTCCTCGCGTAGCCGCTCTGGCCAGTCGCCGTCGCAGATCAGCAATCGCAGGCGTTGTTCACGCCCCACCCGCCCGATTTCGGTGGCAGAAAATGAGGTGTTCAGCAGAACAGTTCGCGCGCCGATACGAACGCAGGCCAGCAGGGCAGCCACAGAATCTGCGCTGTTGCTGCACAGCAGGCCCACCGCCTCGCCCGGTTTAATCCGGTGAGCGAGAGCGGCGGCCATTGCATCGGCCCGCGCCAGCAAATCCGCGTAAGTGAGTGAACCGTTCTCGTCCACAAGAGCCACAGCATTCGGCATCTGGTGCGCGTTCCAGGCAACTAGCGCATACAGCGTCGGCCCGTGCCTGAATACCGTCCAGACCAGCCCCAGCGTGTTCAGCACTGGCCGATAGCCGAGGACACCCGTGCGCCGGATTGCTGATAGCAGGCTCACTTTCTTTGGTCTCGCGTGAGCCGCCGCTCCAGCTCTTCCAGACCGCCCAGCGCCCCGTCCAGCACGTTCGGAAACAGCAGCGCCGCCACCTGTTGCCCCTTCAACCACCACGGGGCCACCCGGCGCACGGGCTTGACGAGTGGATAGACCACCGACTGCGCGGCTTCCAGCGGGGTCAGGGCCGGGGCGAGGCGATAGGCGCGGGTGGGCGCGATCATGCGGGTGCGGACCAGCGGCAGATACACGCTGGCAACGCGCACGCCACGTCCGCGCAGCTCATTGCCCAGACTGCCCAGCCACAGGTCAAAGCCCGCCTTACTGCCCTGGTACGCCGCCCAGCGCGGAATGCCGGGGGGCAGGGCCGAGGCGCTGGACACATTGACGATCACTCCACCGCCCTGCGCCACCATGCGCGGCAACAGCGCCAGCAGCAGCGCGGCAGGCCCAGTGAAATTGACGGCCAGCAGGCGGCCCAGATCATCCTTCTCCCCGGATTGGAGGACTGGGCGGCGAATGGAATGCCCCGCGTTGCTGATGATGACGTCGATTCGGGGGTGGTTCGCCTCAATTTGCGCGGCCATGGTCTTTACTGTCTCCGCATCGGTCAAATCCAACTGATAAACGCTGGCCTGCCCGCCTGCCGCCCGAATCTGAGCGGCCACCTCTTCCAGCCGCTCTCCGCTGCGTGCCAGCAACAGCACCTCCGCGCCACACGAGGCCAGCAGCCGCGCCGTCGCCTCCCCGATGCCGTAGGACGCGCCCGTGATCAATACCGTCTGGCCGCGTACCGCCACCCCCAAGCGCCATGAATCGTGGCAGGCAGGCGGTGATAGGAGGAACTGGCGCAACAGGGTCAGAGGCGGGGCCATTTCAGGTCAGCCTCTAGCCCACCGTTTCCATTGCCCGTGGATAGCTGCCGATGATCTTGGCGTAACTCGCCTTGCGCAGCACCCCCGCCAGTCCCTGGGCCACCTTCGGGTCACGGGCATCGCCCTCGATGTCCACGTACATCAGGTAGCTCCAGGCGCGGTCCCGGCGCGGGCGGCTCTCGATGCGGCTCAGGTTCAGGCCGCTCAGCTCGTTCAGGGTTTCCACCAGAAAACCGGGGGTGTGGCGCACGGCGAACACCAGACTGGTCTTGTGTGGCACGTCGCTGGGCGCGGGTTCGTGCTTGGAAAGCACCATGAAGCGGGTGTAGTTGAACGGCTCGTCCTCGATCTCGTGGGCCAGGATGTTCAGGCCGTACAGTTCGGCGGCGCGGCGACTGGCGATGGCGGCCTCGCCCTGCCCACCTCCTGCCGCGCCGCGCTCGGCCAGTTCACGCGCGCTTCCGGCGGTGTCGTGGGCGGCCACGGGTTGCAGGTTGTACTTGCGGATCAGCCCGGTACACTGGTCCAGCGCGGGCTGCTGGCTGGCCACGCTCTTCAGGTCCGCCAGTTCCACCCCTGGCAGTGCCATCAGGCAATGGCTGACGCGCACCACCACCTCGCCGATCACGTATAGCTCGGTGTCGCTGAGCAGATCAATCGCCTGATGAATAGCGCCCATCAGGCTGTTTTCCACCGGCAGCACGCCGTACTGCGCCTCGCCGCTCTCTACCGCCTGCGCCACGCCGTGAAAGGTGGGGTAGCCGCGCGTCTGCCGGTCTGTGCCCACTGCTGGAATAGCGTTCAGCGCGGCGATCTCGCCGTATGCGCCGGGATTGCCCTGAAAGGCGACGGTGATGGACCCAGAGCTGCCAGATTCAGAGCCGACAGGTTCAGAGGCGACAGATTCAGGCCCGGACGGGGGCACGGCTTTACTCACGGCGCTCACTCATGACCGTGAGGCTAGCGCACAGCGCTGGCATGGCCGCAAAGTCAGGGACCGTCAGAGGTTCGATAGCAGGGGGACCAGGCCGCCGCCACCGCATCACCCCACACAGCCCTCGCTCCAGCCCTGCCGCTACAGTGTTCCGCATGACCCTGCCCCTGCCCGATCCCATCCTCGATCTGGACGCCACCGATCTGGCCGACGCCACCCGGCGCGGCGACCTGACCTGCGGCGAGGTGACGCGCACCTATCTGGAGCGGCTGGAAGCCCTGAACCCCCGCCTGCGTGCCGTGATCACCATTCACCCCTACGCCCGCGCTGAGGCCGACGCGCTGGACGCCCTGAAACCGGAGAAACGCGGCCCTCTGCACGGCTGCCCGGTGCTGATCAAGGACAACATCGACGTGGCGGGCCTGCCCACGACGGCAGGCAGCGCGCTGATGGCCGCGCATATGCCCACGGTGGACGCGTCGCTGGTGGCCCGGCTGCGCGCGGCGGGCGCGGTGATTCTGGGCAAGGCCAACATGACCGAGTGGGCCAATTTTATGACGCTGGGGATGCCCAACGGCTATTCCTCGCAGGGCGGGCAGACCGTCAATCCCTGGGGCGAGGACTTTGACACCGGAGGCAGTTCGTCGGGCAGCGGCGTGGCGGTGGCCGCGAGGCTGTGCGTGGCGGCGATTGGCACCGAGACCAGTGGCAGCGTGGTCAGTCCGGCGCATCAGAACGGCGTGCTGGGATTAAAGCCCACGCTGGGGCTGATTCCGCGTACCGGGATCGTGCCGATCAGCCACAGCCAGGACACGGCGGGGCCGATCACCCGCAGCCCCCGCGACGCCCTGCTGCTGCTCTCGGTGATGGCCGGGCCGGACGAGCGCGACGGGGCCAGCCGTCTGCGGCCCGTGCCCGAACTGAGGCTGACATCCAATGCCCTGAGCGGCGCGGTGGTGGGCATCGTGACCGACGAGAAGGGCGTTTCGGAGGCCGACGCCACCAGCCTGAAACTGGCCCGCACTGCCCTGGAGAGGGCCGGTGCCACGGTGCGCGATGTGACCTTTCCCAGCCGCGCCGAGCTGAACAGCAATGGCGTGATGCTCGAAGTCCTGGAATATGAATTCAAGGGGGATCTCAACGCCTATCTGGCCGGGGTCACGGACGGTCCCCGCACCGTGGCGGACGTGATCGAGGGCAATCAGACCCAGGCCGAACGCTGCCTGAAATATGGCCAGACCTTCCTGCACGCCGCCCAGGGCACGCGCGGCGACGCCAGCGAGCCGGGCTATGTGCTGGCCCGCGCCCGTGACCTGCGCCTGACCCGTGAGCAGGGCTTCGATCTGCTGTTTGCGGGTGGGCTGGACGCCGTGGTCTTTCCGGGCATCCACGGCTGCGCGCTGGCGGCCAAGGCGGGGTATCCCAGCGTGGCCCTGCCGGTTCATGCGCCGGACTCTGCCCCAGAGACCCGGCCCGGAGGCGTGCTGCTGGTGGCCCCGGCAGGCGCGGACGCCCCGCTGCTGTCACTGGCCGCGCATCTGGCCGAACACTCGGAAGGTGGGGTAGGCGGCGTGCGTTTTCCTGTACTGAACTAGGTTGTCGGCCCCTTCGGACAGCCGATCTCGCGGTCCGAGAAATGGCGTTCTCCAGACAAACGGCGGCCAATTGTGACCTTTATAGTGAGTGGCATATGAAAATTCGTGTGGCTGCCGCCGTCCTCGCCGCGTCGCTGTTGTCCGGGGCCGTCCTGTCTGGTTCAGCGGTGGCACAGGTGTTGCCCAAGGCCACGCGGGACAAGATCGTCCAGTCCACCGTGATGCTGATGCCCACCGGAGCAGACG
The DNA here is from genome assembly GCF_001949125.1 of Deinococcus marmoris. Lineage (GTDB taxonomy): Bacteria > Deinococcota > Deinococci > Deinococcales > Deinococcaceae > Deinococcus > Deinococcus marmoris_A. The sequence continues at coordinate 27,401 of NZ_MSTI01000137.1, forward strand.
GCAAGATCGACGGTTCGCTGGGCAGCGGCAGCGTGATCAGCCCGGCAGGGTACATCCTGACCAACTTCCATGTCATCGGGGACATCGACAGCCGCAAGGTTTCCGAGTGGATTCTGGTACGCACCGTCAAGTTTGTAGACCGCGAACCCGAACCCACCTACTGGGGCAAGGTGGTGGCTGCCGATGCCAACCTGGATCTGGCGGTGGTCCGCATTCTGGAAACCTACGATGAAAAGCCGGTGGGGGCGCTGAATCTGCCCTTCGTGGAACTGGGCGATTCCAACGCGCTGACCGTGGGCGATCCGGTCTTCGTATTCGGCTTCCCTGGCACGGGCGGCGATACCCTGACCTACACCAGCGGCTCCGTCAGCGGCTTTACTGGCGAGAACCTCCAGGGCAGCGGGCGGCAGTGGATCAAGCACGACGCCCAGACCGGCCCTGGCAACTCGGGCGGCGGCGTCTTCGATGAAAAGGGCCTGCTGATCGGCGTCAACAGCGCCATCAACATCAACAAGTCCAGCAGCACCATCACCCCCTTCGCCCGTCCGCTGGCGGTGGCCTGGGGCCTGATCACGCCCAATGTGCCGCGTTTCGTGGTGCGCGGCGCAGGGTCTGGTGGGCCGACGGCTTCCGCGCCTGCCAGCACTGGCCAAACCAGCACTGGCCAAACCAGTCCTGGTCAGTCCAGCGCCGCGCCCCAGCCCAAATGGCCGCCCACCATCGCGCTGGGGCAGAGCTATCAGGTCAGTATCCAGCGCAGCAGCGGCACGCCCAAGACCCAGAGCTGGGCGCTGACCCTGAAAGACCGCGCCGATAACGGTGATCTCAAGGGCACCGCGACCCAGGGCAGCCAGAGCCAGACCGGATATGTCGCCTACGACAAGAAAGCCGATCTGGTCTGGATCGACCTGACCCGCGACGGCAAGGCCATGACCAGTTGTGCTTTCGAGGTCAGTGGGCTGCGGACCAGCCCGTGGGTGGGGCGCGCGTTCTATTACAGCGATACCAATGCCGACCCGGAGCGCATCGGCGACTGTCAGGCGCTGGTCAGGACCGGGGCGGCCCCTGCCGGAAACGCCGCACCCACACCGCCTGCTGGCGCGGCGGCCCTGAAATGGCCGGTCAAGCCCACCACAGGCCAGACCTGGACCTTTGAGATTCAGGGGCGCGGCGTGTGGACGCTGCCATTGAAAGAGCGCTCGGACAAGGGCAATCCCACGGGGACGGCGGTTGCGCCGGGTGGGCAGAAGTGGACGGCGGTGTACTACTACATCAACGACAACGATAACGAGGGCGTGATCCTCGACATGACGGCAGACAATGAGGTGTACATAGGCTGCGAGTTCGTCAAGAGCAATCTGTCTGGCCGCAGTCTGCGTGGCAAGGCTTTCCTGTACGCCTCCCAGGATGACCGAGAGGGGACCGAACTGGGCAGTTGCGTCGCCACGCTGAAATAGTTCCTTCCGGTAGAACGGGGGGATGCGACGGTCAGAGCTGACGCTGTTCCAATTCCCGCACGCGCGCTTCCAGTTCCTGAATTCTCGTCCGCTCTGCGCCGCCCACCACGCTCCTGATCAGCCAGACCACCCCGGCAATAAAAGTGACACTGATGGCCAGGACAACCAGCAGCAGGATCAACTCCGATAGACCGAGATTGGGCATGCGGACAGCATAAGGTCCGGGTGCCCGGTGCCGTCTGGGGTGATGGAGTGCCGTCCGGGAAAATGGAAATAGGCAAAGGCTTAAGCCCCCGTTCGCGCGCCGAGCAGGTATGCTGTGCGGCGTGAGTCCCACCGAACCGCAGGCCGGAGGCCGCGCCGCTATCCGACTGTTGCAAGGCTATATCTGGCACGCCCAGGACGCCGACGTTGACCTGGAGCATTTCCTGCCCCGTGAGCTGGACCTGCCCACGCCGCCCGGCCTGGCCGAGCAGGAAAGTGCCCATGTGCTGTGGGACACGGTCAACCCGCCCTTTGCCTTTTTCGAGAATGGCGATCCCACCGCCTCTCAGGTCTTTTACCAGTTCACGGTGCTGCGCGTGTACGACGAGCGCCCCGACAACACCGAACTGCACGAGGACGCCGCAGCAGCCTCGCAGGCCCTGGGGCCGCTGCTGGACGGCACCCCGGAAGGCGTAGGCTGGCAGCTCTGGGAGGACCTGAGAGAGCTGTGATGGATAGGCGAGCGCTGTGATCGGCTGGCTCGACTTGCTGACCGAGGGTGACACCCACCCGCGTCGCTTTGACGGCCCGGCCAGTCTGCGCCCCTACCTGCTGCGAATCGAACGCCTGTCCGAGGAAGCCGCCGACGCGCTGATCGAGGACGGCCACGTCGCCCCGCCCCTGGCCCGCCGGGAGTACAGGCTGCGGCCCCTGCTCTCCTCCGCTTCACCGTGAGTGACTCCGGGGTTCAGTCCATAGAGCAGGAAACGGATGGCCCTATCGTCGCCATCCCTGTCTATGCGGGCGTCAGTGAACTGGAACTGGGCATTATGGTCACGGTCTGCCGGTTGTGCGGCGGTGAAGGCGCGGCCATCACGGTCAACCGCTCGCGCGCCAGCATCGTGACCGCTGGGGGGCTGGTCAGCACGCCGCATGTGCTGTATGCCGCCCTGCCTGAGCCTGCTGCTTTGCTGCTGCCCGGCGGCCCCGGAGCCTTGAAGGCAGCCCGCGATCCGTTGCTCAAAACCTTTCTCGCATCCTACGCCGCGCTACCTACCGGCGCAAGCGGAAGCGGCCTGCTGCTGCTGGGCGAGGCTGGCGTCCTAAACGGGCGCGAGGTGGGCGGCCCGGCAGATCTGGCCGATACGCTGTGGGGCCACGGCGCAGGCGACGTGCATGCGGGCGAGGTCTGGACCGATGCACAGCTTTGCACCACACCGGGCGGCTTCCCGGCCCTGCACGCCGCTCTGCATGTCGCCGCCGCCGTCTGGGGCGCGGAGGCGGCAGCAGATGCGGCGCGGCGGCTGGGTACGCTGTAAAGCGATTCGGCCCGATTCGCTGGGTCAAGACGCTGAAAATGATCTCTCGCCCCAAGTTGCGAGGGGCGAGAGGTCACTGGGCAGGCCGTCAGTGAAGTCGGCCCGAATTCAGTCCAGACCTTCGCCCCCGGCTACCCCGTCGAACAGGCCCTTCAACGGCCAGTTGCGAATCGGCGTCCGCGTGCCGCCGATGCTGAAGTTCTCGGATCCCAGCATGCGGGTTTCCATCTCGTCGCGTTCTTCCTGCGACATCTGGCCCAGGCGGCTGTTCGGCCCCATCTGGGTGCCGTGGGCGGCCAGCGCGGCTTTCTTGTTCTCGCGGTAGGGGCTGACATCCATGCTGACTGCGATGGTGCTTTCCGAGACGCCGTACACTTCCGGGTCCAGATCCTGGCCCATGCGCGACAACCCCTTGGCAGCCTCCACATTCAGCGCCGTGAAATACAGCCGCTGCGGCCCGCCGTAGGGCAACACGCCCGTGCTGAAGAAGGCGGCGGTGGCGGCCCGGTTGATCTGGAGGTGATCGATGTGGCCGTACCCCCCGTGCGGATCGAAGGTCACCAGCACCTGCGGCTGATATTCCGCGATTACGGCGCGCAACTTGACCTCGATCTCCAGCGGCGTCACGTTCATCATCGCCAGCGGATCGTCATAGCGGGTGCGCTCGAAGCGGCCCGAGTCGTGGAAGTCCAGAAACACGGGTTCGGGGATTTCCAGCGCCTTGCACGCCTCGCGCAGCTCGTGTTCGCGCTGCTGGCCCAGGTCGTCCACGGTCATGCCCGGCACGGTGATCTTGCCCGCCTCGCCTCGGTTGGCGCAGACCAGTTGCACGCGCACGCCCTTGCGCGCGTAATGCGTCAGCGTGCCGCCGACAGAAAATGCCTCGTCGTCGGGATGGGCGAAAACGGCCATCAGGGTGGGTTTAGAGGAGGACGCATCGTGTGAATCGGTCATGCCCCGGAGTCTAGTGCGGGAACGCGCCCGGCCCGCGCAACGTATCTGAAAGCATGAAGCCGTCTCCAGAATCGGGCGTGCGCGGCACGGACTGGCCGCCCAGGCAAACGCCACCTGTAACGTCCGGTCCATTGTGGCTCTTGGCCTTGAGGGAAACGCGCAGAGACGCGATGTATGCCGTGGTGGACGCCCTTAACTTCTTCGCCTTCGACGGCTGGTGGCAGGCCAGAGGCAAGCCCCAGCATCGGCCCATCCGGCGCAGGCGTTAATTCGATGCGAAATGTCCTCAGCTCTCTCTGGGCCGTGTTCCGCGCCCTGTTCCTGGGAGTGATCGGTCAGCCGGACGGCGGCACCGAGCCGGAAGCCCAGGCCAGAAAGGCCCGTCAGCGCCAGCGAGTGCAGGAAAATCGGCCCAGCGGCCCCCTCCAGACCCTGGGTACGCTGGTCCGCACGGCCTTTTACGCTGCCATCTTTCAGCCGGACAATCATCCCCAGGACGGCGAGGACTCTCCGGCTTCCAGACGCAAACCGCGCAGATAGAAGTCCCACACGGCGTCCGGCCAGGTCTGGTAGATCAGGCGGCGGTTGGGCACGTCGGCGGCCTCCAGCGCCTCGCCGATGGCGCGGTAAAAGCGGCTGCCCTGCTGTTTCATCGCCAGCGCCGTCCAGTACACTTCGGCGGCCATCAGCGTTTCCAGGCGTTCGGCGTCCATATCCATGCCCCCATCATGCCTGACGCAATCTCCTGGCCCGTCTGCTACGCTCCCTCCATGTCCCGCGTCCTTGCCATCACGTCCGAGAAGGGAGGCGTGGGCAAAAGCACGCTGGCGGTCCATCTGGCCGGAGCCTTCACCGAGCGCGGCCTGTCCACCGTTCTGATCGACGAGGACGGGCGCGTGGGCAGCAGCCTGCGCTGGGCTGAGCGTGCTGGAGAGGCTGGCCTGAGCTTTCCCGTGCTGACCCCGGACGACGTGAAACCCAAGAAACTGGCGGCTGCCGATGCCGTTCTGATCGACACCGAGGGCCGCCCCAAACGCAAGGAACTGCGTCGCCTCTCCGAACGCGCGGACCTGATTCTGGTCCCGTCCGGCGTGAGTGCGCTGGAACTGGACTCCACCCTTGACCTGCTGGACTTCTTGCTGGAGGCGGGCGATGTGGGCCGCAAAACCCGTATCGTCCTGACCCGCGTGCCGCCCGTGGGCCACGCCGGAGAGGACGCCCGCGAGAACCTGCGCGACGAGGGATTGACCGTCTGCAACACCCTCGTGCGCCAGTACGCCGCGTACCAGAAGGCTGCCGAACTGGGAACGCTGGCCCGCGACGTGCGTGACACCCGCGCCGCCGTGGCCTGGGCCGACATCCTGGCCCTATCGCGGGAGCTGCTGTGAGGTTCTTGCTGCTGGGGCACGGCTGATGGGACGTTTCGATTATCTGGACGGCAAATCGAAGAAGGGCAGGAAAGAAAGCCTCCGCAAAGCCGCCCCTGCGCCCGATGGCCGCCACAAGGGCGAATCCGGCGAACGCGTGGAAGTCGTTTACATCCGCAAGGAAACGCTGCGGGCCGTGTGGCGCGAGGTCCGGCGCGACGGCGACACCGCCGAGAGCGTCAGCGAACTGGTGGAAGACCTGTTGCTGGCGTGGCTGCGCGAACGGGCGTAAACGGTGACCCCGCTTCAGCGCAAGGCGGCACGTATCGCGGGGTTGCTCGTGGCTCTTATTTTTATCGTCCCTGGCGTCATTCACCCGCTCCAGGGCCACCCCCTCGATCTGGTCAATCTGATCTTCCACGAGGCGGGCCACGTTCTGCTGATCTGGGTGGGTGAAACGGTCACGCTGCTGGGCGGCAGCCTGTTTCAACTGCTGATCCCCGCCGCCTGCATCACCGCTTTCCTGTTGCGCGGGGACCGCTACGCGGCGGGCATCGTGACGCTGTGGCTGGGGCAATCCTTCGCGGGGGTGTCCGCCTACATCCGCGACGCGCCCACCCGCAATCTGGACCTGATTACAGGCGATCCCGATACCCATGACTGGTGGCAATTGCTGGGCGGCTGGGACGCGCTGAATCTGGCCGAACCGCTGGGCCGGGTGGTCTTTTTTCTGGCGCTGGCCTCGGTGATCGTCGGCTCGGCGCTGGCGTTGTGGGACGACGTGCGCTGAATCGCCAGACCTGTGCATGACAGCAAAAAGCCCCCTCCGCGCGGGAGAGGGCAGTTGAAGATTCCTTCGCCGTTTACGCCGGGTTCAGAATTTCCTCGATCTTCTGCTGCACGTCGTCGCTGAGGCGCACGCCGCCCGCTTTCACGGTGTCCTGAATCTGGGAAACCTTGGTGGCTCCGGTGATCACGCTGCTGACCCCCGGCTGGCGCAGCAACCATGCCAGCGCTAGTTGCGCCCGCGTGATGCCCAGATCGTCGGCAATCGGCTTCAGGTCACGCACCTTCTGGATGTTCTCTTCCGTCAGGAAGTTCTTGCCCCAGTTTTCCTTCTCGGTCAGGCGTGCGCCTTCCGGTTTGCCGTCGTCGTACTTGCCGGTCAGCAGGCCCATCGCCAGCGGACTCCAGACCACCAGGCCGATGCCTGCGCCTGCGGTGTAGGGCAGAATTTCCTTCTCCACGCGTTCGCGGCGCAGCATGGAGTATTCCGGCTGCTCGGTCACGGGACCGTGCAGGCCGTTGGCGCGGGCGAATTCCACGGCCTGGGCAATGCGCGCGGCGGGCCACATGGACGTGCCCCAGTACATGGCCTGACCGTTGCGGACCACCTGATCGAAGGCCATCACGATCTCTTCCATCGGCACGTCGGGGTCATAGCGGTGGGCGAAATAGATGTCCAGATAATCGGTTTCCAGACGCTTGAGGGTCTTGCCGATGCTTTCCAGCACATGCTTGCGGCTCAGGCCCCGGTCATTCACATCGTCGCTCATGGGCCAGAACACCTTGCTGGACAGCACCAGCGTGTGCCGGGGCAATTCCTTGAGGACCGTGCCCATCAGTTCCTCGCTGCGGCCCCTGGCGTAGATATCGGCCTGATCGAAGAAATTCACGCCGCCCTCGTAGGCCGCCGTCACGATGTCGCGGACCATCTTCTGATCGTCCACGCCCGCGCCGTAGGTTTCCCAGCCGCCCAGCGCGACTTCACTGACTTTCAGACCACTCCTGCCCAGATTCCGGTATTCCATAAGTTGCTACTTTAACTCTTAAAGCATGGAGTGAGGCCAGATTCAAAGTTGGGTGAAGGCCGGGCGAAGGTGTTTACCCCTCTTCCCCCAGCAATTCCCCCAGCGTTCCCACGTCCAGATTGCCGCCGCTGACCACCGCCACCACCGGGCCAGGGCCAAAGTCATACCCGCAGTACAGGGCTGCCGCCACCGTCACTGCGCCGCTGGGTTCGGCCACCAGTCGGGCGCGCAGGGCCGTGTCCCGCACCGCCCGCCGCATCTGCGCCTCGCTGACGGTCACGATGTCGTCCACATGGGCGCGGATGTGTTCCCAGGTCAGCTCACCCAGTGTCGTCACGCGCAGGCCGTCGGCCAGGGTGCGGGCCACCTGCGCCGGGTCCCAGTTCACACGCTGCCCGGCCCGCAGACTGGCCTGCGCGTCCGCCGCCAGTTCGGGTTCCACACCGATCACGCGCACATCCGGGCGCAGGGTTTTGATGGCAGTCGCCACCCCGGAAATCAGCCCGCCGCCGCTGACCGGCACCAGCACCGTGCCGACGGTGGGCAGGTCCTCCAGAATCTCCAGCCCCACCGTCCCGGCCCCGGCGATGATCTGCGGATCGTCGTAGGGCGGCACCGGGGTCAGGCCGCGCTCCGCCGCAAGTTCTCTGGCCTTTGCGGCCCGTTCCTCGCTGGCGTTGCCCACCAGCACGACTTCCGCGCCGCACGCACGGGTGGCGGCCAGCTTGGTCTGTGGCGCACCGGACGGCATGACCACCACTGCCGGAATGCCCAGCGCCCGCGCCGCGTAAGCCACCGCCCCCGCGTGGTTGCCGCTGGAATGGGCCACCACACCCCTGGCCCGTTCATCAGCCGTCAACGACAGCAGCTTGTTGAAGGCTCCGCGCAACTTGAAAGCCCCGGTGGGGTGCAGGTTCTCGGCCTTGAGCCACAGTTCCTCGTTGGGAAAGGCGATGAGCGGCGTGCGGCCTACCCAGCCGTTCAGGCGGGTCTGGGCGGCCTGAATGTCGGCCAGGGTGACGAGCATTTCGGCATTGAGGGTCATAGGTGCGCCTCCTGCCTCCACGCTACCCTGTCTGACATGCCCCTGATTGCCCTGGCCCCCGGCGTCCTCTACTTTCCCGGCGCGGTCAACAGTTTCGTGGTGGTGGGCCGGGAAACGGACGCCCTGCTGGTGGATACTGGCCTGGACGACTCGCACGCGCGCAAGCTGCTGCGGGCGGTGGCAGAGGCGGGCCTTGTTCCCAGCGGTATCCTGAACACTCACAGTCACGCCGATCACCACGGCGGGAACGCTTTCATCCTGGGGCGCTTTCCCGAACTGAAAGTCTTTGCCCCACCGCTGGAAGACGCCATCATCACCCATCCGATTCTGGAGCCGCTCACGCTGTTCGGCGCACGCCCGCCGCGCGAGTTGCAGAACAAATTCCTGCTCGCGCCGCCCAGCCCTGCCCGCCTTGCCCCTGAGCCGGGTCTGTGCCGCATCGGTGGGGCCGATATCGAGCTGATCGAGGTGGCCGGGCACGCTTCCATGATGTACGCCGTGCGCGTGGGCGAGGTGCTGTACGCCACCGACGCCCTGTTCGGCCCCGATGTATTGACCAAACACCCGCTGACCTTCTGCGCCGATTCGGGATTGCAGAAGCAGAGTGCCGCGAAACTGGCCGAACTGGAAGGCGTTCGCACCGTACTGCCGGGCCACGGCGAGTCATCGGATGATTTAGCTGGAATGGTGGCGGTCAACCTCGCCTCCTATGAACGCACGACAGAGGCGGTGTTGGATGCGGTGAACGGGGGAGAGGCCAGCATCGACGAACTGCTGGCCCGCGTCTGCGGCGCACTGGATGTCGAGATGAGCAACGCCGGGGCTGTCCTTCTCAACCGCGCCGTGATCAGCGCCCACCTGACCGAATTGCTGGAATCAGGGCAGGTGGAGATGAAGGTTCTGGACAATAAACTCATCTTCAGCGCACAAGCGTAAAGGAACTCAAATGGCCCGCGCGGGGACGCTGGGAGTAGCGTAGGGATATGACCAAGAAGAGCAAGACTGATCCCTCCACGCCCAGCAAGGCCAGCAAAAGCGCCGCCGATCAGGCGAGCAAGGCCAAGGCCGGCAAGCCCGGTGTGACCCCCAGCGGCGAGGCCAAGGCCGACGCGGCCCATCTGGATACGGCGTTCAACGCCCTGGTGGACCACAACTACCTGACGGAGAGCGAGTTCGACACCGTGGCCGAGACATTGCAGCGCAACCTCGCCACCACCATCACCCTGTACCTGAAGTTCAAGAAGTACCACTGGGACATCCGGGGGCGCTTCTTCCGTGATCTGCATCTGGCCTATGACGAGTTCATCGAGGAAATCTTCCCCGGCATCGACGAGCAGGCCGAGCGTCTGGTGGCCCTGGGCGGCAGCCCCATCGCCGCGCCCAGCGATCTGGAGCGCTTCAGCGTGGTCAAGGTCCCCACCGAAACCGTGCGTGACGCCCGCGCCCAGGTGGCCGATCTGGTCAGCGACCTGACCCGCGTGTCCAGGGGCTACCGCGACGACAGCAAGGCCGTGGACGCAGCCAACGACCCCGCCACTTCCGACATGTACAACGGCTACGCGGCCACCATCGACAAGATCCGCTGGATGCTTCAGGCGATCATGGACGATGACCGTCTGAACTGAGGTTTTGAGCAAGAGGATAGGCCGCCAGAGCGTTTGGGCGGCCTGTTTTTTTACCTTCTGGAGGAGAGCGCATGCCCAAGTTCGACTATGACCTGAATTACGCCGAACTGGACCTGCGCGCCCAGCCAGAGCTGTACCGCGTCGGCAGGGGCGAGCAGGGCGTACTGCTGGTCCAGCCGTACAAGGGTGAGATTCTGCCCCACTGGCGCTTTGCCACGCCGGACGCGGCCCGTGAGAGCAGCGAGGCCATCTACGCCCTGTTCGAGCAGTATCTGAAAGCTGGTGATTTCGTCGGCGCGGATATGGCCCGCAAGTTTTTGCAGATGGGCTTTACGCGTGCCCGCCGCTACGCCAACCACAAGGGTGGTAAGAAATACGACGGCCCCGTCCCCGACGATAAAAAGGGCCAGAGTGGCGCACATGGCCGCGCCGAGTTGCCCCGCCAGCCCGAAGACCCCGTGAAAGCCGAGTCCGCCCGCATCTTCAAGGCGAAATGGGATGAGGCGGAGGCGAACGAGGAATACACGCGCCTGAAGAAGGCACACCGCGCGAAGTACGGATGAACGGAGCTTTTACTTGCCCACGCAGAAGTTGCGGAATACGGCGTCCACCACATCCTCCTGCACGTCCTGTCCGGTGATCTCGGCCAGGGCGCGCAGGGCTTCCTCCAGTTCATAGCCTGCCAGATCGTCGGGGAGGGTCTGGGCGTCCTGCACATGCCCCAGCGCCCGCCGCGCCGCGTCCGCCTGACGCTCGGTGGTCAGCCACGCCTCGCCGCGTGCGGCGTCTCCCAGCAGGGCCACCCGCACCGCCTCGCGCAACTGGGGGAGGCCAGCGCCCGTCACCGCGCTCACGTCCAGCAACTCCGAATCTGTCCACGCGGCGGGCAGATCGCTTTTCGTTCTGAGCCGGATAACGCGGGCGGGCGTGCCAGTCACGTCCAGCGGCAACTCCTCGCGCGCTGTGCTGCCGTCCTCCAAGACCAGCACCAGATCGGCGGCCTCGGCCAGCGCCCGTGCCTGCCTCACGCCCGCCGCCTCAATCTCGTCCACCGTGTCGCGCAGGCCCGCCGTGTCCACCAGCGTCACGGGCACGCCTGCCAGTTCCAGCCCGGCCTCCAGATAGTCGCGGGTGGTGCCGGGTGTGGGCGTCACGATGCTGCGCTCGAAGCCCACCAGGGCGTTCAGCAGGCTGCTTTTCCCAGCATTGGGCCGCCCGATCAGGGCCAGCCGTGCGCCGCGCGTGCTGACCTGTCCGGCACGCGCGCTGGCCAGGAGCGCCTCCAACTCGGCCTGGGCCTGGGCCAGCGGTTCGGCGCGGTCCTCGTCCGGCACGCCTTCTTCCGGGTAATCGAGCATGGCCTGAATGGCGGCCAGGGCGCGGATCAGCCCAGCGGCCACCCGCGCCACCCGCGCGCCCAGCGCCCCGGACAGCCCCAGGCTGGCCTGCCGCCGCGCGCCGTCGGTCTGGGCTTCCACCAGCCCCAGCACGGCCTCGGCCTGCGCCAGATCGAGCCTGCCAGCCAAGTACGCCCGCAGCGTGAATTCGCCGGGACGGGCGGGGCGTGCGCCCAGTTCCAGTGCCCGTGCCAGCACGCGGCTCAGCACTGCCGGGCTGCCGTGCGATTGCAGTTCCACCACATTCTCGCCCGTGTAACTGCGTGGCTCCCGGAACACCAGACACAGCCCCTCGTCCAGCACCTCGCCGTCGTTCGCAATCAGTTCCCCAAAGAGAAAACGCCCACCTGCCGTTCTGGAGGGTGCGCGCTTGCCCTTAAATACGCCGTCTGCCACGTTCAACGCGTCCGGCCCGCTGACCCGCACGATGCCCACGCCCGCGCTGCCAGGGGCGGTGGCGATGGCGGCGATGGTGTCGGACAGGCCAGAACGGGTCACGGGGCCAAGGGTAGCAGGGGAGAGGGGCCGGGGAAGCTGTGCGCGGACGCGATCATCTGTCGGTCAGAATAGGCGGTCTGGGAGCTGACGGCTGTACCAGAAATCAAATTCAGATCTGGTAACACCATACTGCTGTGCAGTGATCGCTATTTCTTCCTTATAATCACGGATAAATGAGATGACATCGAAACTGTCCAGAATGTCCTTCTTCACAGGTCTCTTTTCATCCCACTGGATACGTGACCTGAAAAAATTGCCACTGACAGGATGCTGAAACGCGCAAAGGTGGATGAGGGCAGCTATTCGATCAAAAAAACTGAGGATGTAGCAGGTGTCATCTACCATAACTGGTTTTCCGTCAAGAGGTTCTAGCAGCGTAAAATGTAATGTCTTGTAGAGTCCAGAGATGGCAATTTTGTAGGGTGCAAACGAGTAATCACCCACTCCAAAAATTGAAAATGTTGGTTTCCCTCTGTAAATCGAGCTTTTTCGCATATCAAACACCTGACGATGCTGCTCAAGATATGACCATGTGTGTGGATAAGTCTTTTTGATGAAATTGGTATCTTCTCCAATAAAGTGTTGAGTAACAATTGTATATAGGCGCGGTATGAGATTTCCCTTCGCTATATCCGAGCTTTTGAGAAATGGGTATACCAAGTCGGATTCAATGTCGAGAGTATCGCCTGTAGCAGTAATAAGATTATTGTCCAAGCACCGCAGCTCCATGACTTTGGCGGCGTCATGCTTGATACCTGAACGCCATTCTCCTCTGGTTGACATGGAATATTTCTGGGTCTCCCGATATGATTGATGGTCGGTAACAAAATACCCATCAATATAGAAATTTTGCGTTGGACTCTTGCCCTCTAAATTATCGTAAGTCGTGTAGTCATAACTCATAGTGCCTGCTGAACTTGCCCCTCTGAAAAAAAATAGGCAGGCGCTGACCGAGACGCCAAATTCACGCGCTGCATCAATGCTATATAGTTCAAAGTTTTTCACTGCCAGCCCTGTTTTGGCGGCATATGCAATGACCTTGCGCGCTACGCTGGATTTTATCAACATGGCGCAGGCATTGTCTGTACCTGCCACGATCTCGAGCATGCGCCGCATGATCCATTCTGAAATGTCAAAATTACTTTTGCCAGTCAAGGCATCAAGTCCGCTGAGTCCGGCAGCGTTCGTTTTTTGAGGCAGATTTCGGCCACCGAGCTGCCCGATGGCCGCGCTGGTGACCCAGGGTGGGTTGCCAACAAAAATGTACGGCTGCGGAAGAGAGTGAGTGAGGGCTGCCAGATCAAGGTTGAAGAAATTCGCAGTCTCCACTTGAACAGGTACAGCACTCTGGCGTGCCAATGCATGGGCCGCATATACCGGATTGATCTCGATACCCAAGGCACTCTGAATGCCGGGAAGATGATCTGCCGCTGCATAGAGGATGTTGCCCACACCACAAGTTGGTTCAATGGCAGTCCGGTACTTCACGCCCTTTCTTACAATGACTTCCATGACCCTGGCTGCCAGTGTTTCTGGAGTTTGAAAATCCCCATACTCGATCCTGTCGGTGGGTTTGACAGCCACTGTCATAGACGGTCTACCCCCATGATCGATCCAGCATTCGTCAGGGCGTGGCCGTATTGCAATCGCCATTGCAGGGCATTGGAGATGGTCAGGTATCCCTGTGCGGGGGGTGAGAGCAGAATCTCGTCTGCGAGCAACCGGACAGCGATTTCATCTACAGGTAGATTGCGATCCAGCATGATTGCCACCAGATCGTCAGCGTTTCCACCCAGGCGAATGGCTTCCAACAGCGCGGCTGTCAACTGGTAATCTGCCGTTCGTGACGCGTCCACGAAGATGACCTGTTGGATATCGAGTACAGCCGTTCGGCTGGCATGATCGTCAGTTTTCTCGTAGACGAAAATTAACAGCGAGTAGCCGAGACCGTAGATCTTCTGTCTCGCTGAGGAGTAAGGGCTTGACGATTGGGGTTGATTGCGGCTGGTGGTCTTGATATCCACGTTCAGGCCCGGTAGATCAAGACCACTTGCGGCGTTACCGATAAGGAAAGAATATTGTGCAAGCAGAAATTGTTTGAACTTCGATTCAAGGTACGTGCCTATCCGCTTGCCGTTGTCTACACCAAAAAGTGCTGGCTCGGGGTGCGTCCGCTCCTGATCGGCAAAGGCCCGCGCCTCCTGCTTAAGCAGATCAACGGTCAAAGCAGGGATGTTGGAGGCGTTCATTCACTTCAGCTTATCTCAAGCCCTGCGCTGATCTCAGTTCCGTTTCCAGCGCCCCCGCCCGCGCGCCCCCGCCTTTGCGCCCGGCGTGCTGGTGCGGACCCTGATCTGCTCGTCGTCGTAGCGCAGCATCACGGCCAGCCTCGCGCGGCTGATGATGTGGTGCGGGTGCCTGGGCACGAAGGCCGTTACGATGTCCAGATGCCCGTCCCGGTGGTACTGCACCACCACATGCAGCGGCAGGGCCACGCCGCACGCTTCGAAGGAGCCGTGGACCAGCCAGCGCCGGTCTTCCGGGTACACCGCCCGCACCCGTCCGCACAGCAGCACATTGATGATGTCGTGTTCTAAAAACCCTTCGGCGCGGGCGTGGCCGATGGCATGTGGGCACAGGTGATAGTGCGCGTCGTACACGGCGTCACGCAGCCGGGCGTGGGCGCGCGACAGGCTGAAGTCGTCGGTGGCGATTCCGGCCAGTTCCACCTCGCGCTGGGGCTTGACCGGGGCCGGGCGGACCACACGGGCAGGCAGAGGCGTGGGGGCGCGGCGGGCCGCCTTCTCGGCGCGCGACAACTGGGCACGCAGGGCCAGCAGATCGGTCCCGGTCTGGACCTCGGCCAGCAGGGACTTCTGCGGCGCGGCGGGCACGCTGTGGCGGCCTCCCTGACGGTTGTGGTTGATCCCAAGCGGCTTGCTGGACTGTTTGGTCACGGCGAACACCTCCGAAAAAACGTTCCCGCCTCCCTGCCCTCTGCCTTTTTTGTTGGGTCAAGCTGCTGACCTGCATCCCCCAAAAAAGAAAAGGCCCCTCAAACACGGCTTCGTGTCTGGGAGGAGGCAGGCGTCGTACCCTGTTCAGGGCATGCGCCCAGCATAGCACGGCGCGGCAGAAAAGGACGTGACGCACTCGGCAGACAGCGCCCTGTCCCGCCTCCTAGGCTGGAAGGCAGAACCTCAAGCTGCCGCCAGTTCATCTCGCCTTTCCGCACGGAGGACACCCCCATGATCCGTTCCATGCAGGCCACCGATATTCCCGACGTCCTCGCGCTGCTCCACTGGATGGACGCTGCCCCCGAACGTGAAGTCTTCGCCCCCGATTCCCGTGACCCGCGAGAGCTGCATCTGGAGTGTGAGGAAGGGCTGTGTCTGGTCGAGGAGGATGACGACGGCGTGCGCGCCTACTGCGCCCTGTCCCCCTTCCGGGACGGTCTGGTGCTGGAAGGCCCCATTGCCGAATACGCTGGCAGCGAGGGCGGCTCAATGAATGCCCTGCTGGGCCGCGCCGCGCAGCATACCGATGGCCAGCCTGTCTATGCCTTCAGTGCCCGCGACAACCTGCCGGTGCGGACCGCGCTGGAGAAGGCGGGATTTGCGCCCCTGCACAGCACCGCCTTCTATTCCGCGCCGCTGGCCCAGATCTCGCATGGTGCCCGTGTGCCGGACGGAATGCGGACCACGGACAGCCTGCCCGTCGCCGAGTACCGCGCCCTGTACCGCGCCGCCGAGGACGCCTGGGCCGGACGCCTGGACTGGACCCCCGAGCAGTACGCCGCCCACTTTGCCGACGACACGGTGCGGCTGGTGGCCTTGTGGCGCGGCAACCATCCGGTGGGCTTTGCCGAGCTGGAATTCAGCCCGGACGACGCCCGCGCCGACGTGACGTATCTGGCGGTCCACCCCGCCGAGCGCGGTCAGGGCCTGGGCCGCGTGCTGCTGGCCCTGGCCGCCGCCGAGGCCCAGAGCCATCCCGAGTTGCGAACCCTGCGCGTGCGCGCCCACGATCACCTGCACTCCGCCCGCGCCCTGTACGCCCGCATGGGCTTTACCCACTGCCGCAGCATGGTGACCTACCTGCTGGACGGGGATGAAGAGGCGTAGGTTTCTGCTTTTCAGCATCAAGATTAAAAAGCCGCCCCGAGATGGTCTCGCGGGCGGCTCGTTTGGATTGAAGGCTGAAACTCAGCTTCCCCGGTAAGTGCTGTAGGACCACGGCGTCATCACCAGCGGAACGTGGTAATGCGCGTCCGGGTTGCCCACCGTGAAGCGCAGCGTCACCACATCCAGAAAGGGCGGATCGGTGGCCGCGTCGAAGTCCGAGAAGTAGTCGGCCACATGAAAGGTCAGCTCGTAGGTACCGCTCTGGAGGCTGCCGCGCTCGATCAGTGGGGCGTCGGTGCGTCCGTCGGCGTTGGTGACCGCCTCCGCGAGCGGCTTGCGCGTCTCGCCCTCAATGCGGTGCAACTGGACCGGAACGCCCTGCGCGGGACGGCCCCGCGCGGTGTCCAGAACGTGCGTACTCAGTCCGGCGTGTGCGGCCATTAAGCGCGCTCGACCCAGCCTTCCATCAGGCCGTAGGGTTCGGGATCGACGTGCATGATCTCCAGGTTGTTTTCCATATCGAAGCGGCCCAGGTTGTACTGGAGGTGGTGCATGTTGGGCATGCGGAACCAGATGCGCGAGATTTCCGGGCACAGGGACAGCACGGCCTCGCCCATCAGGTACAGCGTGTTCTGGAGGCTGGGCGAGTAGTGATCGGTCAGCGTTTCCTGAAGCTGTCCAAAGACCTTGTCCCACACGGCGTCGTAGTCCACGTCATCGGTGTTGTACTCCCACTTGGCGGTCACGAAGGTGGCCATCACACGCTCGTGCGTTTCGGGCAGCGTGGTGAAACGCTCCTCCAGCAGGTAGTTTTCCCAGCCGCTCTCAGTGGTCTTCAGCACGTACAGCTCGGCAATGCCGGAGGTGACCTTGAACGCCTTGCCGTCCTCGCTCTCCACGCGCCCGGTGCGCTTGGGCATCTGGCGCACGAAGGAGTGGTCATGGCCCTGGCCGCCGACCTGCACGCGGTCCCACAGGTGTTCGGTGAATTCCATGAAGCCGCCAGTCACCCTGGGGCCGGTCTTGACGAAGTGCGCGATCAGTTCCTTGCCGAACACTTCGGGGCTGCTCGTGAAGCCTTCCTTGGCCAGCCCGTACACGGTGTTGCGGACGGTATCGGTGGCAACCAGTTCGGAGTTGTCGCCCTTGCTGTGCGCGGCATCGAAATCGCCAGTCATCGCCACACGCACCTGCAATTCACGAATCTCGTGGCGCTTGCCGCCCCGGTTGATCTTCATCAGGTTAATTTCGGCCTTGCCGTAGTTGTTCTCGCCGAGTTTGACTTTCACGGTGGCCTTCTCGCCTGCGTTCTTCTGGTCTGTGGTCTGCGTCATGTCGCTTCCTCCCCTTATTTCCCGTCGCCGTCGGCGATCAGGTCCAGAACGCGGAGCCGGGCAATCCGGCTGATCTCGTGCAGGGCGGCCTGCCTTTCCTGCTCGGGAGTATTCGCCAGCCGCCGCCTGGCCCCCTCGAAGATGCTGTCTTTATCGTTTTCGCGCACGCAGACCACGTAGGGCAATTCAAATTTCTCGTGGTAGGCGTCGTTCAGCCGTCCAAATTCTGCAAATTCGTCGGGCGTCAGGCGGTCCAGACCCGCCGAAGCCTGCTCGTGGGCGCTCTCGGCGGTCAGCTCTCCGGCCAGCGCCGCCTTACCCGCCAGGTCCGGGTGGGCGCGGATCAGCTTGAGCTGCGCGGCCTCGGAATCAGCCTGCACGGCGTCCTTGAAGGCGTCGGCCACCTCTTCGACATTCTGAAACGGGCGCTGGGCGGCAGCGGCCTGGGCGTACTGCGGCGAGTACTCCAGCACCCCGGCGAAGTAGTCGGTAAAGGCGTCGGCGCTCAGCGCGTTCACGGCTTCAAGGCTCAGCGGGGCGGTGTGGGCAGGGTGTTGGGGGGCAGGACTTTGGGTCAAGAGATTCCTCCGGCGGGTGGGGCAGCAAAACTACTTAGATGGCTAACTAATTGGACCTCTGCATCTTACGGATTCATGACCGGGGTGTCAAGTCAGGAATTTTTGGACCCGGTGCAGGGTGGCCTTGCCGTGACGCTCGAAAGTGGTGGCGAACATCAACGCCCGCACCCTGACGCATACCCGCGACTGCGCCGCG
This sequence comes from Deinococcus marmoris, assembly GCF_001949125.1. Taxonomy (GTDB): domain Bacteria; phylum Deinococcota; class Deinococci; order Deinococcales; family Deinococcaceae; genus Deinococcus; species Deinococcus marmoris_A. The sequence continues at coordinate 45,310 of NZ_MSTI01000137.1, forward strand.
CCTACTTTTCCTGAGTGTGGTCATGTTAACCTATTGAGCGGAGGCCCGGCACCTCAGAGTCAGTGATGACGCCCCAAGATGAAGGCTGCCCGGCGGAATACGACACATGGATTATTACGAATTACTGGGCGTGACCAGAACTTCAAACGCCGACGAAATCAAATCTGCCTACCGCAAGCTGGCCCTCAAGTACCACCCGGACCGCAACAAGGAAGAGGGCGCGCACGAGAAATTCGCGCAGATCAGCGAGGCGTACTCGGTGCTGTCTGACGCCGAGAAACGCGCCCACTATGACCGCTTCGGCTCGGCTCCGGGGGCGAACATGCCCGGCGGCGATCCCTTCGGCGGTATGGGCGGCGCGGGCTTTGACCCGATGGACATCTTCGAGCAACTGTTCGGCGGTATGGCAGGCGGGCGTGGGCGGCGCGGCCCGGCACGCGGCGACGATCTGGAAACAGAAGTTCAGGTCACGCTGCTCCAGGCCCGCGCGGGCGAGGAAGTCGAGGTGGTCGTGGACCGTCTGACCGAGTGCGAACACTGCCACGGCAGCAAGACCGAACCGGGGGGCAAACCGCCCAAAACCTGTGCCACCTGTGGCGGCGCGGGAGCCGTGCGCGCCCAGGCCCGGACCATCTTCGGTGTGGTGGAAACCCAGCAAGCCTGCCCCACCTGCCGGGGCGAGGGCCAGATCATTCAGGACCCCTGCACCGTCTGTAAGGGCCGTGGCCGCACCCTGAAGGCTGAGAAGGTGGGCGTCAAGCTGCCGCGCGGCATCGACGAGGGCTACCGCATTCGCGTATCCGGCATGGGCAACGAGGGACCGGGGGGCAGCGGCGATCTGTACGTGCATATCGAGATGGAACCCCACCCGGCCCTGCGCCGCGAGCAGGAACACCTGATCTACCCGGCGCGCATCGGCTTTGCCAAGGCGGCTCTGGGCGGCCAGATCACGGTGCCCACGCTGGACGGCGAACAGGCCGTGGAGGTCAAGGCGGGCACCCAGTACGGCGAGTTGCACCGCCTGACCGGTCAGGGCATGCCCCGCTTGCAGGGACGCGGCAGCGGCGACCTGATCGTGGAATACGACGTGATCGTGCCGAAGCCCAAGGACCTGACCCCCGAGGCCCGCGAGGCGCTGCTGGCCTATGCCCGCGCCGTGGGCGACGAGGTCAACGAGAAGCACGAGGGCTTTTTCGACAAGGTGGGTAAGATTTTCCGGGGCGACTGAGCCAGGGATTTTCTCGCAGTGGACTCCGAGCCTTAGCCTGGAGTCCACTCTTTTTGGTCAAGTTCTGGTGAGAGGGGAGGTCACATCGCCGTCAGTCGGGCGGGTCAAGATGATGTTCGACACGCCCCGGCGTGAATTTCTGGAGACGATATGAAACGAAGCCTTTTGACCCGCTGTATGACCCTCTGCGCCGCCCTGACCCTGACCACCGCTTCTGCCGCGCAGATCGCCGACGGCACCTGGACGCTGAGCCGCCTGAGCGACGCTGCGGGCACCGTGGCCACGGGCGGCCTGGACGCGCCCACGCTGAAGCTGCTGGGCACCAGCATTTCCACCGCAGATGGCACGCAGGTTTCCGGGTCTGCCGGCTGCAATGTCTTTAGCACGTCCGGCATATTCGGAAACAATCTTCAGATGGGCGGCACCCTCAAACTCGGCCCGATTGCGGCCACGCGCAAGCTGTGCGCCGAGGCGCAGATGACCCTGGAACGGCGCTACCTGAATGTGCTGGCCCAGGCCCGCGCCTTCGTGCGGGTGGGCGATACATTGATTCTGACCTCTGGCACATCAAAGGCGGTGTTCACGTTGGGAAGCGAGATGGAAAAAAGGCTGCGGGCCACCTGGCGACTGGTGGGCGGGCAGGGCAACGAACTGCTGACCCTGACCTTCGGCGAAGGCGGGCGCGTGAGCGGCACCACGGGCTGTAACAACCTGATGGGCCAGTATGACGTCATGGACGGCGGGCTGACCTTCGGGCCACTGGGCGTGACCCGCCGCGCCTGCACCGATCCCGCGCTGGCACAGCAGGAGCAGACCTTCCTGAAAGACCTGTCCGAAGTGACGGGCTATGAGGTGGCTGGCTCGATGCTGAAGCTGACCACCCGTTCCGGCAAGATGCTGGAGCTGGCGCGTCCGGTGAACTGAGCGGGGAAGCGCCTGGAACACGGAAAACCCAGGCGAGGGGGCGGTGGGCGCGGTATGCTGGCGGGAGAATCAAATCCCGTTCCAGCACCGCGTCCACCGCCCTTTGTTCAGGAGGCCTACCCCATGTCCCGTCCATTCCCAATACTTGCTCTGTTTGCCCTCGCCTCGCTGAACCTGGCCCATGCCCAGCAACCCGTCACTGTACAGACCGAGGGGGGAGCTGTCGTCGGTCAACAGTCTTCAGTTCGTACCTTTCTGGGCATTCCCTACGCTGCGCCGCCCGTGGGCGATCTGCGCTGGAAGCCGCCGCAGCCTGCCGCCGCCTGGAACACGCCGCGCGACGCCAGCAAGTTTGGCGGCAAATGTCCGCAAAAAGTCATTGCACTGTTCGCCCTGCCCGGAGAAACGCCGGGGGACATCCAGGGGCAAGAAGACTGCCTGTACCTGAACGTGTACGCGCCGAAGGGGTCCACCTCCGCCAGCAACCTCCCCGTGATGGTCTGGATTCACGGCGGGTCATACATTACCGGATCGAGCGACAGCTACGACGGCACCGTGCTGGCCGAGAAAAACAACATGCTGGTGGTCACGCTCAACTACCGTCTGGGCACGCTGGGCTGGCTCTCGCTGCCCGCGCTGGGAGCGGAGGACGGCGGCGGCCAGTCGGGCAACTACGGTCTGATGGATCAGCAGGCGGCGCTGAAATGGGTCAAAACCAACATCGCGGCTTTTGGAGGTGACGCCAGCAAAGTCACCATTGCCGGGGAGTCGGCGGGCGGCATGAGCAATTGCGCGCATCTGGCCTCGCCGCAGTCTGCTGGACTATTCCGGGGCGCGATCATTCAGAGTGGGCTGTGTACCAGCCCCGGCAACAGCGTCACCCTGGCCGACGCGCAGAACCGCAACCAGAAGTACGCCTCGAATCTGGGCTGCAAGACTGACGATCTGGCCTGCCTGCGCGCCGCTCCTGTAGATAAATTGCTCTCCACAAAGGTTCCTGGCCTGCGCCCGGCGGCCAATCTGGTGTGGTCCCCGGTGTACGCTTCGAAGCTCCTGCCGCTGACATTGCGCGAGGCTTACGGGACGGGACAGTTCAACCGCGTGCCCGTCATGAACGGCACCAACCACGACGAGGGGCGGCTGTTCGTCTCGGTGGCCTCGCCGGACGGCAAGCCGATTAGTCCGGTGGTGTACTGGGGCGGCACAGGACTCACCGTGGGGGCGGCAAACACAGTCAAGGTCTTAAACCAGTACCCGTACCGCAACTTCGGCACGCCCGCGCTGGCCTTTGCCACCATTTTCACCGATGCAGTGTTCAGTTGCCCGGCCCTGCGGGTGGACGCGGCGCTGTCTAAATACGTGCCCGTCTACGCCTTCGAGTTCAACGATCCGAACGCGGTCACCATCGTCAAGACCCCTGTGGATTTGCCGAGTTTGGGCGCGCACCACTCCAGCGGGCTGGCCTACGCCTTCCAGAGCAAGGTGGACGGTCTGGCCGACTTCGCTGATTTCACCCCCGCCCAGCGCCAGCTCTCGGACGCCTTCAGCGCGGCGTGGGTGTCGTTTATCAAGACGGGTAAGCCTGCGTCGGCGGACTGGAAGACCTTCGATCCGGCCCAGAACAACGTGCAGGTCTTCACGCCGGACGGAGTTGAGCCTAGCGTCCTGTTTTCCAATGACCACCGCTGCCCATTCTGGCTGCCGCTGGATCTGAAGTAGGGGAAGTTCTCCCCGCCCTCTTCTTCGGGAGAGGGCTTTTTCCATGTCGGCGCTTCCGATCTATCCCAGACCCGTGGGCGACGTGATCTTTCATACCCTGCAACGCGTCTCAGTCTCCTACCGATCCCCGCGTCAATTCGGTGGCCTCGCCGTCGCCCGGATCGCCCAGCAGATCGGCGCGTTCCTGCGGGGTCAGGGCCACCATCACGCGCCGTAAAACCACGTCCACGGCCTGATCGGCGCTCTCGTCCAGGGTCAGACCGTCCAGCAGCGGCACGTCCTCCTGGCGGGCCAGATCTTCCAGCTCGTCCTGCATGGCGCGGATTTCACCGAAATACTGCATGTAGCGGTGCAGGGGGCGGCTGGCGGCGGTCTCCACGTCGCGGCTCTGGAAGTGGCGGCGGTGTTCCTCGGGATCGGGCAGGGTGACCAGCATGGGAATCACCAGTGCCCCGGCAAAGGCATCGGCGCGCAGGTAGCCGGGCACCAGATGCACGCCCTCCAGCACCAGGCTGCTGCCCTCCTGCACCGATCTAGCCACCACCGCGCCCAGGCCCACGTTGACCTGTTGCACCTGATCGCGGAAACCGGCCAGCAATACCCGCTTGCTGGGGGTTTCGGGGCGCGGCGTGCCGGGGGGCAGCAGCGCCTCCCAGGCATTGAAGGTGCTGGCGTGCAGCGTGGGCAGCAGCGCCGGGGAGACCATCGCGCGCATGACCTCGCGGATGGAATCGGTGCTGACCACGCGGGCAATGCCCAGGCGGTAAGCGATCTCGGCAGCCAGAAAGCTCTTGCCGGTGCCGCTGACACCGCCCAGCAGCACGATCACTGGGCGTGGCGGGCGACGGATCACGCGCAGCAGGCGGTAACGGGCGCTGACATCCGGCCCCACCTCGTCGCGCAGCAGGGCCTCCACCTTGGCGCGGATGGCCGTGCGCGTGACCACCCGGTCTTCCTGGCCACGCAGGTCGCGCTGGGTCACGCGCGCCACCTTGCGGGCCACGTCGGGCGCAACCCCGGCGGCCAGCATGGACTGCACCAGAATGCCCTTGGAAAACGGCGTGGGCATGCTGCTGCCGCTGCTGATCACGCCCAGCTTGCCCCGGTTGCGGCGCAGGTAGCGGTAGGTCAGGCGCAGGTGTTCGCCGTAGCGCCCGGCCAGCGCGCGCTCGGTGCGGTTGTCGATGTCCTCGGCGCTCAGGCTCCGCACGCCCTCCTGGCGCAACTCCACGTCCACGGCGCTGGCGGTGGCGTAGGCCTCGCGCCCGGTCAGGCCAGTGTCCTCCAGCGTGCGGGCCAGCACGCCCCGGCTGAACGGCAGATCACCCTTCTTGGCCGTCACCAGAATGTCCACGAAGGCAGGGGTCTGCGCCCCGGCGGCCTGCGCCACGTCCTCCCCGGCCAGATCGCGCGCCACCTCGGTCATCAGAGCCTGCAATTCGCCCGGCGTGACCAGACTGCGCCGCGACAGCCGCAGATTCTGCTCGATGCGCCGCGCCGCCGCCGCCGCCACATTTCCTGAAGCCCCAGCGTTCACCAGAGACTCCACCACCAGCCCCCGGCTGAATGGAAAGGCGTGCCGGGGCGTGCCGATGCGCAGTTCAGGCTGGGTCAAGGGGAAGGCTCCTTCGGGGACGGGGGAGAGGGGAAAGGGCGTTCCTGGCAGTCTAGCCGGGAAAGTTGCAGGGAGGGTGATGGGGTGCGGGTGAGCTGGAAGGCGGACCCCTCAGTCTGCTTCGCAGCCAGCTCCCCTTAAAGGGAGCCAAGAGTGGCAATTGAACGTGTCACACAGAAAACCCTTGCCTCCCTTTTAAGGGGAGGTGCCCCGGAGGGGCGGAGGGGTTAAACCGCAAACAGCCACCCAGTCATCAGATTAGGGCTTACGCGAAACTGGGCAAGTCTGAAATTCTGGGCTGGTGGGAAGACCTCGAAAAGTCGGGCGGCAACGGTACTGCGAGTTTTTGGCTGCAACACAGATCAATCGGACACAAACCTATTTTGCCAACCACGTTGATGATTTTGCTCATGACGCCGTTCAGCGCTACCTGAAAGGTGACCGTTTAACGGCAGCGGAGGTGTGGACGCAGGTGCGTCCACACGTCAAATTGAGCGACAAGGG
>NZ_MSTI01000108.1 GCF_001949125.1 Deinococcus marmoris
CCCTGATCCGCCGGGAACACCACGTCACCCATAGGGATGGGGGAATCACCCAGGAGGTGCGATATGCCGTGAGCAGCGTGCTGCTCACGGCCCAGGAAGCTGAAGACATCTGGCGGCAGCACTGGGGCATTGAAAACCGGAGTCATCACCGACGCGATACGATCTTCCACGAAGATCGCTGTCGATTGCGTCAGGGCGCACAAGGACTAGCGGTGTTGCGCGGCATGTTGCTGAGTCTCCTTCACGCTCAAACAAGCCGCCTCACGTCATTTGTTAGGATTTTGCGCTATGACCCATTGGCTGCCTTGAGCCTTCTGCAAGTGACCCCCGGTTAAGATAAAAGCCTGTGCCTGAGCCTCTTCATGTTATCGAGGCTGTCTTACAAATTTCCAACTGCTCTCATCAGCCGCCATTTCTCCTCACCTGCATTTTAGCTGTGATCAACGTTGTTTTTCTCACTTCTGGCGCTTGAAAAGAACTCGTCAGTAGGGTGGAACATTCAAGTGAAAAAGTTCCAGGTGAAATCAGTTGCCAGAAAGAGAGCTGAGTCAGGTGAGGATCGGGAGAACTCGTCAGCTCCTTCCGCTCCTAGCCTCCATCTCGGCAGCGCTACACTCCCCGCCATGACCGCACAACTGGACCGGGTAGAGAACAAGTTGCAGGTTTCCGGGGACGCCGCCCTGTGGGAAACGTATCGCCCGCGCTACGAGGCGCTGCTGGACACTGAACTGAAAGCGGCAGACGTGCCCACTTGGCTGACCCGCTGGAGTGCGCTGGACGCCGAACTGGGCGAGGCGGCGGCCAAGCTGTCCACCCACGCGGACCTCCACACCGATGACGAGGCAGTCCAGGGGCGCTACCAGACCTTCGTGGCCGGGGTAATGCCCCCCGCCAGCCGCACCGGGCAGGCGCTGACCGAGAAGTTGCTGGCGGTGCCGGATTACGTGCCCGCGCCGGATTTTGCGCTGAATTACCGCCGCTTCCGCGACGCTGCCGCGCTGTTCCGCGAGGCCAACGTGGAACTGGAGGTAACGCACCAGCAGCAGCAGAACCGCCACTCGGTCATCACCGGCAACCAGAAGGTCACGCTGCACGGCGAGCAACTGACCATTCCCCAGGCCAAACAGCGCCTGGACAGTCCGGACCGCAAAGTGCGCGAGGACGCGTGGTGGGCGCTGACCGTCAGCGACATGGAGGTGGCCCCCGAACTGGACGCGGTGATGCTGGACCTGATCCACACCCGGCAGCAACTGGCCCGCAACGCCGACGAGACCAATTATCGCGACTTCCGCTGGAAGCAACTGGACCGCGTGGACTACACCCCTGCCGACTGCCGCGCCTTCCACGACGCCGTGCGGGAGGAAGTGGTGCCGCTGGCGACGGAGCTGCTGGGCGACATCGCGCGCGAGCTGGGGCTGGAAAGCATTCGCCCCTGGGATTTTAACCGCAGCAACCTGCTGGACCCCTCGGGGCGGGAAGCGCTGAAGCCGTTTACCACAGGCGCGGAGTTGCAGACGCTGGCGCAGACGGCCTTCGCAGGGGTGGACGCCGATCTGGCCGCCCGCTTCGGGCAGATGCGGGAGGGCGGCCTGCTGGACCTGGAATCGCGCCCCGGCAAGATGACGCACGCCTACTGCCAGTACTTCCCGGTGAATAACGAACCCTTCGTGCTGATGAACGTGGTGGGCACCGCGCACGACCTCCAGGTGCTGTTCCATGAAGTGGGCCACGCTTTCCACGGCTTTTACAGCGGCGACGCGCAGCCGCTGGTCTGGAACCGCTGGAGTCCCATCGAATTCGTGGAAATTCCCAGCATGGCGATGGAATTCCTGACGCTGGACCACCTGGGCCATGTGTTCGACGCCGAGGAACTGGCCCGCTACCGCCGCAGCCAGCTTCAGGGCGTGGTCGTCTTTTTGCCGTGGGCCGCGCAGATGGACGCTTTTCAGCACTGGCTGTACGCCGAAGCGCCTGAGAATGTGGGCATTGCCGAACTGGACGCCAAGTGGCTGGAATTGGACAGGGCTTTCCATCCATTCGTCGATTGGGACGGCATCGACGAGGGTGTGAGGGCCAAGGGATGGCAGTACTACCATATTTTTCAGGCACCCTTTTATTACATCGAGTACGCCATGTGCTATCTGGCCGCAGTCGGCATCTGGCGGGAAGCGCGTGAAGATGCGGCGGGGGCGCTGACGCGCTACAAAGCCGCCCTGCGCCTGGGCAACGCGGCGGGCGTGCCGGAGCTGTACCGCGCGGCGGGCGTGGAATTCCGTTTTGACCGCGAGTACATCAAAGGGCTGATGGGCTTTCTGAAAGAACAACTCACGTCCTGAACACGCTTTTACGGCGTTCTGGCCGTTCTGGCACACTTCGGCGCAGCTCCCCACCGCCCGTCTCGGGGCACAATAGGGTCAGATGCAGCCCGTCACCCCTCTCCTTCTCGCACTGAGTCTCAGCGTGACCGTCTCCGGTACGGCGGCTGGGGCGACTCCGAATCCGCCGCCGTCCACCTTGCCCGCTGCCTGCGCCCTGACAGATGGCCCGCTGCCCACGCGCACGCGGGCGGTGTTCGTGCTGGACACCAGCGGCAGCATGCGCGGTATCGGGGACGGGCGGGCCGACATCTTCGGGCGGGTGCGGGCCGAGCTGAACCGCTACGTGCGGCAGGCGCGGCCTGACCGGGTAGAACTGCTGACCTTCGACGCCGGGCTGCGAACGCGCCAGGGCTTTGACCGGCCCGCCGGAACGCCGCAGTGGAACACCGCCCTGAGACGGTTAAAGGCCGACGGCAGCAACACCTACCTGTACCGCAGCTTGCGCGCCGCCCTGGAGCCGCTGACCGATGGCGGGCAAACAGACGGCGGGCAATACGTGACCACCGTGTTCGTGCTGACCGACGGCATCGACAACGACAGCCTGCGGCCCTTCACGGCGGCGCAGGCGCTGGCGGCCTTTGCCGAACGCGGCCCCCTTGACCGGCTGCACTATCTGGCGCTGGGCACCCGCATTCCCGCCGACGCCCGCCGCGCCCTGCTGGCCAGCGATTACGCCGATGGCCGGGCCATACCGCTGGGACAGGTGCCCCGGCTGGGCGGCCCCGGCCTGGGCATCGGGCTGCGGCGCGTGACCAGTCTGACCTCCGTGCGGCTGCCCCTCGCAGACGGCACACGGGTCCGGCTCTCGGCCCCCGGCAACTTGGGCCTCACGCTGAACCCGGACGTGGTCAGGAGCGGAAAGGTGAGGCTGGCGGCGGCGGGAAACGTTCCCTACGGGGCGGCGGCGCTGCTGTGCGCGGACGCCCAGACACTGCCGGGCAGCGTGGCCGCCAAACCCCAGCAGGTGCTGTTGCGCCTGAACACCACGTCGCCCCTGACCCTGCTGAACCCCGGCGCAGACCGGGAACTGGCGCAGGGTGAGGAGACGGTCCTGCGCTACCGGGCCACCTCGGGCGTGCGGCCAGGCGACCTGACGGTAGGCGACCTGCCCCCCGGCCTGAGTGCCGTGGTCTCACGCGCCCCCGACTCGCGGGAATTTGCGGTCCGGCTCGTCAACTCGGCCCTGACGCCGGGTCAGACCGTCGCGCCGCTGCTGATCCTGCCAGGAGGCGCGGAGGTGACCCTGCCCGCCGTGCTGGGCCGTGCAGGAGGCCGCGCGCCGTATGCTGCCGCGCCCGCCTCCAGATCCCCAGGCGCACAGGCGGTCAACACTCCCTCTTCCCAGGCCGCACTGGCTTCCCAGGCCACACAGGACCAGGAGGAACGGGTGGGAAGCTGGGCCGCCCTGATCGGCGGGCTGGAGTGGGTGCGGGCGCTGGTGCTGCTGGCGCTGGCAGGCGGCGCTGCATTCTGGCTGCTGGCCCGCCGCAGACGTGGCGGGGGCGTCTGGCGGCCCTTAAGTGGAGCTGCACTGGGTGGAGCGGCGCAGGGCAAATCCACTCTGAGTAAATCTGCCAGGGGTAAATCCGCCAGAGGTAGAGCTGCCCTGCGCGGGTCTGCGGCGGTAGCCAGCGCCCGCCTGCGCCCGGTGCTGAGACCGCAGGCCGCGCCACAGAACGAGCCGCCTGCGGTAGAGGGCATCGAGTACAGCGGGGGCCGCGTCCTGTCGCTGGTGGCGGCAGGGGGCGAGGTCACGCCCGTGCCGATTCCGCTGGGCGGCCCCTTCGATCTGGGCCAACTGGCCAGCGTTCCGCACCTGAGTGGCCTGCGCGCCGAGCAGCACCGGGACGGCCTGCAAATTCTGCGGGTGCCCACCGATCTGGACGTCAGTCAGGGCGCGCGGCTGATTGAGGCCGGGGACGTGGTGAGGCCCGGTACGCTGCTGGGTGTCGCGGTAGGCCGCACAGGCCGCGCGCCGCAGCACCCGCTGGGCACCCTGGCCGGGCTGGGCCAGCCCCTGACCTTGCACCACGAGGCCATCCGCCAGGGCGCGGCCAGCGTGCGCGCCGCCGGACCTTACGGCCAGCACACCGTCAAGCTGCCGCCGGGGCCAAGCGACCTGGGCACCGCCTTCGGTGCGCCTGCCCTTGAGGGCCTGATGGTCACCCTCAGCGGCCCCAACGTCCTGCTGGTGGAAGTGCCAGTCGGCCTGCGCCTGCGCCGCAGCGGCGAAACGGCCCCGCTGCAACCCGGCAGCTATCTGCCCGACCTGACCCTGGTGGACCTGCCGGACGGCCAGTAAAGCGGAAGCAGTCATGCGCCGCCCAGGGTGGGTTTGGACGGACCTGATCTACACAGGGCTGGTCTCCCCCTTGCAGTCCCCTGCCCCGCCGCCGCGCTACGCTAAGGCCCATATGGATCTGCTCCGCGCCATTCACGGCTACCAGTTCGGCTCTCCGCTGGCCTTTCTCTTTCCCACCCCCTACGCCCTGGCCACGCTGATTCTGCTGGTCTGGAGCATCGCCCCGGCAGTCAAGGGAATGGTCAGCACCTCGTTTACGGTGTGGCTGCGAATCGTCTGGGTGCTGACCCTGATTCCGGTGGCGACTGGCGTGATCCTGGCCCTGGGCGGCGCGAAGGTGCCCAGCGCGGTCAACATCGGGGGCGGCCTGACCAAATACGGCCTGCCCTATGACCCCAGCCGTGACCTGGAACACTGGATGTACTCGGCCTTTGCGCTGCTCAGCCTGTACGTCATCGAGGTGCTGGTGCGCGGGCGCATGATCGAACACCGCACCGGCCTCAAATTCCTGCCGGTGGCCACCCTGTTCCTGTACGGCGTGGCCTACATGATCGGGAGGGTGGCGGTCCTGCCGGGCAGCACGCCGGGCACCTGAAAGCGGGAACTTAAGATATTGGGGGGGCTGTGTAGACGGCAGACCGGGAGCTAAATCAGCGCCAGCCAACCCTTCCCAGAAACCGCACGGGACCATCTGCAACGCCTTCCTGGCGATTTGCAGGTGGCCCAGTTGCGCTTCAGCAGCGGGCCGAAGCGGCCTCCCGCCGCGCAAGACCTTCCCCTCTGGTCAGCTCTGCTCATCCGCCCGCACTGCGGGTGTGTTCATCTGGAAGGTCTATGCGCTCTCGTTATCTTTTCTTAATCTTTTTGCTGCTGATCGGCCCGGCGCATGCGGCTTCCAGCAAAGTCACTGTGCGTTCCGGCGACACCCTGTACAAGATCGCCACGCGCGCGGGCCTCAGCGTGGCGCAGCTCAAGGCGGCCAACAGCTTAAAAAGCGACACCATCCGCGTGGGGCAGGTGCTGAAGCTGAGCAGGGTGGCGGCGGCCATTCCCGCCGCGCCTGCCCGCGCGCCAGCCGCCGCCTCCACTGCCGTGACCTACACCGTCCAGCGCGGCGACTTTCTGAGCAAGATCGCGGGCAGATACGGCGTCAGCGTCGGCGCGCTTCAGGCCGCCAACAAGCTCAGCGGCACGCTGATCACGCCGGGCCAGCGCCTCAAGATTCCGGCGCGCAGCGCGGCCCCGGCCCCCCGGCCCACCACCGAGGTCCGCACGCTCTTCACCTACATCTACATGAAACGCACGGAAACGCCCGCAATCATCGCGCGGCGCTACCGCATCAGCGTGGACAAACTGCGCCGCATCAACAATCTGGGCAGCGCCCGCTACATCGTGCCGGGGATCAAGCTGCTGGTGCCGTCGCACGTCCCGGTGCCGATTCCGCCCAGACCGCAGGGCCGCGCGGCGAGCTACAAGCAGCTCAGGCCTCTGAATATCCCGGTGCAGGTGGTCAACGTGGACCTGCGCTGGCGCGACGTGCTGGTGGCCCCGGTGCTGCCCGGCGGCGGCCTGAACTTCGGCTCGGGCGCGCGGGTGGGGCAACTGGCCCGCAGCAGCGGCGCGCAGGCGATCATCAACGGCTCTTACTTTCACCCGCACAGCTTTGCCCCCGCCGGGGACATCGTGATGCAGGGGCGCATGCTGACCTGGGGCCGCATTCCGCAGGCGCTGGCGATCACGCCCGACAACCGCGCGGCCATCCGCCCCAGCACCACCGGGCTGCTGCAAATTCCGCTGAGCAGCGCGTGGCAGGGCATGGAAACCGTGATCGCCACCGGGCCGCGCATCCTGGCCGGGGGCCGGGTGCAGTACCGGTACAGCACCGCCTTCCGCGATCCGGCCCTGTTTGGCCGCGCGGCCCGCAGCGCCATCGGCCTGATCAGCAACCGCGATCTGGTGATGGTCAGCACCCGGTCCCGCCTGACCACCACCGAGATGGCCAAGGTGATGTCTCGCCTGGGCATTCAGGACGCCCTGCTGCTGGACGGCGGCAGTTCCACCGGACTGGCCTGGAACGGCAAACCCGTGCTGGACAGCGTCCGAAAGGTCAGCTACGGCATCGGCGTATTCACCGGCTACACCGGGCGGCGGTACATTCGCTGAGGTGGCAAGCTGAATATTTCAAAATCCACGCGCGGAAACGGCTTTCCAGACCTGATCGGCGGGAAGCGGAGGCCACCTAAACTGGAGAACACGCGCGTCTCCAAAGGTTTCTTCAGCCACACCTTGCCGTCATCCGGCCTGCTTCTGCCCTACCATAGCGGGATGACCCTTGTGAATTTCCCCCTCTCCCGGTTGCGGGCATGAAGCCCGAACAGGTGCAGTCCCAGATCACGCGCGTGCTGAGCGAGGCGATTTCCGGCCTGCGTGACCCGCGCGTGCCGCTGATCGTGACCGTCGAGCGCGTGACCCTGACCCCCGATTTCAGTCTGGCGCGCGTGTATGTCAGTTCGCTGGGGGCCGACATGCCTGACCTGCTGGAAGCGCTGGACCACGCGCGCGGCCACCTGCAACGGCAGGTCGCGCAGCAGGTCCGCATGCGCCGCACGCCCACGCTGGAATTCCGCTCTGCGGCGGACAATCTGCTGTGACGGACAGGCTGACGGGCATCAGTGTTCAGACTGCCATCCGCGTGCGCTACGCCGAGACCGACATGATGGGCGTCGTCCACCACGCCACCTATCCGGTGTGGTTCGAGGTGGGCCGCAGTGACCTGATGCGCGAAATGGGGTTGCCCTACACCGAGATCGAGGCGCGCGGCTACTACCTGATGCTCTCGGGCCTGAACGTGGAATACCGCCGCGCCGCCCGCTACGACGACGAGCTGGTGGTCACCACCCACATCTCGGCCCTCCGCAGCCGCACCGTGACCTTCGTATACGAGGTCCGGCGCGGCGAGGAACTGCTATCAACGGGAGAATCGCGACACATCGCCACCGACAAGCAGTACCGCCCGGCGCGGATGCCGGACGACGTGATCGCGGCGCTGGGCGGCTAAATCGGGTGGCTAAGCCACTTCAGTCCAGAAAGTCCCGCGCCTTCAGGTGGCTGGCACGCAGATTGAAGCGTTCGGCGTACTTGACCCCGGCCAGACGCCCCGCGCCCGCACGCCCCTCGCGGAACAGGTCGTCGGTCCACTGCCACTTGTAGAAATCGCGGTAGTACGAGGCAATGGCGGCGGCGGTTTCCAGCGTGTCCGAGGTGTCCACGAAGACTTCGGGATAGGGGCTGGCCGGGGCAAAGTACTGGTAGAAGCGAATCGGATCGCGCCACGCTTCCAGGCGGCGCACGTCGTCGCCACTTTCTACCGCGTCGTCGCCACTCAGATCGGGGGCCGGGGGCATAGGCTGGCCGCCGCCCACTTCGTTGACGATCTTGGGAATGCGGGCCAGCGTGATCGCGTCAAAGGCGATCTTGGCGGTCATGCGGTGATCGGGGTGCGGGTGATCGTCGCTCCAGGTAATCACGGCGTTGGGGCGGAAGGTGGCGTACAGCTTGGCGAGTTGCAACGCCTCGTCGCGGTGTCCGGTCATGCGGCTGTCGCCCATATCAAAGAAGTGGTACTGCGCGCCGATCTTGTCGGCCACCCACGCCCCATGCTCGCGCCGAATGCGGGTGACTTCCTCGTGCGAGGTGTCTCCGAACTGGCTGGCGAGTTCTCCCAGCGTGGTCCAGACCAGCATGATCTCGTCCCCGCGCGCCGCGTGTTTCGCCAGGGTTCCAGCGCAACCGATCTCGTCATCCGGGTGGGCAAATACAGCCATGATTCGCATGGGGCACAGGATAGACCTATCACGCACATTCAGGTCCCGGAAGCTGGGACGATCAGCGCACGAAGCGGATGCTCAGGGGGTAGTGGTACGGCTGCCCGGCACTGACCCGCACCACCGCCACGATCATGAAGATGAAGGGAATGATGCTCAGCAGCAACAGCAACGGCACGAAGAACACGAAGAAGGCGGCGAAAGTGCCCAGAAAGGCGAAGGCCCCGAAATCCTGCGCTCCTGCCGCCGTGCCCAGTGCCCCGCCCAGGATGCCCAGACTGAACAGGACAAAGGCGAGAATACCGATGAGAACGCCATACAGCCACATGCTCAGTTGAAAGTTCAGCGCCTCCTTGCCCTGCTGATCCAGCGCCGGGCTGCGGTCCCGCAGGGCCAGCCATGCCACCAGCGGCCCCAGCACATTGCCCAGTGTGGGCAGCAGGAAGCCCGCCAGCGGCGACAGATGCGTCAGGACCGCCGGGGTGCGGTCAGCTTCGGGAATGGCGAGTGCGGTGCGGGTCATACTTGACAGTACGCGGCCCCCCTGCCTACAGTTCCGTGGATGACGCGCCCCCGAACTTCTTATCCAAACACTGCCGCCCGCAAAGCGCAGGACAAGGCGCGCGATCTGCTGCCCCTGAAAGCCGGAATCCAGCCCGCTGTGCCGGTTGCCGGAAACGCGGTGGACCTGTTCAGCGACGGCGCGTGCGACACGATGGCCGGACATGGCGGCTGGGCCTGCATCCTCCGTACCGGAGAGCATGAGCTGGTGCTGTCCGGCAACGAGGAAGGCACCACCAACAACCGCATGGAGTTGCGCGGCCTGCTGGAAGGTCTGCTGAGCCTCAAACGGCCCTGCCAGATCCGGGTTATTACCGACAGCCAGTATCTGCGCAAGGCCTTCACCGACGGCTGGATTCTGAACTGGCAGCGCAATGGCTGGAAGACGGCCAGCAAGGAACCGGTCAAGAATCAGGACCTGTGGGAAGCGCTGGTCGAGCAGGCAAAGACCCATGCGCTGACCTTCATCTGGGTCAAGGGCCACGCTGGACACGGCGAGAACGAGCGCGTGGACGAACTGGCCGTGCAGGAACGCAAGAAACTCAGGGCGCAGTAGGGGAACAGATGAGGGTACAGAGGTATCGGCGGCGTTCGCCTCTGGCCGGAGCTTGTGCAATCTCAAACCCGCTGCGACGGTAGAACTCCACCGATTCGTCATCCGTTTCTGCCGTCAGTTGCGACAGATTCAGATGCGCGGCGGTGGCATGGAGAAGCCCGCGCCCGTAGCCTCTGCCGCCTGCATCCGGGCGCGTGCCGATGTGCAGGACTTCCGCCTTTTGCCCATCGGAGCGCAGGCCCGCCGCGCTGACGATTTGACCGCCGACTTCCCAGACGAAAAGCTGCCGACTATCTTCCGTCCGGTACGCCTCCAAAGTGCGTTCTATGCGGGCCGGATCAGGGAACATGGCCCGGCCCAGCAGGGCAGCGATTTCAGGGGTCAGGGCGGAGGCGGGGCGCAGCATGGCCTTATTCTCCACTGCCCCCAGCCTCGGCCAGCACGCGCTCAATGCGGGGGTCTGGAACCACCCAGCTCAGGCCCACGCCCAGCAGCAGAATTCCTGCTGCATACGCCGCCGTCTGCCCCAGCAACGGCAGCAGTATGGCAACGATGTACAGCGCTGTGGACACCTTTTCCTTGGTGCCGCCCTGAACTGCCCGCGCCAGCAGGGTATTGCTCGTATCGGCGCGAATCAACGCCCGTTGCAGCAGGGTAAAGGCCACGCCGCACATCACCAGATCGAAGGCGTACACACTGATCGGGGTGGGCGCGAAGTGACTCTCACCCACCCAGGCCGTGAGCCACGGCAGCAGGGAGAGCCAGAACAGCAGATGAAGGTTGCCCCACAGGGCCGCGCCACTCACCCGTTTGACCGCCTGAAACATATGGTGATGGTTGTTCCAGTACAGGCCCACGTACAGAAAACTGACCACGTAGGCCAGCAGCTTGGGCCAGTCATTAAACAGGTCCGCCAGCTCATGCCCTTCCGGCACGACCAGTTCCAGCACCATGATGGTAATGATGATGGCGAGAACGCCGTCTGAGAATGCTTCTGTTCGGCCTTTATTCATAGGTTCCGCTTCTCCCCAATAGTGCCAAACGGTGGCTGACGGACTGACCGCCAGTCACTTCCTTATGGAGAATAGATCACATTACCTGCGGCGGCAAGGCTAGAAAAAAGCCAGCCCCGCTTGTGGGCTGACTCTGGACAGATTCAAACTCCGGGGTGGGTTAGGCTGCGCCCACCTTCTCCGCAATAATCCCTTCGATGTACTCCACGACGCTCTTGAGAGGCACACGCGTCAGCACGTCTTCCAGGAAGGCCGTGACCAGCATCTTCTCGGCCAGCTCCTGACGGATACCGCGCGAGCGCAGGAAGAACAGTTGCTGCTCGTCCACTGGCCCGGTGGTGCTGCCGTGGCTGCAACGCACGTCATTGGCGTTGATTTCCAGTTGCGGCACGCTGAAGTTGCGGGCCTCGCTGGACAGCATCAGGGTGCGGTGCTTCTGGTAGGCGTCGGTCTTCTGTGCGCCCAGGTCCACCTTGATCATGCCGGAAAACACGCCCACGGCCTGATCGTCGCCCACGCCCTTGTACAGCAGATCGCTGTAGCAGTTGGCGGCGGCGTGGTGCTGCAAGGTGTAGTGATCGAAGTGCTGGTCCTCGTTGGCAAAGTACAGTGCCAGCATCTCGGAGTGCCCTCCCTGACCGAGCAGGTGGCTCTGCATCTCAGTGCGGCTGAGGGTGCCGCCCATCGTGACCACCAGGCTGTTCAGGGTGGAATCTTTACCCACCTGCCCGCGCTGGCGCTGGATGTGCGTCACACCTTTGCCCCAGTTCTGGATGGACACGTAACGCAGTTGCGCGCCGTCCTTGACCACCAGTTCCACCGCGCCGATGGCGTAGGTACCGGGCAGTTCCTCGGAATCCTGCTCGTCGATGAACGTCACCTTGGCGTTTTCCTCGGTTACCACCAGGGTACGGGTGGCGGTGAAGGTTCCGGCCTCGCTCATCACGCGGAAGCTGCCCAGCGGAAGGTCTACTTCCACGCCGCGCGGCACGTACACGAACGCGCCATTGGTCCACAGGGCGGCGGCCAGCGCGGAGAACTTGCCCTCGCTGGGATCGGGGGATTTGCTGGGGGTGGTACCGGGGGCAGCAATCGTGGTGTCGTCCGGCACTTCCGCCGGGACCACGCTATAGAGGTACTGCTGCACCTTGTCGGCGTGCTGTTCCACGGCGGTCTTAAGATCGGTGAAGATCACGCCCTTGGCGGTCAGTTCGGCGGGCAGTTCGGTGCGGTAGACCACATCCGGGCCGTCCAGCACCAGGAATGCGCCCACGTCCGTGCCCTTCAGGCGCTTCTGCACGCTTTCGGGCAGCTTGGAAATGTCGGAGACGACTTCGCGCTTGGGGTGGGGATTGAGCTTGGAAAAGTCCACGTTGACCTGGGTGTACTTCCAAGCTTCGACGCCGCTGTGAGGGACTTCCAGGGTATCGAAGAGGTCAAAGCTGGCCTTGCGCTTGGCGGTCAGCCACTCGGGGCCGGTGTGGGTGGAAAGGTGTTCGCTGAGTTGGGTCATTGTTCCTCCTGAAGGTCAAGGGCAGGGCTTAGCGAAAAAAAGATTCGACTTCCAGCACGAAGCCGCCCGGTGTATTGAAGTAAAAGGTCAGCCGCCCGTGGTTCTCGCTCGGGGGCGTGATGGTGTAGCCGCCGTCCGTCAGTTGCTGGTAAATGGCGCGCACCTGTTCCGGCGTGTCCTGCAAGAAGCCGATGTGGAAGACCTTGGGGTACGCCACGTCCTTGGCCTTAAACACCGAGATGAGCGAGTCGTTGTCGTCACGCAGGAAGGCCATGCGCTCGTCCATCGGCATCCCGTCGCCCGCTGGACGCAGGCCGAAGTAGGTCTGGAACAGTTCCACGGTGGCAGGCACGTCGGTCACGCCCAGGTTGATGTGGTTGAGTTTCAAGGTTGCTCCTGTCGCCAGTCCGAGAGGGAGAGACCGGGGACGCGCCGAAAATGACTGGTGTTGCGGGTGACGAGGGTGGCCCCGTGGCGCAGGGTGGTGGCGGCGATCAGCAGGTCAGCGTCGTCTATCAACGCGCCCGCCGTCCTGAGTTGGTGGTGGAGCAGGGCAGCAATGTCGGCGGCTTCGCGGTCAAAGTCCAGAATGGACAGATGGGTCACGAGGCTGTCCAGAACTCCCAGGCGACGGGCGTATTCCGGCTTCAGGAGACTGCGCCGCGCTTCATAAAGAACAACGGCAGGCACCGTCAGCACTTCTCCAGCAGCCACGGCAGTGCGGTAATATTGATCTACCACCGTCTCCTTTTTCTGGAGTGCGGTCAGAATATTGGTGTCCAGCGCCAGGGTCATTCAGGCGACTCCAGCTCTGTGGTACGCCAGGGACGGCGCTTCGTTCCCTCGTTCCACGCCGCCTGTTCCTCTGGTGTCCAGCCTTCCTGAAAAGCACTCAGGGCCGCAAGATGACGCTCGATGCGAGCCTTCTGCTCAATCAACTGGGCCACTTCCTCAAAAGAGGCGTCGCTCAGCGCATCAATTTTTATCTTGATTTCTTCCCGACTTGTCATTCTGCCTCCTTACGAGCCGCCTTGCTGGAGCTGCCATGCCCGCTTAACCCCTCAGTCGGCTTTGCCGCCAGCTCCCCTCAAAGGGAGCCGAGAAAAGCGGCGGGCGAGGCAATTCCACACCTCTTGCCTCCCTTCTAAGGGGAGGTGGCCCGAAGGGCCGGAGGGGTTGCCCCAGCCAAAGCTCCAGTAACAGGGATCACCAGTCCAGATTCAGGCTGCGGCAGCGAGAGCAAATTACGTACTCGTCAGAGGTTTTATATTCTGGCAAAGGGGTTCGGCATTTGACGCATTTGCCTTGACTTTCACCAAAATGAGTAACGAAGCGCTTCGCATCCGCAAGATCAAATCCAGCCCACTCCCGTAGATGTTGCATCCGGGAGACCGGGCCTAGAAGCTTCCTCAGCGCGGCCCCAGCAGAGGCACGCTCATCCACGGTCAAGACTGGAATCATTACGTGCCCTTTGCATTTTGGGCAATCAACCTTGGAAGCCTCCATGCCTCAAATCAGCCGACCGAGCCTTCCATTTCCAGCTCAATCAGCCGGTTCAGCTCCACCGCGTATTCCAGCGGCAGTTCCTTGGCAATCGGCTCGATAAAGCCGCGCACGATCAGGCCCGCCGCCGCGTCCTTGCTCAGGCCCCGGCTTTGCAGGTACATGATCTGATCGTCGTTGATCTTGGACACGGTGGCTTCGTGGCCCACACGGGCAGTCTTTTCCTCGATCTCAATGTAGGGGTAGGTGTCGGTGCGGGCTTCCTCGTCCAGCAGCAGAGCGTCGCATTCCACGTTGGTCTTGGCGTACTTGGCACCCTCGTAGATCTTGACCAATCCACGGTAGCTGCTGCGGCCCGAATCCTTGGAAATGGACTTGGAGACAATCGAGCCGCTGGTGTAGGGCGCAAAGTGAACGATCTTGCCGCCCGCGTCCTGGTGCTGCCCGCGCCCGGCCATCGCGATGGACAGGATTTCGCCGCGTGCGCCGTCTTCCAACAGGTAGCAGGCGGGGTACTTCATGGTGACCTTGCTGCCCAGGTTGCCGTCCACCCACTCCATCACGCCGTTGCCGTACACGGCGGCGCGTTGGGTCACGAGGTTGTAGACGTTGTGGCTCCAGTTCTGGATGGTGCTGTAGCGGAAGCGTGCGCCTTCCTTGACCACGATCTCGATCACGCCGGAGTGGAAGGAGTCGGAGCTGTACGACGGCGCGGTGCAGCCCTCGATGTAGTGGGCCTGCGCGCCTTCATCAATGATGATCAGGGTGCGCTCGAACTGGCCGCTGCTCTCGGCGTTGATGCGGAAGTACGTCTGGAGTGGGATGTCCACCTTGACGCCCTTGGGCACGTACACGAAGGAGCCGCCGCTCCAGACCGCGCTGTTGATGGCCGCGAACTTGTTGTCCTCGGGCGGGATGATGGTGGCGAAGTGTTCGCGGAACAGGTCCGGGTACTCCTTGAGGCCGTCCTCGATGCTCAGGAAGACGACGCCCAGCTTTTCCCACTCTTCTTTGAGGTTGTGGTACACCATTTCCGACTCGTACTGCGCGCCCACCCCGGCCAGCGCGGCGCGTTCGGCTTCGGGGATGCCCAGACGCTCGAAGGTGTTCTTCACGTCTTCCGGCACATCGTCCCAGGAACGGGTGTTGAAGCCTTCGGGCTTGATGTAGTAGTAAATCTCGTCCAGATTCAGGCCGGACAGGTCCGCGCCCCATTCAGGCATCGGCTTGCTGAGGAAGATGTCAAGCGCCTTGAGGCGGAAATCCAGCATCCACTGCGGCTCGTCCTTGGCCTTGGAGATCATCTCGACGACGTCGCGGCGCAGGCCCTTGGGGGCCTTGATGGCGTAGCTTTCGGGGTTGCTCCAGCCGTACTCGTAGCTGGCGTTGATGTCATTGACTTCGGGATTGATGGTCATGTTGACTCCTTGAAGATGGACTACTTGAGTTTTTTAAGCACTGATTCAAAGTGGTTGAAAACATCGGCAGCCGCAGTGGGCGAGGACTCGTCGTAATCAATACTAATAACTTTGTCTAATGGCACAGTCGTTAGAACTGCTTTTGGAACTTTTCCAGAGTCCCGCACTTCAGCAAGCCAGTTCCAGCCTCTCTGCAAGCTCACATCCACTGTCATTTCTGAGTAGACCGACTTATCGGACTCGGTGGTACTGCATTTAACCTTGCCCATGATTTTCAATGCTTTATCACTGTACATCATGGTCAGATGCATCAGATCGTCTTTTGAGCCTTGACCCGTCGTATTCAACAGAGCAGACGGGCCGAATTCAATAAATCCGTCTTTTGTCCTGGCACGGAGAATGGAAGCAAAGCGGCCATATCTCAGATCGATCTGAGCGGCAGAAAATGTCAATTTGCCACTCACTGGTTTGCAACCGAGGGTAAAATACTCCTCAGCCGGAAGGAAGTCATACTCGTAGTTTGGGACGGGATCCCCAAGCGAGACAGTGAACTTGCCGTCTGGCCCCACGGTGTTGAAAGACAGGCCGACGTGCGGAACGTCAGTGATGACTTGCACTGGACCACGGTTCCAACCCTTGAGCTGAAGGGTGACGCTGGGTGCTGCCGAGGCGAAGGCCGCGAGGTTCAGGACGGAAAGCACAAGGAAAACCTTGTTCCGCTTCAACACTCGCGTCCCTCTACTCACGCAGTCGCCAGTTCCTTGACCCAGTCGTAGCCCTGGCTGTCCAGCTTCTTCGCCAGTTCGGGGCCGCCGCTCTGCACGACTTTGCCGTCCACGATAATGTGGACCTTGTCGGGCACGATGTAATCCAGCAGGCGCTGGTAGTGGGTGATGATCAGGCCGCCCAGACCTGGGCCACGCATGGAGTTCACGCCGTTGGCGACGACTTTCAGGGCGTCCACGTCCAGGCCAGAATCGGTTTCATCCATGATGATGTAGGTGGGTTCCAGCATCAGCATTTGCAGAATCTCGTTGCGCTTCTTCTCGCCGCCGGAAAAGCCCGCGTTCAGGTAGCGCTCGACGATGCTCTCGTCCCAGTCCAGGGTCTTGAGGGACGTTTGCAGCTTGCCGTAGAACTCGGTAAAGCTGACCTCTTCGCCTTCTTCCTTGCGGGCCTGCATGGCCAGGCGCAGAAAGTTGGCGATGGTGACGCCGGGAATCTCGACGGGGTACTGGAAGGCCAGGAACAGACCCATGCGGGCGCGCTCGTCGGGTTCCATCTCCAGGATGCTCACGCCGTCCACCAGAATGTCGCCGTCGGTGACGGTGTATTCAGGATCGCCCACCATGACCTTAGCAAGGGTGCTTTTGCCGTTGCCGTTCGGCCCCATGACGGCGTGCAGCTCGCCGCGCGGGATGATCAGGTCAATCCCCTTGAGGATTGGCAGGTCGCCCACGGAGGCGTGCAGGTTGCGGATCTCGATCTGGTGCGGCTGTTCGGTCTGGGTCATACTTGGCTCCTTGTCAGAACGTTCTCTTGGCTGGCGGACCCGTATCCAGAAAAGCTGGTGGTCCGCTTCTTGAGAATGATTCCTACTTACCCCCCTATTTTAGCCGCTTGAGCGATTAAAGTCGAGTGCATTGGTGTGGATTGATGGACGGTGAGGACGGGCAGCGGGCAGGGATGTCCATCTCAGCGAGACTGCCCGCCGCTTCCGGGCGAAAAGTGCCTCCGGGGAGTGCCCGACTGGGCTGACTCCCCTGAGCGGGTGAGACAATCCTCCCCTGTTTTCATGCTTGTCACGCGCCCGCGTGCTACCCGTGTAGACAATGAATGTCCTTGATCTCATCCGCGCCGCTGGCCCACTGCTCTGGGTTCTGATCGCCCTGTCCCTGTATGTCGTGTACCTGAGCGTAGCGAGGGCACAGGCGCTGTCCCGGCTGGGGCGCAATGCCGACGCGTTAATCGAGCGGGCGCGGGCCATCACGGCGGAAAGTGGCCCGGCGGCGGCGCTGGCCGAGGTGGACCGGGCCGGACAGTCCTCGCCTGCCATCAACGTGCTACGGGCCGGTCTTGGGCGCGCGGACCGGGGGGTAGACGCCGCCGGGGCCGCCATGCAGTCTGCCCTGCTGGCCGAGGATACCCGGCTGTACGCGGGCCTGAGTGCGCTGGGCACCGCCGCGCAGATCGCCCCGCTGCTGGGGCTGCTGGGCACGGTGATCGGCATGGTGCGCTCGTTCCTGGTGTTCAGCTCCACCGCCGCGCCCACGCCCGCACAACTGGCCACCGGCATCAGCGAGGCGCTGGTGAACACGGCGGGCGGCCTGATCGTGGCGATCATCGCCTACGTGGCCCGCAACGCCCTGAAGGCCCGCGCAGACCGTATCGCTGTGGCCGCCGAACGGGTGCGCGAGGACCTGCCCGGCTGGCTGGCCCGTCCCGAGGGTCGCCCGCGCCCCGAGCGCCAGATGACCCGAGAACAGAATTACGCAGAGCAGAATTATGCGGAGCAGGACTACCGGGATCAGAACTACAGGGAGCAGGGCCAGAGAGATCAGGGCCAGCGGGGCCAGGAACGCGCCGCACAGCCGCAGGGGCAATCACAGGGGCAGCCGCAGAATGCGCCAGTTCCGGTGCTGGCCTTCAACTTCGACGAGGCCCGTGAAAACGCAGGAACCATCAGCAGCGGGCCGAACAACACCGGCATCTTCCGCACCACGACGCCCCCGAAAGCCGCCCCGGCCACGCGCGACGGCGAGGGCAGAAACCGATGACCCGTGCCCCTACCCGCCGCCGGATGCGCGACAGCGGCGACGGCGTGACCTTCGACTTCGCGCCGATGGTGGACGTGGTGCTGCTGCTGCTGATCTTCTTCTTCCTGACCAGCAGCCTGGGCGCACGCCAGAACGCTTTGCCACTGGACCTGCCACGCGCCAGCACCACCGTGCAGGAGACGCCCGCGCTGCCCATCGTGAGCGTGGACCGCGCCGGGAAACTGTTTCTGAACGGGCAGGCCACCACCCTGACCAAACTGGGCAAACAGCTCAAGCCGCTGCTGAGTACCTCGGGCGGCGTGGTGGGCCTGCGCGCAGACGAACGCGGCAGTTACGGCACGGTGGTGCGCGTGATGGACGTGATCAAGAAGGCAGGCGGCGAACGTCTGGCGCTGGGAACGAGGCCCAGCCAGTGAGATGACCACCTTCCCGCCCACGCCCGGCCCGCAGCAGGCCCCCGAGGGACGCGAACGCTTCCGCGCGCTGGCCGCCACCATCGGGCTGCATGTGGTGGTGTTCTCCGGCCTGCTGCTGCTGCGCCCCGGCACGCCCGACGCGCTGCCAGGGCCGCCTGACCCGCTGCGGACCCCCCTGGAAGTCGTGACGCTGGCCCCCGCGCCGGAGCCTTTGCCCGTACAGGCCACCGCGCCGCTGACGCCGAAGCCCGCTCTCCCAAAACCAGTACCGCCCCGGCCCGTCACCGCCCGGCCCGCCACGCCGCCGAAGCCGACGCCCACTCCAGCCAGACCAGCCCCCAGGCCGGCAGCAGCGCCCACGCCGAAGCCCGAGGTCAAGGCGACGCCGACACCCGCACCGAAACCTGTACCTGCGCCCACTCCGACGCCCGCTGCTCAGCCCAGTCCGCAGCCCTCGCCGCCCGCCGCACAGGTCAAAGCGCCCTCACCTGCGCCGACGCCCAGGCCCGCCGAAGCGCCCGCCGCGACGCCCAGACCTGCACAGCCGGCAGCGGCTCCAGTGGCCCAGACTCCAACACGCACGCCCGCTCCGACCCAGCCCACACCTGCCGAACGCACACCCGTGACCCAGCCGACGCCCGCCACACCCGCCCCGGCACGCACGGCGGCCACCGCGCCCGTAGCAACCTCGCCGCAGCCCGCGCCCGAGATCGCCCCGGAACGGGTCACGACGCCACAGGTGGGCAGCGTGGAACCACAGCCACGCGCGGCAGCCCCGGAGACACCCGCCGAACCTGTGCGGGCCGCCCCTGCCGCGCCCGCCCCGCAACCGGAAGCCGTGACTGCCCTGCCCCGCCGCGAGGACACTGCCCCGGCTGCGCCCGCTGCCACCACTCCCGCCGCCAGTGCCCCTGCCAGTGAGCAGGCCAGCACGCCAGAAAGCGTGGCCCCGGCGCGTCCAGACGCCCAGACTCCAACCACATCCACCCCCACAGAGGCCGCGCCAGCCCCCAGCCGCAGCGCCAGCAACGAGCCGGTGGCGGCCATTCCGGCCCGCCCACAGGCCAGCAGTCCTGCCCAAGCCACTGCGCCCACGGCCCCCGTGACCGCCCGTGAAACACCCATTCCGGTGGCCCCCAGCACCGAGGCGGGACGGGCGGGCAGCGCGGCGAATACTTCAGGTGCCGATTCATCTGCCCCGGTGGCCGCGCGGCCCAGCCGGACACCCATTCCAGCGGCTCCTGCCACGCAGACCGAGGCGGGGCGCACGGCCCCGAATGCACAGGGCAGCGCTCCCGTTGCCGCCACGCCTGCCCGTACCCCGGCTGCGACAGCCCCCGCGCCCGCCGCACAGGCCAGCGGCAGTGGCGCGGCAGGCAGCACTGCGGCCAATAACCCGGCCAGTAATCCGGCCAGTGCCCGCCCCGCCGAGGGCAGCGGCACAGGAACCACTACCACATCCGGCAGCCCCGCCGACGCTCCCTCACGGGGAACGGCAGGCAGCGGAGGCAGCCCCGACACCGGAACCCCTGCCAGCGGACGCGGCGCGGGCACAGGCCAGCCCGGCTCCGGTCAGGCAGGCAGCGCCCAGGGCGGCACAGGCACGGCCCCAGCGGCCTCCCGCGCGGGGGCGGCAGGTGGAGGTGCCGGCGCTCCCGCAGGC
>NZ_MSTI01000109.1 GCF_001949125.1 Deinococcus marmoris
AATTTCCCGCTTTGTATCAGGGCATCTTCAACACGCACCACGGTTCGCTGAACCGTGGCCTCATGGACACCCCAGTCCTGGCCGATGTGAAACAACGTGCGGTACTCGCGCCAGAACTCCAGCGTCATCAGGAGTTGCGCTCCCAAAGAGAGTGCAGGTGGCCGTCCAGATTTGACTTTGTTGGCATGGCGTTCTTGCAACACGGTCTCCATCTCTAGAAATGTTTCAGGGTACACACCAGTGCGACGGCGAAAACTCGTGCGATTCAGCTTCAGGGCCTGATGATATTTTAGCGTGCCAACCATCCCCTACCTTAGCGCACGACTTTCGCAAGAGGTCTCTTGATCCCGCTCCTGCGTTGACGTGCTGAGAATGTTGCTGAGTTCAATAACGAGCGCTCCAGGCTTCAGGATTCTCCGAGATGCCCAGTCCTCCAGCAACCTGTCAGCAGCAGGAAATTTGAGCTGGATCGCCCAGGCAAACGCCAGAGCCTGCTCGGCAACTCCACTCCGCGTCATTTCTCCTCCCCAAGTGCATGACCACGCCTGACCGCTCGTTCGGGGACGTTTCGCCGCCCTGCACGGCCTATTCTACGCGGATGACCGCCACCACGCCCGCCCCGGAAACCACGCTCCCCACGGCGCGTGAGCAGCTTCTCAACCGCATTCAGAAAAACATTCCCATCGTCCAGCGCCCGTATCAGGTGATCGCCGAGGAAGTGGGGATGAGCGAGGCCGAGGCGCTGGAGATTCTGCGCGAGGTCAAGGCGGAGGGCGTGCTGCGGCAGGTCAGCGCCATCTTCGACACGCGCACGCTGGGCTACCAGAGCAGTCTGGTGGCGGCGGTTCACGATGTAGATCAACTGGACGCGGGCGCAGAGATCGTGAACGGCCACCCCGGCGTCAGCCACAACTATCGGCGCAACCACGATTTCAACCTGTGGTACACGATTGCCGTGCCGCCCGAGAGCGATCTGGAAGCGCATGTCCAGAAGCTGCACGAGCTGAGCGGCGCACGCCTGACCCGGCTGATGCCCACGCTGCACCTGTTCAAGATCGGCGTGGAATTCGACATGACCGGCAAGGAGGACTGGAACGCCAAATCCAAGCCGCAGTACACCAGTGAGCAGCGCAACATCGGCTACGAGGTCACGGATTTAGACCGCGCCTTCGTGACCGAATTTCAGAAAGACCTGCCCGTGACCGAGGAACCCTACGCCGACGCCTGCGCCGCGCTGGGCCTGAGCATTGCCGAGGTGGCTGCGCACGCCGAGAAGATGAAGGCCGCCGGGGCACTGCGCCGCGTGTCCGCCGTGTTCCGTCACCAGAAGGCGGGCTTTACCTTCAACGCGATGGGCGTGTGGGCGGTGCCTCAGGAGGACGTGTCAGAAGTGGGCCGCCAGATGGCCGAATTCAAGGCCGTGTCCCACTGCTACCTGCGCCCCACCTACCCGGAATGGCCCTATACCATCTTCACGATGGTTCACGGACGCAGCAAGGAAGAAGCGTTCGGCAAGATCGCAGCCATCGAGGAGGAGGTCGCCAGCGGCGTGGATTACGACATCCTGTATTCGACGAAGGAATACAAGAAAATCCGGCTGGAATTTTACAAGCCGGAATTTTACGAGTGGGAGAAGGCGAATCTGGGGAGCTGAGGCAGCAGTCCCCCGCTGATGGAGGCAACCGCATTGACGATTGCCTCCACTTTTGATGGCGCTGCGCCTCATGCCGCCCCCTGCCAGGGCGGTAGCAGTCCGAGAAAAACATTAGACCTCTTGCGAAAGTCAGGCACATTTTGCGGTGTGGTTGCAGATGGCTGCGATGAGGTTAACCCGGAGGCTGAACCGTTTTCGCCGATGGCGATACGTTTCCTTCAACACCCGGAAAATTTTGAGCCGACGAATGACATGCTCAATCGCAATCCTAAAGCGTGCCAGTCGAAGATTCTCTGCTTCCTGTGTGTGATCGAGCTTGCGTTTCTTACTCGCCTTGTGCGGCGTGCGGCACAGCGGGTGTTGGTGTTGAACACCCTGGTAGCCCGCATCGGCAGCCAATTCAGTTTCAGGGTGAATGGCGGTCTGGGATGCTCGAAAGAGGCGAAGG
>NZ_MSTI01000020.1 GCF_001949125.1 Deinococcus marmoris
CCCTGATTCGTCGGGAGCATCAGGTCACGCACCGAGATGGGCGCGTGACCCATGAGGTGCGGTTTGCCGTGAGCAGCACGCTGCTCACAGCAAGGGAAGCCGAGGACATCTGGCGACAACACTGGAGTATCGAGAATCGGAGCCACCATCGGCGTGACACGATCTTCCATGAAGATCGTCACCGACTGCGCCAAGGAGCGCAAGGATTGGCTGTCCTGCACGGCATACTGTTGACCCTTTTGCACGCGCGAACACGACACCTCACCGATCTGGTCAGACGCCTACGGCATGATCCTCTGGCCGCGCTGAACGTCTTGGGAATTGGATCTGGTTGAGATAAAAGCCTGTCTTCGGACGGCATCGGTGCCTGCCGAGTCACGGTAAAGCGTAGACTGGCCCCGGTTTCCCCACATCCGCGCTCCATCCTTCCCCGCTCCCAGAGTGTGCCAATGATCAGATCCGAGACAACGTTGCTCGCGCGCTACCACCAACTGGTGCAGGTGCTGGCCTCGCTGGCCCGCAGCAGCCACGGGGTAGACGCGGTGGTGCAGGCGGTCCATCAGCAGGCTGGAACGCTTTTTTCTGCCCACAGTACCCTGCTGGCGCTGCGGCAACCCGGCGGCGACTGGCTGTGGGAGGTGTACGAGGATCAGCGGCGCTACTCCCAGCGGCTGCCGTTTTACCCCGAGGGCATCCTGGAGAACGTGTTGCACGGCGAGGCGCTGTCGATCCCCGATATCGACGCCTATCTGCTGGAATATCCAGTGCGCTTCCGGCGGGTGATGGACAACGGCAAGGTGATGTTGAACGTCCAGGCGGAAGAGGAGCTGGCCGGGCCGCCTACCGTCTCGATGCTGTTCGTGCCGCTGGAGGTCCGGGGCGAGCGGACCGGGGTGCTGTCCATCCAGAGTTACGAGGCCCACGCCTTCGACGACACCGATCTGGAATTTCTGCAACTGCTGGCCCAGCACGTCTCGATTGCCCTGGAAAACGCCGCCCTGCGCGAGGAACTCGAACACCTCACCCGCACCGACATGCTGACCGGTCTGCCCAACCGTCGGGCCTTCTACCACGACGTACCCCTGGCCCTGGACATCGCCCGGCAGGAGGGTAAGGAACTGCATCTGGTGATGCTCGACGTTCATGAATTCAAGCGGATCAACGACAGTTTCGGACACCAGACGGGCGACGAGGTGCTGTCCATCCTGGCGCAGGTGCTGGGGCGGACCTTCGTCTCACCGGACACCGCCTTCCGTCTGAGTGGGGATGAATTTGCCCTGCTGATCTGGGGCACGGCCCGGCGACTGGACGAACTGACCACGCGCCTGACCCACGGCCTGCGGACCGCTGCCTGGCCGGGCACGCTTGGCCCCATCGTTCTCCAGGGCGGCGTGGCCCAGCCGCTCCCCGGCGCGGGCCTTGAGGAATGGCTGTCGCTGGCCGACGCCCGGATGTACCACGCCAAACGGCAGCGGACCGTGGAAAACGTGGCGTACGGGGGTCTGGATTTTGGAGACGGCCTGGGCTGAGGGCCAGGAAACCTGACCGACCCGTGGCCTCTGGCCGGTGCGGCGCTGCCCTGAATCTTTATCCAGCCCCTTCGGCAGTCCGCTGTCATGACCATCCAGCTACGCTGCGGGCATGGATCATCTGGAGACTGGCCTGCTGCTCGGTGTCGCCGCCGCGCTGCTGACGGGGGCTGGGTTTTCTCTGGGCAGACGAACCGCGCCGGATCGGACTGTCCGTGCGCCACCTTCGGCCACCTCCAATCCGCCGATAGACGCGCTGCCCGGCCACCTGGCTGTCGAGACCCGGACCCCGTTTTTCAGTCTCGGCGAGGGTGCTTTCTTCAGAACCCTGGAACGCGCACTGCCCCCCGGTTACCGCGCCTTTCCCAACGTGCGGCTCTACGATCTGTTCCTGATCGTCGCCGCACTGCCCCCCCAGCAGGCCGCCCTCGCCAGTCTGCGCGACGAACACATCGACTTTCTGATCGTGGTATTGGATGGACACCATCCCGTGGCGGCTATCGAACTGACTGGCAAAACGGTCCACCACGCCGAACAGCGCCGCAGGGACGAGGCCAAGGATCTGGCCTTTCGCAGCGCTGGACTGCTGTTGCTACGCCTGCGGGCAGAGGAAGACCACACCCAGACCAGCCTGGAAGCGCTGCTGTGGCAACATCTGCGTCCCGCCCAGCGTGATTGGGCCGAACAGTCGGTAGGTTGAGGCCGCCGTCGCTCCTGCTATTGACGATGAGCTGACAGTCACCCTCCCCCCACCCCCCCTTTGGACTGGTCCGCTGTGAGAACCGTGAAAGGCGCGCTGCACGATGCTTGGCACATGCTTCCCGCCGAACACCACGCCAACCGTGGTCATGGCCCGACGCCGGGAAGGGACGTGCGCATGCTGGCGGCCCAATCGGTGCTGGACCTGACCCGTCAAGTCTTCTCTGCCAGCACCATAGACCAGGGCGTGATCCCCACGCTGGAGTACCTCATCACCCACACCGCCGCCGTGGGAGCGGCCTATATCCAGGTCACCTGCGCCCAGGAGCGGAGTTACCGTGTGCGCGCAACCGCAGGTGAGACGTCCCAGACCTCCCGCGTGAAAGACCTCGTCTGTCAGGGCCTGCCCCTCCAGACTCCGCTGATGCTGGCGCTGGAGTACAGCTCCGGCTGCCTGTTCTTCGACGATATCGTCACGCTCTGCGACACCCTCACTGTCGGCTTCACGACTGTGGGCGTCGCCAGTCTGGCTGCCGCGCCCGTGCGGGCCAGGGACGGCGAGCTGCTGGGCGCCTTTCTGATGTACACCTTCACGCCGCACGTCTGGCAGATGGAGGAAGCCGCCATCTTCAGCCTCGTTTCCGGAACCATCGCCGGGCTGGCAGGCCGCCTGGCCGCCGACGAGCAGGCCAGCGACGCGCGGGAGGCGGCGCTGCGGGCCATGGGGCTGGCGCTGGAGGTGCGTGACGGCGAGACCAAGGGCCACACGGACCGCGTGACCGAACTGGCGATACGGATGGCGCGGGCGCTGTACTGGTCGCCGTCTCAGACGCGGGCGCTGCGCTGGGGGGCGTACTTGCACGACATCGGCAAGATCGCCATTCCCGATGCGGTGCTGCTCAAGCCCGGCCCGCTGGACGCCCGGGAGTGGACCGTGATGCGCTCACATGTGCCCGAGGGCGTGCGTTTTGCCACCGCGCTGGGCTTTCTGCCAGCCACTGCACTGGAGATGATCAGCGATCACCACGAGCGCTGGGACGGCCAGGGCTACCCGGCGGGCAAGGCGGGCAACGAGATCAGTCTGGCGGGTCGCCTGTTCGCGCTGTGCGACGTGTACGACGCCCTGACCAGCCAGCGCCCCTACAAGGCAGCGTGGACGGCAGAGGCGGCGCTGGCCGAGATCGAGAGTCAGGCGGGGCAGCATTTCGATCCAGAACTGACGCGCCTGTTCATCCAGGTGATGACCGGGGACCAGGACCACGCCCATTGATCCTGGTTGCAGAGACGGGCGAATTCCTGATGCGGGACGCTCAGGCGGCCAGGATGAGAGAATGTGACGCAGGGTCAGACCCTGACCGTCTCTGCCTGCCCGCTGCCGTCCGGCCCGCACCCTTAACTCTGGAGTCCGTCCATGCCCAGATTCGAGACAACCCCACTCGTCCGCTATCACCAGTTGGTGCAGGTGCTGGCGTCCCTGGCCCGCAGCAGCCATGAGGTAGAGGCGGTGGTGCAGGCGGTGCATCAACAGGC
Source organism: Deinococcus marmoris (assembly GCF_001949125.1). Classification (GTDB taxonomy): domain Bacteria; phylum Deinococcota; class Deinococci; order Deinococcales; family Deinococcaceae; genus Deinococcus; species Deinococcus marmoris_A. The sequence goes on from NZ_MSTI01000020.1 coordinate 3,759, forward strand.
TGGCACGCTGTTCCTGGGCCACATCACCCTGCTCGCCCTGCGGCAACCCGGCGGCGACTGGCGCTGGGAACTGTACAGGGAAGAAAAACGCTACACCCACCGTCTGCCCTTCTACCCCAGGGGTCTTATCGAGAGCGTGCTGCACAGTGGCCCACTCTCCGTTCCCGATCTCCCCGCCTATCTGGACGAACACCCGGTCCGCATCCGGCGGGTGGTGGACGACAGGGTGGTTCTGGAACGCGGTGAGGACGATGCGCCGGACCGCCTGGCCCTGTCCATGCTGTTCGTGCCGCTGGAGGTCCGGGGCGAGCGGACCGGGGTGCTGTCCATCCAGAGTTACGAGACCCACGCCTTCGACGACACCGATCTGGAATTTCTGCAACTGCTGGCCCAGCACGTCTCGATTGCCCTGGAAAACGCTGCCCTGCGCGAGGAACTCGAACAGCTCACCCGTACCGACATGCTGACCGGTCTGCCCAACCGCCGGGCCTTCTACTATGATGTGCCTCTCGCTCTGGACACCGCCCGGCAGGAAGGTAGGGAACTGCATCTGGTGATGCTCGACGTTCATGAATTCAAGCGGATCAACGACAGTTTCGGACACCAGACGGGCGACGAGGTGCTTGCGAGGGTGGGGCAGGCCCTCCGGCAGACCTTCCCCGCCCCGGACGCCGCCTTCCGTCTGGGTGGGGATGAATTTGCCCTGCTGGTCTGGGAGCCGGAAGCGCGTCTGGAGGCACTGGCCCTGCGCCTGACCCATGCCCTGCGCGCTGCCGAGTGGCCCCCCGGCCCCGGCCCGATCTGCTTGCAGGGCGGCGTGGCGAAGCCGCCACCGGACGGCAATATCGATGACTGGCTGTCACTGGCCGACGCCCGGATGTACCACGCCAAGCGGCGGCGCATCGTGGGCAATCAGGTGGACTGGGGGATGGATTTTGGGGATGTCGGCCACATCCGGCCCCCAAGTTCCGGGACGGACTCTGATTGAAAGGCATTGCCGACACCTGGAAATCCGAACGGGATTCGCGGAGTTGCGACGCAGAAAAAGAGGGTTCTCGTGGGGAAAGGAATGGCTGTGCGAGACCCAGCAGGGCGGATCGGTGGTCACCGAACTGGCTGACGTGATCGCCTTCTGGGAAGCCCATGCCCACATCAAGACGCTGCTGGACCACCTGCATCCCCAGCCCTGACCGCCGCTGATTCCGTAGCGGTGGGCCTGAAGCTGCCGGAAGCCGAGATGCAAAGCGCCCTGAACCCGGCAGAATTCATCGCCCGGCGCACCACTCGCTTTATAGCCGCCCGCACACACCATGAAGGAGAGAACTTGACCGTCCATTGAAACTCCTCGACACCCATGCCGCCGTCAACGACACTGGAAGCATGACCAGAACACAGGTACAAGCGCAAAACATCGTCGTCACCGGAGCGGCGCGCGGCATCGGACGGGCCATCGCGACGCTGTACGCCGAACGCGGCGCAAAGGTCCTCAGCGTGGACCTGAGCCTGCCGCCCACCCTGAAGGGCCAGGGGCGTGTCAGGGCTGATGTCAGCAGCGCCGCCGGACGGGAGCGCATCGTGCGGGCGGCGCGGGAACTGGGGAGCGTGGACGTGCTGGTCCACAACGCCGCCTATCAGGACGCCCACGGCAGCGTACTGGAGGTCAGTGAGCGCGGCTGGGCCAGAACGCTGAGCGTGAACCTGACGGCCCCGCTGCTGCTGACCCGCGCCCTGATCGATCTGATGCCGCCGGGCGGCGCGGTGGTGAACGTGGCCTCGGTGCAGGGCCTGTTTGCCGAACAGGACAATGCGGCGTACACCGCCAGCAAGGGCGGACTGGTCAACCTGACCCGCGCGATGGCGCTGGATCTGGCACCACGCGGCCTGCGGGTCAACGCGGTGGCCCCCGGCGCGATCAGTACCGAGGGGCTGCTGGCGGGCATCGAGCAGAGTGACGATCCGCCCGCCACCCGCCGCGACTACGAGGACCTGCACGCCCTGCGCCGCCTGGGCACACCGCAGGAAGTGGCGCAGGTGGTCTATTTTCTGGGCAGCCCGGAGGCCAGTTTCATGACCGGGGCCATCGTGCCGGTGGACGGCGGCATGACCGCCAGCTTCATGATGGCCGGGCGGCCTGTTTAGCGTCTCTATCTGGAGGATGACATCGAAGCAGGAGGGGTGCTGCTTTTCAATCTCGGCCTGGACAGCAGCCCGCAACGATTTTCAACTTCACAGGAGCGGACCCTGTTCCTCCGCCCCACAGCGCAAGCAGCCCGCAGGCGGTGTCCGCATCAATTAGCCCGGTGACAAGTCGGTCTCGCTTTCGATGGACGCCCGGAAGGTGAGGGGACGATCCCAAATTGCAGCACTAAGAGCATATTCGGAAAGTGGAGCGTCTGTTTTGATTAAGGTGCGCTGGGAGGGCGTCTGCGGTTCACCCCCTCCCCAACCCTCCCCCATAAAGAGGGAGGAAGCAGAAACACTGTCTGAGTCACATTAAATCTGATCCTCACCTTCGACTTCCCGAATAGGCTCTAACAAGGCTGGGCCTCTCCTATCTCCCCTTCTCGGCCCCGGATTTGCGGATGGCGTCCAGCAATTTGCCCACCGACTGCGCCACGTTTCCGGCCTCACGGCGCACGTCGGGGTCACGGGAGAAGCGGGTCAGGCGTTCGGAAGCGTCCCGCACGGCGCGCAGCAAAGACTCGGTGGGGACGCTGGTGCGCCTCTTTCCAAAGTCAGATGGTTCAGACGGCATTTTGGGATCGGTCATGCGTTCACCTCTGCCGCAGTCAACCACAACGCGCGGTAGGGGTCCAGGGTCACGGTGGGCCGGGTCAGATGAAAGGCGCTGCGGCTCAGGGCGTCGTGGGCGTCCTCGCCCAGGTGACCGCGCAACACGTAGGCAGGCAGCACCACGCGCTCCTCGCTGAAGTTGTAGACCTCCAGCAATACGCCCAGCGGATGATCCCGGCGCAGCATCAGCACACGCGGATCGGGGCTGGAAACCACGCGGCTTTCAATGGAAGCGTGCAGATAGGGCAGGGTCTTGCGAACGGCGATGCGCCAGCGCAACCCGGCGTTGACCTGCCCGGCGGGAGTGTCGGGGTGGTCCTGAACCTCCTGTGCCAGCGCCCAGTCCATGCGCGGGCGGTGGACCCAGCGGTTGTCGGCGGCGTGTTCGGGGGTGTCGGCGTAATGGTTATCGTTGGTCAGGGCCAGTTCGTCCCCCATGTACAGCAGCGGCACCCCACCGAAGCCCAGAATGACCGTGTGCAGCAGCAGCAGGCGCTGAACGGCCAGTCTGGTCAGGGCCTCGTTCCCGCCCTCCAGCGCCGTTTCCAGCCCGGCCAGACTGGCTGCCGAGCCGCTGATGCGGCGGTCCCCGGTGGCCGGATTGAACTGAAAGACCAGCCCACGCGCAAAGCTGCCAGGAAACTCGCCGCTGTAGAAGTCGCTCAGGAAATGGCGGTGGCCCGGACCACTGATGCCCACGCGCGCCGCGTCGGTGTCGCTGATGGCCCAGCCGATGTCGTCGTGGCAGCGCACATACATGCCCCAGGTGGTGTTGGTCGGCTTGGGCGGAAAGGCGCGCAGGGCTTCTTCCATCAGGCGGGTGTCGCGGCTGGCGAGACTGCTCCAGAGTTGGACCATCAGGCTGTTGTGGTACGCCATGTCGCTGACCCTGCCGTGGTGCGTGCCCGTTCCCAGGTAATGGATCAGATCGCCCGGTCCTACGATGGCCTCGGCCTTGAAGGCCACCGCCGGGGCCACGATGCGCGCCGCCGCACGCAGGGCGCGAGTCAGGTGATGCACTTCCGGCTGGTTCTGGCTGTCGGTGCCCAGCCGTTTCCACATGAAGGCGATGGCGTCCAGCCGGAAGACCTCCACCCCCCGGTTCGCCAGATTCAGGATGATGTCCACAAATTCGGCCAGCACGTCGGGATTGCCCCAGTTCAGGTCCCACTGGTAGGTGTTGAAGGTGGTCCAGACCCAGCCGCCCGTGCCGCCCTCGCCCGCGTGCCCCTCTCCCAATTCAGGGTCCCAGGTAAAGTTGCCAGGGGCAAAGTCGGGGAACACTTCGGGCAGCGTGGTCTCGTAAGCGTCCGGCAGGCCCCGGTCCGCGAACAGGTGGAAGTAGTCGCGGTACTGGTCCTCGCCCGCCCGCGCCTTCTGTGCCCACTCGTGTTCGCGGGCCACATGGTTCAGGACCAGATCCAGCACCAGGCTGATGCCCCGGCCCCGCAGGTCACGGGCCAGCGCGCTCAGATCGTCCATCGTACCCAGGTCAGGCCGCACCGAGCGGTAGTCGGCCACCGCGTAGCCGCCGTCGTTCTGGCCCTCGCGCGGGCGCAGCAGCGGCATCAGGTGCAGGTAGGTGACGCCCAGCGCGTCCAGATAATCCACATGTTCCTGCACCCCGCGCAGGGTTCCAGCGAAGCGGTCCGCGTAGGCCACGTACCCCACCATGCGCGGCGACTGCAACCAGTCCGGCGACAGCAGCCGGGCCTCGTCCAGCCGCCTCAGATCGGCGGGGCGGGTGTGGTAGGCGTGAAGCATGATCTCCAGCAGGCGTTCCATCAGACCGTCGGCGCGTTCCAGATACACGGCGCGCAGGCTGTCCAGCAGTTCGGGGCCGTAGCGCTCCAGCCGCAGAAAAAAGGTCTCGGCGTCCCGGTCATCGTCAAACGCCAGCCGCAGCCGCTGGGCCTGTTCTGAGGTCAATAGCGAGGAGTGCATCATTGCCTGTCAGCATACGGTCTGTTTGGAAGTGTTTCCAATACCGGGGGCTAAAAGTCTGACGGCATGGAAAAAGGCGGCAGATGCTCTCCGCCGCCTCCGGTTCAGACCGTGTTTACTTCATCGCTTCTTCGCGGGTGACGTTCAGGTACACCGCCACGTCGTCCATGCTTTCCACCTGAGTCAGCGGCAGGTAATGGTGCTTGCCGTCGCTGCTGTCACTTTTGGTCAGCTTGATCTTGTCGCCGTCCAGGTGGTCCAGGGTGCCGACGTGTTCACCGTTCTTGTCCATGACCTGAAGGTGTTCGCCGCCCTTGTCCAGCCGCTCCTTGAGGTCCTTGGCAATGCGTTCGGTGATCTGGCCTGCGTCCATCTTGTCATTCTGTGTCATGCCCCCAGGCTAGGCCCGGCAGATGACCCCCAGATTGGCAGAGGCGTTAGACAACGTTGAGAGATGATGGATTGCGTAAGCCCACTGGCAGAGGCTGCCGCGCCCCTCCCCTACTCTGCGGCCATGTTGTTGGACGCACCCGATACGAGCCATACCCAGGCCCTGACCCCCGACTTCTTCGCGGGCGATCCGGTGAAGGTGGCCCGCGAACTGATCGGCGCGGTGCTGGTGCATGTGCTGCCAGATGGCGCGGTGATAGCTGCCTGCATCGTGGAAACCGAGGGCTACGACTGCCCACGCGATCCCAGTTGCCATGTGATTGCCCGGCTGCCTGGCGCGGCGGCGGCGATGGGCGGTGAGCCGGGCCGCGTCTACTTTCATTACGCCTACAAGCAGGCCCTGCTGAACGTCACCTGCCGTCCCGTGGGCGTTCAGGCGTCCATCCTCATCCGCGCCGTTCAGCCGATGCTGGGCGAGGAACGAATGCGCGAACTCCGCCCCGTCAAACGCCCGATTGATCTGAGCAATGGCCCCGCCAAACTGGTCACGGCACTGGGCCTGACCGAAGAGTTGAAGGGTCAGCCGATTAACGGCCCCGCCTTCTACATCGTGCCGGGTGAGGCAGTGCCGGATTCAGAGGTGGAAATTACAGCCCGCGTCGGGTTGCGGCAGGGGGCGGCGTTGCCGTGGCGGTTTTTGATCCGGGACAATCCGTGGGTATCGCCAGGGAAGCCGAGTGCGGCCACGACGGAGACGGGCCTTAATCAGCCGTGAGCGCAGCCACGCCCTGAATGGCGGTCAGCCGCCCCGACTCCACCTCTGCACGCAGATTCTGGAGCTTTCGCACGTCCAAGCCAGCACGGAACATCCGCCACGCCGCCTCACGCAACAGTTCGTCAAACCACTGGGCGGTCTGGGTGCGGCGTCTGACTTCCAGATTGACTTCCTGCACGTATTCCAGAACCACGTTCCAGACTTCCGGCACGCCCTCGCCCGTCAGCGCGGAGGCCCGCAGGGCGCGGGGCCGCCAGGGAGCGTCGTGCGGGGTCAGCAGCCGCAGGGCGGCGCGGAGTTCGGTCTGGGCGCGAATCGCCGCCCTGGAATCACTGTCCGCCTTGTTGACCACACATAGATCGGCCAGTTCCATGATGCCGCGCTTGATGCCCTGCAACTCATCCCCGGCGTTGGGCAGCGTGAGCAGCACGAACAGATCGGTCATGGCGGCCACCTGCGTCTCGCTCTGGCCCACGCCCACGGTTTCCACCAGCACCACGTCGTAGCCCGCCGCCTCGCATAGGGTGATGGCCTCGCGGGTGCGCCGGGCCACGCCACCCAGGTTGCCCCCCGCAGGACTGGGGCGGATGTAGGCGTTCGGATGAACAGTCAGCCGGGGCATGCGCGTCTTGTCGCCCATGATGCTGCCGCCCGTGCGGGCGCTGCTGGGGTCCACGGCCAGCACGGCGACTTTGTGACCCGCATCGGCCAGATGGATGCCCAGCGCCTCAATAAAAGTGGACTTGCCCACCCCTGGCACGCCCGTCAAGCCCACCCGGATGGATTGCCCGGCATTGAGCGCGACTTCCGAAAGCAAAGCCTGTGCTTCTGCCTCGTGATCGGCGCGGGTGGATTCGCTGAGGGTAATGGCGCGGGCCAGCGCGCGGCGGCTGCCGGAAAGGAGGGGGGCGGCGAGGGGATGGGCGGGCATGGAGGGCATCATAGAGAAAGCCCCACCACGCGGGCAGGGCTTTTGAGAGAACAGGAGAGTTACGCGCCCGCAGGTTGTGGATTCATGACCGAGAACACCGCGCCCGCCGGGTCAGCCAGCACCGCCATGCGTCCAAAGGGCATATCAAACGGGGCCACCAGAATCTTGCCGCCGTGTTGCTCTGCTGTCTGCGCTGCCGTATCTACACTCTCGGCGTAAAAGTAGACCATCCAGCCGCCCGCATTCACGGCGTCCCAGTTCTCGGCATGGCCCGACACGCCCGCGAAGCCCGTCTCGCCGTGCATCAGTTGGTGGTAGTCCGCGCCGGGGAGCTGCTGAGAAGTGGCGTTCAGGAGCTGATTGTAAAAGGCCACGGCGGGGGCCGAATCGCGGGCGTTGACCTCGGCCCACACCAGACGGCCCGGCCCGCTGTGGGCAGCAAAACCGCCATGTTGGTCGTCCTGCCACAGTCCGAAAGCAGCTCCCCTGGGATCTGCGAAGATTGCCATATGACCCTGATCTCCGATCTGCATCGGCCCGGCCAGCACCTGCCCACCCAGTTGCTGCACGCGCCCGAGATCGGCGGCAAGATCGTCGCTGGCAAAGTAGATGGTCCAGCCGCTCCGCTCCGCTGGCACTGAAGACGGAGGCATCGGGCTGATTCCAGCAGCCTGCTTGCCATCCACATGCGCGTTGGCGTGACCGCCAAACTCCTCCGAAATCTGGTACTCCCAGCCAAACAACGCCGTGTAGAACTGGCGGCTCTGCTGCGGGTTGGGTGAATCCAGATCTACCCAGATCGGTTCTCCGGCAGCAATGGGCGAAGGCGTGACGGGCGTGAACGTCTGCGGCTGTGACATGGATTGTGCCTCCTGTTGAGCTGGGCTTCAACAGCAGTTTAGGCCACAATACTCATTATGTCAAACACGTAATCAGATATTCGTATTCCGTTCCCGTAACAGCCGCAGAACTTCCCGCGCACTGGTCAGGATCGGCGTGCCGGGGCCAAAGATGCCCGACACCCCTGCCGCCCGCAGCGCCGCGTAATCCTGCTGAGGAATCACGCCGCCCGCGATCACCAGAATGTCGCCCGCTTCCTGGTCCTTCAACGCGGCGATCAGTTGCGGAATCAGCGTCTTGTGGCCCGCCGCCTGAGAGCTGACGCCGATCACATGCACGTCGTTTTCCACCGCCTGCCGCGCAGCCTCGTCCGGGGTCTGGAACAGCGGTCCCACGTCCACGTCAAAGCCCAGATCAGCGAAACCAGTGGCAATGACCTTCGCGCCCCGGTCATGGCCGTCCTGGCCCATCTTGACCACCAGCATGCGCGGGCGGCGGCCCTCGGCCTCGGCAAAGGCTTCAATGTCGCCCTGCAACGCGGCAAAGCCCTCGTCCCCGGCGTAGCCCTGCGCGTAAACGCCGCTCAGGGTGCGAACCTCGGCACTGTGGCGGCCCCAGACCCGCTCCAGCGCGTCGCTGACCTCGCCCACCGTGCAGCGGGCGCGCATCGCTTCCACCGACAGGGCCAACAGGTTGCCGGTGTCGGTGCGGGCGGCATTTTCCAGCGCGTCCAGACACGCTTTGACCGCTTCCGGGTCACGTTCGGCCTTGACCCGGTTCAGCCGGGCAATCTGAGATTCGCGCACGGCGTCGTTGTCAATTTCCAGCAGGTCCACGGGCGTCTGCTCCTGGAGGCGGTACTTGTTGACGCCCACGATCACGTCCTCGCCCCGGTCAATGCGGGCCTGTTTGCGGGCCGCGCTTTCTTCAATTCTCAGCTTGGGAATCCCAGCTTCAATGGCCTTGGCCATGCCGCCCAGTTCCTCCACCTCGCGCATCAGCTCGCGCGCCTTCTCGGCCAGATCAAAAGTCAGGCGTTCCATCAGATAGCTGCCGCCCCAGGGGTCCACCACGTCGGGGATGCCGGTTTCTTCCTGAATCAGCAACTGAGTGTTGCGGGCAATCCGCGCCGAGAATTCGGTGGGCAGGCCAATCGCCTCGTCGAAGGCGTTGGTGTGCAGGCTCTGGGTGCCGCCGAACACCGCCGCCATCGCCTCCACCGCCGTCCGCACGACGTTGTTGTACGGGTCCTGCTCGGTCAGGGACCAGCCGGAGGTCTGACAGTGGGTTCGCAGGGCGCGGCTCATGGGGTTTTTGGGGTCAAAGCCCGCCATGATCTCGTCCCACAGCAGGCGGGCGGCGCGGAGTTTGGCGACTTCGGTGTAGAAGTTCATGCCGATGGCGAAGAAGAAGCTGAGGCGCGGGGCGAAGGCGTCCACATCCAGCCCCTTTTTCAGCGCGGCCCGCACGTATTCCAGACCGTCCGCCAGGGTGTAGGCCAGTTCCAGTGCGGCGTTTGCCCCGGCCTCCTGCAAGTGATAGCCGCTGATGGAGATGGAATTAAAGCGCGGCATCTTCTCAGCGGTGTAGGCGATGATGTCGGCCACGATCCGCATGGACGGTTCCGGCGGATAGATGTAGGTGTTGCGGACCATGAACTCTTTGAGAATGTCATTCTGGATGGTCCCTGAGAGCTGGTCCAGACTGGCCCCGCCCTCCTGCCCGGCGACGATGTACCCGGCCAGAATGGGCAGCACCGCGCCGTTCATGGTCATGGACACCGACATCTGGTCCAGCGGAATGCCGTCGAACAGCAGTTTCATATCTTCAACACTGTCGATGGCGACTCCGGCCTTGCCAACGTCGCCCACCACGCGCGGGTGATCGGAGTCGTAGCCCCGGTGCGTGGCGAGGTCAAAGGCCACCGACAGGCCCTTCTGCCCGGCTTTCAGGTTGCGGCGGTAAAAAGCGTTGCTAGCCTCGGCAGTGGAAAAGCCCGCGTACTGCCGGATGGTCCAGGTGCGGGCGGCGTACATGGTGGCGCGGGGGCCGCGCGTGTAGGGAGAAAGTCCGGGCAGGGTGTCGGCCCCACCGTCTTCGGGGAGATCGGCGCGGGTGTAGAGCGCCTTGAGGGTCAATCCTTCAGGGGTGAGGCGGTTCAGGGTCTCGGGTTCCGCACCTTTCAGGTCCTTGCGGGCCAGCGCCTTCCAGGCGTCCAGCGTGGGGAGATTTTGCTCGCTCATGGGGTTGGCCTCCGTGTGGGGCCATGATGCCACGCAGCGGCCTAACGGGCGTTAGGAGAAGCCCTCAATTTTTCTGGGCCACCGCCCCCGCCAGCGCTTCCTCGATGCCACGCCCACGCCAGCCCGTTTCCAGAAACTGCACCTCTCCCCCATCCCACAGCAGGTGCGCGCCGATCACGGCTCCCCCGGCAATGGCCAGGGCCGCCGCATTCAGGCTGCCCAGCGGGGCCTGCGGGCAAAGTCGGGCAGCGGCGACGCGCAGGGCAGGAGCCAGGGGCAGGGGCGGGCGGGTGACACGGACACGGGCAGGCAGACTCACCCCCACAGGGTACACAGCCCCCTGAAGAGGGTGGGGAGATGTGAAATTTTTCGCTGTCCGGCAGGTCACTTTGAATAGAATGCCCCCGATGACCGCCGGACTGGAGCTGATCTCAAGGGGCACGCGCCACTGATGCGCGCTCTGGCCTGGCTGTTGACCGTGGTTCTGATTGCCTTCGTGCTGGGGCTGGCAGCACTGACGCTGGGGGCTTTCGCGTCGCTGGGGTCCGCTGCGCCGCTGTGGCTGCGCTCGGTGGGAAGCCTGGAACACGCCATCAGCGGGCAACTCGGCCTGGGCAGCCTGACCAATTTTGCGCGTGCCCTGGGACTGGCCGTGCTGACCAGCGCGCTGGCGGGTCTGGCGGCCTACATCAAACCGAGGGCTTGATGGAGGAAGGGTGATGGTTGATGGACGGAGCGAAAGCGCAGGGCGAAGGGCTTTTTTCGCGTTCCGCATCCCACGCCCATCTTTTGCCACACCCTACAGCCCACCCCCCAACTCCTAATTCAGCGCCCGGCTGAAGCTGTGCGAGGCACGCAGTTTCATGTCCTCCAGAGCGTTCCAGTCGGGGGTGACGCGGCGGATCGCCTCCTCCACCAGAATGGCCGGGACCGGGGGCAGCGGGTGGCTGGGCGCGCCCGCATCGGCGCAGAAGCCCTGGACCTTGGGATCGTAGGCAATACCGGAAAACGGTGTTCCAGCAGCGGCGGCCAGAATCAGGGCGTGTAGCCGGACGCCGATCACGTAGCCGCTGCGCGCGATGGTGTCCAGGGCCGTCTGCGGATCACGGGTGCTGACCACATGGTTGGCCCCCAGCGCGTGGGCCGCTGCGTCATCGTGGTCCGGCATGAAGCTCAGGGCTGTGACGTGCCGCCCGGCGCGGCGGAGCTGCACGGTGACCTGTTGCAGGGGTTCCAGCGCCTCGGTCACGTCGCCGCGCGGGGCGACGATCACGCTTTGCAGGTCACGCGGCAGCTCCGGCGTGGGCGACAGCAGCAGGGCTGGATCGCCGCCCAGCTCGCCTTTCAGGCCCAGGCCCTCCAGGGTTTCCAGACTGGCCCCATCCCGCACGATGATCCGCAGGCCCGCCAGCGCGGCGGCCACCCTGCGCCCGCCTTCCGGCGACAGCGGGCCGACGCTCTGGTTAAAGATCACCACGCGCTTGCCCATCATTCGGGCCAGACGGATCACGCCCAGGTAATAGCTGAGGGTGCGGGCGCTCGTTCGGTCCTGAAGCAGGCCGCCTCCCCCGCTGAGCAGCACGCTGGAGCGGGCCACCGCCGAGAGCAGCGGCAGGGGTTTCATGCGCGCCGCCGCCTCGCTGCCGTAAGTCTGGGCCGACTCCTGCGGGGTATTGGAGAGCAGCAGGGGGGTCATGCCGCGCTTCCTGATCTCGCGGGTGATCGCCAGCGCAATCGCCTCGTCGCCCGTGTTGCCGAAGCCGTAATAGCCGCTGACCGCCACGCGGCGGCTCACGCCTGACCTCTGGAACCAGCGGTAATGCGGGGCGCACCGTAGGTCTTCCACAGGCCCATCGCGTACCTCAGCGCCCAGATCGCCACGCCGCCCAGCAGCAGGCCCAGCCCCAGACCGATGAACACGCGGGCCGCGCTGATCAGAAACGGCGTGTGGAAGTGCGAGAAGGTGTTCAGGATGCTGGACTGCCCCACCACCCCGGCCAGGATCAACAGCCCGCTGAAGTAGCCCGGCAAGGTGCCGCTGAGGCCCAGCAGTGCCAGCGGGTGCGCAGCAATTTCCTTGAAACGCGGGCGGATGATCGAGTCCTGCACCTCGCGCCGCAGAGACGCCTCGAAGGTGCTGGCCGAGCCACCCGTGGCGTTGCCGCGCCGCTCGTACACCAGCGACAGCAGCACGAAACCCAGCGCCATCACGGCCACGTCGCCCAGCCGGATCGGGGCGGCGTAGATATCCGCCGCCGTCTTGCGGATGTCCTGGCGCGGCAGGAAGCTCAGGGCCACCAGCGTCAGCGGCAGCAGCAGCGTCAGGCCCACGCCCCGGAAAGGTTCGAGGCCCAGCGTGCTTTCCCGGCTGGCCCCCAGCGCCGAAACGAACAGGATGCCCACCAGACTCAGGCCCGTCGCCAGGAACCAGTCGGTGACCTTTGAACGCCGCAGCACCAGCCCCAGCGCCGGGAAGGCCACGGCGGCCACCAGCGCGGCACTCTCGAAGGGATGCAGGGTGTTCAGGCCGAAGGCCAGCAGCACCACGACGCCCACCGCGACCACGCCCAGCCGCGTCAGCGGGAAGCTCAGGCCCAGCAGCAGCAGCGCGGCCAGCGGCCCGATCATGCTCAGCGCCTTCAGGATCGGGCTGGGCGCAAAGGTGCCCACCTGCGGCAGGTCCAGCTTCACGCCGGAACGCTTCAGCAATTCCTGGGTGCGGCCCAGCATGTCCTCGGTTTCGTTGATGGTGGGGTAGGGACGCAGGTACAGCAGCCGCATGCCGCGCTCACGGGCGGCCAGGTTGTACTTGCTGGCCACGTCCAGCGGTTCCAGCCTGTTCTGGTAACTGGGGGCCAGCGCGAACAGCCGCACCCCGCCATGTGTGGGCACCAGTTCGTCCAGCCCGTCCTGAATGTTGCCCTCGATGATGGCCGGAAGACGTTTGCCCAGCGCCTTGTCCACCTGCGCCAGCAATTCGGGGGTACGCGCCCCGATCACCTCGTCGCCGGTAAATGCGATAAACGGCACGTCTGGCCAGTCCGCGCCCACCTTGGCCGTCGGCACCGCAGCGTCCTGATAGGGGCGGTACACCACGACCAGACCCTGCTTTTTAAAGTCGTTGACCGCCGCCGTATCCGGCCCAGCGGGCAGGAAGCGCGGGTCAGAAGGCCACTCGACCCAGGTTCGGCCCGCGATCTGCACGTCACGGGTGGGGATGGTGTAGCGGCCCCGCAGTTCCTCGGCGATGGCCGGGGTGGAGGCGCGCATATACACCGCGTTGGTCTTGATCCCCTGCCCCGGAAAGTCCGCCGCCAGATCGGAGCCGTTTTTCAGGTACACCTCGCCGCGCTGTTCCAGGCTGGCAATGGTGTCCTCGTACAGCGCCACGCCGTTGACACCCAGCGCCTTGTACTTGTCCAGCAACGCCTGCGGCTCCAGGCCATAGCGGCGGGCCTGGATCACCAGCGCCGGGTAGTCCATCACCATGGCCGCCGTCTTCTGCGCCTGCTCGTACTGCACGCGCTGGAAGGCCAGCAGCAGCGCCGGAATCAGCGACAGCGCGATCAGCCCCAGCAACAGCGGTGTCCAGGGATGACGGGTGGCGGGCGGCAGCGAGGCGGGCGACATGGGGTGGGGCAGTGGGGCGCGGGTCGGGTCGGTCACGTTTACATCCTAGCGGCGAGACGGGGCGAGAGAGATGAAGCGGGCAAAAATCGGGGCATCCTAACGCCTGCGCCGGTGGGGCACGTCAGCCGAAGGGTGGAGGGGAACGCCACGCGCTACACTCCACTGTCACGCCCAGGCAGGCGCGAGGGAAGGCCCCGGAATCCATCCGGCCAGCCGAGAGGAGAACACAAACATGAAGGCACACATGATCACCTACGGGTGTCAGATGAACGAGTACGACTCGCACCTGGTCCAGTCGCAACTGGTCAGTTTCGGCGCGGATCTGGTGGACAGCATCGACGAGGCCGATTTCGTGCTGGTCAACACCTGCGCGGTGCGCGGCAAGCCAGTGGACAAGGTCCGCAGCCTGCTGGGCCAACTCCGCAAGGTCAAATCTCAGCGCCCCCTGGTGGTGGGCATGATGGGCTGCCTCGCCCAGCTTGAGGAAGGCCAGCAGATGGCCCGCAAGTTCGAGGTGGACGTGCTGCTGGGGCCGGGCAGTCTGCTGGACATCGGCACAGCGCTGGAGAGCAACGGGCGCTTCTGGGGCCTGCAATTCAAGGACGAGCTGCACGAACACATTCCGCCCTCCCCGCAGGGCAAGTTGCAGGCGCACCTGACCATCATGCGCGGCTGCGACCACCACTGCACCTACTGCATCGTGCCCACCACGCGCGGCCCCCAGGTCAGCCGCTCGCCCGACGACATCCTGCGCGAGCTGGACCTGCAACTGGCGGCAGGCGTGCAGGAAGTCACGCTGCTGGGCCAGAACGTGAACGCTTACGGCGTGGACGGCGGCGCGAGGCTGGCGGGCTATCCATCCTTTGCCGATCTGCTGCGAATGGTAGGCCGCAGTGGCGTGAAGCGCATCAAGTTCACCACCAGCCACCCCATGAACTTCACCGAGGACGTGGCCGCCGCGATGGCCGAGACGCCCGCCGTCTGCGATTTCGTGCATCTGCCGGTGCAGAGCGGAAGCAGCCGCGTGCTGCGCCGCATGGCCCGCGAATACAGCCGCGAGACGTACCTGGGCCACATCGCCGCCATCAAGAAGCATCTACCCAACGTGGTGCTGGCCACCGATATCATCGTGGGCTTTCCCGGCGAGACCGAGGAAGACTTTCAGGAAACCCTGAGCCTGTACGACGAGGTGGGCTACGACAGCGCCTACATGTTCATCTACTCGCCGCGCCCCGGCACGCCCAGCTACAAGCACTTCGAGGACCTGCCGCGCGAGCTGAAGACCGAACGCCTGCAACGGTTGATCGTGAAGCAGAAGGAATGGAGCAAGCTCCGCAACGCCACGAAAGTCGGCACGGTGCAGGAAGTGCTGCTGCGCGGCGACGCCCACAGCGAGGGCTTTTTAGAGGGCCACACGCGCGGCAACCATCCCACCGTGGTGCCCAAGGCATTCGGCGCAGAGGGCGCAGGCGTGTATCCGGTGCTGATCGGCCACAGCACCCCGCACATGCTGTATGGCCAGATCGTTGACGCAGACGGCCAGCCATTGCCGGAAATCCCCAGGCTGGAAGCCCAGGCAGCGGCACTGATCAGTCCGTTACAGATGGCGTAAAGACCACGACAACACAGGCCCTCTCTGCATGGAGAGGGCTTTTTATTCTTGCTTCAGCAGCAGGCAACAGCGGTGATCAGGGGGCTACTTGATGTCCACCTGAAACGCCGGGACCTTCACCTGAATGGTGCGGAAGCCGTCTGCGCCCATGCCGTCGGAGGCCAGCTTGACGTTGACGCTGGCCTGGGCTTCCAGCGTGCGGAGGCCAGTTTCCTGCGGGAATTCCACCACGGCCTGGATGCGCTCGCCAATGTTCCACGGCGCAGGCGGCAGGTACGAGGCCACGCACACCTGAAACTGCCCGTATTTCAGGTCCGGCTGACCGGTCTTGGCGGTGTCCAGCACGCTGAGACTGAAGGGCCGGGGGCAATCGTTCTTGAGCAGCAGATTATGCGGGCCGAGGTTGACCAGCGTGACCGTCAGCAGCCGCCCGTTGACACTGACGCCAGAGCTGATCTGGGTCTGGGGCACGGTGACGCGTGGGGCACAGGAGGTGGCGGCCAGCGCCAGACCCGCCAGCAGAAGACGCGGAGACAACAGGGGGGAAAGGCGAAACATGACGTCCAGGGTAACAGTCCGCTTCTGAGAAAGTGTACTGGGTGGCTGTTCCAGGCGCGTCATTCGGCAGGAAAGCGGACCGGGGAGCTGAGCCTCCTTCCTATTCACCCACCTCTGCGCCCACAAAAACAGGTCTGCAAAGCCGACGCGCATTGACCGCCCACACGCCGCAGAGGCGCAAATCGGCAGCCGCCGTTCTCGGTTGCAGGCTGGATTTCCGCCTCCTGGCACGGGTGCAGCGCCTTTCTACCTGACGCCTTCAGTGGATGCTGGCCCAGTTCACACTAAGCCGGATGACCTACGCTATGATGCGCGCGTTCAAACACTAGACAGGTGACAGGCCGGGCAACTTTCGAGCTGTTTTTTCCTTTTGACCCGCCCCATCCGTCAACCCACCTTTCAGGAGGCTCCATGAAGAAAACCGCGAAGAAGTTTGCCATCCTCAGCTCGTTGCTCCTCGTTTCCGCCGCGCTGGCCGCGTCGCCCACCGATACGCTGGTTATCCAGTCGTCCAGCGACGTGCCGACGATGGACCCCGGCGTGACCTACGACACCGCGTCCTCGGCCCTCGTGGACAACATGTACGAAACGCTGATCACCTATGACGGAGCCAGCCTGACCAAGCTGGTGCCGCTGCTGGCCACCAAATGGACCCCCAGCAACGGCGGCAAGACCTACACCTTCGATCTGCGCAAGGGCGTCAAGTTCCACAGCGGCGCGACCATGACCTGCGCCGACGCGGAATACAGCTTCGAGCGCAATCTGGTCACCAACAGCGGCGCGAGCGGCAACTGGTTCATCGCCGAGGCGCTGACCGGCACCCAGAGCAACGCAGCCGACGACAAGACCGTCACCTGGGCCAAGATCGACAAGTCCGTGCAGTGCAATGCCGCCGGGCAACTGGTCTTTACCCTGCCCGCCGTGGACCCCGCCTTCCTAGCCAAGCTGGCCTACACCGGTCAGGCCATCGTGGAAAAAGCCTACAGCACCAAGATCGGCGAATGGGACGGCACCGAGAAGACCTGGAAGGACTGGATCGGCAAGGATCTGACCGACAGCGAACTGAGCAAGAAGCCCAACGGCACCGGCCCTTACAAGCTGGTCCGCGCCGACGCCAACAACCACCTGTTCCAGGCCTTCGACGGCTACTGGGGCAAGAAGCCCAGCATCAAGAACGTGATTCAGCAGAAGGTGCCCGAACTGGCCGCCCGTCAGCAGGCGCTGCTGCGCGGCGACGCCGACATCATCGACGGTGGCGGGCGCAGCGTGGACGAGGCGCAGGTCAAGGGCAAGCCCGGCGTGACCTGGGTAGACGATCTGCCTAACACCACGGCCACGGCCATCTTCATGAACGAGAAGATTTCGGGCGCAAACAACGCGCTGCTGGGCAGCGGCAAGCTGGACGGCAAGGGCATTCCCTCCAACTTCTTCAGCGACGTGAACGTGCGCCGGGGCTTCTCCTACGCCTTTAACTACCAGGGCTACATCAAAGACGTGCAGAATGGTAAGGGCATGCAGCGCACCATGCTGATGCCCGATATCTTCCCCGGCTACGATTCCAAGGTCAAGACCTACACCTTCGACGCCGCCAAGGCCACCGACTACTTCAAGCGCGCCTGGGGCGGTCAGCTCTGGAAGAACGGCTTCGTGCTGACGGCCAACTACCGCGCCAGCGCCCCAGCTTCGCAGACCGCGATGGAAATTCTGAAGAAGAACATCGAGTCGATCAA
This sequence comes from Deinococcus marmoris, assembly GCF_001949125.1. Lineage (GTDB taxonomy): Bacteria > Deinococcota > Deinococci > Deinococcales > Deinococcaceae > Deinococcus > Deinococcus marmoris_A. Next base: position 21,205 of record NZ_MSTI01000020.1, read on the forward strand.
TCCCAAGTTCCGCGTGAACATCCAGGCCAAGCAGTGGTCCGAGATGCTGGCCGATTCCAAGAAGGGTCAGGAAGCCATGATCCTGATCGGCTGGGCACCCGACTACGCCGATGCGGACAACTTCATGTACACCTTCTATGCCAGCGACGGCTACTACAGCCCGCGCGCCAACTGGAAGGACGCCAGCGTGGACAAGTGGCTCAAGCAGGCCCGCAGCACCATCAACGCCGCCGAGCGTAACCGCCTGTACAGCCTGGTGGGCAACCGCGCCTACGAGCAGGCCCCGTACATCCTGGTGCCCGCGCCCGTGAACTACACCTTCTTCAGCAGCCGCGTCAGTGGCGCGCCGCTGACCAAGGCCGGATTCAACCCCATGACCTCGCTGTACTGGAAGGAACTGAGCAAGAAGTAAACCGTCCCTTCCGTGACCTGATATGTCTCAAGGGACAGGCGGGGCGACCACGAACGTGGGGTTGCCCCCCTCCCCTTTTTGCCTTTGCATAGCTTTTTTCCTCTGCACAGCTTTTTTCTTTTGCACAGTGCCGCCCCCGCCCACCGCACTATCCTGATCTTCCCCGATCTTCCTTTCCTGCACACCGAGGCCCAGATGCTTAATTTCACCATTCGGCGGCTGATTCAGATTCCACTGGTCATGATTGCCCTGTCCATCATCGTCATCGGCCTGACGCAACTGCTGACGCCCGAGCAGCGGGCCGCGCCGTACATCCGCAGCGAACAGCAGGCCGCCCGCCTGGAACAGATCATTACCGAGCGCGGGCTGCGCGATCCCTTCCCGGTGCAGTACGGGCGCTGGTTTTCCAACATCCTCAAGGGCGATCTGGGCTATTCCAAGGCCAGCAACAAAGACGTGCTGGCCACTATTCAGGAGCGGCTACCCAACACCATCGAACTGGCGCTGGTGACCGCCATTCCCATTCTGCTGCTGTCGGTGTGGCTGGGCACCCTAAGCGCGCTACACAAGGACAAATTGATCGACCAGATTCTGCGGGTGGTGGTGGTCTTCGGCTACAGCCTGCCCACCTTCGTGCTGGGCATCGTGCTGCTGGCGGTGTTTTACGCGTATCTGGGCTGGCTACCCGGCGCGGGGCAACTGGATATCCTCAACCAGTTTGCGGTGGGCGACCTGAAACGCTACACCGGCATGATGACCGTGGACGCCGCCCTGAACGGACGCTGGGACATTGCCTGGGACGCCTTGCAGCATATGATCCTGCCCGCCGTGACGCTGATGATCGTGCTGAGCGCCAATCTGGTCAAGGTGATGCGCAACAGCATGTTGGAAGTGCTGACCAGCGATTACGTCCGCACCGCCCGCGCCAAGGGGCTGTCGTCCAGGGTGGTGAACAGCAAGCACGCCCGCCGCAACGCGCTGCTGCCGATCATCACGCTGGGCGGCTTTCTGGTGATCAACCTGCTGGCCGGTTCGGTGATTACCGAGACCATCTTCGCCTATCCCGGCATCGGGCAGTGGTTCGTGCAGGCCGCGCTGCAACTGGATATCGCCGGGGTGCTGGGCTTCACGCTGCTCTCGGCGCTGCTGGTGGTGGTCATGAGTACCGTGGTGGATATCCTGTACGGCGTGATCGATCCCCGCGTGAGGTTCCACTGATGTTCCGTTCTCAAGCGGTCAGGAGGCCCTTATGACCACCACTTCCTCTGCCCCTATTGCCATCGAGAAACGCGGCGCGTTCCAGATGTTCTGGACCGGACCGGCCATGCGCAAGATGCGGCGCAACCCGCTGGCCATCGGCGGTCTGGTCATCACGCTGCTGTTCGCACTGCTGGCGCTGTTTGCGCCGCTGGTGGCCAAACCCACCGGCAACTGCCTGCGCGACCTGAACATGACCAGCGCCAATCAGGTGTACAACCCGCTGGGCGCACCATTCTGGAGCGCGGTCTTTGCCCCGCCCCCCAGTTGCTATAAAATCCAGCGCCTGAGCTTCGCGCAGGAACCCGCGCCGCCCAATTCGGTTCCCGGGGCCACCGCGCCCTTCGGCACCGTCAACGGCTACAACATCTTCTACGGTCTGGTCTGGGGCACACGCACCGCGCTGAAAATGGCCTTTATCATCGTGGGGATCACGCTGGTGGTGGGCGTGCTGATCGGGGCCATCAGCGGCTTTTACGGCGGCTGGATCGACAACCTGATCCAGCGTTTTATCGACGTGCTGTTCGCCATGCCGGGGCTGGTGCTGACGGTGGTGATCCTGACCATCCTGCGCGCCAAGAATCCAGGCGGCGATCCAACGTGGCCGATCATCCTGGCGTATTCGGTGGCGGGCTGGGCCGGGTACGCCCGCGTGATCCGGGGCGACGTCCTCAAGACCCGTCAACTGGAATATGTGGACGCCGCGCGTGGCCTGGGCGCACGCGACATGCGTATGATCCTCAAGCACATCATTCCCAACAGCGTGACCACCGTATTCACGATCTCGGTGCTGGATCTGGCCACCATTCCCCTGAGTGTCGCCGCCCTGAGCTTCCTGGGCCTGGGCTTCGAGCCAGGGTATTCCGAGTGGGGCCAACTGGTGGACTTTGCCCGCGCGTGGCTGAAGCCCGAGTACTGGTACGTGCTGGTCTTCCCCGCCGCCTTCATCATCCTGTTCAGCCTGGCCTTCAACCTGTTCGGCGACGGCCTGCGCGACGCGCTGGACCCCAAGACAAGGTAAGTCCGGTCATTAGGGCGCGGCGTGTGGGAGCCATTCCCACCGCCGCGCTCTTTTAATCTCGCTCTTTTAATCTGGCTCTTTGAATTTGACGGTGGCGTCTTGCGGAGTTCAGGGCCGAAGTAGACTGTCCCCATGACCGAACCCGCCTACCAGACCATGACGGAAGAGGAATATCTGCGCTGGGACGGCCCACGGGACGCCAAATGGGAGTTTGTGGACGGCTTTATCTATGCCCAGGCAGGAGCCAGCAAACCGCATGGCCTCATTGCCGGGAATATCCTCCGGGTTCTCCTGAATGCGGCTGACGACGGTCCCTGCTATGTCATTCCCAGTGACCTTAAAGTGCGCGTCTACCGCGATGGGCGTCCCCGCTACTACCTGCCGGACATCGTGGTGGTGTGCGAATCGAGCATGGTGGGCAACGTCGAGACCCAGCCCTGCCTGATCGTCGAAATCCTGAGCGCCAGCACCCGCGCGGTGGACGAGACCTTCAAGGCCAGCGACTATCAGCGGCTGGAGAGCTTGCAGGGCTATCTGCTGGTGGACAGCGAGCGGCAGGGGGTCATGTTCCACCGCCGCACCGCGCAGGGCTGGCAACTGGAAGCGGTGGACGAGTCGGTGCAGTTGCCGTGTCTGGATGTGTCGCTGAGTGTGGATGCGATTTACCGGAATGTGCCGCTGTAATGCTGCTGGCTCACAGCAACGCGAAGTAAACTACCCCCATGACCAGTTCGGCCCTCCAGAAAATCAGCGAGGCAGACTACCTCCGCACGGAGGAACACAGCCCGTTCAAGCGTGAGTACGTTGACGGCTTCGTCTACGCCCTGCACGGCGAGGACAGTCCAAACGCTCAGGCTGGCGCACTCAGCAGGCATGGGCTGATCGGCAAGAATCTGATTGCCGCCCTGCACCGTCCCGCGCTGCGCCAGGGGTGCAAAGTCTATGCCAGCGATATGCGAGTGCGAATCCAGGCCAGGGGCACGCGCTACTACTACCCCGATGTCGTGCTGACCTGCGAGGACATGGCCGACGATGCCAGATATTGCAGCAGTCCGTGTTTCATCGTCGAGGTGCTGAGCCAGAGTACGCAGGTGGTAGACCGGGGCCAGAAGCTCTCGGAATACACGGCTTTGCCCAGCCTTCAGGGGTATCTGATGGTGGACACCGCCACCTGCGCCGCCCGGCTGTACATCCGCGAGGGCGACGGCTGGAGCGAACAGTATGTCGAGGACGCTGGAACACTCCGGCTGCCCTGCGTGGACGTGGAAATAACGCTGGACGGGTTGTATGAGGGAACGAGCCTTTGACTCGGCTTTAAGACGGCGTGCTTCTGTAATCCCCACCACACGCCCCCGCAATCCCCGCACACACCCCCGCAAAATTCCCCTCCACCTCCGCATTCGCCAGCCGCAGCACCTGCACCCCGGCCTCTGCCAGCACCCGCGAACGCTGGGCGTCATACACCTGCGCTTCCGCCGAGTCGTGCGATCTACCGTCCAGCTCGATGCACAGCCGCAGCGACGGCGCGTAGAAATCCAGCACGTAGCCCAGGAGTGGGACTTGACGGCGGAACTTGACTGGGTAGGTTCGCAAAAACTCGAACCACAATTTGCGTTCGGCGGGGGTCTGTCCGTTTCGCAACTCCCGCGCTCGTGGGGCCAGTTTACGGGTGTAGTTCTCGCGCATAGCCTTAGCTTACGCGGGGACAACCCCTCAGTCGGCTGCGCCGCCAGCTCCCCTCAAAAGGGAGCCAAAAAGCGCCGGAAATGCCGTGTGGGTGGCCCCCCGAAGCCTCCCTTCTAAGGGAAGGTGGCCCGTAGGGCCGGAGGGGTTTACGCAGCCCCACCGCCCCTTCCCGCTCCCCAACCCCACCACGCCCAAGCACAGGCTTTAGATATTTGAATATACTCAGCGACACATGAATGAGATACCACTTCAATTACTCTCCGAAAGCTCCAAGATTATTTGGCTGACGTGCATTTAAGATTTAGGCAATCAATTTTACAAATTTCGGATCGTATACGAAGTTATTTTGAAGGCGATAGATCTAATATCGACGATCTTCTAGTTATTCAGTTGACGTTGGTTAAATATATAAAATATTACGAGAAAAGAATATCAGAAATTAAAGCAGAGGAAGGTCAGCAAAAACTCAAGCTTAAAATTGGCATGGTTTCTAAAGAAAATGCGGCAATAATAAAAATAAGAATTAAGAATTTCAGATACAAAAAAGATCATTATAAGAATTCAATCTATATTCTCAGGAGTTTGGGTGATTACATCGCCTTTTCGCTTTTTGATCCTTGGGATTTGAAGCCTTTGACTTTCAGCGACTCGTCTGGAAATATATCTGGTAAATCCGGCCTAAGAAACGAGATTAAAATTCTTAAAGCAATCTTTTCCAATGGCTCAGAATGTATACTAAATAATATAACTAACACTATAAGACATGGTGATATAACAGTTAACATAGAAGGGTTTCCATTGATTATGGAGATTAAGTCAAGCTCGTCCGAGGGAAAAAGAGCTAGCCGTCAAATTGAGAATATAAATAATATAATGGAGTATCTATATTCTGGGGAAACTACAAATATATATGGCTTGGAAGACAGAGATGAACAAAAAATGATTAGAGTCAGCGCTTACAAAGAACCGGAATACTATATTTCAGAATTACAGGATGCGGTGACAAGAGCATACGAATTCGGTACTGGACTAGTATTTGTTGGAAATGAAGCAGCAATCGTCGCATCGACAGATTCAAAAATTAGTCTTCCTGCAAATATCTTGGACAAATGGAAAAGTGAAGAAATAAGAACACAGATAATTAACAGTTATAAGTTCAAGATCAGATCACTCACACCATTTTGGATGTCGTTTAGCAGCGATTCTCATGTATGTGACATATATAGTGGTGATTTAGTTGTTGCTATATTCTTAAATATTTCGCATCTGAAAAGAATCGCCTACACCAATGATTATAATTTAGACACTTTAGAAGATGATGAGTGGGCTTTCTCATTGGCCCAGGTTGGAGAGCCTGAAAATAAAATGTTTATTAGTCATATTCACATGAGTAGAATTTTCTTTGAATTTCTTAGGCCAGAGTGGTTAATTGAAAACTCCATCAACACATACGAAACATCAAATCCACTCGGCAACACATAATGAACCCCCGCCCAGTCTCCCAGGCGGGGGCCATCACTTGTCCACTCTCAGCGGATCAGGCTTTAACTTCCCCCTTACTCCGCTCCAAAATGCTCCGCAAGACCGTCTGAAGAATGCCGCCGTTCTTGTAGTAGTCGATTTCCACGGGGGTATCGATGCGGCACTGAACGGTGATCTCGCGGGTCACGCCGTTCTTGCCCACCCGCACGGTCACGTCCTGGCGCGGCTTCAGGTCTGTGGTCAGCACCACGTCCAGCAGCTCGTCGCCCATGATGCCTAAGGACTCGGCGGTCTCGCCGTTCTTGTATTGCAGCGGCAACACGCCCATGCCCACCAGATTGCTGCGGTGGATGCGCTCGAAACTCTCGGCCAGCACGGCCCGCACGCCCAGAAGCATGGTGCCCTTGGCGGCCCAGTCGCGGCTGCTGCCCATGCCGTAGTCCTTGCCCGCCAGCACGAACAGCGGAATGTTGCTGGCCTTGTAGTTCTGCGCGGCGTCGTAGATGCTGGTCACGTCGCCCGTGGTGTAGTCGGTGGTAAAGCCGCCCTCGGTGCCGGGGGCCAACTGGTTCTTCAGGCGAATGTTGGCGAAGGTGCCGCGCGTCATGATCTGGTCATTGCCCCGGCGGCTGCCGTAGCTGTTGAAGTCTACCGGCTTGATGCCCCGGTCCGTCAGGAACTTCCCGGCGGGCGTATTGGCGTTGAAGCTGCCTGCGGGCGAGATGTGATCGGTGGTCACGCTGTCGCCCACCTTGACCAGCACCCGCGCGCCCTCGATGCTCACGATCTCGCTGGGGCCATTCGCCAGATTCTCGAAGAAGGGCGGGTTCTGGATGTAGGTGCTGTCGGCGTTCCAGTCGTACAGCGCGCCCTCGGACACCGGGATGGCGTTCCAGTCGGCGTTGCTCTTCTCGATGCCGTCGTAGACCTTCTTGAACATCTCGGCGTTGATGGCCTGATCCATGATGGTCTGAATCTCGGCGTTGCTGGGCCACACGTCGCGCAGGTAGACGGGCTGGCCGTCCTTGCCGGTGCCGATGGGGTCATTCACGATGTCGTTGACCACCGTGCCCGCCAGTGCATACACCACCACCAGGGGCGGCGAGGCCAGATAGTTGGCCTTGATGTGCGGGTTGATGCGGCCCTCGAAGTTGCGGTTGCCGCTCAGCACGCTGGCCGCCACCAGATCGCCGCCGTTGATCGCGTCAACCACGGGTTCGGGCAGCGGCCCGCTGTTGCCGATGCAGGTCATGCAGCCGTACCCGACGGTATTGAAGCCGATCTGATCCAGGTACGTTTGCAGGCCCGCATTTTCCAGGTAATCCGTGACCACGCGGCTGCCGGGGGCCAGCGAGGTCTTGACCCAGGGCTTGCTCGTCAGCCCCAGTTCCACGGCCTTCTTCGCCACCAGCCCGGCGGCGATCAGCACGCTGGGATTGCTGGTGTTGGTGCATGAGGTGATGGAGGCCAGCGTCACCGCGCCGTGCCCGATCTTCATGTCGGTGCCGGTGATCTGGCCCTGCGCGTCCAGCTTGTCGGCGCTCAATTCAAAGCCGCGTCCCTTGACCGGGGCGGTCAGCGCCTCGGCAAAGACGGTGTGCATGTCGTTCAGGTTCACGCGGTCCTGCGGGCGCTTGGGGCCAGCCAGACTGGGGACGATGCTGCCCAGATCGAGTTGGATGGTGTCCGTGAACACCGGATCGGGCGTCTCGTCGGTGCGGAACATGTTCTGGGCCTTGTAGTACGACTCCACCAGCTCGATCTCGTCTTCCAAGCGTCCGGTGCGGCGCAGGTAACGCAGCGCCTCGTCGTCCACCGGGAAAAAGCCCATCGTCGCGCCGTATTCGGGGGCCATGTTGGCAATGGTGGCCCGGTCAGGCAGCGTCATGTTGCTCAGGCCCGCGCCGTAGAACTCCACGAACTTGCCCACCACGCCCTTCTCGCGCAGCATCTCGGTCACGCGCAGCGCCAGATCGGTGGCGGTTGCGCCTTCTGGCATCTTGCCCGTGATCTTGAAACCCACCACTTCGGGCATCAGCATGTAGATGGGCTGCCCCAGCATGACCGCCTCGGCCTCGATCCCGCCAACGCCCCAGCCCACGATGCCCAGACCGTTGATCATGGTGGTGTGGGAATCGGTGCCGACGAGCGAATCCGGGTAAACGACAACGCCGTCGTCTTCCGGGCGGCTCTGGACGCCTTTCGCCAGATATTCCAGGTTGACCTGATGGACGATGCCGCTGGCCGGGGGCACCACGCCGAAGTTGTCGAAGGCCTGCTGGCCCCAGCGCAGGAACTCGTAGCGCTCACGGTTGCGCTCGAATTCAATCGCCATGTTGTTCGCCAGCGCAAAGTCGGTGCCGAATTCGTCTACCTGAACCGAGTGGTCAATCACCAGATCGACGGGAATGAGGGGGTTGATCTTGTTGGGATCGCCGCCCATCGCCACCATCGCCGAGCGCATGGCCGCCAGATCGACGACGGCGGGCACGCCCGTGAAGTCCTGCAAGATCACGCGGGCGGGCTTGAAGGGAATCTCCACCTCTTCATTCTTGGGACTCCAGCCCGCCACGGTCAGCACGTCCTCGCGGCGCACGTCGTACTCATTGGCCTCGCGCAGCACGCTTTCCAGCAGCACCTTGATCGACACGGGCATCTTGGAGATGTCGTGGCCCTGCTCCTCGAACTTGTTGAGGTTGTAGAAATAAAGTTTCTGACCGCTCTGGGTGGTCAGGGTGTCGCGTGCGTTAAACAGGTTCATCGCCTTTTCAGTCGCCATGATTGATAGCCTCCTTGCCCTTGCGGGCGTCCCCTCTATCATAAGCCGCGACGGGCAGAAATCGGGCGTCACCCGCATAGTCACGGCGTTCATCTTCTGTCACTACGCCAGGAACAACACACTATTCCACTTAGAAGAGGTTTTCCCATGCCAGAGCAACTCGAACCCCATCAGAAAGCCAGAATGACCGCCCTGGAAACCACCGTCCGCGACGGCCTGCGCGACTTCCGCCGCACCGGACAGGCGCTGAGTGAAATCCGCGACAACGAATTCTTCCGCGCGGGATACGACTCCTTTGAATCCTATTTGCAAGACCGCTGGGGCTTCACGCCGCCGCAGGCCGGACGGCTGATGGAGGCGGCGGACGTGGCGAAAGTGCTGGACCCGCTGGGCATCCAGCCCAGGAACGAGGCGCAGGCCCGCACCTTCAAGGCCGCCGCGAAACTGGTCACCGAACTGGAGCCGGAAGACCAGCGCGTGGTGGCCCGACTGGTGGAAGGCGTCATGCCCCCCCAGGCTGAGGGCGACGATTCTCCGCCCTGGGACCTGCCCGCCGCCGAGGTTCGCATCATGGCGAGCGTGGTTAAAAGACTGGACGCCGACGCCACCGTCTACCACCCCGAAAACGGGCGCGAGGTGGCAATGGGCACCCTCAGCGGCCCCGAACGCTACGAGGTCATCCGCACGCATGTGGACCAGAAGACCCAGGCGTACCGCGAAAAGCAGGAGGCCAAAGCAAACGCCCCGCAGGCCGAGAACGTCAACTGGGGCGACTGGATCCTGAATTACGCGGCGCAGAACCTGGGGCCGGGGCAGCGGTTGGAACTGGTGGTGGAACCGGACGGCAGCGGCGCAAGTCGCGCAGTGGCAAGGGTGGTGGACGGCAACACGGGCGAGGTGCTGGCGGCAGGTCAGGGGGCCGTGACGCTGAAGAAAGCGGCCTTAAATCTGGCGGCGGAGGTTCGGGGATAACAGCCGACGAGAGGGCAGCGCACACCCGCACTGCCCTCTCTGTGACCTGATGTTCTCGCCTGCGCTTACTTCTTCGGCTCGTCGGCCACCTGTCCGGTCACGCCGGGGGCCACCCAGGCCATGTTGTTCAGCTCGGCCACGGTGATGACCTTGCCTGCTCCGATCCGCAGAATGCCGTTGCGGTCCTTGATCGGGCCGGTGAAGGGATCGAACTTGCCGCCCTTTTCCATCTCGGCTTTCAGGGCCATCACGCGGTCATAGACGCTGACCTGCTTGCCGCCCACGGTCATCATTTTGGCCTTCATCTGCGGCACCCACTTGGGGTTGACCGCCATGCCGGGTTCCGCGCCCAGCTCCACGCTGCCGCCACGCAGCAGGTTCCAGTAGTCCACCTTGTCCAGATTGCCGATCTTGTAGGTGCCGTTATGCACCTTGGTCAGGAAGTCGATGTAGATCTTGTCCCAGTGGACCAGTTGCCCGCTGACGGCGTAATCGGGGGCGAACTTGTACATCGGCGAGTAGTGCGCGAAGGACGGAATCTTGCGCGCGCCGGCCGTCTGCACCACGGTGGCGCTGTCCTCGGTGAAGGCCAGTGCGCCCGCGCCCTCGCTGATCAGGGCCTCGGCGGCCTCGCGGGCCTTGTTGGGATCGAACCACGAGTTGATCCACTTGACGGCCACGGTGGCCTTGGGATTGACCGCACGTGCGCCCAGCGCAAAGGCGCTGATGTGCCGCTTGAGTTCCGGGACCGGGAAGGCGGCCACGTAGCCCAGCTTGTCTGTTTTGCTGACGGCGGCGGCCATCATGCCGTTCAGGTAGTAGAGCTGATAGAAGTCGGCCATGTAGGTGCCCATGTTCGGCGCACGCTTGAAGCCGCTGGCGTGCATGAACATCACCTTGGGGTACTTCTTGGCCGCCTCCAGCGTCTGGTCCATGTAGCCGAAGGAGGTGGTGAAGATCACCTGGCAGTTGTCCTTGACCAGCCGGTCGATCACCGGGGTGGCCTGACCTTCGGGGACGTTTTCCACGTACTTGGTTTCCAGCCACGGCAGCGCCTTCTCGGTCAGCTTGCGGGCCTCGTCGTGCGCGTAGCTCCAGCCGATGTCGCCCACCGGGCCGATGTAGATGAAGCAGGCTTTGAGCTTGTCGCCGGTCTGGGCCTGGGCGGAGGGACTGCCGGCGACGCTGAACAGGGCGACGGACAGGGGCAGGGCAGCGAGAAGCGCTTTTTTCAGGGCGTGTTTCGGGGGGGAACCTTTCATGGGTGAACCTCCAGTGAAGATGATGGGAATGTCCTCTCATTGTGCCTGGAATTAGCCCGCAGTGTGAAGGGCCTGTCTGACAGCGGAGACACGTCCTGGGGCGCGTTCCAGAAATCGGCATCCACCAGGAACGCAGGGTCTGAAATCAGCGGGGCCGGGAGGGCGGAGCATTCACGCCGCCTTAAGGTTTCGTTGGACCTCTTCCCCACTTCGCAAAATCTGTGACGGTTCATTGAACCGATGTCGCGCAGACTGCGTATAGCTGTACAGAGCAGGTCCGACACAGCCGTATTCAACCGAGGAGGCCCACCCATGAGCAACACACCCGACGACAACCAGATCAACCCCAGCGAGATCAATCCCGAAGAGCGCCGCATCCTGGTTCCCGGCAGCCCAATCAATCCCCGCCGCGAGTTCCTGCGGAGCGCCGCGCTGTTTACGGGCACCGTAGCAGCGCTGGGCGGTGGGCTGGAAGTCCTGACCCGTCGCCCCGGCGTGGGCAGCGCCGAGGCGCAGGGCACCGACTTCGCCCAGGCCAGCCGTCCGCTGGGACCCTACGACACCAAGGAAGCCGTGACCTCCTACCAGCAGGCCACCACCTACAACAACTTCTACGAACTGGGCACCGACAAGGCCGACCCGGCGCGCAACGCGGCCAGCCTCAAGCCGCGCCCCTGGACGGTCAAGATTGACGGCGAGGTCAAGAAGCCGCAGACGGTGGACATCGACACCCTGCAATCGTGGTTTCCCCTGGAAGACCGCATCTACCGCATGCGCTGCGTGGAGGGCTGGAGTATGGTCATGCCGTGGCTGGGCTTTCCGCTGGCCGGGCTGATCCGCCGCATCGAACCGACGAGCAAGGCCAAGTACGTGCAGTTCACCGCGCTGCTGGACCCCAAGATGTTCCCGGGCCAGAAGAGCAACGTGCTGGACTGGCCGTATGTGGAGGGCCTCAGGCTGGACGAGGCGCTGCATCCGCTGGCCTTCATGGCGGTGGGCCTGCACGGCAAGGTGCTGCCCGGCCAGAACGGTGCGCCGCTGCGTCTGGTGGTGCCGTGGAAGTACGGCTTCAAGGGCATCAAGAGCATCGTGAAGATCACGCTGACCGAGAAAATGCCCAAGACCACCTGGGCACTGGCCGCCCCCAGCGAGTACGGCTTTTACGCCAACGTCAACCCCGCCGTGCCGCACCCGCGCTGGAGCCAGGCCACCGAACGCCGCATCGGTGAACTGGGCCGCCGCAAGACCCTGCCCTTCAACGGCTACGCCGACGAGGTGGCCGGGCTGTACAAGGGCATGGATCTCAGGAAGAACTTCTAAGCATGAGTACCGGAGACGCGCGCCCGGCTGCGCCAGCGGCAAAAGCCCCGGCCAGGGGTTCGTATCAGCCCAAACGCAAGGCCGCGTCGCTGGGCTGGCTGGTCCCCGCCGTCGCGGTGGGCGGTCTGCTGCCCGTGGCGGTCATGCTGTGGGACGCCTACACCGGAGCGCTGGGCGCAAACCCCATTCAGCGGGCCACCCTTCAGACCGGGCTGCTGACGCTGACGCTGCTGGTGGCCTCGCTGGCCTGCACACCGCTGCGGCTGCTGACCGGCTGGAAGTGGCCCGCGCGCATCCGCAAGTCGCTGGGGCTGCTGGCCTTCGGGTACGCCGTGCTGCACTTCCTGATCTACCTGTTCGATCACGGCTTCAGCCTGGGCGTGATGTTCGACGACGTGCTGAAACGGCCCTTCGTGACGGTGGGGTTCACGGCGCTGCTGCTGCTGGTGCCGCTGGCCCTCACGAGCGGCAAGAACTCGGTCAAGAAGCTGGGCTTTCAGAAGTGGACCCGGCTGCATCAACTGGTGTATCTGGCCGTCGCCTTCGGGGCGCTGCACTACTACTGGGGCGTCAAGAAGGACCATGTGCCGCCATTGATCTACGTGGGTGTCATCGCCGTGCTGTTTGCGATGCGGTTCATCAAGCGCAAGCCGACGAAGAAGACCGGGGCTGGGAAAATCAACCCGGCCTGAACCCATACCACTGAACCGCGCCGCCTTCCAGACTGGAAGGCGGCGCGGCTTTTTGCTGCGTTGAGGCGGACGAATTGAACCCGGCCTCCCTCCAGACGCGTAGTGAAACCAAAGGCCCGCCCCTCCAGCCCAGGCGAGGCGGTGCGGAGGTCTTCCCCGTGAGGTGTCCACTATGAAACGCACACTGCTGCTCTCCACTGCCCTGACCCTGCTGACCTCCGCCTGCGCGGTCACGTCCGGCACCGCTCCCCCGGCGCTCACAGGCGGCCCCTGGCTGAACACCGCCTCACAGGCCGCTGGCCCCAGCCTGGCCGACCTGCGCGGAAAAGTGGTGATCGTCAATTTCTGGGTGTACTCGTGCATCAACTGCCACAACAGCCTGCCCACCCTCAAATCCTGGTACAGCAAATACAGGGATCAGGGGCTGGAAATCGTCGGCATCCACACCCCTGAATTCGAGTCGGACAAGCCCACCGCGAACGTGATCGCGTCCCTGAAAGACGACGGCGTGACGTGGCCGATCTTGCAGGACAACGACTCCAAGAACTGGCGGGCGTGGCAGAACCAGGCGTGGCCCACCTTCTACCTGATCGACCGCGCGGGCAAGGTCCGCAGTGTCCACCGGGGCGAGATCAGCAGCCGCTTTCCGCAGGCGATTCCGGGCCTGGAAGCCAACCTCAAGAGTCTGCTGGCCGAGAAGTGATGCTGCTGGCTGCGCTGGCCCTGGCGGCGACTCCCACGCCAGCGACCCAACTCACGGTGGAGTTCGTGACCCCGCCCGAAGTGCATTTCAACCGGCGCGGCGACTCCACGGTGACGGTGATGGCCGCAAAAGACAACAAAATTATGACTCTGGACGGCGTGCCCGATCCCACAGACCCGGACAATGTGTACCTGAGCCTGAAGCCGATCACACTGGCCTTCGACGAAAAGTTTGGCGGCACGGTCCACCTGAAAGCGCGCCTGTTCCTGTGCGACGCGCGAAACGGCGTCTGCATGGTGCAGGAACTGGAAAAGCAGGTCAGGCTCCGGCCAGGGCAGCAGCTTGCTCTGGAATGGCGGGTGGGCACGGACAGCCGTTAGGGGCGCACCTTCCTCTCACGGGTGCGCGATAATCGGGGCATGACGCAAACTGCCCCGAAAGCCGCCCCCGACATCGCCCCGGATATCGACTGGGCCACCCTCGGCTTCAGCTATATCCGCACCGATCTGCGTTACCTGTCGCACTGGAAAGACGGCGCGTGGGACGCTGGGACATTGACCGAGGACAACGTGCTGCACATCGCGGAGGGCAGCACGGCCATCCATTACGGGCAGCAGTGCTTCGAGGGCCTCAAGGCGTACCGCTGCAAAGACGGCACCGTCAACGTCTTCCGCCCGGACCAGAACGCCGCCCGCATGCGCCGCAGTTGCCGCCGCGTGCTGATGCCCGAGATCAGTGACGAGCAGTTCATCGACGCGGTCACGCAGGTGGTCAGGGCTAACGAGCGCTTTATCCCGCCCTACGGCACGGGCGGCTCGCTATACCTGCGCCCCTTCGTGATCGGCGTGGGCGACAACATCGGCGTGCGGACGGCCCCGGAATTTATCTTCGGCGTGTTCTGCGTGCCGGTGGGACCGTATTTCAAGGGCGGGCTGACCCCACAGAACTTTCTGGTGTCGGGTTATGACCGCGCCGCGCCGCACGGCACCGGGGCAGCCAAGGTGGGCGGCAATTACGCCGCCAGCCTGATGCCCGGCCAGCAGGCCAAGGACACCGTGATCGACGGCCATCACTTCGCCGACGCCCTGTATCTGGACCCCGAAACCCACACCAAGATCGAGGAGGTGGGCGCGGCCAACTTCTTCGCGGTCACGCGCGACGGGCGCTTCGTGACGCCCAAATCGCCCAGCATTCTGGAGAGCATCACCAAGTACAGCCTGCTGTGGCTGGCCGAACACCGATTGAACATGCTGGTGGAGGAAGGCGACGTGTTCATCGACGCGCTGGATGGGTACACCGAGGCAGGCGCGTGCGGCACAGCAGCCGTCATCACCCCTATCGGCGGCATCCAGAATGGCGACACCTTCCACGTCTTCCACAGCGAGACCGAGGCCGGACCCGTGACGCGCCGCCTGTACGACGAGCTGGTGGGCATCCAGTACGGCGACGTGACCGCCCCGGACGGCTGGATCGTGAAGGTTTGAGCTAGAGGACTGAATTTGCCGCGCAGGGCGTGGATTTTGCAGACACTGTTGCCGCCGTGATCTGTACCGGCCCCGGCCCCGGCCACCGGACCCCGCTAGACTCCGGCCATGACTTCCCCGCTTCCTCTCGATCACGAACATCTTCAAAAACTGGCGACGGCTGATCTGGTGCGGCCCGATCAGATGCTGGGCGCGCACCCCACGGTGCAGGACGGCGTGGAGGGTGTGCGCTTTGCGGTGTGGGCACCCAATGCCACCCATGTCAGCGTGGTGGGCGATTTCAACGGCTGGAACGGTTTCGACAATGCCCTGAACCGGCTGGACTTCGGCTGCTGGGGCGTCTTCGTGCCTGCCGCCCGCCACGGCCAGCGCTACAAGTTCCGTATCACCGGGCAGAACGGGCAGACCCAGGACAAGATGGACCCCTACGGCACCTACTTCGAGACGCGCCCAGCCACTGGCAGCATCATCTGGGACGGGGCCTACGAGTGGAATGACGGCGAGTGGATGGGTCAGCGTTCGGCGGGTTTTGACCGGCCCGTCAGCATTTACGAATGCCACGCCCCCAGTTGGGGCAAGCGCGACGACGGCTGGTTCCTGAATTACCGCGAGCTGGCTCACCGCCTGGGCGACTACGTGACCTACATGGGCTATACGCATGTGGAGTTGCTGGGCGTGATGGAGCATCCTTTCGACGGTTCGTGGGGCTATCAGGTCACGGGCTATTACGCGCCGACCAGCCGCATGGGCAACCCCGAGGACTTCAAGTATCTGGTGGACCACCTGCATGGCCTCGGTCTGGGCGTCATTCTGGACTGGGTGCCAGGCCACTTCCCCACCGATCCGGCAGGGCTGGCCAGCTTCGACGGCGGCCCGCTGTTCGAGTACGCCGATCCGCGCAAGGGCTTTCACCTGGACTGGAACACCCTGATCTTCGATTACGGGCGCAACGAGGTGCTGATGTTCCTGATCGGCAGCGCCGTCAAGTGGCTCCAGGACTTCCATATCGACGGCCTGCGGGTGGACGCGGTGGCCTCCATGCTGTATCTGGATTTCTCGCGCACCGAATGGATTCCCAACATTCACGGCGGGCGCGAGAATCTGGAGGCGATTGCCTTCCTGAAACGGCTGAACGAGGTCGCGCACCACATGGCCCCCGGCGTGATGATGATCGCCGAGGAAAGCACCTCGTTTCCCGGCGTCACCACCCCCGCGCCCTTCGGCCTGGGCTTCGATTACAAGTGGGCGATGGGCTGGATGAACGACAACCTGGGGTACTTCAAGGAAGACCCGCTGTGGCGGGCGCACCACCACCACGCCCTGACCTTCTTCAACGCCTACCGCACCAGCGAGAATTACGTGCTGGCGATCAGCCACGACGAAGTGGTCCACCTGAAAAAGAGCATGGTCATGAAGATGCCCGGCGAGTGGTACGCCCAGCGCGCCCATTACCGCGCCTTCCTGGCCATGATGTGGTCCACTCCCGGCAAGAAACTGCTGTTCATGGGCCAGGAATTCGGGCAGTCCACCGAGTGGAACCATGACACCGAACTGCCGTGGTACATGGCCGATCAGCCGGACCACCGGGGCATCATGGATCTGGTGCGCCGCTTGAACGACCTGTACGTGCATCGCCCCGACTGGCATGTGGCCGACACCCGTGAGGAAGGCATGCTGTGGACCAGTGCCGACGACGCCGAACACAGCGTCTACGCCTACCTGCGCCGCGATCCGGGGGGGGACGCCTGGAGCCTGATCGTCGCCAACCTGACCCCCGTGTACCGCGATCTGTATCCCATCGGCGTGCCGCAGGGCGGCGACTACCGCCTGCTGCTCTCCACCGACGACGGCGAATTCGGCGGCTTCGGCACCCAGCAGCCCGATCTGACGGCCAAGGCCGAGGGCTGGAACGGCCAGACCCACCACCTGCGCCTGAATCTGCCCCCCAACAGCGTGCTGGTGCTGGAGCCGGAGTCGTGGCTGTCGCCCGCAGAACTGGCCGGAGTCGGGGACGCGCTGGAGACCTCGAATACCCAGCACAGGGAAGCCAGCGCTGCCCAGAGGACGGAACGCGAGTGGGTGGGCGGTCCATCCACCGAGGCGCAGGCCAGGAATGTGCAGGCCAGAAACGTGCAGACCGACGCCGCCGAAGCCCGCCTGCTCCAGCCGGAAGAGGCCCGCGATCTCACACCGTCGGAGGCTGCCGCCGGGAGAACCGAGCGCGAATGGGTGGGCGGCGGCCCCTCCTCGCCGGAAGCGGGCGCTGGAGCGCAGCAGGCGGGAGCGCAGGATGCCACCACTCCCGAGCTATCCGCAGATGGGCGGCTATCTAATGAGGACAGCGAAACTCCACCCGTATCAGAGCATCAGGCAGATCCGGTGGAACTAGAATCTACCCGCACCCTGACCGCGCGGGCCAGCCGCAAGGCCGCCGAACTGGCGGGAGAGGAAGCGCCCAAAACTCCTAAGCCCAGAGCCAGCCGCGCCAAAAAGCCCAAGCCAGAGGCGGAACCCGCCGCAGACGGCAGCGAACCCGCCAAGCCCAAGCCGACGCGCAAGCCAAAAGCCGTTGAACTGAACGCGGACGGTACGCCTGTCGAGAGCAAGCCAGCCCCAAAGCCCCGCAAATCCAGGGCTAAAAAGGGAGAAGCAGAAATTGAAGGCACAGAAACCCCGACTCCGGGCACCCAGATTGAGGAATGACCAAGCCCCGGCCCACCCCTGATGCCCTGACCATCGTCAGCTTTGCCCTGCTGGGCGTGCTGGCGGTGCTGCTGGTCATTCCGCTGGTGACTGGTGGGCCACCGCCCAGCCCCTACCTGATTGCTGGGCTTCTACTGGTGCGGCTGGGGGTGCAATTTCTGCGCTCTCGACGCGACGAGCGGCTAAGGCGGCCTGCCAGTTGGGCCTTCGATCTGCTGCTGATCGGCCTGATCTTCTACGTGGCGGCCAACCAACCGGGGTAGAAACGCCACAGAAGCGGGAGGGCTAGGAAAATCGCCACCGCAACCATGATGGAAATGGACGCCATGTGAATCGGCGTCCATTTCCATTGCTCACAGGTTGGCGGCAGGAGTTGCGGCAAGCAGAAAGCGAAGCCGTCAAAAGCAGGATGGACGGGAAAACTCCGTCCTGATCTACAGTTCCTTCAGCTTGGCCAGCACCGCTTCCGGGCGCACGGTGTATTCGCCCGCCTGGGCCTCGATGTGCTGAAAACGCACCACACCGCCCTTGTCGATCAGAAACACGGCACGTCCGCTGATGCCGCGCTCGTCGATGGCGACGCCGTATTGCCGGGCCACGTTCAGGTTCATATCCGAGAGCAGCGGAACCTCGATGCCGTATTCGGCGGCCCAGGCGCGGTGGGCATGGATACTGTCGCGGTTGACACCCAGCACCGCCGCCCCGGCCTCGGCGAAGTCGTCCTGCCGCCCGGAGTATTCGGGAAGCTGCATGCTGCACACCGGGCTGAAATCCAGCGGGTAAAAGACCAGCACGACGTTCTGGTTGCCCTTATAACTGCTGAGGGTCACCGTTTCGCCGGTGTTGGCGGGCAGGGTGAAATCGGGGGCAGGCTGTCCGACAAGGCTCATGGACAGCAGTTTAGCGGCTGGGCCAGCGGGAGAGAGGCGGTCATCCATCCCACCACTTCGCCATTGCACCGCGTCCCAGTTCAGAGGTCCGTCAGGCGTTCGGGGGTAGGCTCTCTTCATACCGTCCCCAGCTCTGCCTTCACCCAGACGCACCATCCTGACCGGGCAGCCAGGCGAATGGGAACGGCCCCGACAGACCCACCTCACCCCCACGTTTTGCGGGTGACGATAAGGAGGAACCCCCAATGGCCGAGATTCTGCCCCCCAACATGCTCAACGAGCGCCCCAGCACCCCGGCGGGCCTGCTCAGCAGCCGCGAGAAGGACCGCCTGATCGAGCGCGGTTTTCTGGGCCTGTACCGCTGGTACACCGCCCGCAGCCAGGAAACGCGCAACTGGAACCCGGACCGCAGCTTCGACTGGAAGGCGCTGAGCAAGGACCTGCCGCCCGAGATCGTGACCGTGACCCAGGGCTTTTTTGCCGTGGAGCAGTACGCGCCGGACTTCACCAGCAGCCTGCTGAATCTGGTGCGCCGCAGCCACGGACGCAGCCACTTTCAACTGCGCTGGGGCAGTGAGGAAGAAAAGCACGCCGACGCCTGGGAAAACGCCGTGCTGTTCAGCGGCAAGCGCACCCCGCAGTGGATCGCCGAATACAAGGAGCGCCTGAAGTCCCAGACCTGGGAACTGCCCTTCCCCGACGCCATTCACAATCTGGTCTACACCGTGTTTCAGGAACGCGCCACCCAACTGAATTACCTGAACATGATGAAAATCGCGCAGGGGAAGAGCGACAAGCCGCATCTGGCGAACTTCTCGGACCCGGTGCTGGCCAAAGTCGCCCAGACGATTGCGGTAGACGAGGCCGCGCACTACAACTTCTTCCTGGAAGGCGTGCGGATGTACCTGTACTACTACCCGCAGCGCACGCTGGAAGCCATCAAGAACGTGATCGGGCAGTTCTCCATGCCCGCCTCCGCCCTGGTGCCCGACTGGAAGGAATTCTCGGAGACGGTGTACCGCGCCGGCATCTACGGCCCGCGCGACTTCAACCGCGACGTGATGCAGGTGGCCTTCCGCAACCTGGGCATCGAGAGTCGCAAAGCGCTGGAGGACGGCATCAAGAAGACCCGCGAGGTGCCGGATTTCGACGGCCACAACCACAAGGGCACCGCCATCTTCGACACCTTCGACTACGGCATGGTGGAGGGCGATGTCAAGCGCCTGCACATCAAGATTCAGGACTACGAGAAGGAAATCGGCTTCGACATGATTGATCCCACGGAGTTCGTGGAGAATCCAGCGGTGCCGAAGGCCGGGTCCAAGAGCAGCGGGCAGGCAGCCGACGACTGAACGGGCAGATGAGAAACGCAGGCCCTGGCTTCGGCTGGGGCTTTTTGCTGTCTCTGACACCGCGTGATGCACACCTGTTCTACCCTGTATCCCATGCCTGCCCTCGAAGTCTTTCTCGTTTTTCTGCGCCTGGGCCTGACCAGTTTTGGCGGGCCGGTGGCGCATCTGGGCTATTACCGCGCGGAACTGGTCGTGCGCCGCAAGTGGTTCACGGAGGCCGGATACGCCGATCTGGTGGCGCTGGCGCAGTTCTTGCCGGGGCCAGCCAGTTCGCAGGTGGGCATGGCGGCGGGGCTGTTGCGGGCGGGCTGGCCCGGAATGCTGGCCGCGTGGGTGGGCTTTACCCTGCCCAGCGCAGCGCTGATGTTCGCCTTCGCACTGGGCCTGTCCCGCTGGGGCGGCGATGAAACTGCGGGCGCACTGGCGGGCCTGAAGGTGGCGGCAGTGGCGGTGGTGGCGCAGGCGGTGGCGGGATTGTGGGGCAGTCTGGTTACGGACCGGTTGCGGGCCATCCTGGCGCTGGGTGTGGCGGCGGCGCTGTTGCTGCTGCCAGGGGCCGGGGCGCAGGTGGCGGCCCTGCTGGTCTGCGCCCTGATCGGCTGGCGCTTTTTGCGGGTGAAGGCGGCGGCAGAGCGCGGCCTGCCCGCCGTTCCCGTGTCCCGCCGGATGGGCGCGGCCCTGCTGCTGACCTGTGGGGCGGGATTGCTGCTCCTGCCGCTGCTCGCGCCACTGGGACCGGGGTGGACGCTGCTGGACGCCACCTTCCGGGCCGGGGCGCTGGTCTTCGGGGGCGGGCATGTGGTGCTGCCGCTGCTGGAAACCGGCTTTGTTCCGGCCTTCGTCAGCCATGAAACGTTTGTGGCGGGCTACGGGGCGGCCAACGCAGTACCAGGGCCGCTGTTTACCTTCGCCACCTTTCTTGGCGCGGCGCAGACGGTGGCCTCTCCCCTGCTGGGGGCGCTGATTTCCACGCTGGGCATCTTTCTGCCGGGCGCGCTGCTGATGGCCGGGGCCTTGCCGTTCTGGTCCGCACTATCGGCCCGCCCTGCTGCACGCAATGCACTGGCTGGATTGAATGCGGGCGTGGTGGGCCTGCTGCTGGCCGCGCTGTACAACCCGGTCTTTACCAGCGGCATCGGGGGACCGCGTGATCTGGCGCTGGCGCTGCTGGCCTACGCCGCCCTGAGCGCCGGACGCCTGCCCGCGTGGGCCGTGGTGCTGGGCTGCGCGTTGGTGGGGTGGGCAGCACTGTAGGTTGTAGGCCGTGGGTTGCAGGAAAAAAGGGGCGCGGTACAC
Source organism: Deinococcus marmoris (assembly GCF_001949125.1). Lineage (GTDB taxonomy): Bacteria > Deinococcota > Deinococci > Deinococcales > Deinococcaceae > Deinococcus > Deinococcus marmoris_A. Next base: position 42,516 of record NZ_MSTI01000020.1, read on the forward strand.
GGTTCTTCACCCCTCGAACCTTGCAGATGACTCGTGGAGCTGCTTACGGCGTGGACCATCAGGCAGACCAGACCCCAGGCAAATTGCCCTGAACTTTCTCCATCAACTTTCAACCATCAACCTCCGGCGTCCAGCCCGTAAATTTCCAGGAACCGCCCCACCCGCGCCTCCAGCGTAGGCAGGAAAGCCACTTCCCCGCAGACCCAGTCCGGCTGGTAGTTCCGGCAGACAGACGGGCGAGAGACGTAAATCTGGCAGCGGCAATCGGTGTCCAGATGCGCGCAGGCCACGCCCAGCGGCTTGTCAAGGGCGTGGATGTCGGGGGCCGCGCAGCACGCGCCGCAGCCGGTGCAGTCTCTGATGGACGGCGAACGCGGCGGATAGTCGGGCGGCGCGGCGAAACGGTCCACCCCTTACTTCAGCGCCCGCACGGCCTCGATCAGCGCGTCATTCTCGGCAGGGGTGCCGATGCCGACGCGCAGGCAGCCTTCCAGCCCGGTCAGGCGGTCCTGGCGGCGGGTCACGATGCCGTGATCGATCAGGTGACGGTAGGCGACTTCGGCGTCCGGCGTCCGCAGCAGGAAGAAGTTGGCGCGGCTGGGCATGGCCTGACAGGTGGGGTGGTCCTCCAGCGCCGCCAGCACCCGCCCCCGCTCGGCCACCGCTTCCGCGACGCGCTCCTGCACGTAGCCGGGGTTCTCCAGCGCCACTTCCAGCGCCGATTGAATCAGGATGCTGACGTTGAAGGCCGGAACCAGTTTCTGAAGCTGGGTCGCCAGATCGGCCCCTGCCAGCGCATATCCGGCACGCAGCCCGGCCAGCCCCCACGCCTTGGAGAAGGTCCGCAGGCTCAGGGCGTTGGGATACTGGCGCACCAGATCACGGCAGTCGGTGCCGCTGTACTGGTAGTACGCCTCGTCCAGCACCACCACCCATTCCCCGGCAGCCTCCAGCAGCTCGCGCACGGCGGCCAGATCGTCCACATGCCCCGTCGGCGCGTGCGGCTGGGTGATGTACAGCACGCCGGGGCGCTGGCGCTGGAGTTCGATCTTGAGGCGGTCCACCGGCATCGAGAAGTCCTCGTTCAGCGGCACCTGCACCAGCCGCGCGCCCAGCATCTTGGCCTCCAGGGTGTAGACGCTGAACGTGGGATCGACGGTCAGCACGGTCTGCTCGATGCCCGCCAGCTCGGTCAGCAGTTTGATCAGCACGTTGCTGCCGGGGGTGACCACCACACCGTCCGCGTCCCAGTCCTCGTACTTGGCAATCCGGGCGGCCAGCGTATCGGCGTGCAGGTCCGGGTAACGGTTCCAGGGCTGGGCCAGCATGCGCTCTGCGGCTTTCGCCTTCAGCTCTGCCGGAAAGTCATACGGGTTCTCGTTCTGATCGAGCTTGATCGGCACCTGAATGGGAGTGAACGGGTAGGCCGGAACCGCCCGGACAGCGGGCCGCACACCCACAGGCGCACCTGTGACAGAAGGGTTGGAGGTCATGTTCCGTGTTCTACCATCCAGCCTGTCCTGACGGAGTGGCCCCGTCCACAAGTGCCAAACGCCCGTTAGGCTGCGTGCTAGGCTGCGGGTCAATCGGCGTGTCCTCCGCGCGCCTCTGCTGCCCATGACTGAAACCACCAAACCCCGCCGCGCACAGATTCTCGATTCGGCCAGCCGCCTGTTCTCGGAGCGCGGCTATCACGCCACCAGCATGCGCGATCTGGCCGGGGATCTGGGGATGCAGGGCGGCAGCTTGTACGCGCATATTTCCGGCAAGGAAGAGTTGCTGATCGAGATCGTGAATGTGGCCTCGCGCCAGTTCGACGAGGCGCTGTTTACCCTGCGCGACGTCCAACTCCCTGCCGACGAGAAGCTGCGCGAGGCCATGCACCGCCATATCCGGGTGGTGGCCGACAACATGGACAGCGCCACCGTGTTCTTTCACGAGTGGAAACACCTGTCGCCGGAAGCCTACGCCCGCGTCACCGGCTGGCGAGACAGCATCGACGCCTTTTACCGCGAACTGATCACGCGCGGCATCTCAGAAGGCACCTTCCGCGCCGACCTGGACCCGCGCATGACCGCGTATCTGGTGCTGTCGGCGGTCAACTGGGCCTATACCTGGTACCGCCCCGGCGGCCCGCTGACGCCCGGAGATGTGGCCGACAGTTTCGCCGACATGCTGCTGGGCGGGTTGCGTTCCGAGATAGGGTCTACAGCATGAGCCATCCCACCGTCACCGTGCCCATTCGGCAGGCCCTGAAGTACGCGCAGGGCCGCGCCGAGAAATTCGGGCGCACGCAGCAACTGGAAATCGGCGCGGACCTGTTTATTCGCATCGCTCCCGGCGGGCGCAAATTCCTTCTGTTCTGTCTGGACGATGAGCCGGAGCGCAGCATGGCCGAGTCGATTGCCTCCACTCTGGCCCTGAAAAACCCCGCGTACGGATGGCACCAGGGCCAGACGCTGCGCTCCATGACCGTGATCGAGGAAGGCGCAGAGAATGTGCCGGAAAGCGGACCTGGTGAGGCGGAAGACGGGGTTTAGCGGCCCAACCGTTTCCACCTCCAATCCAGCGAAGAAGACCAGCCGCGAAGGATCAAACACCCTCGCGGCTGGCCTTTTTCTGACGTTCAGGGCTTACGCCAGACTGCCGTTGCTCATCACGCCCGTGGCGATCAGTACCAGAATCAGCACGCCCACCACCACGCGGTAGACGGCAAAGCCCTTGAAATCATGGTTGGAGATGAAGCGCAGCAGCCAGCCAATCGAGATGTACGCCACCACGAAGCTGACGCCAATGCCCAGCACCATGTTCAGGACGCCGATCTGGCCCAGAACGTCGCGGCTCTTGATCAGGTCCAGCAGCGACGCACCGCCCAGCGTGATGAAGCCCAGGTAAAAACTGAACTGCGTGGCAGTGGGTCGGTCCAGCCCCAGCACCATGCCACCCAGAATGCTGCTGGCACTGCGCGAGAAGCCGGGCCACAGCAGCGCCAGACACTGGATTGCGCCGATGCCCAGGGCCTTGACCGGACTGATCGCCTCGATCTTGTGGATGACGGGCGTGGATTTGCGGCTTTCCACCACCCAGATCAGCACGCCGCCCACGATCAGTGCCCAGGCCACCACGCTGGGCGTGAAGAGGAGCGCCTTGATCTTCGAGCCGAACAGCACGCCCAGAATCACGGCGGGAATGCAGGCCACGACCACGCTGGTCCACAGGTTCTGCTGCGTCTTGTCGGTGGCGATGTGGCGGATTTTCAGGAAGTCCTTCCAGTAGTACACCAGTACCGACAGGATCGCCCCGCCCTGAATGATGACCTCGAAGGCACTTTTCATTTCCGGGGTCCAGGGCGTGGTCAGTAGCCCCTTGAGCAGTTCGCCCGCCACGATCAGGTGTCCGGTGCTGCTGATCGGCAAAAATTCGGTGATGCCCTCGACGATGCCGAGAAGGATTGCGTAAATGGCGTCCATACCGGGCAGAGTGTAATGCTTCTCACGCGGGTTGAGGCGTCCGCCGAAAGGTGCAGACTGGACGGGTGACCTTTGGACCGTATCTGAGCCGCTGGCATCTGACGGTGGACGGCCTGAGTCTCCACACCCATAGCAGCGACCTGTTGCCCGTGCGGCGCGCAGGACAGGCGGCCATGCTCAAGCTGGCCCGTAGCCACGAGGAACGCCGGGGCAACGGGTTGATGGTCTGGTGGAATGGCAGAGGCGCGGCGCAGGTGTACGAACACGACGGGCCAGCTCTCTTGATGGAACGGCTGGAATCCACGCCCTCGCTGGCGGAGATGGTCAGGGGTGGGCAGGACGACGAGGCGACGCGTCTGCTGTGCCGGGCGGCGGCGAAGTTGCCCCAGCAGCAGCCGTGGCCCGAGCTGCCCACACTCCGGCGCTGGTTTCAAGGCTTGGAGAAAATAGCTCCCAGCGCGGGCGGCATTCTATCCATCACCCTGAAAACGGCCCACGAACTGCTGGACTCGCCACAGGACGTGGGCGTGCTGCACGGCGATATCCACCACGGCAACCTGCTGTCCACTGCCGAAGGGGACTGGCGGTTCATCGATCCCAAGGGCCTGATCGGAGAGCGCGGCTTCGATTACGCCAACATCCTGTGCAACCCTGATCTGGACACGGCCACCGCGCCGGGGCGACTGGCACGGCAGGCGCGCATCATTTCCGAGACGGCGGGGCTGGATTACGCCCGCCTGCTGCGCTGGGCACTGGCCTACGCGGGCCTCTCTGCCGCGTGGCATCTGGAAGACGGCGAGGGCGGACTGGCCGACATGACGCTGGAGGTGGCACGGATCGCGGCGGCGGAACTGGCGAGATGAACGGGCATCTAAAGTCCCGTTGTCCGAATCTGCACGCGGCGGGGCCACAGGCAGCGTTACCCTGACCAGCATGACTTCCGACGATAAGACCCCAGAGGGCAAGGCCACAGGCGAACAGCGCGGCGAGATCGTGCAGAGTACCGTGCCGGAGGCTCACCCGGACGTGATCGACATTCCCGCAGGCGATCCACAGAACCAGACGCCCACCGACGAGTTGGGCAAGTTGCAGCAGGAAATGACGCGCGGCATCATCCCGGACAACGAGGACGGCTAAAGCATCAGGCATGAAGAGACCATCTTGATAACCGAGCGAGCGTCCTTAAGGGCGTCTGTTCTGCCCAAGACAGCGAGCAGATTTTGTCGAGCAGGACGCGGAATGGAGTCGCCGTAAGTCTCTTTTTCCGGTGACGTAATTCGGAGAACTGCTCTGATCTGGCAGTGCGGGGCCACCGCAACAGGACATGCCCTGATCCACAGGGTTTCAGGTGACCGCCTCTCCACTCGGGTATGCTGCCGCCCATGACCGATCAGATGAAGGCAATTGTTGTCGAGCGACTTGGCCCCCCCGACGTGATGGAAATCAAGGACATTCCCGTGCCGCAGCCGGGCGAGGGCGAGATCCGCATCGAGGTGGAGGCCGTGGGCATCAACTTTGCCGACGTGCTGGCCGTGGCGGGCGAGTACCTGACCCGCACGCGCGTGCCCTACACGCCGGGCATGGAATTTGCCGGAATCGTGGAATCGCTGGGCGAGGGCGTCACCAGCGTGAAAGTGGGGCAGCGTGTGGCCTGCCTGGGCGGCAGCGGAGCGCTGGCAAAATACGCCGTGGTCAAGGCGACGGGCATCATTCCTGTGCCGGAGAGCTTCACAGGCGCGCAGGCCGCCGCCTTTCCGGTGTCGTACTTCACGGCCTACCACGGCCTCAAGACGCTGGGGCGCGGCCAGGAGGGCGAATGGGTGCTGGTGCAGGCGGCAGCAGGCGCACTGGGCACGGCCAGCGTGCAGCTTGCCAAAGCGATGGGCATGAAGGTCATTGCGATGGCCAGCATCGAGGAGAAACTTCAGCTCGCGCGGGACCTCGGCGCGGACGTGACCCTGCTTCAGGATGACCCGGACCGCGTGCAGAAGGTCCGCGACGCGGCGGGCGGCAAGGGCGTACCGCTGATTCTGGAAGTGGTGGGCGGCCCGCGTTTTCAGGAAAGTCTGGACATGGCAGCGGACCAGGGCCGCGTGATCGTGATCGGCAACGCCAGCCGCGAGCAGGCCAACATGCGCCCGGTGGAACTGATGAAGCGCAACCTGACCGTGACCGGGTTGTGGCTGACCAGCATGATGAATGACCGGGAGGCCACAGTGGCGGCGGCGCAGGCCCTTACGCCGTTGGTGGCCAGCGGGCAGGTCACCCCGCAGGTGGGGCCGACCTACGCTCTGGCCGAGAGCGCCCGCGCCTTTCAGGACATCCTAGACCGCAAGACGATTGGAAAAGTGGTGATCGAACCGGGCCGCTGAGCAGCCCCTACAACCCGCTGCCCTCGCAGCGCCCCTCTCCATCTTCGGAGAGGGGTTTTTTATCTCTACAGCGTCTGCCCTACAACGTCTGGGTCGCCTGGACCCACCAGTCCGGGTGGGCCAGGGCGATGGCCTTCGCGGCGTCGTAAGCGCGTTCGTCGTCGGGGGCCAGGGCAAAGCAGGTGCTGCCCGAACCGCTCATGAGGGGAGAGCGCAGACCCGCGTGCGCCAGCGCGGCCAGCGCCTCACGCACGGGGGCGTGGCGGGCGCTGACGCTGCCTTGCAGGGCATTGGGATACGGTACTTCGCCTCCACCGCCCAGCGCCGCCAGGATCGCGTTTACGTCCAGGGCAGAGGTAAATGCTTCCTCGTCGTCCAGCCACATATAAGCGTCGCGGGCACTGACCTCCACCCCCGGATTGACCAGCACCAGCGAAGTGCGCGGCACCGGCACCGGCATCAGCACCTCGCCGATGCCCTCCGCAACGGCAGCCTGTCCTAGCAGGAAGAACGGCACGTCCGCGCCCAGACCCAGCGCCAGTTCGGGCAGCGAGACCGCCGACGGATACAGCCGGGCCAGGGCCATTAAAGTGGTGGCCGCATCGCTGCTGCCGCCCCCCAGGCCAGAAGCCAGTGGCAGGCGCTTGTGCAGGACGATGGCCACACCCGCCGGGATGCCTGCCGCGTCCAGGTAGGCGCGGGCAGCGCGGTAGACCAGATTGCGGCTGTCGGTGGGCAGGTCCGCCCCCAGCCCGCCAACCGCCCGCACCTCCAGGGTCAGGGTGTCTGCCGGGCCGATCTCCAGCTCGTCGCCCACCGCCAGCGGCACCATCAGGGTGTGCAGCTCGTGGTAGCCGTCGCCGCGCTGGGAGCGCACGCTGAGGCCAAAGTTGACCTTGGCTGGGGCCAGATAGGTTCTGGAGGTCAGGGCGGGACTGCTGAGGCTCACACCCCGCAGCATTCCATACGGGGGCAGCGGGCGGGCCAGAGAAGCCGGACCCGGCTGGCATGCATACCTTTAGACATTCAGATCGGCAGGCATTCAGACCGAACCCTGAGACGAACCCATAAGGATTCCGGTTGAACAGTGATGAAGGGACCGGGAAACCCGACTGGGAGGGGAAGGGAAAAAGGGGAAGGAGAGGGGCGGATAAGGCGGAATCCAGATGACGCGGTGGAAACCGGGACCATGCCGACTCACCTCGGTTTTCTCTGGTGTTTTCAACCCTTTTCAGCCAGATTTTGTATTAAATGACCCAATGATATAGGCCGGCACCCGCTTCTCATCAACCTTCCGCTCACAGCCTGTTATGATATGAGGGATTCATCACAAATGAGAGTTCCGCCGAGAGAGGACATCGGTGAGGGCCGTCGTTTGTCAAAGGAGAACGATGAGAAATTATCTGGGTCTGGCCCTCACCCTGAGCCTGCTCGTCGGCTGCGGAACCACCTCGCAGCCCGATTCGCAGTCCACCGGCTCACAGCCCACCGATTCTCAGCCCGACTCGCTGAACGACGTGCCCAGCGCCGTCACCGGCCAGCAGGACTTGTCGGTGCTAGCGCTCGGCAGTGTCCAGACGGCCTTCGGCAAGAGCAAACTGAGTTCGGCGCTCAGACAGTTGGCGGCCACACCCCTGAGCGTTCAGTCGCTGGGGAACAGCAAGAACGGGCTTGACCTGCCGATCAACGGCAATTACGTCACGGTGGACGCCGTGGCGAGCGCCGATCCTGCCGCGCTGCTGGAAAAGTTACAGCGTCTGGGCCTGAAAGACGGCTCCGCCTTCCAGCAGATGGTCTCGGGCCGCCTGCCCGTCAGCGCTCTGGCGCAGGCCGGTCTGCTTCCCGAACTCCAGTTCGTGCGGATGTCGGCGGCCAGAACCAACGCCTTTCCCCTGACCGGAGCCACCGGCGTCCTGTCACAGGGCGATTTCGCGCAGCGCTCCAACATTGCCCGTAGCACGTACCGCGTCGATGGCCGGGGCATCAGGGTGGGGATTCTCTCGGACTCCTTCAATGCCTGGGACACTGCCACAGAGGGCGGCCCGCCACGGACGACCGTGGCCCAGGACATCAGCAACGGCGACCTGCCGGCCAGGGGCGTGCAGGTGCTTCAGGATCTGGGTCAGAACAATGGCGGCAGCGACGAGGGACGGGCCATGGCCCAGATCGTCCATGACGTGGCTCCGGGCGCAGACATCTCGTTCGCCACGGCCTTCGTCGGTGGTCAGGCGGGATTTGCCAACAACATCCTGCGGCTGGCCCAGGCCGGCTCAAAGGTCATCGTGGACGACGTCAGCTACTTTGCCGAACCCGCGTACAGTGACGGCATCATCACCCAGGCCGTAGATCAGGTCGCCAAGCAGGGCGTGGCCTACTTCACCTCGGCGGGCAACGCCGGAGCCGAAGCCTTCGAGACCACCTGGAAAAACGGCGGCCCCTTTATCCTGCGCGGTCCGGGCGGCCAGATCGACTACAAGGCCAACATGCTCAATTACGCCCCGCGCGGCACCGACACCCTGCGGAAAGTGATCATTCCCGCTGGCGGCGTTCTCACGACGTATCTGGAGTGGGATGATCCCTTCGCCTCGGCCACCCGCAATGGACGCGGAGCGCGGACCGACCTCGATCTGTTCGTTCTGGACGACAGGGGCAACATCATTCCGCCCGATCCTGCCAACGGCATTTTCAGCGTCAGCACCGACGACAATATCGGCAACGACCCGATTGAAGCCGTGTCCGTGGCCAACACCAGCAACAGCCCCAGGGTGGTCAATCTGCTGGTCACGCGCTTTGACGGCCCCCTTCCGACGCTCGTGCGGATGCAGGAATACGGCAATGCCAGCGCACAGGAGTACATCACCAACAGTCCCACCGCCAAGGGCCACGCCAACTCGAAGGGTGGCGTGGGGGTGGCGGCGGCGCGCTTTTCCAACACCCCGGCGTATGGGGTGAGTCCCGCCCTGCCCGAACCGTTTACCTCGGTGGGCGGCATTCCGATTCTGTTCGACACCAATGGCAGGCGGAACGTGGAACTGCGCTTACAGCCGCGTTTCAGCGCCCCGGACGGCGTCAACACCAGTTTCTTCGGTCAGACCACCTTCGGCGACGGCTCGCTGGTGGACGGCGACAACTTCCCCAACTTCTTCGGCACCAGCGCCGCCGCCCCGCACGCCGCCGCCGCCGCCGCACTGCTGCTTCAGAACAAGCCCAGGCTGAAGCCAGAGGACCTCTTCGACGCGCTGGCCTTCACCTCCTCCGACATGGGCAAAAAAGGGTATGACTTCACCAACGGATTCGGTCTTCTTCAGGTTGACAGGGCATTTCTGCTGACCCGCTGATCTCGCCTGATCCCCACGCCAAAGCCCCCGCCCTGAACACAGGCGGGGGCTTTGCTGTATTGGCTCTCTCGATTGGCTCTCTCATCTCCCAACTTGTACGGATTCGTGATCCGCCGTTCCTCGCGCCTCAGCTTCCCGCGTCCCAGACCGGGGCCAGTGCCTGGGCCAGCGCCAGATCGCCGGGGGTGGTGACCTTGAACAACCGGGCGTCGCCGCGCACCAGCCGCACCTGTCCGCCCTGCCGCGCAATCAATCCGGCGTCGTCGGTGGCGGCGTGGCCGTCAGCCGCCGCCTGCTCGTGTGCCCGGAGCAGCAGCTCGCGGTGAAAGCCCTGCGGCGTCTGCACGGCCCACAATCCCTCGCGGGAGACGGCAGCGCCCCACATCTCGCCTCCCTCTGCCTGCACCAGCGTGTCGGCCACGGGCAGGGCCACCGTCGCCGCGCCGGTTTCGGCCACCGCTTCCAGCAGGGCGTAGATGATGTCGGCCCCCAGGAAGGGGCGGGCCGCGTCGTGGATCAGCACGGTGTCGGCCACGGTGGCGCGCAGCAGGCGGCGCACGCTGTCCTGGCGGGTCTGGCCGCCGACGATGGCGCGGGCGTCGATGCCGGGGGGAAGCTCCATACCGTCTGGCAGGGCCACCAGCACCTCGTCCACATGCGGGGCCAGGGCCGCCACGCTGCGGGCCAGCAGGGACAGGCCACCCACCGTCACGAACGCCTTGTGACCCAGGCCCAGGCGGGTGCCACTTCCGGCGGCGGGAATCAGGGCCGCCGTGGTGCCAGCCAGCAGGCAAGCCCCCGTCATTCCTCGTCATCCTCGCGCCAGCGTTTGAAACCGGGGGCGTCCAGGCCGAACTGGTCCAGCACGCGGGCAGTCACGAAATGCAGCAGTTCGTCCACATCTTTTGGCGAGTGGTAGAAACCGGGGCTGGCGGTCATGACGGTGGCCCCGGCGTCGTGGGCGGCCAGCATGTTTTGCAGCGTGGGCCGGGGCAACGGGTCCTCGCGCAGCACCAGCACCAGCGGGCGGCGTTCCTTGAGGGTCACATGCGCGGCGCGCGACAGCAGGTTGTCGGCAAAGCCATGCGCGATCTTGGCCAGGGTGCCCGCGCTGCACGGAATGACCAGCATTCCATCGGTGCGGTAGGAACCGCTGGCGACACTGGCGGCCAGATCACGGTCCTCGTGAACATGGGTGGCGAACTGGGTCAGATCGGCCAGTTGCGGGCCGCCCTCAGCGCTCATCACACGTTTTGCGCCGCTGCTGACCACCAGATGCGTCTCTATGGGCTGCCCGTCCACCTTCAGGCCATGCAGCGCCCGCAACACGTCCACCGCGTAGGGGATGCCGCTGCCCCCGGACACGCCCACCACCAGCCTCAAGCGCCGCTCCCCAGAATGCAGTGCCTCAAAGTCGTTGCCTCATGGGGCAAAGCGTAGCAGGCAGCGTGGGCCGCGCCCGCATCCCACCGCTCTTTTTGACGCTGAAGAACTGACGCTGAAAAAATGCCGATCCCGCCAGCGCTTGAAGCGGAGTATCGAATTCCTCACAAAATCTCCAGCTTTTTTAAGAGACCGGATTTTCTAAAAGATATGCGCCTTTATGTAAATACTTCACTCCTCGACTGCTGATCCTGTCAGACCGCTTTGCGTAGTTTGGGCGCAGTTGCCCGCAAGACTGGAGAGAGACCACCGCAACCGAGGAGTTCCATGCGAAACACCTGTTCTGGAGTGCTGGCCCTGTCCTTTGTTCTGAGCGCCTGTGGGCAGAGCGTCTCCCCCAGCGCCGGGTCCCCGGCGGCCAGTCCCGTATCCGCTACCACCCCGGCGCTGGGCCTGCCAGGGCAGAACGCGGCCAGCGCAGAGTCTGGATATGCAGAGTCTGGATATGCAGAGCCTGGACATACAACGCCTGGGCAGAACGCCAGCGCCATCAAGCTCCCTCCCACCGGAAAGGTGAGCTGGGACTGGCAGATCGGGGCGGCCACGGAACGCCACATCAAGGTGGCAGCGGGCACCAGCCTGATCGGTCTCGACGGGTTCACGGTGTCGGCGGCCAAAGTCGCGGAGCTGAAGGGGCAGGGCCTCTACACCGTCTGCTACATCGATGCGGGCAGCTACGAACCGTACCGCCCCGACTCGGCCCGCTACCCGGATTATCTGAAGATTCAGCAGGACCCCGACTGGCCCGACGAGGCGTTTCTGGACATCACCGACGTCTTCCGGCCCGGTTCGGTGCTGGCGGACATCCTGACCGAGCGCATGAAGATGTGCAAGGCCAAGGGCTTCGACGCGCTGGAGCCGGACAACCTGCAAAACGACGAGAATGTCAGCGGCGGGCGGATTACCACGCAGCAGCAACTCGACTTCAACGGCTGGATTGCCGATCAGGCGCATGGGCTGGGGCTGGCCGTATTCCAGAAAAACGGCCCGGACAAGGTGCTGCTGCGGGATCGCACGGGCAGGATGATGGTGGAAAAGTTCGACGGGATTCTGAACGAGGCGTGCCAACAGTACCGCGAATGTGGCCCGCTGGCCGAGTACACCCGGCGCGGCAAGCTGGCCCTGAACGTGGAATACCGCCGCAACAAGGCGCTGGACTGCGGCCTGATGGCCCAGCACGGCATCAACGCCCTGAAAAAGGACCGCTATCTGGCGGGTGGGACGGCGCGCGCTTACCTGCGCGAAACCTGCAACTGAGCGGGAGTTCGCCCGTCCTGGCACGCGGTCAGCATGGGCGGCAGCCCGCTAGACTGGCCCCATGAACCTGTCCGACGCCCGCCTCGCCCTGCGTGACGCCCGCCGCGTGGCCGTGCTGACCGGCGCGGGCATCAGCGCCGAGAGCGGCATTCCCACCTTCCGCGACGCGCAGACGGGCCACTGGGCGCGTTTTAAGCCCGAAGACCTCGCCAGCCCGGACGCCTATTACCGCTATCCGGCCCTGGTCTGGGAGTGGTACGCGGGCCGTTACCGCGACGTGATGGCCGCGACGCCCAACGCCGGACATGAGCTGCTGGCACGGCTGGAACGCGAGAAGGGCGACGGCTACTTTCTGGCCACCCAGAACGTGGACGGCCTGCACGCCCGCGCCGGAAGCGAGCGACTGGTAGAACTGCACGGCAACCTGACCACCGCCCGCTGCGAGGTCTGCGCCCACATCGACGCCCTGCCCGCCCCGGCAGATTTTGTGCCGCCCCCAGTCTGCTCCAGATGCGGCGGACGGATGCGCCCCAACATCGTGTGGTTCAGCGAGTTCCTGCCCGAGCAGGCGCTGGAGGCGGCCAGCGACGCCTTTACTGCCGCCGACGTGGCCCTGATCATCGGCACCAGCGGCGTGGTGTACCCGGCGGCGGGGCTGGCCTTCGAGACACTGGAACGCGGCGGAACGGTGATCGAGATCAACCCGGATGAAACCGATCTGACCCCCCGCCTGAGCTTCAGCCTGCGCGAGACGGCCTCGCGGGGGCTGGCAGCTTTGATGGACGGATAGAAATTAGCTGGGATGATCCAGGGTCACACCATTTTTGTAGTAGTCTCGACTTATGCCGGAGGTGTGCAGTTTCTACGGAATCAAGATCGTGTTCTATTACCGCGATCACCTGCCGCCGCACTTCCACGCCATCTACGGCGACGACGAGGCCACCATCCTGATCGACGATCTGGCGCTGGATGACGGCTGGCTGCCCCGGCGGGCGCTGCGGCTGGTGCTGGAATGGGCAGCAATTCATCAGCCCGAACTGGCGCAGGTCTGGGAACTGGCACGTGCCCAGGAACCACTGGGCCGCATAGACCCGCTGGAATAAAGGGAGGACCAATGTACAAACTCGCCGCCATCGTTGCCGAAGCACCCCACATCCTGCACCTGACCTTCACAGATGGAGCCGCTGTCACGGCAGACGTGAGCAGTCTGCCCTCTGGCGGCGGAGTTTTCGCACCGCTGGAAGACCCGGCCTTCTTTAATCAGGTCGCGGTAGGCGTGCGGGGCCGTTCGCTGGGCTGGCCGGGCGAACTGGATTTAGACGCCGATTCGTTCCGGCCCGAGACTTACGGGAATATGCCGCCCGAGTTTCCACTCAGCGACTTCGTGCCGCCGCAGACGGCCAACCCGGTCAGCCAGAAATTGCGGCAGGCGGTGGAGGCGAGCGGGGAGGCGCAGGCCGTGATCGCCCAGCGTGCCGGCATGCGTCAGCAGGCGCTGAGCCGCCTAATTGACCCCTATTACGAGGGTCATTCACTGGCAACGCTGACGCGCTTGGCCGACGCATTGGGAATGGAATTGCGGGTGGAACTGGTGCCTAAAGAGAAGCGGGCGTCATAAGACGTTACTCCAGCACATATCGCACCGCTTCCTCAAACCCAACCTTTCCAGCCTCGGCACGCTTCAACACCTTGTTCAGCTTCCACGGCATCCAGTCGGTCTGGCCTGTCGTACTCCGCAAAAAGCCGCGCACGCCGACTTCCACGTAGCGGGCGTCCTTGCCCAGCAGGGCGCTGAGGCCCGCGCGCACCGCCTCCGGGTCATGCAGCGGCCCGGTCAGGCGGGCGGAGGGAATATCGGGCGTGACTTCCGGCTCCGGCACGGGTTCATGGGCGGGCCGGGTGGGCGCGGGGTGCGGGCGGTACAGCTCCACGCGGAAGCCGTCCAGCACCAGCAGCGCGGCCAACGCCTGCGCTTCGGGCAGCGGGTGGGCAAAGGTGACGTGAATATCCAGCTCGTGCCCGCGCTTGCCCTTGTCGGTCTTGACGGGTGCAGTCTCCATCGGGCCTCCGGTCATGCCGCCGCGCTCTCCTCAAGCAGCTTGCGGTGGTTGCGCAGGTGCATGGCGATCATCCGCAGCCAGTCCAGCGCGTCGATCTCGCCAAAAAACTGGTGCCAGAAGGTGCGCCCCGGCGTCGCCGTGACATGAGCGGCCATTTCTTCTAATTTCTGGCGGTGTTCGGCCCAGGTGGTGTCCAGCGCTTCAAACGGCATGCCTTCCGCGCTGGGCAGCAGCGCTTCGGGAGACTGCCGCTTGCCGTCGATGATCTCGCCCGGCACCTGCGGCATGGGGCGCAGTTCCTTGTCCGACATCAGCAGGCGCATCATCGGGACGATGCTGTTGTCGATCTTCATGATGTGTTCGGCGTCCTGGGCCGGAGACCAGTCGCGGCCCGTCTGGGTGGTGGTCCAGTCGGCCTCGCGGCCCCGCAGGTGGGCTTCCATACGGTCCAGTTCCACGCTCAGGCGGGTGCGGACTTCCTCGGGGGTGTGGCCCACGAACAGCAGCACGGAGGGATCGAACATAGGTTGTGTCATGGAGGCAGTTTAGCGGTTGGACAGAGGGGCGGGGTGCAGATTGCGTTTACGTTTACGGTCCCTTCGCTGGCCGTCTGCCCCGCCAGGAGAGCGGCTTACCGCCCCAGCCCCTCGCCAAAGTCCACTTCTGCCGCCCACTCCGGGTGATCGATCAGCGGGTTGCGGTTGCCCTGGCGGGCGAAGATCAGGGCGTTGCGGTGCTTTTCCCAGTCGCCGGGGGGCTGTGCCGCGTGCCACGCCAGCAGCGTTTCCAGGTGCCGGGCGCTGTACTGGCGCACCACGCCGGGGTAGCGCAGCAGAAAGTAGAGGGTGGCCCGCGCCGCCGCGCCCTTGCCGTGGGCAGGTTCAAATTCGCCGGGATCGCGGCGGCCACAGTCGCTCCGCAATGCCTCGCCGTAATCGGGGAAATCGTAATACGGCGTGTTGCCCCGAAAGGAATTGCAATCGGGTTCGCAGGCAAACAGGTGATGCAGGTCCCCACGCATCGGCTCGCGCTTGGCAAACCAGCTCTGCGGCACCACATGTTCGCAGTTGTACGGGAAGGCGTCTTCCAGCGTGTCCAGCGAGATTCCCTCGCGGGCGGCCAGTTCGGTGCGGCGGCCCTGCGCGGCCAGATCGGCGGCGATGAAGTCTTCCGGCGCGTGTTCGCGGGCGCTGTACAGGCTGCGGAGTTTGCCGTCCGGCCACAGGTCTACCGCCGGATACAGCTCGGCAGATGGGGCGTAGCGCGGCGTCTGCGCGTGCGTGCGCGTGACCAGTTGCGACAGCGCCAGAAAGCGGTCCTGGGGCGCGGCATCGGTGGACAGGCCCGCGTAATACGCCGCCGCATCCGCCCCGTCCTGCGGGTTGAGGTAAGCGCCCGGCTGGGGGTCAGGTTGCGGTCTGGGCACGGGTTGGGCTGGCCCGGCCTCTCCCCCCTTCACCCGCACCTTCAGCGTGACGGGCCAGCTTGCCACGCCGTCCGGTCCCGCCGTGACCACGCCCAGATCGAGGGTGCTGACCGCTTCCAGCACGCCCTCGCCGGGCACCAGAGGTGCAGAAACGATGGTGGGCGGGCGGTTGGCGCTCAGTACCTCGGCCACCAACGCATTGCCCGCCGCGTCGGCACGGGTCCGCAAGTCGTTCAGAATCCGGCTGACGCGCACGCCCTCGTTGGCGATCCAGTCGATGGCGCTGTCGGGATCGCCGGGTTGCAGCGGCTGGCCGTCGCGGCGCAGGGTGCGGCCCTGGGCGTCGGTGCGCGGCACACCGCTGTGGTGCAGGGCCACCACCTCCCAGGCGTCGTTGAAGACCGGGCTGCCGCTGCTGCCGGGGGCAGTGTCGGTCTCGTAATGCAGGTAGTCGGGCAACAGGTCGATCAGGCGGTTCTCGCGCAGGGCGATCTGCTTGGTCTCGCCGCCGGGGTGCTGCACGATGCTCAGGGCCTCGCCCAGCACGGTCTTGTCGGCGCTGGCGATCAGCGGCAGCCAGCCGTAGGCAGAGGTCTCGCCGCGCACCGCCACCAGCGAGTAATCCAGCCCCTCGGAGGTCACGAAGAGCGTGTCCGGGTCCAGGGGAAGCGTGACAGGCGTGGCGAGTGCGCCGTCCGGCAGCAGCTCGTAATTGAACTCGATCACGGCCAGATTCGCGATGGCAGCGTCCTCCAGCACATGGTGGTTGGTCAGGATGGCGCGCGGGCTGCACAGCCAGCCGGTGCCAAAGCCCACCGTGCGGCCCCGCGCGTCCTTGAGGACCACGCGCCCCACCGCCCGCGACGCGCTGCGGGCCAGATCCAGATACGCCACGCCCACCAGATCGTTCGCGCCCAGCACCCGCTCGGCCTGAATGCGGGTCTTGCCGGGCCAGCGTTCGGCCACCACCGCCATCTTCTCGCGGCCCTCAGAAATAGCGCAGGCGTCGGCATACGGCACGCCCAGGCGGGTCAGCCGGGCTTCCATCCTTTCATCGGAATTGGCCGCCAGCGGGCCGCCCACGATCAGGCGTTCGTGCGTCCTTGCCCTGTCGGCGTCGCGGCTGATATAGCGGGCGTGCGTTTCCTCCAGCACCTGCGGCGGAATGTCCATAGCCACAGCGTACCGGACAGGGGTGAGGCGGGGGCGCGGCCTTTAGCTCACCTTGACCGACAGCCGACATTGAACCCTCGCCTGCCGCCCCGCGTATTCCCATTGAGAGCTGCGACACAGACCGTGCCGTCCCCACCTCAAGGAGACCACCATGAACATCAAAAATGTGCTGACCCTGACCCTGCTGACCACCCTGACCCTGGCCTCTGCCCAGACGATGGACAACATGAATAAAGACAGCATGTCCAAGGATTCGATGTCGAAAGGCAGCATGTCGATGTCCATGACCGGTGCGCCGATGCTGCGCTTTACCGAGGAAAAGGGCATGAACATGATGATGGGCCACAGCAATGACCTGATGATCATGGCCGCCCCCGGCATGGGCAAGTACACCTACAACATGATGAAGGGCAACAGCGCCACCCTGACCTTTGCCAGCAAGAATGCCAAAGCGCTGTTCAACTACTATTCCAAGGCCATCAAGTCCGAGGGCTGGAAGGAAGATATGAACATGGCGATGGGCATGATGAAGGACGGCACGTACAGCGAGGCTTACGTGATGGGCAAGTACAAACTGGACCTGATGACCATGACGAAGGGCAACATGACCGTGGTGACCTTCAAGACCCACTAGCTTCGAATTTCTGAGCTGAAGCCGGAAGCTGCGTGGTCAGTTTCCGGCTTTTTCAGCCCAGTGCGGCCTCAGCGAACGGGCTTGCCGAGGCTGACCTTCCCGCCCAGGTAAGGTCTCAGCGCCTCCGGCACGCGAATTGTCCCGTCGGCCTGCTGGTGGTTTTCCAGGAACGGCACCAGGATGCGTGGCGTGGCAATTCCGGTGTTGTTCAGCGTGTAGGCGAAGGTCAGCTTGCCGTCCTCGTCGCGGTAACGCAGATTCGTGCGCCGCGCCTGCCAGTCGCCCAGATAGCTGCAACTGTGCGTCTCGCGGTACAGGTTCTCGCTGGGCACCCAGCTTTCCAGGTCATACATCAGCACCTTGCCCGCGCCCATGTCGCCGGTGCAGTTCTGGACGACGCGGTAGGGCAGTTCAAGGGCGGTCAGCAGGTCTTCAGCGTTTTTCAGAATCTTGCCAAACCACTCCAGCGCCTCGGTCTCGTCGGCGCGGCACAGGACGTATTGCTCGACTTTGCGGAACTCGTGGACGCGAATCAGGCCGCGCACGTCACGGCCCGCGCTGCCCGCCTCGCGCCGGAACGCGCCGCTGATGGCCGCAAATGTCAGCGGCAACATCTCCAGGCTGAGCTGTTCGCCAGCGTACAGGCTGTTTACGGGCACCTCGGCGGTGCCAGCCAGCATCAGCTCGTCGCCCTCCAGCTTGTACACGCTTTCCTCATCGCCCGGAAAGTGCCCGGAGGCCATCAGGGTCTCGGGCCGGATCAGGGCGCTGGTACTCAGGGGCGTGAAACCGCGCGCGGACAGAAAATCCAGCGCGAACATCTGCACCGCCATTTCCAGCAGCACCGCCTCGCCCTTGAGCAGATAGCTGCGGCTACCCGACACCTGCGCCACACGCTCGGGATCGCTCCAGCCCTGGAGTTCCAGCAGTTCGACGTGATCCAGCGGCTTGAAGGCAAACTCCGGCAGTACGCCCTCGCGGCGCAGTTCCACGTTCTCGGAGTCGTCCTTACCCACTGGCACGCTGTCCAGGGGAATATTCGGCACGCGCAGCAGCAATTGCCTGAGCTGTTCCTCGTGGGCACGCAGAGCGGGTTCCAGCGCCTTGATCTCCTCGCCCAGCTCCTTGCCCTTGACGATCAGGGCAGGGCGCTCGTCGGGGCCAGCCTTCGGCACCAGCTTGGCATTGGCGTTGCGCTCGGCCTGCATGGCCTCCACACGCTGCTTGACGCCCAGCAGCTCATGGTCCAGCGCCAGCAGCTCGTCCAGATCAAGGTTGATCGCCTTGACCTGAATGGCGTGCTTGACGGCCCCGGCGTTCTCGCGGATAAATTTGAGGTCCAGCATTCAGTCGGCCTCGACGGTGCGGGGAACGCGGATAAAGCCGTCCTGCATTTCAGGGGCCAGCGCCTCGATCACGGACGCGGGGAACGCCTGGCCGGGCACGTCGTCTCGCAGCACGTTGACCAGATTCACGGGGCGCTGCATTTCCTCCACGCCATCGGTGTTGACCTCGCGCAGTTGCTCGAAGTAGCCCAGCACGCGCACGAGGTCCTGAGTCATGGCTTCCCGTTCATCGGGGGTCAGTTCCAGCCGCGCGAGGCTGGCGAGGTGGTCCATCTGGGCGGCGTCAATCATGGGGCGCAGTATAGATTCTGGGCACGGCCTGTGGCTGCCGCATTCTGGCGGCATGGTCTGTATGCCAACTGGCCTACCGTTTTCCGAACAGCCAGCGCCGCGCCGCCCAATCCCCAGACGGCTGTGGAAATGTCAGGGAACAACCTGAGTCCGTGAGAGCCACCATTGGCCACGAGACCTTTTCGGGCGGGGCGGGACTATTCCCCGTACCACACGCGCCGACGGGCACAGGAACGGCTCGCAGTCGGCATTCATCCGTTCTGTAAGATTTTCGGGGAATTGAGAAAACTCACATTGACACTCCAGGGCAGGCGGTGTAGCCTGCCGGAATCACAACTACGCAACCGTGGAACCGCTTCCGAAATGAAGAGGCGCAGTCGGGGTCCGCCCGGTCTATCCACACAAGGAGAACAAATGAAGAAAGCTATTGCACTTGTCAGCCTGACCGCCGCCATCGCCGCCTCCAGCCAGGCTGGGGCCGTTCAGATCACCCTGGCCTGCGGAACCGTGGGGCAGGAACTCCAGCTCTGCAAGGACGGCGCGGCGCGCTGGGCCAAGAAGACCGGCAACACCGTCAAGGTCTTTGAAAGCCCCAACCTGACCAACGACCGTCTGGGCCTGTACCAGCAGCAACTGGCCGCCAAGAGCGACGCCATCGACGTGTATCAGCTCGACATCATCTGGCCCGGCCTGCTGTCCCAGCACTTCGTGGACCTGAAGGGCAAGATCCCAGCCGCCGAGGTCAACGAACACTTCAAGGGCATCATCGCCGCCGACACCGTGGACGGCAAGCTGGTCGCCATGCCGTGGTTCACCGACGCGGGCCTGCTGTACTACCGCACGGACCTGATGAAGAAGTACGGCTACAACGCCGCGCCCAAGACCTGGGCCGAGCTGGCCACCATGGCCAAGAAGATCCAGGACGGCGAGAAGAAGACCAGCAGCACCTTTACCGGCTTCGTCTTCCAGGGCAAGAACTACGAGGGCCTGACCTGCGACGCGCTGGAATGGCTGGTGTCCTTCGGCGGCGGCACCATCGTGGACGACAGCGGCAAGATCACGGTCAACAACGCCAACGCCGCCAAGGCGATGGACACCGCCGCGAGTTGGGTCAAGACCATCAGCCCCGCCGGCGTGACCACCTACGGTGAAGAGGAAGCGCGCGGCATCTTCCAGTCGGGCAACGCGGCCTTCATGCGCAACTGGCCCTACGCCTGGGCACTGGGCCAGAGCGCCGACAGCAAGGTCAAGGGCAAGATCGGCGTGGCCCCGCTGCCCAGCGGCGGCAACGGCGCAGCGGCGACGCTGGGCGGCTGGAACCTGGGCGTCAGCATGTACTCCAAGAACCAGGCCGCCGCCATCGATCTGGTGCGCTACCTGACCGGCGCGGACGAGCAGAAGCTCCGCGCCATCGAGGGAGCCTACAACCCCACCCGTCCCGCGCTGTACAAGGACCAGGCCATCCTGAAGGCCAACCCCTTCTTCGGCAGCCTGCTGGATGTGTTCACCAGCGCCGTGGCCCGGCCTTCCGGCCCCACCAAGCTGAAGTACAACCAGGTTTCGCAGGCCTTCGCGGGCGCAGTCAGCGACGTGATGGCGGGCAAGACCAAGGGCGCAGCCGCCGTCAAGAAGCTGGAAACAGATCTGGCACGCATCAAGGGACGCGGCTGGTAAGCGCGGCCACTCCACCCCTCACCATTCGGTGAATTGGGGGGACGCCTGCACGATGGGGCGTCCCCCTCCTCGTTTCGGAAAATCAGAGTTTTAAAAAAATCAGACCAGACCTACCCCCAAACAGAGACCAGAGTTGGCCTTTAGACTGAAGGCTCCAAGACAGAGCAGGCCAGATGTCATCCGCCGAAAATTTTTCAAGCTTTGCCGGGATTCCTATCCCTTTTCGGGAACCCACTTTTCAGGGACCAGGAGGCCGTAAACCATGACCACAAACGCCCCAACCCAACCTCCAACTGCTCCACCGATGGGCCGCAAGAAGAAGGTGCGCGGCATCGAGGGTGCGCGCGCCTGGCAGGCGTTCTGGCTGCTGCTGCCCACATTGATCGCCATCGCGCTGGTGGCCGGATTCCCGCTGTACCGCACGATCTTTTTCTCGGCGCAGGAAGCCAATCTGACCACGCCGGATCAGGCCACCTTCATCGGCTTCCAGAACTTCTGGTTTACCACCGCCGAGGGCATCGGCCTGGGCTTCATGCAGGACCCGCAGTGGTGGACCGCCGTCCGCAACACGCTGATCTTTACCGTGTTCTCGGTGGCCCTGGAAACGGTGTTCGGCATGATCATCGCGCTGGTGGTCAACAGCGCCTTCGCGGGGCGTTCGTTCCTGCGCACCGCCATGCTGGTGCCCTGGGCGATTCCCACGGTGGTCTCGGCGCAGATGTGGGCCTACATGTACAACGATTCCTTTGGCCTGATCGGACAGGGGCTGCTGGGCGGACAGGCGCTGCTGGCCGATTCGGGCACGGCCATCTGGGCGATGATCGCGGTGGACGTGTGGAAGACCACCTCGTTCATGGCGCTGCTGATCCTGGCCGGACTGCAAAGCCTGCCCGGCGACATGTACGAGGCCGCCGACATGGACGGCGCGAGCAAGTGGACCCAGTTCTGGCGCATGACCCTGCCTCTGCTGCGGCCCGCGCTGCTGGTGGCCCTGGTCTTCCGCAGCCTGGACGCCCTGCGCGTGTTCGACATCATGTACGTGATGCTGGGCGCAAACGTGGCCGCCAGCACCAGCATGACCGGCTACGCCCGCCAGCAACTGATCGACAACCAGTTGCTAGGCACCGGCAGCGCCGTCTCGGTGGCAATTTTTATCATCATCATGGCGATTGTGGTCATTTACGTGACCGCCTTCCGCGTGAAGTTCGACTAAAGGAGGGCTGTCCATGTACCTGAAACGCACCAATCCCGGTATGTACTACCTTCAGCGGACGCTGTTCTACCTGCTGGTCATCGTGATCACCCTGTACCTGCTGCTGCCCTTCGGCTGGGCCGTGCTGACCAGTTTCCGGCGGGCCACCGATCTGTTCCTGCCGCCCCTGCAATTCGCCTTCGCGCCCACCACCCTGGACAATTACACCCAGGTGTTCGCCAACGCCAGCTTCCGGCGTGGACTATTTTTCAGCACCATCGTCGCGGTGGGCGCCGTGGCCGTCAGTCTGCTGTTCGGCAGTTTCGCCGCCTACGCGCTGGGGCGTTTCCGCTTCCGGGGCAAGCAGTTCATCATGTACATCATCCTGGCGGTCAGCGTGTTTCCGCAGATCGCCGTGCTGGGCGGCCTGTTCACACTGATCACGCGCTTCAACCTGTTCGACAACCCGATTGGCCTGATGGTCTCGTACCTGATCTTCACCATTCCGTTCACCGTCTGGGTGCTGACCTCGTTTGTGCGCGACATTCCCGGCGAGCTGGAAGAAGCCGCGCTGGTGGACGGCGCAAGCCCGCTGCAAACGCTGTTCAAGGTGCTGTTTCCAGTGATGATGCCCGCGCTGGTGACCACCGGTCTGCTGGCCTTCATCAACGCCTGGAACGAGTACCTGTTCGCGCTGACCTTCATGAGTACCAACCGCACCGTGCCCGTAGTGATCGCCAACTACTCCGGCGCGTCGCAGTTTGACCAGCCGTGGGGGCCGATCATGGCCGCCAGCATCGTGGTCACGATTCCGCTGATCACGCTGGTGCTGATCTTCCAGCGCAACATCGTGTCCGGCCTGACGGCAGGGGCGGTCAAGGGCTAGCCTCTCTCCTGACAAAATCGCCTCTCCGAATTCTGGAGGGGCGATTTTCTTTGCTCATCCTCAATTCAGCCGCCTGACACGCTCCTGCCCTGAACCCGCGTACGTATCCGCCACGCCACGCAGCATCTGCCGGGCCAGGGTGATCAGCTCATCCTCGCCCGCACCCTCCAGGCGGAAGCTGCCGCCGTCGCCGTACTCGCCCTGAAAGGCCCCGCCCACCCGGCGCACGCGCACCAGTACCTCGCACAGGCCCAGGCGCAGCCAGGCGGCATGAAAACCCCCAGTGGGCACGGGACGCAGGCGGTTGGCGGGGTCCACGGTGAAGTCCAGCGTCACGTTGTTCAGTGGCAACCCCGGCCCGCTGGCGGCGCGCAGGGCGTGGTACAGCGCATTCAGGAACGCCTCGCAGGCGCGCTCCTCGGCCTGCCGCTCGTGGGCGTGGCGGCGAATGGCGGCCTGAAGCTCGTCGAACTCGCTCATTGAAGGTCACTGGCGGGGGGCATCTCAGCCGTATTCCTATCACGCCAGCGCGGACGGGCGATATTAGGATTTGATCATCGGCGGTATGCTGCGACGCGTGACTGCCGCCCCCCACCCCGCGCCCACCCTGTTCATCTCCAACGGCACGGCGGAAGACCTGATCGGGGCGCGGCTGGCCGGACTGCTGCCGGGCAAAATTCGTTACTCCCCACTGGTGGGTGAGGGCCGGGCTTATGCCGCCGCCGAGGCCAACCGGGTGGGCCGGGTCCTGCATCTGCCCAGCGGCGGCTTTCCCTTCGGCAGCCTGAATAATCTGAAGGCAGATTTGAGGGCCGGACTGATCGGTGACTCGCTGGGGCAGTGGAGCGACGCCGTGCGCGGGGCCAGAGGCACGGGCGCAGTCGTCGTGGTGGGCGACGCCTACGCGCTGATGGTGGGCAGTGTGGCGGCGAGGCTGAATCACCTTCCCCTGATTCACGTTCAGCCGCTGCTGAGCGCACAGTATCTGGATGGTCTGAATCTGCGCGGGGCTTTGCAGGAACTGAACGCGCTGGGGGCCAACCTGCCGATGCCCTACGAACTGCGGCTGGCACGTGGGGCAGACGCCGTATTCGTGCGCGACGCCGCCACCCAGCGCTACTACCAGCGGCGCGGCGTCCCGGCCCGCTTTGCCGGAAGTTTTGCGATGGACGTGCTGGACAGGCCAGAGCGTGAACTGAATCTGCCACCGGGCCGTCCAGTGCTGGCGCTGCTGCCCGGTTCGCGCGAGGACCACCGTGAGAGTCTGCCCGTGATGCTGCGCGCCGCCGCGTTATTGCCCGGAGTCACAGCGCTGGTGGCCTGGCCGCACGACTGGGAAGCGGTCAGGTTGCCGGACGGCTGGACGCTGGAGATTCGCAGTGACGCGGAGGCACTGGCCACGGGCGAGGGTGCGAGCATCCACCTGCTTCGCGGTGCTTTCGGCGCGGTGGCGCGGGCGGCGGACATCGCCATCGGCACGTCGGGCACAGCGAACGAGCAACTGGCCGGGCTGGGCATTCCCGTGGTCGCCTTTGCCACGAGCGGCCCACAGTACACCGAGGGCTTTGCGAGGCGGCAGGGGCGTCTGCTGGGCGCGGCGCTCCGGGTGGTGGGGGCGGACCCGGTGGTTCTGGCGGCAGAGGTCAGGTCAACACTTGGCAACGGCTCAAAACGGGCGTGGGCGGCGCTGGACGGATTGACCCGCATCGGCCCGGCGGGAGCCTTGCCGGTTATTGCAGCAGAGATCGAGCGGCTGGCACGGGATAAAAAAGACGCCCGGCGCTAAGGCCAGACGTCCGGTTAAAAAAGCTCAGCTCGTGATGTCCTCGTCGGCGTCGCCCATGTTGGTGCTGGGCGGATCGCTGCCGTCCATGGTCTGTGCCACGGCCACGTCCTGCTTGTCCATGCCGCGTTCCTTGTAGTCCCCGGCCTCGTGGCTCTCGGCCTTGACCTCGGCGTCCAGTTCCTCGCGCACGTCGGTTTTGCCCATGAACTGCAACTCCACGTTGGTGGGTTCAGGCTTGCCGTCCGTATCGGTGTTGCCGGGCAGCTTCCCGCCTGGGCGATCATCATTCTGGGTCATGCCCCCACGCTACCAAGCCGGGCTGAGAACGCACCTGAGACATTCCTTTATATAGGCGAAAGGTGGAGAGTGGCGACCACTCAACCGCCCAGCCGCAACACGCTCTGGTTGCCGCGCAGCACGAAGACCAGGATGCCTGCCCCGGCCAGCACCCCGGCCTGCCGCTCCAGATTCTTCACCGAGTCGGGGGCCGCCACCCACTGACGGCGCGGCTTCTCGCCGGGTTCCAGGTAAAAGCCCTCGGGCATGGCGACAATAGCCACCCGGCTGGCGGTGGCCCGCGCCCGCATGGCCCCGGCGATCAGCGCGGGCGCGGGGCTGGCGCTCAGGATGATCAGGTTGCCGCCGGAACGCGTGGGCGGAATCACGGGCGGGGCCGGGTCCGGCTGAAGCTGCGCCAGCCGCAGCAGGGCAGAATGCAGCGCCTCGGCGTGGCGGCCTGTGGGGGTCACGCCCGCGTTGGTGGCGACAGAGACGGGCAATTCCAGGGCCAGCGCCTCCTGCACCAGACTGGCGGCCAGACGCACGGCACTTTCGGTAAACACCTCTCCCCCGCTGCTCACGTCCAGATAGACGGTCACGCTGCTGGCCGCCGTGCGCTCCGGCTCACGCACACTCAGGGTGCCCGTGCGGGCGCTGGAACGCCAGTGGATGCGGCCCGGCGGATCGCCCGGCACATACTCGCGCACGCTCCGCAGGCTGATGGGATCGTCCAGACCCAGGCGGCGGCTCAGGCCACCCTCGGAAAGCAGGGGGCGCAGCAGGTCCGGCAGGCGCAGGCCGTGGGGACTGGGAAAAACATCCAGACGCTGGGAGGCCGGGACGGACACGCTGCGCCAGAACAGCCCCAGCGGATCGGCCCAGTGCAGCGTGGCACCCGGCCATTCGTACACGCCCCGGCTGTTGAGGGTCAGGTGGGTACGGACCTCCTGCTCGGATTGGCCCAGCAGTTCGCCGGACAGCCGCACGGGTGCGTCCACCACCACAGCGCGCGGCGTGGGGTCTTCCAGCAGATACCGGATAGGGAGGCGGCTGTGCAGATCGAGCCGGACCATCAGCGGCAGGCGGGTGTCCTGAAAGCCGTTTGGCGGCACCTCACGGGTCAGGGAGACGTGGGGCGGCTTGCGGTAGAGCCACCACAGCAGCGCGCCCAGCACGCCGAGAACCGCCAGCCACACCAGGGCCGAGATCAGCAGGTTCACTGCGCGGCGACAGGCTCAGGCTGCACGGATTCCACTGGAACTGGCTCAGAGCGCAGCACCTCGCGCACCACTTCCTCAGCGGGCAATCCCTGGAGCCGCGCCTCGATCCTTAGGCTCAGGCGGTGGGCCAGCACCCCAGGAGCCGCGCGCTGCACGTCGTCGGGCGTGACGTAACCACGCTGCTCCATCCACGCCAGCGCCTGCGCCACCCCTTGCAGGGCCAGACTGGCACGCGGGCCGCCGCCCAGCGCCACAGCGGAATGCGTGCGCGTGCCGGCCGCCAGCGAGGCCATATAACGCCGCAGATCCTCTGAAACGTGGATGGCCTGAACCTCGCGGCGGGCCGTCAGCAGATCGGCAGGGGCGGCCACCGATTCCAGCGCGTAGATCGGGTGCTGCCCCTGAAGGCGCGAGAGCATCCGCACCTCTTCTTCCAGCGTGGGATAGCCCACCGACAGGCGCAGCAGAAAGCGGTCCAGTTGCGCCTCGGGCAGGCGGTAGGTGCCCTCGTTCTCAATCGGGTTCTGGGTGGCGATCACCACGAACGGCTGCTCTAGCATGTGCGTCACGCCGGATTCGGTGACCTGCCCCTCGCCCATCGCCTCCAGCAGCGCGGACTGGGTCTTGGGAGTAGCGCGGTTGATCTCGTCGGCCAGCAACACGCCCGTGAAGATCGGCCCCGGCACAAACTCGAAGGTGCCGCTGGCGGGGCGGTACACGCTGACGCCGGTCACGTCGCCGGGCAGCAGATCGGGGGTGAACTGCACGCGGGTGAAGGTCAGGCCCAGGCTGATCGCCAGCGCGCGGGCCAGCATGGTCTTGCCGGTGCCGGGAGCGTCTTCCAGCAGCACATGGCCCCCGGCCAGCACCCCGGCCAGAGCCAACCCGGACACGCCCTCCTTGCCCACCAGCACGCGGGCGATGTTGTCCAGAATGCTGCGGGCAAAGGGCTGCGTGGTGGGTGAAGGGGACAGGGCTGAATCGGTCATGGATTTTCCTTTTTTGAAAGGGAGTCGGGAGCGTCTTCGGATGGATCATGGGGGGGCGGCAGATCGGGCAGCATCCCGGCCAGCTCATGCGCTGCCGCCTCGGCCTGCGCGGCGTCCTCGTCGGTCACGCGCCCGCCGTAGCGCACCGGGCCATACGCGCGGGTCAGGGTATCCAGCGGCCCGGCCAGCACGGCGTCCAGGGCAGACAGGCGCGCCGCGTAGCCTGCCGGGGTTTCGGCGGCCAGCCTACCGCGCCCGTGCTGCCGCAGCAGTTCCTCGGCCTGTCTGTAGGCGAGGCGGACACGGTGCAGGGCGGGCTGGGCGGGGGCGGGGGCCTCAGCCTTCAGCCCTGGCGAGACCTTCCCGTCCCCCTCTTTCTCCCTGGCCTGCGTGAAGTTCAGCCAGAGCAGGGCTGCGGCCAGCGCAAACAGCATCACCAGACTGAGCCACAGCAGCGCCCGCATAAAGCCGCTGATGTCGATCTGCCGCCGCCCGATGATGTTGCTGAGCAGTTGCCCCAGTGCGTTGCCCGCGCCAGGACCCACGGTCTGCGCTGCCCCTGCCGCCCCGCCCCCACCGCCGCCGGACAGCAACACGCCTGCCGCCAGCCACAGCGCCCCGGTCAGCAGCAAGCCCGCCACCATCAGCATCTCGATCAGGCGGGGTTTACGGCCATCCTGCGGGCGAAACCTGAATAGCAGGCCGCCGCCCGCCACCAGCAACAGCAGCCCGCCCAGCAGGATGGCATCAACGGGCAGAAAGACATTTTCGATGGTGAATTGAAACGGCAGTTCCAGGCCGGGCGAGGTGGGGGCGGACGGCGTCTGGCCCAGGTCCGGGGGGGGCAGTTGGTTGGGGGGCGGCGCAGTCTGCACGTTAGACGCAGGAGGCGACGGCTCTCCCAGCGCCGCCCAATTCACGGCCTGACGCGGCAGCAATACGCTGAAGACCAGCAGGGCCGCCAGCGCCGCGCCCACCACCCACCACACGCGGGGTGTCGGTTGCTCGGGACGCCGTCCCATCCGTTCGTCACGGCCCGGAATCGCCAGCAGTCCCCCGACCAGCGCCAGCAGCAGCCCCGGCTGCGGGGCCAGCAGCCCGATGAGCAGCGGCACAAACAGCGCCCCACGACTGCGCCGCAAACCGTCGGTGATGCGGTTGGCGGACCAGTTCAGGGCAATCACCACAAAAAACAGGGCCAGATAATGCAGGGCCAGACCCACCAGCGCCGTCCGGCCCTGCGCCAGCGCCGCCGGGGCCAGGGCCACCGCCGCGCCGCCCACGATCAGCAGACTCAGCAGCAGGCGGCCTTCCTCCCAGCGGGGCCAGCGCACGGCCAGGCCGAACAGCACGCACAGCAGCGCGGTGGCCCACCACGGCAGCCAGCCCGCCGCCGCCAGCGGAAGCAGCGCCAGCCCGTAGGCCCGCCATGACACCCGCGCCGGGGCGTCCAGCCAGGGTTCCTCACGCGGCGCGGCGGTCAGGAGAATTCCTCAAACGTCATCTCGACTGGAGAATACGCGCTCGGGTGGGGGAAAGTTGCCGTTTTTAGCTCTTTTCGGGTGGAGGCTTGTCAGTGGATCGGCTTCGCGGCGGACAGGGGGGATGCCACGGTTGAACCCCTCTGCTTCGCAGCTCTGCGAGTCCGCCCCTACGGGGCACCTCCCCTTAGAAGGGAGGCAAGGAGATTGCTTGTGGCACAGGACTTTTGCGCTTCTTGGCTCCCTTTAAGGGGAGCTGGCTGCGTGAGGGGTTAAACCGTGGCGGCAACCCTACGAGATCGCCGTCTAAAGCCACAAAAAACCGCCCCAAACTTTCGTCCGGGGCGGCGCAGAACAGGAATCTGGTCAGTCCAGAAAGTCGCGCAGTTTGCGGGTGCGGCTCTCATGGTACTTGAGCTTGCGCAGCGCCTTGTTCTCGATCTGGCGGATGCGTTCGCGGGTGACGCTGAAGCGCTGGCCGACTTCCTCCAGCGTGTGTTCGCGGCCATCGACGAGGCCCTTGCGGAACTTCAACACCATCGCCTCGCGCTCGGTCAGCTTGGACAGCGCCTTTTCCAGTTCCTCGGAGAGCAGGGTCTTGGCGGCGTTATCCACCGGAGAATCCAGATTGTCATCGGGAATGAAGTCGCCGTAGAAGCTGTCCTTCTCGTCGCCGATGGGCGTTTCCAGCGACACCGGCTCCTGGCTGACCTTCTGAACTTCCTCCACCTTGTTGGCGTCCCAGCCCGGCCCCATCGCCTCGGCGATTTCCTCGTGCGTCGCCTCGCGCGAGAGTTCCTGCTGCAATTGCCGCGCCGTGCGGGTCAGCTTGTTGATGGTTTCCACCATATGCACCGGGATGCGGATGGTGCGCGCCTGATCGGCAATGGCGCGGTTGATCGCCTGACGAATCCACCACGTCGCGTAGGTGGAGAACTTGTAGCGGCGGCGGTACTCGAATTTCTCCACCGCGCGGATCAGGCCCTGGTTGCCTTCCTGGATCAGATCGAGGAAGCCCAGGCCACGCCCGGTGTACTTCTTGGCGATACTGACCACCAGACGCAGGTTGGCCTCGATCAGGCCCTGGCGTGCTGCCGCGCCGTCTTCCACCTGACGCATCTGGCGGCGGCGGGCGCGGTCTTCCATCTCCAGCTCTTCTTCCAGAATCTTGCGGGCTTCCTCGCCTTCCTCGATGCGGCGGGCCAGCGCGATTTCTTCCTCCAGCGTCAGCAGCGGCACCCGCCCGATCTCGTGCAGGTACTGGCGCACCGGGTCATTGCTGACCGCGCGCGGCATGTCGTCGAAGTACTTTTCCTCGTCGTCAGGCTGGTTGGTGGCGCGGGCAGCGGCGGGGCCGTCCTCGGTTTCCTCGTCCTCGGACTCTTCCTCGTCGTCCTCATCGGCGTCCTGAACCTCAATGTTCTGGGCGGCGATGTAGAGCTGCAAATCCTCGAAGGCGTCGGCGTTCTCCGGGTTCTCCGGGTCCAGACCATTGGCTTCCAGCGCCGTGGCCAGCGCCGTGGCAATGTCCTCGGAGGCCAGCACGCCCGCCACCTTGCCGTTCTTGAGCAGTTCCTGAATGCCGGGATGCGCGTAGTAGGGCTTGTCGGCCACGGCGGCTTTGGGCGCGGCAGGTGCCTTGCCTGCGGCCTTGCCGGAGGGGGCCTTGGCCGCAGCCGTCTTCTTGTCGGCCTTGACGGGCGTGTCAGAATTCGCGCCGGCAGCCGTGGCCGCCTTCTTGGGAGCGGCTTTTTTGGCCGGGGCCTTGGCTTGCGGCTCAGCCGCGTCTGTTTCAGCAACGGCTTTCTTCGCGGCTGGCTTTTTGGCAGCGGCCTTCACGGGCGCGTCACCATCGGCCTTGGCGGCTGCTTTCTTGGCCGCAGGCTTCTTCGCTGGGGCGGCCTTGGCCGTTGCTTCCTCGGCGGGAGCAGCTTTGGCGGCGGCTGGTTTGGCCCCACCCACACGGGTACGCGGCTTTTTCTCGGCGGCCTGGGGAACCGTCTCGGGGATGTCAGTTGCTTGTTCGGGTGATGCTTTGGTGGACTCTGCCATGCGGCCTCCTGCGGCAAAAAATGGATCAATCGGGGGAAGGCGGAACTCAGGTCTCAAACCCGGAGACTGGATGCCGAAACGCGCCAGTCTAGCAAACGCATTCGCGGGCCAACGCCCACCTGAAGGCAGTCGTAGATTTTACCACGCCTCTGGTGAATCTGCCAACACTTCTACTACGTGTCAAACAGGGAAAAGGTTCCCGCTCAGGTCAGCCGCGCGTGGCCGCCAGCACCTTGAATCCGCCCGCCCGCGCCAGTTCCCGCGCCGGGCCGATTTCACGCAGCGGCGTTTCGTAGGGCAGAGGTTCGTTCGCCACCAGATACAGCGTGCCGCCCGGCTTCAGGCGGCGTGAGGCAGCAGCCAGAAATTCCAGCGCCACATCCAGCACCACGCCGCGCCCCACATGAAAGGGCGGATTGGTCAGGATGACGTCGAAGGTCCGCCCGCCCAGAGCCGCGTCCACGTCCGAGTGGATCACCTCGCCCGCCAATCCGTTCGCTTCCAGCGTCATCCGCGAACTGCGGACGCTCTGCAAATCGCCGTCCACCAGGGTCACCGCCCCGCCGCGCTGGGCCGCCCACGCGCCGATCAGGCCCGCACCGCAGCCCAGATCGAGAACGTGCTGGCCGGACAGGTCCAGTTCTCCCAGCGTCTCCAGCAGCAAAGAGGTCGCCTTATCCGCCTTGCCCGCGCTGAAGACTCCGGGCAGACCGACGATCTGAACGCCAAACGCCTCGTAGTTCTCGGCTTCTGGAAGGGGCGGCGTGGGGCCGGGGCGGCGTACCAGCCGGGCCACGCGCATCCCGCCGTCACGGGCCACCGTCTCCCCTGTCCCGAAGGCTGCGCCCGCCGCACGCACGTAGCGGTCAAAACCCTTGTCGCGGTCCCCTGCCAGATACAGCGTGCCGCCCGGCGGCGTCTGCGCGTGCGCCCAGGCGATCTGCGCCGAGATATAGGCATTGCCCCGGTCCCCGGCCAGCGTCAGCGCGACGGTGCGCGCCCGCACAGGCCAGCGCTCCTCCAGCGCATCACCGGGAGCAGCGGCCAGGGGTTCGTAACCAGCGGATTCCAGCACAGCCAACGCCGCCGCCGAACCCTCCACGGCGCGCAATTCCACGCCCGGCAGACTTCCCAGCAATCCGCCTGCCGCCGACAGGTCCAGCACCTCGCCCGACACCCGGTCCTTTCGCATGGTCTGCGCCAGCAACTCCTGCGCCGCGTCCACACCGGGAAAGCCACGCACGCCGGGTTTGGTGAAGGCGCTGACCCCTTCCAGCCGCTGACCGAGTCTGGCGGGGCGGACCCCGAAATAATCCCCGCCGCCACCGGTTTCTTCACGCGCAGGCGGGCGAACGATTCTGATTTTCTGCTTCTTGCGGCCAGTCACACCCCTCCATGTATCACATGACGGTCCAGTCGGCGGTCACCCAAGGCCAGCTCAATCTCCCTCACACGCGCTGCACAGATGCAGGCCCCATGCTGAAGGGGCCAAACAATTTAACCTGGCCGGGTGAAGTCAGGAAGGCTGCCCCACAGTCGATGGGGCTTTTTTCTGCCGCCATGCCCCTATTCATATTCCCGGCATATTCGCGGGGGCAATCTTGCGCCGGGTGCCGCATATTCGGCCTCTGGCCGTTGGTGTTTTCTGGGAGGGGTTGCACAGGACCAGACCGCCCCCAGCCAGCAACCCAGGTGGTGTCACGCCGACGACGTTCCGCAGATGCTGTCCGCCGCCGCGTCTTCTTTCAAACCCCCTGTGCCT
The DNA here is from genome assembly GCF_001949125.1 of Deinococcus marmoris. Classification (GTDB taxonomy): domain Bacteria; phylum Deinococcota; class Deinococci; order Deinococcales; family Deinococcaceae; genus Deinococcus; species Deinococcus marmoris_A. Next base: position 74,647 of record NZ_MSTI01000020.1, read on the forward strand.
TCAAATCTGCTCTCCCACCGGCTGCGCCAGTTCTCGCAACCGCTCGCCCAGCTCCGCCGTCACGCCCTTGATCCCGCCCTGCGCCTCGATAGGCGGCCCGAAACGCACGATCCAGCGTTTGCCTTCGCGGCAGATTCCGGCGGGCAGGATTGGGGCGCGGGCCTTGGCCGCAATCAGGGCCACGCCGCCCTGGAGGGCCGGGCCGCCGCGCGTTCCCTGCGGGAAGATACCCACCGTGCCATTGTTCTTGAGAATCCGCACCGCCATCCGCACCGCCCCCAGATCGTTGCCCGAGCGGTCAATGGGAAAGCTTCCGCCCGTGCTGATGATCCAGCCGATGACCGGAACGAACAGCTCCTTTTTTGCCATGAACTGCACGAGTCGGCCCGGCGGCAGGGAGCGGGCCACCATGAACGGATCGAGGTTGGAACGGTGGTTGGCCGCGATCACCAGGGGTGTGCCGGGCGGCGGCACATGCTCGCGCCCGTGAACTTCCAGGTGTGCGCCGCTGAGAACGACAGGCAGGTAGGTCACGGCCAGCACGGCGCGGTAGACCCGTGGATCGGCGGCAGGCGGCGCGGGTTCGGGGGCAGCGGCTCTCGGCCCGCCGCCACGTCTGGAACTGGAACCGGAAAGATCGGGACGGGCGGCGTCGCTCATGAGGGCAGGATACGCCCAGACTAAGGGGGCTGGCCCTTTACTTTTGCCGTCCTGGCTTTAGCCTTGGGCCATGAAGATCGCAGTGATCGGTGCGGCGGGTGGCGTGGGCCGCCGGGTGGTGGCGCAGGCCGCCAAAGCAGGACATGACGTGGCAGCACTGGTGCGCCGCGAGGAACAGGCCGACATGATGTCCCTTTACGGCGCAAAACCCGTGATGGGCGATCTGGAGGGCGACTGGCAGGCGGTGCTGGACGGGGCAGACGCGGTGGTCTGGGCAGCGGGCGGCGGCGCGGGCGGCAATTATCAGGCCATCGACGGCGAGGCCCTGGGGCGCGTGGCCGACACCCTGACGGAGCGCGGCCCCAAACGGCTGATCGTGGTCAGTAGCATGGGCGTGGACCGCCCCGAGCAGATGCCGCCCTTTTTGCAACAGGTGCTGAAGGTCAAAGCACAGTCGGACGGCCATGTGCAGCAAAGCGGTCTGGACTTCACCATCGTGCGCCCCGGCGGCCTGAACGACGAACCCGGCGGCGGCAAGATCACGGTGGGCACCCACGCTCCCAGGGGCAGCATCTCGCGCGATGACGTGGCGAGCGTGGTCCTGGCCTGTCTGGGCGACCCGTCCACAGCGGGCAAGACCTTCGAGATGGTGGCAGGAGAGCAGGGTATTTCGGACGCCATCAGCAGTCTGTAAATCCTGCTAGTGGGAGGCAGACAGATCGGTCAACCACCAGCGAAGGAAAGCGGGAAACCGTGCGGCCCACGCCGCTTCATCGTGCCAGTGGTCCGCGCCGATGGTGACGTGGACTTCACTCACTTTCGGGCGGAGTTGTCCCGCCAGAGCGTGGGTCAGCGACACCATCTCTGCCGCACCATCCAGAGAAGCGGCCTCGTGGTCCCCCATATCCAGCCAGATGCGGGCTTGCGGGGCCGTTCGAGGTTCCATCCAGCGCAGCAGCTCGAAATCGGCGGGAAAGATGGCCGGGCTGAAGACGCCCAGCGTGGCGAACTCGGTGGGAGCGCGCAAGCCGCCATAAAGCGTGACGAGTCCGCCAAATGATGATCCGGCCAAGGCTGTCTGCGCAGCCGTGCCGAAACGCTCGGCCAGCGCAGGCTTGAGCGTGGCTGCAATCCAGTCCAGATACTCGTCTGCGCCAGGGTTGAAGGCGTTCATTTCGAAGGGGAACGGCACATAACGGCGGCTGCGCTCGTCGTTCACGCTCAGGGCGGCGATCAGGCAGGGATGGCCCTCATCGGCCAGGGTCTGGGCAGCTTCGGCCACGCTCCAACTCTGCCCGGCAAAAGTGGCAGCCTCGTCATACACGTTCTGGCCGTCATGCATGATCAGCAGCGGTAAGGGCAACGTGGACGATTCGGGCCACCAAAGCCGCACAATCTGCTCGCCCCAGGGTGCTGCCAGCGTCAATTCCTCGCGCGGCGGGGCCGAGGCGGAGGGCCGTCCTCTGCCCTTGCGGTTGTCCTGCCAGCCCTCCAGTTGGAGCTGAATTTCCATGTCGCCGTGAACGACTGCTTGATGGGCGGGGGTGCGGCCTCCCCAGGCGTCGCCTTCTTCGATTGGCTTTCCGTCATGCAGCATGCGGACCTTGACACCCAGCAATGCACCTGCGGGCAGATCGGCTTCAAGTACGGCTCCAGGGCCTGAACGCTTGAAGGTCCAACCTTCCGGGTCATTGCCCCACTTCCGGTGATCGCCTGTCAAGAACAGGACGCCATCTGGCGTGTTCGGCGGCAGATTGGGAATGATGAAACGGACGTGGACCATGCCCCAGCTTACGTGCGAGACGGCGGGGGATGCGACTGATACGCTTCCGGCGCATCAGGTAAAATACGCAGTATCCCTGGCCTCCCCCCGAGAAGCAGACCCCCGCCCGTGTTAAGCCGCCGTCAGCTTGCGTGAGATTGGTGTCAGCGCACCGGGAGTACGCTCTGGGAGTGACATAGACACGGTAGGCCGCTGGCCCGGACCACCCGGTACAGGTTCGGAAAGCACTTGCCTTGACTTCTTAAACTTGATATACTTGCACTCAAGTTTCCTGGCAGCGCCATCAGTACATGCCACCGGAGACCTCCTCTTTCCACTGACCTGCAAGGGCCAAAGGAGTTCCGCATGCCCACCGACAAGACCCCCAGCACCAATGCAGCACTGAATCTCCCCAAAATTGTCCCCGTCTGCCCCGTGCGCGGCAGCGTGATCTACCCGACGATGGTGCAGCATATCGACGCCAGCCGCTCCATTTCCATCAATGCCATCGAGGCCGCCATGAACGCCGAGAAGGTCATCCTGATCGTGTCCCAGAAGGACAAGGACGTGGATGATCCCAAGGGCGCGGACCTGTACGACACCGGCACCGCCTGCAATGTGCTGCGCGTCCGCAAGAACCCCGACGGCACCGTGCAGATGCTGGTCAGCGCCGTGGCGCGCGTCAAGGTGGGCAAGTACACCGAGGGCGATTACCTGCGCGCCAGCATCACCGAACTGCCCATTCCTGCCGACGATCCAGTGCAGTTGCAGGCGCTGAGCCGCGAACTGCGCGAGCGCTTCGAGGTCATCGCCAACAACGGCAAGATCAGCAGCGAGAGCGTGCAGACCATCAACGGCAAGGACGACGTGGGCGAGATGGCCGACCACATCGCCTTCAACCTGGATTTCAAGCTGGAAGACAAGCAGGCGCTGCTGGAAGCCGTGCGCCTCACGGACCGCATCCGCATGCTGCTGACGCTGCTGGACACCGAGCAGGAAGTGCAGGCGGTGCAGGCCAAGATCCGCGCGCAGGTCAAGGACGAGATCGACAAGAATCAGCGCGAGTACTACCTGCGCGAGCAGATGAAGGTCATTCAGAAGGAGTTGCAGGGCGGTGAAGACGGTGAGGAAGGCGACGAGGCCGAGCAGTTCCGCACCAAGATCGACGCGCTGGAGCTGAAGCCCGACGTCAAGAAGGAAATCGACCGCGAGGTCAACCGTCTGGCCCGCATGCACCCCGACGCCGCCGAAGCTTCCGTGATCCGCACCTACCTGACCTGGGTGACCGAACTGCCGTGGAACACCCGCAGCGAGGACCGTCTGGACGTGGAGGAAGCCTCGCAGGTGCTGGACGAGGACCACTACGGTCTGGAAAAGGTCAAGGACCGCGTGCTGGAATTCCTGGCCGTGCGCCGTCTGCGCAAAGAGCGTGCCGAACGCGGCGAGCTGAGCGCCGAGGACGTCAATAAGGGGCCGATCCTGGTCTTCACTGGCCCTCCCGGTGTCGGGAAAACCAGCATCGCGCAGAGCATCGCCAAGGCGCTGGGTCGCCAGTACGTGCGCATTGCGCTGGGCGGCGCACGCGACGAGTCTGATATTCGCGGCCACCGCCGCACCTACATCGGCGCGATGCCGGGCCGCCTGATCCAGGGCCTGCGCACCGCCGGAACCAAGAACCCGGTCATCCTGCTGGACGAGGTGGACAAGCTGGGCAGCTCCTATCAGGGCGATCCGAGTGCGGCGCTGCTGGAAGTGCTGGACCCCGCGCAGAACCAGAACTTCACCGATCACTATCTGGGCGTGGCCTTCGACCTGTCTGAGGTCATGTTCATCGCCACTGCCAACTACCCCGAGCAGATTCCCGCCGCGCTGATGGACCGCATGGAAGTGATCGACTTCTCCAGCTACATCGAGCAGGAGAAGCTGGAAATCGCCAAGCGCTACCTGATGCCCCGCCAACTGACGCAGAACGGCCTGAAGCCCAACCAGATCAGCTTCACCGACGCGGCGCTGGAACGGCTGATCAGCCACTACACCCGCGAGGCCGGGGTCCGCAATCTGGAACGCGAGATCGGCACGGTGGCCCGCAAGGTGGCCCGCCGGATTGCCACCGGGGACGTCAAGCGCGTCAAGGTGACCGACAAGGAGCTGGAGCGCTACCTGGGTCAGGCCCGCCATACCCCCGAAACCGAGAACCGCGAGGACATGGTGGGCGTGTCCACCGGGATGTTCTACACCCCCGTCGGCGGCGACATCCTGTTCGTGGAAACCTCGATCATGCCCGGCAAGGGACTGGTCCTGACCGGACAGCTCGGAGACGTGATGAAGGAGTCGGCCCGCGCCGCCCTGACCTACATCAAGAGCAACGCCGAACGCTTCCACATCGACCGCGCCCGGATCGAGGACTCCGAGATTCACGTTCACGTTCCAGCCGGGGCGATTCCCAAGGAAGGCCCCAGCGCAGGCGGCGCGATGGTCACCAGCCTGATCAGCGCCCTGACCGGCATTCCCGCCCGCCACGACGTCGCCATGACCGGCGAGATGACCCTAACCGGACGCTACCTGCCCATCGGTGGCCTGAAGGAAAAGGTGCTGGGCGCGCGGCGTGCAGGCATCAAGCACATCATCATGCCCAAGGCCAACGAGCCGGACCTGCGCGACATTCCCACCCACCTGCGCTCCTCGGTGCGCTTCCACCCCGCCGAAACCGTGGATCAGGTGCTGGACGTGGCCCTGGTGGGCGGCCTGAAGGCGCTGGAAACCCCGCGTGGGAACGAGGCGGCCACCCCGCCAGCCAAACGCCGCGCGGCGCGGCGTGGGCCGGGAGCCAGCGCTTAACCCACAGACAACTTTGGGAGTCTCAGGCCCCTGCTTCGGCGGGGGTTTTTTTGTGCAGTCCCTTCGGCGGTCACACCCTTCCACAGCGTCGCGCCGCGTGCAACAGCCGCCTGCCCGCTATCCTGTACGGCAATGAGCGGCCCACTGACATTTCTGGTCGCCAGTCCTCACCTGCACGGCGAGGTCTTTGGCGGCACCGTCATCCTGTTGCTGGAACACGACGAGAAAGGCGCGATGGGATTGATCGTCAATGCACCCACGCCCCAGCCCGTCTCCGAGCTGATGGCCGGGGCCGAGGGACAGGACACGCCTGCGTGGCTGGGTGGCCCGGTCGATCCCACGCTGGGCTGGTGCCTGTATCCAGACGCGCTGGAGCTGGACGGCGAAATCAGCCTCGTGCCCGGCCTCAACGTGTCCAGCAGCCTGGACGTGCTGCGGGCCGTGATGGAAAGCGGGCAAACATACATGCTGGTGCTGGGCTATGCGGGTTGGAACGCCGGGCAACTCGCGGGGGAAGCGCGGGCCGGGGCCTGGGTCTGGGTGGAGCAGGACACCCCGGAATTGCTGTGGGACATTCCAGCAGCAGGCCGCTGGAGCGAGGCGCTGCGGCGGCTGGGCGTGATCCCCAGCACCATCATGCCGGGCGGGGCGCAGGCGTGAAGCTGGATTGGAGTCGATCTCTGCTGTGTCGATAGATGCCACGGCCATCATGCATCAATTCAAAACGCGCCCGCCTCCGATTGAGAGACGGGCGCGTTGCTGGTTGGAATCCTCAGTCCATCGCTAAAGCCATGTCGTGCTGCTGCACGTTGGCCCCGATGCCGCGCAGGCGTTCGGCCAGACGCTCGTAACCCCGGTTCAGGTACTGCACGCCGTCGATGACGGTTTCGCCCTCGGTGGTGAGGGCGGCGATGAACAGGGCGGCTCCGGCGCGCAAGTCGGCGGCCTTGACTGGAGCGGCGTGCAATTTTGCGCCCTGGATGACCTGTGTGTAGCCGCTGACGGTGATGTTCGCACCCATGCGGTGCAGTTCAGCGACGTGGGTCAGGCGGTCCGGGTACACCGGGTCCTGAACGACGCTGGTGCCGGGAACAGTGGCGAGCAGGGCACTCATCTGCGGTTGCAGATCGGTGGGGAAACCGGGGAAGCTCTGGGTGGTCACATTCACCGGCTTCAGCTCCGTTCCGGTGGCGTCCACGATCAGGGTGTTGCCGTCCTCGGTGATCTGCACGCCCATTTCCTGCAACTTGGCGGTCACGGCGCGCAGATGATCGGGGCGCACGTTCCTGACCCGCAGCTTGCAGCGGTTGGCGGCGGCCAGCATCATGAATGTTCCGGCCTCGATGCGGTCCGGGATCACCGTGTACGAGCCGCCGCGCAGGGCAGCGACGCCGCGCACCGTGATGGTGTTGCTCCCCGCCCCCGTGATATCCGCGCCCAGCGAGTTCAGAAATTCCACCATGTCCACCACATCGGTGTCGATGCTGGCGTTGTCCAGCACCACCACGCCGTCACCCAGCACGGCGGCCAGAATGGCGTTGTGGGTGCCGCCCACGGTCAGCAGTTCAAAGACAAAGTGCCCGTTCAGGCTGGCCTCGCGCCGCGCGTCGAAATTGCCGCCGTCCTCGGTCATGGTCACGCCCAGCGCGCGGAACGCCTTGACGTGCTGGTCCACCGGGCGCGGTCCCCAGGCGCAGCCGCCCGGCATGCTGACGGTGGCCTGCCCGGCGCGGGCCAGGATCGCGCCCATCACGATAAAGCTGGCGCGCATCTTGCTGACCAGCGCGTAGGGCGCGTCGGTGTTGATGATCTCGGGCGTGTACAGTTCTAGACTGTTGTCGCCCACCCACTTGTGTTGCGTCCCCAGGTGCGCCATCAGGTCTAGGATGGTGTACACGTCGCTGAGACGTGGGATACCGTGCAGGGTCACCGGCTCGCAGCTCAGCAGGGTGGCGACGATCACCGGCAGGGCAGCGTTCTTGCTGTGTTGGACGGTAATTTCGCCGCTGAGCGCGCGGCCACCCTTGATGTGCAGTGGGGTTAATTGCATGGGATTTAATCCTCTTGGAAGCGGTTGGGGAAGGTCAGATGAAAACAAACCTGGACAGTCTAATGGGTTGACGGAAAGTTCACCAAATAGGCGTCCACAGGTGTATCTTACACATCTTACTCACTGTACGTCTACTCTCTGCCTGCTTCCACCCTCAGAACCCACGGATCACCCCATACACAGACCTCTTGACACACAGGACTCCTTTCGTCCCATGAGCATGATGTTGAGGTGAGTGTGCCTCCATGCTACGCTCGGCCCACGGTCCGCCGCATTCCCACCTGACCCGTATTCATGGTCAGCCCCGCGCGGCCCACACCAGGAGAGGCATGCCCAAAAAGGAACGCAAACGCTTGCAGGTGGTCATCAGCGACGAGCAGGACGCGCTGCTGACGCGCACCGCCTACGAGCTGTCTAGTCCCGAACGCCTGATCAGCAAGAGCGAGGTCGTGCGGCTGGCCATCGAGAAGATTGCCCGCGAACTCGGCGAGGGACCGCAGGCCGGACAGATCGACGAGTACCGCGCCATTCTGGGCAGCGCGGGGGCTGAGGACGAGGGCTGAGCCATCCGGGCAGGGCAGGCAAGGCGTGGAGGAAACCGCTCCCCACGCCTTTTTTGATGCCGTCATATTCGACAGGGGGAATCCATGACTGACCCGCCCCATTCCCGCGCGTGGTACGCCCGTCTGGCCCGTGAGCTGGGCGGCTACCGCCATCCGTGGACCCGCGTGCTGGACGGCCCGGACCCGGAATTGACCTTTGACGCCCTGCTCACGGAACACCTGCGCCCGGACACCCGTGTGCTGGAGGCAGGCTCCGGCCACGGCCCCGATGCGGCGCGTTTCGGCAGTGAATGTGCGCGCTGGGTGGGGTATGACCGCCAGCCAGAATTGCTGGAACTGGCCCGCGCCAATGCGCCAGCAGCCGAATTCCACCTGTGGGACGGAAAGGGCGAGATGCCCACGGATTTGCGCGGCCCCTTCGATCTGATCGTATCGCGCCGGGGACCGACTTCGGTGATTGATCATCTGAACGCCGTGGCCGCGCCAGATGCCCGGTTTCTGTACGTCGGACCACGGCTGGATGTCCCGCGTGTGCCGCAGCGGCTGAGGTCGGTGGGCTGGGCCAGCCTGGGCGAGTGGCGCGTGTCCGTGCGGGCGTGGGCACCGACATGGGCCGACTGGCAGACCCGCTGCGAGTTCATGGACGAGGCCACCAGCCGCGAGGACTGGGACGCACACGCTGGCGCACGCGGCAGGTGCTATCAGGAAGAACGCTACGTGCTGCTGGCGGGGCGGGATTGAGCGTGGAGGGGGTCAGTCTCTCCCCTGTTCCCCAAAGTCCCGCCTGCCATAGCTCGCGCCGCTGAAATACAGACCGTGGGCAGGGACATTCGCGCCCGCCTGCGCCCGCTGACGGGAGGCCAGGATTCCAGTCACCGCACTCGCCTCCAGTTTGCCCGCGCCGACGAGCAGCAGCGTGCCGACCAGCCCGCGCACCATATGGCGCAGAAAGCTCTGGCCCGCGACGTGGATTTCCCAGATGGGCTGGCCGGACACGATGCTCAGGCCACGCAATTCCCGCACCGTCTGGCGGTCCTCCTGGGTGGCAAAGGCGGCGAAGTCGTGGGTGCCGGTCAGGCTGGCGGCGGCGGCGTTCATGGCCTCCGCGTCCAGTTCGCCTCGCACATGCAGGGCGCGGCCCTCCCACAGGGGGTGTCGGTGCGGTGTTCGCAGCACCCGGTACACATAGCGCCGCTCGGCACAGGAAAAGCGGGCGTGGAAGCCGGACGGGGCCTGTGCGGCTTCCAGCACGGCCAGCGTCGGCGGCAGATGGGCGTTCAGCGCCCGCGCCAGCCGGGGCAGCGGCACCCCAAAGCCCTCGGGCACGTCCATATGCACCGGCATGGCCTCGGCGTGGACTCCGGCGTCGGTGCGTCCGGCGGCGACGGGACGAAACACGGCTGGGGTCAGGTGCTGGAATGCCCCCTGCAAAGTGTCCTGCACGCTGGGAGCGCTGGCCTGGGATTGCCATCCGGCGTAGGCCGCGCCGTCCCAGCCCACGGTCAGCCGGAGCCGGACGTGGCCCGCTGGCGGAATATAGCGGCGGCGGGTGTCGGTCATGCCGCACAGGGTAGCGTCAGCACGTCTCACGGAAACTGAATCCCAGCAGGTATGATTTCTGGCGTGAAGAACGTCCTGTGCGCCGCGCTGGGAAGATCGATACTGTGTAGCCTGATCCTGAGCGGCCTGCTGCTGCTGACCGGCTGGGCGGGAGCGGCCACCTCGTACCGGGTCAGATCCGGCGACACCCTGGGCCAGATCGCGGCCCGCGCGGGCCTGAGCGTGAAACAGGTGCAGGCGGCCAATCCAAAATTGCGCGGGAAAACTGTCGTGCAGGCGGGCTGGGGGCTGACCCTCCCGGCCCGGCCCGGCGCGGCCACCCAGTACCGCGTGCGTTCTGGCGACAGCCTGAGCGTGATCGCCAAGCGGTACGACATCTCGCTGTCGCAGTTGCTGCGGGCCAATCCAAAGTATGCGGGCGGCAAACCGGTCCAGGTGGGCGTGCTGGTCAAGATTCCGGCGCGCACGGTGACGGCCAGTTCCACACGGACCCCCGCCGCCACCGTCCGCACCGCCAGCACGTCCAGCCGTGGGGATGGGTGGCTGTGGCCGCTGAGCAGGTATCACACCATCAGCAGCGGCTACGGGGAGCGAACGCTGGAAGGCGACTCCGAGATGCATTACGGCGTGGACATCGTGGCCCCGCTGGGCACCCCCGTCCGGGCGGCCCGCAGCGGACGGGTGCTGGAATCACGGCCCGACTTCGAGCGCGGCTGGGGCTGGACCGTGGTGATCGAACACCCGGACGGCTGGATCACCCGGTATGCCCACCTGAGCGTCAACCTGATCAGGAAGGGCGAACTGGTCAGCCAGGGACAGACGATAGGCCGGGTGGGCAACACGGGCCGCAGCACCGGGCCGCATCTGCATTTCGGCACCTATCTGCGCTGGAATCCGCGCGATCCGCTGGGGCTGTACTGAGGACTGGAATGATAAAAAGAGTGCATTACGCCGAGGCGCGCGGGGACAACGCCGAGACCCTACTGCGTGAGTTTTTAGGAAGTCTGCCTGCCCGCTCCGGTTTCCTGGGCGCGGAATTGCTGGGCAGCCCTGAGCAGCCGGGCCTGTATCTGGTGGCGAGTCGCTGGGCCGCAGAGGTGCCGGAACTGAGCGTGCCAGACGGCGTGAAAGCATGGAGCTTCGAGGTTCTGGCCGAAGCCTAAGCCTTTCGGGCGCCCGCGTGCCAGTGCGCCGCCGATAGGCGCGAGGGCCACTACAGCCGCCTGAGCGTCCGCGCCGTGCAGGGCGGTCTGCTGGCCGCGCCGCTGACCTACGGACAGGATGAAACGCCTGCTGAACTGGTCAGCTCCCTGTCCCAACTGCTTCGGCCCGACTGCTCCAGGCGACAGCAAAAGGGCAGCGCGCCCTGCTGGTTTACCGGCTGCAAGCGGCAGATTTGCATAACCTGAGCTACACCCCGGTTCCCGCCTCCCAGATCAAAGTCCAGTCTCCTTATACGGATTCCGTTTGTTTCGTGTAGAAATCGGGACAGCGCCGATTCCTACACTCCACGTCCGGCATCCGTTTTTCTCCTTCTCGCTCCGCTCGGATTACGGGTGTTTTCAACACCCTCTAATCGGAGTCCGTATTAAACCTCGGGCAGGTAGCCCCCCACCTGCTCCAGCAGGTCGCGCGCCGTCAGATCGAGGCGCACCGGGGTCACGCTGATCATGCCACTTTGCACCGCGCCGTAATCGGTGGTTTCGTCTTGGGCGTCCTCGGCGCGGCTGACCCCGGCGACCCAGTGGTAATCACGGCCCTCGGGGTCCTGGCGGGTGACCACGCTGTCCTCCCAGCGGTGGTGGCCCACGGCAGTCACGCGCACGCCCGAAGCTGGGCGGCTGGGAAAATTGACGTTCAGCAGCGTGCGCGGCGGCAGGCCGTGGGCCAGCACCTGCCGGGCCAGTTTCGCGGCGTAGGCGGCTCCGGCGGCAAAGTCGTATTCGCCGTCCGGCCCGCTCTGCTGACTGAAGGCAATGCTCGGCAGCCCCAGCGACAGCCCCTCGATGGCCGCCGCCACCGTGCCCGAATGCGTCAGGTCATCGCCCAGATTGGGGCCGAGGTTAATCCCACTGACCACCAGATCGGGGCGGCCCAGCAACTGCACGCCCAGCACCACGCAGTCGGCGGGCGTGCCGTCTACCCGGTAGGCGGGAATGTCACCGAAGCCCGCCGCCGCCGTGTGCTTGAACCGCAGCGGGCGGCGGATGGTGATGCCGTGGCCCACGGCAGACTGCTCGACATCCGGCGCAACCACCGTCACGTCGGCAAATTCGCTCATGGCGAGACCCAGCGCCTTGATGCCCGGCGAGAAGATGCCGTCGTCGTTGGATACCAGAATGCGTGGGCGGGCCGTTGTTGCTGTTGAAGTTTGGCTCATCCCCCGAAGGCTAGCGCGGGGGCAGCGGTGTGAAGTTCGAGGGATGACACGAAAACGCCCTGCCCCACGGTCAACGGACGCGGTTCAGTTATTGTTCCTCGAATCCCTCCCAAACCAAAGGAATCCAAAAAGCCCCCGTCAACCCTACCGAAAGAGCAACCGAAGGCCGTCGGGCGCACAGCGCACGGGCCGCATTGGGCGTGACGGAGCCGGGCATCAGACCCGGACGCCGCCGCCCTCTCCCGCCGCCGACATTCATAAACTCGTGCCTAGCGCAGCGCTGCTCCCCCTGCCCCTCTGGGGAAGGGGGCTGGGGGGTGGGGCTGCCCGAGTGACACCTCAACTCCGGGTCACCTCACGCAGCACCCAGCCGGAAGCGCGAACTACTTCCCCTGCTGCGCCAGTTTCAGGTAATACGCGCTGGACTTGTCGTTCGGGTTCAGGGCCACAGCGCGGCCATAGGCTTCGGCAGCCCCGGCATAGTTCTTCGCCTCGTAGCGGGTACGACCCAGCCACGCCCAGGCTTTGGCGTAGTCGGGATTCTGGGTGGTGGCCTGCTGAAAACCACTTTCCGCCGCCCCCTTATCGCCGCCCGAATATTTGCTGTAGGCGGCGCGGAAGGTCCGCACGGCGTCCAGGCCGAACTGACTGCCCTCCTGCGCCAGCGCGAGGTTGAATTTGTCGGTGGCGTCGGCTCCGGGCAGGGCCACTGCGCCCTGGTAGGCAGCCAGCGCGGCCTGGGCATTGCCCATAGCAAGCGCCAGCTTGCCCGCCTGCCGCCACGCCTCGGCAAAGTTGGGGGCGCTCTGGGCGGCGGCCTGGAAGCCTTCCAGCGCCTTGTCCTTGCGCCCAGCGTCCAGATCAGCGTAAGCGCGGCTGAACGCCCCGGTGGCGGCGGGGCCGTAATCGGCAGCCTTCTGGGCCAGACCCTGGAAATACTTCAGGGACTTGTCGGCTGGCGTCAGAGCCACGGCCTGGGCGTACAGCGTCTGGGCGCGGGCGTAATCGCCGCCTTCCAGCGCGGTGCGGGCGGCCCAGCCCGCGCACTGGGCACTTTGAGGATCGAGGTTCAGGCACTCCGCGAAGTAGCGGGCGGCAAGATCCGGCTGGCTGCGGACATAGGCCGAGTACCCCAGGTTATACTGCGCCGCGCCCGCCTGCTGGGCCTCCGGGCTGCCGGGGACGGCAGGAACGATCTTGAAATACGCCGCCCAGGTCACTTCCGCCTGACGCCAGAAGCCCACCTCGGTGTAGATCTGGGCGCGCAGTTTCAGGTAGTCGGCATTGCCAGATTCGGCCAGCACGGCGGCCTCAGCGGCGGCGGCAGCCTGGGTCCACAGCGCCTGATCGATATTGGCGCTGCCCTTCGGGTACGCCGCTCGGGCCTCGTCGGCAAATTTCTGCGCGGCGGCAGCGGCGTCGGCGGCGCTGGCATAGGTCACGGGCTGTGGGGCGAAGGCGGACTGTCCAGCGGGTGTAGGAGCAGGCTGGGCAGTGTCCTGGGCCAGAGCGGGAGCGGCGCTCAGTCCCAGCACCAGCAGGACACGAACGGCCAGAGCGGCGGGCATACGTTTGGGGTTAGACATCTGGGAACCTCCGGGAATTGAGGGCTGGCTGAAATCGAGAGCTAGGCTGGGGGCGACGGATACTCCTTCTGACCCTAGACGTGGGCCGTGGGCAGTTCGTGAGAACGGCTTGCACCCGGCCAATCTCCAGTTGAGGCTCCGGGGGGGGGCTTTCAAGAACCGCCCGAAAACCGCCTACAACCAGCCGCGTTCCCGCGCCGTCCGGGCCGCCTCGGTGCGGTTCTCCGCGCCCAGCTTGCCAATCGCCTCGGACAGGTAGTTGCGGACGGTGCCCTCGGACAGGTGAAGGCGGGCGGCGATGGCGGCGGTACTCGCCCCGGCCTCGGCCTCGGCCAGGACCTGACGCTCGCGCTCGGTCAGTGGGGAGGCGTCGGCCCAGGCTTCTCCAGCCAGTTCGGGGTCAATCGCCCGGCCCCCAGCGTGAACGCGGCGGATGGCGTCGGCCAGCTCGGAAGCGGGAGCGTCTTTAAGGAGATAGCCGCGCGCCCCGACTTCCAGCGCCCGCCGCAGATAGCCGCCCCGCGCGAAGGTGGTCACGATGATCACGCGCACCCCCGGCAGCTCGGCCCGCACGCGTTCGGCCAGATTGAGGCCGCTCAGGCGGGGCATCTCGATATCGGTGACCAGCACATCCGGTTTCAGCTCGCGCACGGCGTCTAACGCCGCCTCGCCGTCTGCCGCCTGCCCCACCACCTCCAGATCGTCCTCCAGCGACAGCAGCGCAGAAAGTGCGCCCCGCACCAGCGCCTGATCTTCAGCGAGAAGGACGCGGATCATGGTTGCCTCTGGCAACGTGGAGGGTGGATAGTTGACGGTTGATGGAAATACTGACCATCAACCGTCAACCATTGACCATCAACCTCCCTCACGCCCGCACCATCCCGCCTACCGCCGCTGTCGCTTCTGCCGCTGGAATCTGCGCCGTCAGGGTCGTGCCGCCCTCGCCCCCGCGTTCCAGCGTGCCGCCAATCGCCCGCAGGCGTTCGCGCATCCCGGTCAGGCCGCTGCCCTCGGCACTCAATCCACCCACGCCGTCGTCGCGCACCGTCAAGCGGTGGCCGCCCGCGCTGGGAACCAGAGAAATCCAGACTTCCTTTGCACGGGCGTGGCGCACGATGTTGGTCACGGCCTCACGCAGCAGCATGGCGGCGCTGGCCTCGGTCTGGGGGGTCAGGCCGGGCAGTGCGGCGCTGACATTCATTTTCACGCCCGCCGCGTCCAGTGCCACCTTCGCACGGGCCAGTTCCGCATTCAGGCCGCTGCCCTGATAGCCGCGCACCGCCGAACGCACTTCCTGAAGCGCCTCGCGGGAAATCCGCTCCACCTCGCGGATTTCTGCGGCGGCGCGGGCCGGATCACGTTCGGCCAGCCGGCTGGCCAGTTCGCTTTTCAGCACGATCACACTCAGGGTGTGCCCCAGGATGTCGTGCAGGTCGCGTGCAATGCGTTCGCGCTCAGCGTCGGCGGCCAGCTTTTCCTTCTCGGCCTGCACCTGCACCAGTTGCACATCGGCCACCGTGCGGCGGTATGAGGCATGGTTGGCATAGGCGGCCACCAGGCTAAAGACCATGTTCGGCCCCAGCCACGCCAGATCTTCAAGGGTGTACTGCCCGTTGTAGAACGGCGCGGCCATGACCATCACATTGAACACCGCCAGCCACAGCGCCAGCGACACGCGCCCCTGAAAGCCGATGATGCTCGCGCCGTAGATCAGGAAGGCCGTGGCACCGCCGCCCGTCACTGGAAACAGCACAAAGTAGGCCACCAGCGAATAGGCCCAGCCTGCCAGCGCCCAGCCGGGGCCATCCCTGCGGTAGAAAAAGACCTGTATATACACAGCCAGAAAGCCTGCGGTCATCCCCCAGAACAGCAACCACTGGGCAGGTGGGCGTGGATGATCGAAGAATCCAATGATCGGGTAGGCCAGAAAGACCAACCAGAACATGGGAAACAGGTTCCAGAAGTTGATTTTCTTGCGGCTGGGCGGGCAAGCGGTCATGGCGCGCTCAGTGCGTGCAGGGGGCGGCGGTCCACGCCGGCCAATTGAAACTCTTCAAACATGACCCGGAAGCCTTCCCGCTGAGGACTACAGGCCACCACGCCCACGCGGGCGCGCAGGCCAGGAGGGAAGGGAGCGACGCGGAGGAGTGTCCACGGTGCATTCACATCGGCGCGGGCGTGCAGGATCAGGGCGTCATCGCGGCGAATCATGCGGAAAATCACCTCTGAATGCTCGTCGGCGGGCTGCACGCTCCAGTCCGACTTCTCGTGCGTGACCACGGCGCTCCACTGCTGCCTGCCCACGTATTCCACCCCCACCTTGCACCAGTGCTGGGCGTCTGCCCGCAGCATCAACCCGGCCTGATCGTAGAGTTCGGCGTACTCGCCGCGCACCCGCACGGTGGCCGTGAACTCGTCCGGGGCGTCCCGCAGGAAGGCGTGTCCATCGTCGCGGACAAAACCGTACTGCGTTTCGCGCCAGAAATCGCCCCCTTTCGCGGTGACGACTTCCAGCGTTCCGTCCTCGTGTGCGGCCCAGCTTTGCGGTTCGGCGTGCCACCCGAAGGCTGACCAGGACTGGGACATACCTTTATTCTCCCCCAAAATCACAGGCCGCGCGCTTCGTCCCTCTTCAGGCCCCACAGGGCCAGCCCGCCGAAGACCACCGCGTAACCGGCCAGATACAGCCAGTGGGTCAGCTCGCCGGAGGTGTTGCCGGTCACGCTTCCCCAGCCGATCTGCGCCAGGTGGTAGGTGGGCAGGTAAGGGGCCAGTTTCTGCATGACATCGGGGAGCTGACTGAGCGGTACGAACAGCCCGCTGGCAAAGGACATCAGCACGCTGACCACGTTGGCGATCACGTTGGCGGCGGTGGGGTTGATCAGAAAGCCGATCATGAAGCCCAGCGCGATCAGCGGCACGCTGCCCAGCAGCAGTTTGCCCAGGATGCTCAGCGCCAGCCCCAGCGGTAAGGTCACGCCACCCGCGAAGTGCGCGAAAGTGTACAGCAGGCTCAGGCTCAGGGCGCTGAAGCAGAGCGCGGCCACCACCTTGCCCAGAAAGTACAGCGGCGCAGGCATGGGCGAGGCCCGCAGCAGCCGCAGCCAGCCCCCGGTGCGCTCGGCGGCCACCGCCAGCCCGAAGGAGTACATGGCGAGCGTGAGCAGCGAGTACGTCCCAAAGCTGACCAGGATGTAACGCCCCACATTGGTGCCGTCCGGCATCTGCTCATGCACATTGGGCAGCCCGAACAGCGCGAACCACAGGATCGGAAAGCCTACCGTGCCCACAAAGAACATCGGATTGCGAACCATCTTGCGCAACTCTGAAAGAACCAGTTGCCCCAATGCGGGGAGGGGTGCAGCCTGGCGGGTGGCGGCGATGGGGGCGGGCAGGGTGAGGGTGGTGGTCTGGGTCATGGGGTGGCTCCTTTTGGGGGTGAGAGGGTGAAATTGAGGTGGAGTTCCTGGGGTGGCTGTTTGCGGTTTAACCCCTCAGTCAGCTTCGCTGCCAGCTCCCCTCAAAAGGGGGCCAGGAAGGGCAGAAGACCGTGCAGCACGCAAATCTCCTTGCCTCCCTTCTAAGGGGAGGTGGCGCGTGGCGCCGGAGGGGTCAAACCGTGGCGGCAACCCCACAACCCCCACCGTCAACCCGCCTTCCTCGGCTCAGCCGTCAGCGTCAGGAAGGCGTCTTCCAGGCTGGCGCGGCTGACCTCCAGCTCATTGAAGGGAATGTTCCGGGCGTACAGGGCGCGCAACACTTCTTCCGGCTGGCGTGTCCGCAGATCGGCGTGGCCGCGTGAATCCACCGTGGCCCCCTCCACCCCTGGCAACGCCTCCAACTCGGCCAGCACCAGATCGGAGGTGAAGCGTACCCGGCTGGTCAGCACGCTGCCGCGCAGGCTTTCGGGGGTGCCGTCGGCCAGAACGCTCCCGGCGTTCATGACCACAACACGGTCTGCGGTGCGCTCGGCTTCCTCCAGGTAATGGGTGGTGAGGAGGATGGTACGCCCGGCAGCCTTCAGGCCGTCCACAGCAGCCCAGAACGCCTGACGCGAACTGGCATCCATGCCCGTCGTCGGCTCGTCCAGAAACAGCACCTGCGGGTTGCCCACCACGGCCAGCGCGAAGGCCAGCCGCCGCGCCTGCCCGCCGGAGAGTGCGCCCGCACGGCGTCCGGCCACGTCAGCAAGTTGGGCCAGTTCCAGCGCCTTGTTCACTTCCAGCGGCGCGGGGTACAGGCGCGAAAATAGGGTGACCGCCTCACGCACGGTCAGCGCCTGCGGAATCGCACTTTCCTGCGGCATGGAGCCGATGCCCGCGCGCACGGTGTCGTGTTTGGGGTCCTCCCCCAGCACGCGCACCGTGCCGCGCGTGGGCTTCGCCAGCCCCAGCATCAGCGAGATGGCGGTGGTCTTGCCCGCCCCGTTCGGCCCCAGCAGCGCCGTCAATTCCCCGGCCCGCACGTCCAGCGTCAGTCCCCTGAGCGCCTCTACTTTTCCGAAGGTCTTGTCCACGCCGCTCAGCTCGATTGCGTTCATAAGCTCAGCTTTGGCTTTTCGGGGGCTGGGGCGTAGTGCCGGGTGTCAGGCGGTGGGGGTGACACTTGTCACCTCTGGGGGGCAAGCGAACGCCCGGGCTTAGCCGCCGCCGCTTCCTCTGCTACCCTGAATCCCACATGACTTCACAAGAATCCGTGCGCTACAGCGCCGTGGTGCTGGGCGGCGGCGATCCGGGCGACGAGTTCGCGGCGGCGCATGGCGTGCCGGTCAAGCCGCTGATCCCGGTGAACGGCGAGCCGATGGCGCTGTACGTGCTGCGCGCCCTGCACGGCAGCGGGCGGGTGGCACGCATCGCCTATGTCGGCCCCACCACGCCCGAGATTGAGGCGCTGATCGACCTGCGCGTGACCGACAACGGCTCCTTGCTGGGCAATCTGGAGGCCGGGGTAGAAGCGCTGGAGGCAGGCGGCGTCCGCAAGGGCGAGCGCGTGCTGGTGGTCACGGCAGACATTCCCATGCTGACCGCCGGAGAGGTTCAGGATGTGCTGGACAGCGCCTCCACCGACGCTGCGCTGGTCTACCCGGTGGTCCGGCGCGAGGTCTGCGAGGCGGCCTATCCCGGCGTGCGGCGCACCTACGCCCGGCTGCGCGGCGGCTCGTTTACCGGGGGCAACCTGTTTATCCTCGATCCGGCGCTGATCAGCCAGTTCCTGCCCCGGCTGCGCGAGGTGCTGGCGGCGCGCAAGGCCCCGCTGAAGCTGGCGGGCCTGATCGGGCCGGGCATCTTCATCAAGCTGCTGACGGGTCGCCTGACGGTAGAAGCTCTGGAGGCCAAAGTGTCGAGCCTGCTGGGCGTGCAGGCCCGCGCGCTGATCACCCCCCACGCGGCGGTGGGCACGGACGTGGACCAGGACGAGGATCTGGCACTGGCCGAGGCGTATCTGAGAGGCAAAAAAAACCCGCTCTGAAGGCTGAACGGGTCAGGCTGCCGGGGACGGGACTTCCCGATCTTCAACCCCCATCACCCCCCGAAAAGCTGTGCCCGTTCACCCTTGCGTCGCCCTTCCCGGCTGTGCATACTGTCCTTCATGACCCATATCATCACCAGTCCCTGCATTGGCACCAAGGATCAGGCTTGCACCGAGGTCTGCCCGGTGGAGTGCATCTACGACGCCGGAGAGATGTACCTGATCCATCCCGACGAGTGCATCGACTGCGGCGCATGCGTCCCCGCCTGCCCGGTCAGCGCCATCTTCCCCGAGGAAGACGTGCCCGCCGGAGAGGAGAGCTTCATCGCCCGCAACCACGAGTTTTTCGGGGCCTGATTTTCGCCCGATAGTTCCAACCGATTCTGATAGCTCCCGGTCACCCGCCGGGAGTTTTACTTTGCCGTCTGCCCGAGAGGTTCCAGAATTGCCCCTGTCGCCCCCTTGCACTCTATCCAGACTTCCTGTATTCTCTTTCTTCGTGCGCTGACCAGGAAGGGCCTGGCAGCCGGAGAGTACCCCCATTTTCAATATCCACGGACATGCTGCTCGTGACGCGCTGATTAGAAGACACGCGCTCGTTGGGACAAAGGCATTTGGTGGTCACTGGGGCAGTTGTGCTTTCCCGAAAGGACTACAAATGAACTTTGACCAACTGATTGCGCCCGAACTTGCGGCGCGTCTCGCTGAGCGCGGTATTATCGAAGCCACTCCTATCCAGGAAGACAGCCTGCCCCAGACTCTGGAAGGCCGTGACCTGATTGGCCGCGCCCGCACCGGCACCGGCAAGACCCTGGCCTTTGCCCTGCCGATCATCAGCAAGCTGGAGGGCAGCCGTGAACGTGGCCGCCTGCCGCGCGCCATCGTGATCACCCCCACCCGCGAGCTGGCCAAGCAGGTGGCGGAAGAATTCAGCAAGACCGGCGTGGATCTGGTGACGGTCACCGTCTACGGCGGCGCGGCCTACGCCCCCCAGGAAAACGCCCTGCGCCGTGGCGTGGACGTGATCGTCGGCACCCCCGGACGCCTGATCGATCACCTGGAACGCGGCAACATCGACCTGAGCGGCGTGCAGTTTGCCGTGCTGGACGAGGCCGACGAGATGCTGAGCGTGGGCTTTGCGGAAGCGATTGAAACCATCCTCCAGAACGCGCCCGCAGACCGCCAGACCATGCTGTTCAGCGCGACCATCAGCCAGGAAGTCAAGCGCCTGAGCCAGAAGTACATGCAGAATCCCATCATCGTGGACACTGTGGGTTCCGGCAAGAACCAGACCGCGCAGACCGTGGAACACCTCAAGGTGCGCGTGGGCCGCAGCCGCACCCGTGTGCTGGCCGATCTGCTGACCGTCTACAACCCCGAAAAGGCGATTGTCTTCACCCGTACCAAGCGCGAGGCCGACGAACTGGCCAACGAGCTGATCCACCGGGGTCTGGAAGCCGAGGCGCTGCACGGCGATCTGGCCCAGAGCCAGCGTGAGCGTGCGCTGGGAGCCTTCCGCAGCGGGCGTGCAGGCGTGCTGGTGGCCACCGACGTGGCGGCCCGTGGCCTGGACATCCCCGAAGTCGATCTGGTGGTTCAGTTCCACCTGCCCCAGGACCCCGACAGCTACATCCACCGTTCGGGCCGCACCGGACGCGCGGGCCGCACCGGCACCGCCATCATCATGTACGGCGACCGCGAGAACCGCGAGATGTCCGGCCTGGAGCGCGTGACTGGCGTACGTTTTATCGAGCGCCAGATTCCCACCCCTGCCGAAGTGGCCGCTGCCAGCGCCCGCGCCGGAGCCGACATGATCCGCAAGGTGGACCCCAGTGTCGCCGCCAACTTCCAGGAGCAGGCCGAGATGCTGTTCAGCGAACTGGGTCTGGACGCCCTGGCCCGCGCGCTGGCCAAGATCAGCGGCGTGACCGAGCCTGCCAAGGCCGCCAGCCTGCTGAGCGGTGAGGAAGGGCTGACCACCATCATCCTGCACGGCGAGCGCCTGAGCGTGGCCCGTAGCGTGGCCCTGCTGGCCCGAGTCGGCGATGTGGACACCCGTCGCCTGGGTAAACTGCGCCAGTGGCGCGGCGGCACCGTGGCCGACATCCCCAGCGAATTTATCGCCAAGCTGATGGCCGCCAACCCACTGGAAGGCGAAATTCAGATCGAAATCGCCAAGGAACTGCCCGAACTGTTCGAGGCCCCCACCCGTGAGCGCCGTGATGGCGGTTACCAAGGCGGAGGCCGTGGGCGCGGCAGCCGCGACGAGGGTGGCTACCGTGGACAGGGCGGCGGCTACCAGGGCGGACGCAGCAACCAGGGTCAGGGTGGCGGAGGCTACCAGGGCCAGGGCGGCGGCAACCGTGGCGGCCAGAGCAACAGTGGCCAGGGCGGAGGTCAGGGCCGCTGGAGCCGTGACCGCAATGAGGGTGGCAACAGCCAGCCCCGCCGCGAGGAATTCGCTGACCGCGAGTTCGTGAACAACCGCTGATAGAAGTGGATTGAGAAGCGCCCCTGCCTGATGGTGGGGGCGCTTCTTGTTGTTTCTAGGGAAATAGATTACTTATCTACATTTAACAGATTCATCGTCCAGCGTTGGCCGGATTGTCGCAACTTAATCTTATCCCCAGTCGTTGCCCCCAGAGCAGTCAAGACTTCAACTGGCAAGCGTATCCAACCGTCATCACCAATCTCAACCTCAACAGGCTTACGCCACCGATTTCCAATTGACCGCACAGTGTTTTCTTGCACAGTCGTTACATTCAGATTTTCCAATCTATTGTCATTCCGTTTTTCATTCACATGATCGACCCAGTATCCTGGTGGAATCGGACCCTTCAGTGCTATGTAAACGAAGCGATGAATATAAATGTTTTTCTTAGCCCGTTCACCCTCCTGAAGATTCAGCCCCTTAATTTCCTGACTTACAAGCCCGAAAAGATGTTTGGGAATGCGAAGCGTCACCCGTGCATACCCATTATCTTGCTCACTTCCGATGTAACTCTGCGTCGTGTGATTGTAAACACGTCCATCCGGCAAGGCAGAGTAAAGGCCGTGCCTCACGACAAATTCCACAAGATCATTCTCAAATTCACTGCCCATGTGATTATCTTTTTTTGCCATACCAAAATAGTAGGGCACTAGGGCACACTTGTCAAGCGGTGGTGTTTCTCCCACCTCCAGGCCATCTTGTCTGCCCCAGTAGAGGTACGAAATTCTTCTTGAGGCAAAGTTCTGCTGCTCAATCACGAGACAGCAACTCCTAATTTCCCATCGGGTCAACCAACTTCAAACCTGTAAACACGCTGTCATACACGGTGCGGTCAAACCCCATCACATCCAGACCATGATGCTCGGCGTGGGCGGCGATCAGGAAATCAGGGAGAATCCGGCGGGGCAGGTTCCCTGAGCGGCGCAGTTGGGCGTACTCGCCCTGCCGGACTCCAGCCAGTTCCCAGACTGCCTGGGGCATACTCCACATCACCGAAATTCGAGTCAGATTCAGCCAGTTCTGGTATCGGCTCCAATCTGGCCTGGCCCGCAATTCGCTGTAAACGACTGGCGAGATGACGTATCCCTGGTGTTGCTCCCGGATTAAAGCCGCGAGCGCTTCCACATGCCTGGAATCCGCCGACTCCAGCGCAGAGATAATCACATTCGTATCCAAGGAAATCACTCCTGCTGTGCCTCGTCATCCTCTGTCCAGCCGCGCAATTCCCGGATTTCCTGATAGGCGTCTCGTGGCGGGCCACCGTGGCTGACGTGCTGTCGGGTCAGCGCCTCAAAGTCATTGGCGGCGGGGATCAGGTGCAGTTGACCGTTACGAACCTGAATGGCAACCTTGTCGCCGGGCTGGAGGCGGAGTTGCCGGAACGCCTCAGCGGGAATGGTGATTTGCCGCTTGCTGCTGATGGTTCCCTCAAAGGTATTCTCCAATTCTCCTGGCTTGGTAGCTGCTTGCTTGGTGGTCATGACCAAGCCTACCATGTCATTCCTTGACCGCCTATCTAGCCCACCTTGCCCAACGCCCCCCCAAACCCGTAAACTGCACGGCATGAGTGCGAACCTCGTGGTCGTAATTCTCAGCATCGGGGGTTTTCGAGGCTGAGCAACGCGCCATGCCGCACACCCCCGCCCCAGCAGAGGCGGGGGATTTTTTTTAGGAGGCTTTATGGGACAGGCAGACGGTAAGGATGTGGGCGGTCAAGACTTGAACAGTACCCACCTGGACAGGGGCGAGATGACCGGCGCGAAGGCGCTGTGGGCCACGCTGGCAAACCACGGCATCAGCACCGTGTTCGGCTATCCCGGTGGCGCGATCATGCCGGTGTACGACGCGCTGACCTATTACCCGGAGGTGCGGCATGTGCTGGGGCGGCACGAGCAGGGTTCCATCCACGCCGCCGAAGGCTGGGCCAAAGCGACGGGCGAGATCGGCGTGTGCATCGCCACCAGCGGCCCCGGCGCAACCAATCTGGTCACGGGTCTGGCCGATGCCATGATGGACAGCGTGCCGCTCTTGGCAATCACGGGCAACGTGGCCCGCCACCTGATGGGAACCGATGCCTTTCAGGAGGCCGACATCACCGGCATCACCCTGCCCGTCACCAAGCACAACTACGTGGTGCGCGACGTGGAGGAGCTGCCCCAGATCATCGCCGAGGCCATTCGGATTGCCCGCACGGGACGCCCCGGCCCGGTGCTGGTGGACATTCCCAAGGATGTTCAGATGGCCCCCTTCCACGGTGAGATTCCCACGCCACACGCCCGCCCGGAGATTCCCGCGCCGTCCGGCGAATCCATTGCGCGGGCGCTGGAACTGCTGAAAAGTGCGAAGAAGCCCGTGATCATGGCCGGGGGCGGTTCGCTGGACGCCTCCGCCGAAATTACCGCGCTGGCCCGCGCCTGGGACATTCCCGTCATCACCACGTTGATGGGCCTGGGAGCCTTCCCCGCCAGCGATCCGCTGTGGCTGGGCATGCCAGGGATGCACGGCAGCGTGGCCGCCAACCGCGCGATTTCCGAGGCCGACGTGCTGCTGGGCATCGGCCTGCGCTTTGATGACCGCGTGACCGGACGGGTCAACGGCTTTGCGCCCAACGCCGCCATCATTCACATTGAGCTGGACGCCGCCGAGATTGGCAAGATCATCCGCACGCATGTGCCAGTGCGCGGGGACGCAAAAGTCGCCGCTGCCAAGCTGACCGAGGGAGCCGTGAAAGGCGAGTGGCCCGAGTGGACCGCGCAGATCACCGAGTGGAAGGGCCGCAACGAGACGCCCGATCACTGGGGCGCAGGCTACGCGGTCAAGGCCGTGGTGGACCGCCTGACCCCGGACGACATCCTGAGCAGCGACGTGGGGCAGCACCAGATGCTGTGTGCCCAACTGGCCCGCTTTGAAAAGCCCCGGCGCTGGCTCAACTCCGGCGGACTGGGCACGATGGGCTTCGGTTTCCCGGCAGCCATCGGCGCAGGCATGGCTGAACCCGGTGTCCGCAGCGTGGTCATCGCGGGCGACGGCGGCTTCCAGATGACGGCGCAGGAACTGGCGACGCTGAAGATGTACGACATCCGCAACGTCAAGATCTGCATCATCAACAACTCTTATCTGGGCATGGTGCGGCAGTGGCAGGAAATGTTCCACGGCAAGCGCTACTCGGAAGTGTGGCTGGGCGACTCCAACCCCGATTTCCTGAAACTGGCCGACGCCTACGACGTGCCGGGCTACCGCGCCAGCAGTATCGAGGAATTGCCCGGCGCAATCGACGCGTGGCTGGCCGATCCCAAATCCGCCCTGCTGGAAGTGGTGGTGCCGCACGAACACGGCGTCTTCCCGATGGTTCCCGCCGGGGCCGCGCTGTACGAGATGATCGAATCCGATCCCCAGCGGGCCGCCGAACTGAAAGCCCAATTGGCCGACGCTCCGATGAACGACGCCCCCATGAACGAGGTGAACGACGCATGACCGATCCCGTCCCCTACGATCAACTGCTGTCCATCCTGGTGCGCGACGAACCGCGTGTCCTGACCCGCATCACCGCGCTGTTCGGGCGGCGCGGCTACAACATCAAGAGCCTGAGCGTAGGCAGCACCGAACATCCCGGCGTCTCGCGCATGACCATCGTGGTTCACGGCGACCGGGGCGTGGTGGAGCAGGCCATCCGCCAGTTAGAGAAATTGCACGACGTGGTGAAGATCATTGACCACAGCCTGGAAAAATACGTGGACCGCGAGATGGTGCTGGTCAAGGTGGCGATCACGCCCGACAACCGAGTGGAAGTGCGCCAGATTGCCGAGGACTTCCGCAGCCGGATCGTGGACGTGGGCCGCCACGCGCTGACCTTTGAAGTCACGGGCGACGAGGGCAAGCTGACCGCCTTTATCGAGCAGATGCGCCCGTTTGGCATCCTGGAAACCATGCGGACGGGCCGCATCGCCCTGACGCGCGGTTCTAATGCCGATATCGCCAGCCACATCTACCATGACGGCGAATCGGAGGCTTTGCGGCCCGCAGTTGAGGGGTTGGAGGCTCGGGAGGAGCGGGCGAGAGGCGTACCCAATTTGTTTTAAGCAGTGGTAAAAGCTCGTTGTTACGCTGATTTTATGGGTAAGCGCCACAGCCTGACCCCTCCGCCCCTCCGGGGCACCTCCCCTTAGAAGGGAGGCAAGAGGTGCGGAATTGCTGTGCCTGTGGCTTTTCTCGGCTCCCTTTTGAGGGGAGCTGGCTGCGCAGCAGACTGAGGGTTTTCTCTTCATCCCCGCCTCCCCTAGCCCACATTCCCCCTTTCACCCCCACCTGTAGGAGAATTCAGAAATGGCTGCCAAAATGTATTACGACAGAGACGTGGACACCGCCCCCATCGAGAACAAACTGATCGCCATCATCGGCTACGGTTCGCAGGCGCACGCGCACGCGCAGAACCTGCGGGACAGCGGCTTTAATGTCGTGGTGGGCCTGCGCGACGGCAGCAGCAGCAAGGCCAAGGCCGAGCAGGCCGGGCTGCGCGTGGCAAGCATCGAGGACGCCACCAAGGAAGCGGACGTGGTCATGCTCCTGATTCCCGACGAGAACCAGCCCAAGACTTACACCGAGAGCATCGAGCCGCACCTGACGGACGGCAAGGCGCTGGCCTTCGGCCACGGCTTCAATGTCCACTTCGGGCGCATCAAGCCGCCTGCGGGCGTGGACGTGTTCCTGGTTGCGCCCAAAGGCCCAGGTCACATGCTGCGCCGCGTGTATGCCGACGGCGCAGGGATGCCCGGCATCTTCGCCGTGGGGCAGGACGCCACTGGCAAGGCGCGCGATATTGCGCTGGCCTATGCGCGCGGCATCGGCTGCACCCGCGCGGGCGTGCTGGAAACCACCTTCAAGGAAGAGACCGAGACTGATCTGTTCGGCGAGCAGAGCGTGCTGTGCGGCGGCGTGACCCACCTGATTCAGGCGGGCTTCGAGACGCTGGTGGACGCCGGATATCAGCCCGAAATCGCTTACTTTGAAACGCTGCACGAGGTCAAACTGATCGTCGATCTGATCTACGAGAAGGGCTTCGAGGGCATGCGCCACAGCATCTCCAACACCGCCGAATTCGGCGACTATGTGACCGGGCCGCGCATCATCACGGATGACACCAAGGCCACCATGAAGTCGGTGCTGAGCGACATCCAGACCGGCAAGTTCGCCGAGCGTTTCATTGAGGACGCCGAGAACGGCTTCCCGTACATGAACGAGCAGCGCACCAAGATGCGCGACCACAAGCTCGAAACCGTGGGCAAGGAACTGCGCGACATGATGCCCTTTATCAGCAAGAAAGAGCTGGAAGTTTAAGCGTCCAGTCCAGCCGTTCAAGGAAAGCTCTCTCCCAGGTGGAGGGGGCTTTCTTCTTTGGGGCCTGCGCCGTGGCCTCCTCACCATGCCGCCTTTGGGGCGTCTCTTTCCCGCAAGGGCGAAGGGTTTTCTACATCCCCCCCCGTGGGTTCACATCCACCCGCACCCTGGCCTTCCAAGTCTTGCTGTCCAGTACCTTCAAGAGTTCGGACAGGCGGGCGTCGTTGCGGGCGCGCAGGAACAGGTGATAGGGGTACACGCCGCGCAGGCGGGCCACGGGGCTGGGCGCGGGACCGAGAACCTCGTGTGTGGTGGCCCCGGCGGCGTACAGCGCCTCGGCCAGTTCTGTCGCTGCCGTCTGGGCACGCCTGGCCTCGCGGGCGGTGATTTCCACCTGGGCCAGCCGGGCGTGCGGCGGGTAGCCCAGCTCCTTGCGGGCGCGTTCCTCGGCTGCCGGGTAGGCCAGGGTGTCTCGCCCCTCGGCCAGTACCTTCAGCGCCGGGTGATCGGCCTGGAAGGTCTGCACCACCAGCAGCGGTGCGCGGGCGGGGTGCCATTCGGCCAGTTGCCGCAGCAGGCGGTGATAGCGCTCGGAGGCCCGGAAGTCGGACACGTTCAGCCACGTATCGGCCAGCGTGATCGCCACCAGCGCCAGATTCGGCGGCGCGTCGTGCGACAGCAACAACTGCGTGCCTACTATCACCCCCGGCTCTCCGTCATACAGCGGGGCCAGGGGGTCCTGACGGTCCTTGTCCATGCGGTAGACGGGCATTCCTGGCAGTAGCTTGCCCACCTCCTGCGCGATCCATTCGGTGCCGGGGCCACGGGCCTTCCACATCTGCTCGCCGCAGTTGTCGCAGCGGTCTGGCATGGATTCGTGATAGCCGCACTGGTGGCAGGTCATCTGGCGGGTGGCCTGATGAAAGCGCAGCGGCATGTCGCAGTTGCGGCACTGCGGGGTGTGTTCGCAGTTGGGACAGCGCAGCAGTGCCGAATAGCCGCGCCGGGGGGCCAGCAGAACGGCCTGCCGTCCGCGTTCCTGCCCCTGCCGCAGCAGCCGGGCCAGATCGTGGCTGATCGGGTAGCCCATGTCGCCCATGCCCAGATGCGCGCCGCTGAGGGGGCCGAGGGTGGGCTGCTCGGGGGGCGTGGCGTAATCCACGATATGCACGCGGGCGCGCGGCGGCGGCAGCACCGCGCCGGGCCACGGCACGCTCTCGGCGGCAGGGGTGGCTCCCAGGGCGGCCAGTGGAATGTCGTGCGCGGCGGCCACCCGCGCGGCGATGTCCGGCACGAAGGCCCGCGAACCGGAGAGGAGCTTGTGGGCGTCGCTGCCCTCCTCCAGCACCACGATCAAGGCGAGGTCTTCCAGCGGCGCGGCCAGGGCGTGGGCGCTGCCGATGACCAGACGCGCCGCACCCTTGCGAACCAGCTCCCAGGTGTGGGCGCGCTGAATTTCATTAAGCTGCCCACTGAGCTGCACGGCGCGGGTTCCGGCGTGGGCGGCCAGCCCGGACAGCCCCTCCCAGGCGCGGCGCAGGGTGGCGTGATCGGGAGCGAGGACCAGCACACTCCGGCCCTGGCCCAGCAGCCGCAACACACGCGGCGCGAGGGTGCGGAAGCGCGAGGCCGCCCGCCCGCCATGCAAGCGCCACAGCGGGGCTTCGGGCAGGCGGTCTGGGGAATCGTCATTCACTTCCAGAGTCACCGCCTCGGGCAGCATTGGCGGCGGCGCAAGCACCTGCACGGTGTCGGCCCAGCCACGCGCCAGCAGCGTTCCTGCGGCGGTGGGCGACAGCGGCACGCCGTCCGCGCTCGCACCACTGGCCCAGCCGCTCAGGGTGTCCTGCGGCCCCGCCTCGTCCAGCCACTTCCAGGCGGGCGGAGGCGGGGCCACTTCGGCCACATAATGCGCGCCACCTGCATTCAGGACGCCATTCACGACGCTACCACTGACTCCAGCGGCTTTGGCCCAGCCACTTAAGGTGTCGTGCGGGCCATAGTCGCTCAGCCAGGCGTGGGCGTGCGTCTGCCGGGGCGTCAGCGGGGCGGGAGCGGGGATCACGGCATGCAGAGCCGTCACGGCACGGGCAGCGGCAGGAACATCAATCAGTCGGCGGGCACGGATGACGGTTTTGGTGCGGGGGCGCAGATCAACGCGTTCTTCCAGCAGTCCCTGTTCGCGCACGGCGTCCAGCAGAGCAGGGTGAAACGCGCCCGCATCCGTCCACAGCGTCGTCGGAGCTTTGCGGGCAAAGGCACTCAGATCCGCCCCCTCCACCGCGCGAACCGTATGGATATAGTCCGCCGTCCAGCCCACGCCCAGCAAGTCTCCCCAGATCAGCCCGGCAGGAATGCGGGCGTCCTGCGCCCAGGCACACACGCCCGCCACCGTTTCAGGCGAAACCCAGGGGCAGGCCGGGGCGTCCAGCACATGCACGGCCTCGCGCAGACGGTACGCGCCGCGCGCCTCGGTCTCTCCCACCACCAGTCCCACCACCAGTTCGCCGCGCCAGGGGATCAGCACCCGGCAACCCGTGGGGACCTCTCCCACCCAGCCGTGTGGAGCGCTGAAATCCTGCGCTGGGACGGGCAGATTGACCACCACCAGCCACGGTTGCGGGATGGGAGCGGCGGAGGCAGTCACATCCCGCAGGCTAGCGCGGCGTGGCATTGGGCAAGAGTGAGCGAGTGGACTGATACGGACTCCGATTAGAGGGTGTTGAAAACACCCGTAATCCGAGCGGGAGGAGCAGCGTCCTCATGGGCGTCTGTTCGCGACGATAGCGAGAAGAAGAGAAACGGGTGCCGGACGTGGAGTGTAGGAATCGGCGCTGTCCCGATTTCTACACGAAACAAACGGAGTTCGTATGACAGCCCAGGCTCCAGCATTGCGTTCTCAGCAACTCTGGGCACGGACATGGCGTAATGGAAGCGTGAAATCCCCGCGCACCCGCACCGTCAAGAGCACCCCAAAACAAGGCTCCGGCCTGGGCAAACTGCTGGTCTACGCGCCCATCGCCCTGGAACTCCTGAGCCTGATCCGCCGCAGCCAGAGCAAGAAGCGTGGCAAGTACGTCAAGGCACGCAAACGGGACCGCGCGCTGGATTTCCTGCTGGGTCAGGCACAGCGCACGGTAGGGGGTGGGAAACGGGGGCGACGCTGAGACCAGAAGTGAGATTCATTGCCCTGACCCAGCAGGAAGGGAGGAAAGCTTACGCCCCTCCCCCCCCTCTTGTAGATAGAACGTGCCTCCTACAGCACCCGGAATGCCAGAAACCCCGCCCCGATCCCCAGCAGAATGCCCATCAGCACCTCCAGATAGGTGTGGCCCAGCAGCACCCGCACGGGCAGCGGCGCGAAGCCCGCGCGGACCACGTCCCTCAGTTCGCTGATCAGCTCATTGAGAAGCGCGCCCTGCTGGCCGCTGGCGTGGCGAACCCCGGTGGCGTCATACATGACGATCAGGGCGAAAACGGAGCTGATGGCGAAGGTCGCGCTGCCCACGCCTTCAGACAGCCCGACGCCAGTGGTCAGGGCCGCCACCATCGCGCTGTGGCTGCTGGGCATCCCGCCCGTTTCCATGAAGGCGGTGGGCCGCCAGCGCCGCGTGATCAGCAGGATCAGGAAGACCTTGACCAGTTGGGCCGCCGTGGAAGCCAGAATGGCGGTCCACAGCCAGCGGTTGCTCAGCAGCTCAGCGAACGAGTTCACCGGCAACCCCCAGATCAGTTTGTACAGCGTCAGTTGGTGCGGCGTCAGTCTGTGCAGAATCAGAATAGGCAGCGTGTTGCAGTTCGGCGGCCCGCACGGTGTTGGCCAGCAACTGCGCCACCGTCATGGGACCGACACCGCCAGGCACCAGGGTCAGCGCCCCGGCCACCGCCGCCACGTCCGGGTGAACGTCGCCCACCAGATGTCCCTTTCCCTCCGCATTCAGCACGCGGTTGATGCCCACGTCGATCACAGTTGCGCCGGGCTTGACCATCTCCGGCGTGATCAGGTCCGGGCGTCCGGCGGCGGCGATCAGGATGTCGGCCTCGCGGGTCACGGCCCCCAGATCGCGGGTGCGGCTGTGGGCCACGGTGACGGTGGCATCGGCGTTCAGCAGCAGAGCGGCCAGGGGGCGGCCCACCAGATGGCTGCGGCCCACGATCACGGCCCGCGCGCCCGCCACCGGAATCCCGTAATGCTCCAGAAGGTACATGATCCCGGCGGGCGTGCAGGGCGTCAGCGCCGGGCGGCCCGCCCACAGCTCGCCCACATTGAGGGGATGAAAGCCGTCCACGTCCTTGCGCGGATCGATGGCGTGCAGCACGGCGGCCTCGGCAATCTGCGGGGGCAGCGGCAACTGGACCAGAATGCCGTTCACGTCGTCGTCGCGGTTGAGGGTGTCGATCAGGGCCAGCAATTGGGCCTGGGAGGTGGTTTCGGGCAGGGCGTGGACGGTACTCCGCAGCCCTACCTCGCCCGCCTTGCGCGATTTGCCGCGCACGTAGCTGGCGCTGGCGGGATCGTCCCCCACGCGCACGATGACCAGATTGGGCGGGGTGGGCAGCCGGGAGGCCCGCGCTGCCGCGTCCGCCAGCAGCGCCGCCGCGACGGGAGGCCCCGCCAGCACCCGTGCGCTCATTCGCGCTCCTCTGACCCGCGTTCCTCCACTTCCGCTGGGCGCTGTTCGTCCAGCTCCTGCTCATCCATTTGCGGCACGGCGGGGGCGGTTTTCATGCTGCGGCTGAGGCCCGCCAGGACGCCGTTGACAAACTTGCCGGAATCGTCTCCGCCGAACTTGCGCGCAATACGTACGGCACTCTCGATCACCGGGGGATGAGGCTCGCCGGTATAGCCCATCTCGAAGGTAGCCAGCCGCAGCACATTCAGATCCGTCTGGGCCATCTGCCCGAAGCTCCAGCCGCGAATCGTGCGGTGCAGCGTCTCGTCGATGGCCGCGCGGTGCGTCTGGAGGCCGTCCACCAGCTCACGGGCAAAGATCAGGGCCTCCTCGTTCAGGCGGGGAAAGGTGTCGTCGCCCTCGCGCATCTGGCCCTCGGCGCGGGTAAAGACGGTTTCCAGCGGTAGATCGCCCCGGTCCGCCTCGAACAGGGCGCGGAAGGCGAACTCGCGGGCGGCGCGGCGCGTGCCCACCGGCTGGGCGGCCCTGTCCTGGGCAGAACGGTCGCGGCGGCGGGTCAAGACTGGCCCTTGAGCGCTGGCGCGGGGGGCACGCACACGCCCTGCACGGTCACGTTCACGGCGCTGACCTTCAGGCCGGTCATGAGTTCGATGTTCTCGCCCACCGCGCGCTGCACCTGACGCGACACGTTCACCAGATTCTGGCCGAAATCCACGTTCAGGCCCACGTCCACGCTGACGCTGCCGCCGTCACGGGTCACGCGCAGGGCGCGGGGTTTGCGTGCGCCGGTCTGATTACGCAGCACCTCACCCACGTTCAGGGGAGTGGGCGCGACTTCGGTGCCGTCGATCCCGGTGATGGTGGTGGCGGCGATGTCCATCAGGACGCTCTTGCTGATCTCGACTTCGGGATGCGCCTCGCCGGGTTGCGGCGTTTTTATTTGCTTTGCAGGTTTGCTTGCCATTGTGAATCGTGCCTCCGCGCGCGGGCCGAGTGGTGCGCCGCGCCAGTGGGGAACAGTTTAGAGGCTGGGGCGGGGATGTGGAGTGGGGCAGGCTGAGGAGGAGGAGGAAACCCCGTTTACCCCACCCCCTTCTCTGCCAACAATTCCGCCAGCCCGGCCTCGTCCAGCACAGGCACTTCCAGCTCCTGCGCGCGGGTCAGCTTGCTTCCGGCATCCTCCCCGGCGATCAGGTACGAGGTCTTTCCGGTCACGCTGCCGGTCACGCGGCCACCAGCGGCTTCCAGCTCGGCCTTGATGGCGTCGCGTGGGCGGCCCAGGCTACCGGTGATGACGAAATTCAGGCCCTTCAGTTGCTCTCCGCGCCGGACTTCCTCTTCCTGCGGGTTGACGCCAGCGGCTTTCAGCTTGTTCAGCAGATTGACGTAACTTTCTTCTTTAAGCGCCACTGCAACGCTCGCACCGATCACCTTGCCCAGCCCCGGCACGGCCTCGATTTCTTCCGGCGTGGCGGCCATCAGCGCGTCCAGCGTGCCGAAGGCGTTTGCCAGCGCCTGGGCATTGCGTTCGCCCACATGGTCCAGGCCCAGCGCGTTGACCAGCCGCCACAGCGGGCGGGTCTTGCTGGCCTCCAGCTCGGCCAGCACGTTCTGGGCCTTCTTCTCGCCGCCGCGTTCCAGCCCGGCCAGGGTCTCGGCACTCAGAGCGTACAGGTCTGCCGCATCGTGGATCAGCCCCAGCGTCAGCAGTTGCGCGATCAGCTTGCCGCCCACGCCCGCAATATCCATCGCGCCGCGCGAGACGAAATACTCCACCAGGCGGAAAGTCTGCGCGGGGCAGACCGGGTTGACGCAGTAGGTGTTGGCATCTTCCTCGGCGCGCACCACAGGCTCGCCGCACTCGGGGCAGACCGTGGGAAAGACGAAGGGCTGGGCATCTGCCGGGCGCTTGTCCGTCAGCACGCGCATGATCTGCGGAATCACGCCGCCGGATTTGCGGACCACCACCGTGTCGCCGATATGCAGGTCCAGATCGCGCACGAAATCCTGGTTGTGCAGCGTGGCCTTGCTGACCGTGCTGCCCTCGATCAGTCGGGGCGACAGGTGCGCCAGCGGCGTCAGCTTGCCGGTGCGGCCCACGTTCACGCTGATGCTTTCCAGAATGGTCTCGACTTCCTCCACCGGGAATTTGTAGGCGATCGCCCAACGCGGGGCGCGGCTGGTGAATCCGGCCTCTTCCTGAAGGCGCAGGGAATCGAGTTTGAACACCGTGCCGTCGGCGTCGAACTCGAAGTCCTGGCGCTGGGCGGTCATGCGGGCGTGGTAGTCGGCGGCGGCGTCGATGCCGATCACCTGCTCGCTGTAGGTGCTGATGGAAAAGCCCTGGGCCGCCAGCCACGCCAGCACCTCGCCCTGGGTGGTTGCGGGCACGCCGTCACGCTTGCCCAGCGCGTAGAAGATCGCCTTGAGGTTGCGGGTGCGCGTGACCTCCGGGTCTTTCTGGCGCAGCGCTCCTGCCGCGCCGTTGCGGGGGTTCTTGAGCAGCGGCGTGCCCAGTTCCTCGGCCTGCGCGTTGTAAGCGGCGAAATCGGCACGGCCCATATAGACCTCGCCCCGCACCTCCAACTCGCCGCTCAATCCTTTCAATGAAGTGGGGATGCCCGGCACCGTCGCCACCTGCGCGGTCACGATCTCGCCCGTCCTGCCGTTGCCGCGTGTGGCCGCCCACTGCAACTGTCCGTCCCGGTAATAGAGATTGACGCTCAGGCCATCGATCTTCAGCTCGCCAGTCAGGACAAATTCGTCGTGTTCGGGAGGCAGATTCAGGGAGCGGGCCAGCTTCTCGCGCCACTCGCCCAGCTCGGCGTCGTCGAAGACGTTGTCCAGGCTGGTCATGGGTGTGGGATGGTTCACGGGCTGAAAAGCCGTGCTGGGTGCGCCGCCCACCGCCTGCGCGGGACTGACTGCCGCGTCCGCCTCTGCCGCCGCACGCTCGGCCCATTCGGGATTCCCGGCTTCCAGCACCCGCAGCCGCTTGACCAGCGCGTCGTACTCATTATCGGGAATGGTGGGTGCGTCCTGCTCGTGGTAGGCGCGGTTGTGAAGGGCGATCTGGGCGCTCAGCGTCAGATAGTCGGCGAACTCGGCCTGATCCATGCCTCCAGCGTAGCACCCACACCCGGTTCGGCTGGAGGCGGAAAAGCGCCCCTGTGCGTCGCCCTGCGCTCTGCGCCCACCCCCCCTGTTTTCTTACCCCCATCAGATGAACGTCACCCGGATGTGATCAGATCGTGTCGCAGTTTTCGTATACTGTGTTCAAGCAAACCACATGCCCGATGTCTAGGCACTTGCCTGAAGCGGGCACTTGACTGGGCACCTATATGGGCACAGCCCCAAACTGGAGGATTCACCATGAAGACCACTGTTAAAAACTGTCTGACCCTGGCCCTGGCCGTTTCCGTTTCTCTCGCTGGCGCGCAGACCGTGCGCGTGGGCCTGGCCTACGACGCGGGCGGCAAGTTCGACAAGAGCTTCAACCAGAGCGCCTATGAAGGCAGCCAGCGCGCCGTCAAGCAACTGGGCGTGCAGGTCAAGGACTTTGAACCCAGCGATCCCAGCCAGACCATCCAGGGCATCCGCTCGTTTGCCAACGAGGGCTTTGACCTGACCATCGGCGTGGGCTTTGCCAACAACGCCAGCATCAGCCAGGTCGCCAAGGAAAACCCGGACCTGTACTTCGGTCTGGTCGATGACGTCTCTCCCGAGAAGAACGTCACTAGCCTGACCTTTTCCGAGCAGGAAGGCAGCTACCTGGTGGGCTACCTGGCCGCCATGAACAGCTCGACGGGCGTGGTGGGCTTCGTGGGCGGCATGGACGTGCCCCTGATCCACAAGTTCGAGGCCGGATACACGGCGGGCGTGATGGCCGCCAACCCCAAGGCGCGCGTGATCGCGCAGTACGTGGGCACCACCCCCGACGCCTGGAACAACCCCGGCAAGGCCAAGGAAATCGCGGGCAGCATGCGGGCCAAGGGCGCGGACATCATCTTTGCCGCAGCGGGCGCGTCGGGCAACGGCGTGATCGACTACGTCAAGCAGACCCAGTGTGTCAAGGCCGCCAACCTGCCCAGCGGTGTGAAGTTCGCCACCGATAACTTCAAGGCCGTCAAGAAGAGCGCGGCCTACACCAAGGCCTGCGCGGGCAACACCCGTCCGATGTTCTTTATCGGCGTGGACAGCAACCAGAACTACCTGGGCGACTTCGACAAGAACCCCGCCACCATGAACCACGGCCTGACCAGCATGACCAAGCGCGTGGACAACGCCGTGTTCGCGCTGATCAAGGCGGTCAAGGACGACAAGTTCAAGGGTGGTCAGCAGATCTTCGGCCTCAAGGACGGCGGCGTGGGGTACGCCGTGGACCAGTACAACAAGGCCCTGATCAGCAGCACCCAGGTTGCCAAGGTGGAAGGCATCAAGGCCCAGATCATCAGCGGCAAGATCAAGGTGCCCAGCAAGTAAGCCTCAACTCTCTCACTGGAGGGCGGTCCCGCGCGGGCCGCCTTCTTTTTTTACCTGCTGCTTTTACCTTCCGTTTTGCCATGCGCTGGACCCCTGGCCTATGCTGAGGCCATGCCAGACCGCTCCCAGCTTCTGCGCGATCAACTGCTGATCGTCACGCCACACCCGTCCGGGCAGCTTCCGGCACACGTCCTGCGTCAGATGCTGGGCGACGATCTGTTCGATACGCCCAAGCGCAAGGCATTCCTGCGGCGCATCTTTCTGGACGGCGACGCCTACACGGACCTGCTGTACTCGCTGCCCGGCGCGCGGCACGTTCAGGCCCCCTGGAGCCGCTTCGCCGTGGACCTCAACCGGGACCGGGATGACCGTGTGGACAACGGCGTGATCAAGGCCACCGACTTTGACCGTCAGCCGCTGTACCCGCCCGACACGCAGATTTCGGAGAATGAGCGCGAGGAACGGCTGCGGCGCATCTGGGACACCTTCGACGATGCTGTGGGCGCGGAGTTGCCCGGCGCGCGGCTGATGATCGTGGGCCACAGCATGGCCTCACACGGCCCCAAACTGGGAGAGGACACGGGCACGCCCCGCCCCGCCATCTGCCTGATGCCCGGCACAGATGACGCGCCCACCTTTCCCCGCCAGCAGTGGGACGCCCTGAAAAGCGCCGCCGAGAACGCCTTCGCGGACGTGATCGCCGCCAGTCCGTTCACGCGGGTCACGCTGGGCGAGCCGTGGAGTGTGGACACCCTGAGCCACAACCACAGCCAGCGCAGCGGCATTCCCGCCTTCGGGATCGAGTTCAACGCGGGTCTGCACCTGAAAAACGGACAGCCCGTGGACGCCGCCATGCGCCAGATGAACGCGGCGTTCGCGGTGTTCGCGGATGCGGCGCTGGAACTGGTGAACGGAAGTCGTCCCACCTCCCCGATTCAGGAGTGATCCCATGCTGAAATCCATCCTCGCCACCGCCGTTCTGACCCTGCCCATCCTGAGTTTCTCCACCCTGGCCGCAGCGCAGCAGGGCACGCCCCAGCCCGTCGAGACCACCACCCGGAAGTGCGGCGCGTACACGGTGCAACTGCGGCAAAACGGCTTTGGAGACCCCCAGGACACGGCCAGCCTGATCCTGAACGGCGTCACCCTGGCCCGCGTGGGCGACGCGGGGGTCAATCTGGATTTCTGCCGCGACGTCACCGGCGACGGCGTTCCCGAGGCCATGCTGGCGCAGTACAGCGGCGGCGCACACTGCTGCTTTACCCACACCCTGTACTCGCTGAGCAACCCACCCCGGCGCATCCTGCATGTCTTCAGCGCCGACACCGACACACTGCTTCCGCAGCAATTGAACGGCAGCGGCCCACTGGAACTGCTGGGCGGCGACTGGCGATTTGCCTACGCCTACGACCTGCCCTTCGCCGACAGCCCGGCGCTATGGCGCATCTACTCGGACATCGGCGGCCAGTACGTGGACAACTCGCGGGCGTATCCAGGCGTCCTGCTGCGCGACGTGGGCCAGCCAGCGGCGGCGACGCGCCCCGGACAGGCGCTCTACGATTACGCCTCGCTGCTGGCGGCGGGCCAGCCGGGACGGGCACAGACGTATCTGGACGGCCTGCCTGCGCTGTACCGCAACTGGCTGACCAACTACGGCCCCGACATCCGCCAGAACCTCTCGGACTACGGCATGAGCGACTGGCCCACGCGGGCGGGCGCGGCCCCGGACGCCCCCCGGACCGGGATCGGCGGCTCGTTCAGCGGGCCGGGCCGGGCCGAGTATCTGGCGGTGGTGGGCCAGCGCGGCATGGCGACGCTGCGCCTGTACCGTCCGCAGTCGGGCGGCATTGTCGCCGGTGGCGCGCTGGACACCCGCCCACAGCCCCCACAGGCCAATTTCGAGACGGACTTTCAGGGGCTGAACTGGTGGCCCGCCTTCACCATTCGGCGCGCAACGGGCCGTGACGACGCCGTGATCCATGACGCCACTTCGGGCAGCGTGCAGTATCCGGTCTACCGCCTGAGCGCAACTTCGGGAACGGCCCTCAAGGACGACGCCCTGAGCGCCGCCGCCACACTAATCGCCCATCTGGAAGCGCTGGCCCAGCACGTTTCCTCTGGATACACGCAACAGCCGCGCACCGCCGCGCAACGGGCAGAAATCGCGCGCCGGATCGACGTGGCCGTGTCGCATGTGCAGCCTGCGCTGGCCCTGAGCGACTTCAAATTCGATCCGCGCACGCTGGGCAATTTCACCGCCTCGGCCATGAGCATGCCCAGCGATGGGGCAGACACCGCGCAGGTGGTGGCCCCCGTGACCTTCGGGCTGGTGGCGGCCAATCAGGACAGTGAATATGTCAGCGGCGAGCGCTACACCCTGACCGTGGATCTGAAAAAAGGTGCGGGCGGCTGGGCCGTCACGCGCTGGGGGCTGGAAAAGCGCCTGGGTGAACCCTACGCGCAGTAGCTCATACAAACTCCGATTGAAAGATATTGGGTAGAAGGCTGGAATCATGACCGACATGGGTTCTTCATGACCACGGTGCTGAGCAGGCGCAGCACGCTCCACACCGTGTCCGTGATCCCGATGGCCATTGCTGGCGTCCGTTGCGCATATTGACGACGCCCCACCGGTTCATTCAACTTGACTCGCAGGCTCCGGTTCACCCGACAGAAGTTATGATCCCATTGACCAGATCACTGACCGTCTGACGGACGTGGGGAAGCCTCGCAAACGCGAGGCTTCTGCGGACTTGGTGCGGATTCATACGCCGGGCCGTCCCGTTGTGCCGTTCCACTGCCGAGGTGTTGGGGGTGTTGTATCCGAGAAAGGCCAGCTCCTGATTGACGCGCCGCTGGCTCCCAGCG
>NZ_MSTI01000078.1 GCF_001949125.1 Deinococcus marmoris
GATTGATATTATTTATTTGCCCTGCCAGATAGCCCTGTTGATCAATCGGAGACACATCACCTGAATACAGAACATTCTGTGTCCAGCAGAGCCTTGGACGTCTCGCGACACCCTACTTTTTCTCCGCTCCATCCAGCACGCGACGCCACCCAAAACTGTCCGAACCATTGATGATACGGACTCCGAATAAAAAGCGCAGACTGGAGCATCGCTAAATTCTATTCAACCATCATTGTTCGCCACAGTGCCGCCGACAACCCGATCTCTTCACCCAGCACATCCTGTTCCACTGGTGGCCTCTATACGGTAATTAAGCGGAATCCGTATGAGCCGATGACCATCGGGTTGTGAGCGAAGCGGGGATCGGCCCAGGCATTCTCGATGACCATCGGCCCAGTTTGCAGAATGGTCCAGGCACACAAGGAGTCCTGGCGCGGGGCGGTGGTGTCGCCCAGGCCGCACGCGGACTTGCCCCACTGGCGGGACTGATCGACAAAGTTGATGACCGCCACCGGGGTGTCCATGACGCGGGCGGCCAGCCGGGTAATGCGGTCAAAGGCGGCCTCGGCGGGCGTGTCGAGAATCTCGTAGCGGGAGAGTTCCAGCAGCCGGGCGTATTCGCCGGAGGGAAGGGGCGCGCTGGTCACAGGCCGCCGCCTGTCAGGCAGGGTCTTGCAGGGATCTGACGGGGGCGGCGTTCAAGGCGCTGTTTTGGGCAGGGTGAAGCCGAAGGTGGCCCCCTCACCCGTCTGGCCCTCTGCCGTCATCGTTCCGCCGTGCCGGGTCACGATCCGCCGCGCGTTGGCCAGGCTGACCGCCGCCCCGCCGAAGCCTTCCTGCGGATGCAGTCGCTGGAACATGGTGAACAGCTTGTCCGCGTACTGCGGGTTGAACCCCACCCCGTTGTCGCGCACCTGCACGGCCCAGGTCTGCCCCTGGTCCTCGGCCCAGACCGTAATCACCGCTGGGTCCCGGTCTCGGGTGTACTTCACCGCGTTGTCTATCAGGGCCGTGACCACCCGGCGCAGCAAGGCCGCGTCCCCCTGGACCTCCGGCAGGGCACCGATCTCCCAGACGATCTGGCGCTCTGGCTGGGCCACGTCGGCTTCATGGCAGACCGCGCTGAATAACCGGTCGAGCGCCACCCGCTCCACCTTGAGGGCTTGCCGTGAGGACCGCGACACATCGAGCATGCCGTCGATCAGGGTGTTCAGGGCGGTGGCCGCCTGGGTCACGATTCCGAAGTAGCGCTCAGCCTTGGGGTCCAGCACGTCCGGCAGTGCGCGTCGCAGCAGATCGCCAAAGCTGATGATGTGCCGCACCGGGGTCCGCAGGTCATGGGACACACTGTATGTGAAGGCTTCCAGTTCCTCGTTGGACGCCTGCAACAGGTCCCGCTGGGCGGTGAGCTGCCGGGCCTGTTCGGCGCGTTCCAGCGCCAGCCCCAGGCTGCGCGCCGTCGTCTTCAGCACCGCCCGGTCAGCAGCGCTCCACGGACGTGGCCCGAACAGCGCCACGTTGAAGATGCCGATGACCTCGCCGCCCACCACCACTGGCAGGGTGGCCACCGTCGAAAGATGCGCCACCAGTTCCGGGGCGAAGTCGCGGGTGGGATCATACTGGTCCTGGAACAGGGCTTCGCGCGTCTGACGGGGCAGGTCCAAGCTCGGGGTCTGGCCCACGGGCAAGCCTGCGTCCACAGCAGCCTGCAACGCTGGGCTTCCCACTTCTCCGAGCTGGGACCGGATGTGCCACTGCCCGCCGCTGACGTGCCAGAACACGGCGTAGCCCGGCGGCAGCAGGGAAAGCACCAGGGTCATGACACGCTCGATCAGCACCTCGGCGTCCATGCTCAGCCCCAGGTCACGGGTCAGCGCCGCGAAGCCTTCCAGCGCCTGCGTGCGGGCCAGTAACTCCGCGTTCTGGGCCGCGAGCTGCCGGGCCGTCTCGGTGCGTTCCAGCGCCAGGGCCAGACTGCGCCCCACGGAATGGAACACCGCACGCTGGTGCGCCGACCAGTGCGGCGTGTCCCGCAGGCCCAGCGCGAACACGGCCCGGATGGTGCCGTCCACCATCAGCGGGTAGGTGGCAACGCTCTGGTAGACCTCGGTGTATACGAACTGTTGCTCCACCGGGTCCCAGCCATCCACGAAGACGGGCTGACCCGTCTGTATGGAGCGGGCAAAGACCGGCGTGTCCAGCGGCATCCCGGCCTTGATGGTGGCCAGCAGCTCCGGCTGGGCTTCCAGATCACGGGTGTAGACCTTGATCTTCCACAGCCCGTCTTCCAGGGCGTAGTAGCCGTTGGTGCAGCCGGGGAACAGCGCGCTCAGGATGTCCACAGCGCGCCCAGCCAGGGCCAGCACGTCGGTCTCGCCGTCGGCGGCCTCGGTGAAGCCCACGAAGGCTTCGAGTTCAGCCGTGCGGTCATGAACCTGCCGCTCCAGCTCACCCGAGAGCCGGACGCGGTTCAGGGCCAGGCTGCACTGGCAGGCCAGCGTCCGCAGGAAGTGCTGCTCTTCGGACGTGAAGGTGTGCGGTTCACGGAAGTCCAGCACGATCACGCCGAGTCGGTGGCCGTCGGTGACCAGCGGCAGGACGGCGCTGGCCACAGCAGCCACGCCGCCCGTCCGGGTTTCCAGGTCCGGGTGGGCGGCCACCAGCGCGCCTGCGGACTCGAAGAACAGCAGGGTGTCCGAGCGCAGCGCGTCGATTGCGGGGCCGGATCCCTCCAGTTCACCGTTCTGCCAGACGCTGCTTCCGGTCTGACTGAGCCTCGCTGCGACGTTCAGGTGCTGGCCCTGGACGATCAGCACCGTTCCGTCGATGGCTCCCAGCGCGTCCAGGGCGTCGCGCAAGGTGATGTCGAAGACCCCGCTGGCCTGGCGCACGGCGGCCAGGTCCTGCGTCACGCGCTGGAGCCGGGCCAGCAGTTGCGCGGCCTGTGCTGCCGCCGACTGCGGCGGGTTTGAGGTGGGGTTGTTCGTCATGGATGCGGGCAGTCTAGGCGCTCAGGAAGAACGCCGCACACCTGAGCGGGCTGGCGGGAGACGGGATCAGGGACCCGTGAAGTGGCACGCGGCGCTGGAACGCGCGGGCATTCAGACGCAGGAGGTCCTGACCCTGACGGGCATTGATACGGACTCCGATTGAAAAGTATAGAATCTGAGGATCAAATACTTTCATTCTTCCGTTGAACTTCAGCACTCCGCTGCCGACTTCTGGGGCATCTTCCGGGCCAGCACCTGCGCCGTCGAACGGCGCAGAGCACAGTTTTTCGCGCTTCTTGCCGAAGGTAAGAGTGAACACGAACTGCTGGCGTTGACTCAATATTCCGTCTCGGGTGCACGCAAAGTCCTGCATCGGTATCACACCCTGGGGTTGGACGGTCTGGGGGATGGCCGCGCCGACAATCCAGGCGCACCCTCGGTCTTGACCGAGGCGGAGCAGCAACAGTTCGCCGCCCGTCTGCGCGAGGATTTTGACCAGGGCATCGTCTGGAGCGGCAAAATGGTTCAGGACTGGATTCAGGAGCACTTTGGCAAAACGGTGTACCTGGGCCGCACCTATGAGTTCATGCGACTGGCCGGGTTCTCGCCCCAGCGTTCACGCCCCCGACATGTCGGGGGCAACGAGGCCGACCAGGAAGCGTTCAAATCAAAATCCTAGTGGA
>NZ_MSTI01000033.1 GCF_001949125.1 Deinococcus marmoris
CAGCTCAACCGGGGCGAGCAGCGCCACTCTGTGGCGCGGGCCGTGTTCTACGGCCAGAAGGGCGAGTTGCGGCAGAAGTACCGCGAGGGTATGGAAGACCAGCTTGGGGCGCTGGGACTGGTGGTCAACGCCATCGTGCTGTGGAACACCCGCTACATGCAGGTGGCACTGGATGACCTGAAAAGCACCGGGCATCCGGTACTGGAGGCGGATGTGGCCCGGCTGACGCCTTTGCTGCATGACCATATCCATATGCTCGGCAAGTACGACTTCACGCTCTCACCGGAGGTGGCCCAGGGCCAGCTCAGACCCCTGCGCGACCCGTCTTCGCTGGAGGAATACCTGAACCGAATTCCTTAGCGCAGGTTTCGGTTCCTAGTCTCAGGTCACCCCAAGCACCTGGACTACATCGTGCAGGGTGCGGAAACGGGGGCGGCCAAGCTCTATTACCAGAAGTCCAAGAAGCAGTATTACCTGATCGTTGCCCTGAGCATCA
The DNA here is from genome assembly GCF_001949125.1 of Deinococcus marmoris. GTDB lineage: Bacteria > Deinococcota > Deinococci > Deinococcales > Deinococcaceae > Deinococcus > Deinococcus marmoris_A. The sequence goes on from NZ_MSTI01000033.1 coordinate 497, forward strand.
CCCTTCCAGACCCGCAGCCCACGGACCACCCGCGCATCGTTGGGGTGGACGTGGGTCAGCGGTATCACTTCGTCGCCACCGACATGAACGGGCAGAGCCTGTTTAAGAAAGGGGCGGCAGTCCGCCAGCGAAAAGACCAGTTTGCTCGTACAATCAAATCCCTCCAGCGCAAAGGCACCCGTTCCGCAACAAGGCGACTCGTCGCTCTGTCGGGCCGGGAAAGACGGTTTGTCGCTGATCGTAACCATGTGTTGAGCAAGATGCTCTTGACTCGTTTTCCCGGCGCAATCTTTGGCCTGGAGGACCTGACGAATATCCGTGAACGCACCGAGGGGCGCAGTAACCCGAAGGCCAGCAAGAAGGCCAAGCGGGTGAAGCGTCGCCGTTCCCAGTGGAGCTTTCAGGAGTTGCAGTTCAACCTCGCCTATAAGGCTCCGCTGTACGGGAGTCTCGCAGTCAAGGTTGACGCCAATTACACCAGCCAGTCCTGCCCGAAGTGCGGCCACTGTTCCAAGGGGAACAGGCCGAACGCGGGGCTGATGTTTGTGTGTGAGGTGTGCGGTCATACGGGTCACTCCGACAGGGTTGCGAGTGTGAATATCGCTTTACGAACAATGCTTGTCCGGCAAGACTGGATGAGCACGGGGTCCTTATCAATAACCCCTGATGTGTCGGATGTTGAAGTCAAAGCCGCTCGCCTTTCGAGGTATGCGGAACTGCGATGGAATCCAGACACAAACCCGTGACTTTAGTCATGGGTGATTGATAACGGTATGGTCTCAGCGGAGTTCGGCACGTAGGCTGAGGGTTCCAGAGGACATGTGACTAAGAGCCTATTAGGAAAGTGATAGGCTAAGCGCCTGACGACGACTTAACCTCACCAAGCTCAGATTGACGCCCAATCCGTGATCTGGGAAGCTTCCGATGCCCTCTGGGAGAGGATTGCACCACTCCTGATCATTGACAAACCCCGCAAAAAAAGTGGACGCCCACCCTGCGACGCACGGCCTATTTTCAATGGTCTGATCTGGCTGGCCCGGACGGGCAGCCATTGGAGCCAGCTCCCTGCCCATTACGGCGCGGTCACTACCGCTCACAACCGCTACAGTGCCTGGGTGGAATATGGCTGTCTGGGGCGTGTTTGGGCCGTACTCCTGAAGGAGTACGGTGACGTCATTGGGATCGAATGGGAGTGGCAATCTGCTGACGGGTGCCTCGTGAAAGCCCCGCTCGGAAAAAAGGGGCTTCCGGCGTACCGGAGGCCACCGGGAGCAATCCGACAGACCGGGGCAAGGCTGGAGCCAAGCGAACGCTCCTGACCGACGGCAAGGCCATTCCCCTGGCGGTGGTGCTGTGCGGAGCGAATCGACACGACAGCCAGATGCTGGCTGAAGTTCTGGATGCAGTGGTCGTGCCACTTTCTGACGACGATCAGGAGCGGCAGCTGTGTCTGGATCGGGGGTACGACACCCCGACGTGTCGAGCAGCAGTGGCAACACGTCGAATGACGGCGCATATTCCCAAAAAAGCCAGTGTGACTGGGCCGCTTCCTGCTCCGGGGAACCCGGAGCGTCATCCACCACGCCGATGGGTCGTAGAGGTGGGTCATGCCTGGTTCAATCGTTTTCATCAATTGCTGATCCGCTGCGAGAAGCAAGCAGCTCACCACCTGGGATTTGTTCAGCTTGCTGCGGCGTTGATCATTTGGCGCAAGTTGGCTCCACTTTCCGAATAGGCTCTAAGACGCAGGCGCAGGACGTGATGCTCAGAGAGGATCTGAACGTCACCCAGCTTGGTCTGATTTCCATTCAGCGCAAGATCGCCGACGACTACACCTCGTGGAAGGTTGCCTTTGAGCGCGCCGGCATCGAGAGCGAGGTCGAATGCAACGGTGCCCAGAAGTACGGCGTGCCGCACGGTATCGACAACGATTCTTACCTGGCCCTTCAGGAGCTGTACATCGAACAGGGCTGCGCTGAAGACGGTCGGGTGGCCTTTACCATGTACCGTCTGCTGCAGCTGTGCGGCCTCGAGGACAGCTGCGCCAATCGGCGCATGATGCGCGAGAGTCTCGAACGCCTGAGCGCCACCCAGTACTGGATCAGCGGCGCCTGGCGCAGCCACGAGAACGACGACTGGGTTACCGTGGGGTTCCGACTGATCGAGAAGCTGGCTTTCACGCGCAGCAGACGGGACTCAGGCGGGGCCCAGGCGATTGCCGTGTCGCTGCCGGCGGAACTGACGCGCAATATCCGCAATGGCTATTTCAAACCCGTGAGCACCACGCTGATGCGTCAGCTCGGACAGCCGGCCCGCGCCGCGTACCGGGTGATCGATTCTCTGCGGCATGACCCGGTGCAGCATCACCTGAAGACCGGCACGCTGCAACTGCCGCTGATGGATCTGGCGCAGCGCTGCGGGATTGCAGCGGCCCGACAAGATCCGGCGGACCCTGGAGCCGATTCACACCACGCTGCTGGAGTCTGGGTACCTGCAAGACGTGCAGATCACCGGGCGTGGGAAGGGCCAGACCGTGAGCTACATCTTTGGTTGGATGGCGCCGGAACCCAACGGCGAGCTGGTGGCGCTGCTGATGGAGCTGAGAGTGCCGCTGGTGGCTGCCAGGAAGGCCGCGCTCGATTACCCGGAAAGGGTCCGTGACGCCGTGACACTGGTCAGGGCGATCCTGGGGCGTGGATACAAGCCGGCCAACAAGGTGGGCTTCGTGCTTGACGTCGTGCGGTCCTACGGAACGGGCAAGTACGCCTGGCCCGAGGAAGCGTCGCGTCCAGTGCTGGCGGCGCCCAGCGTGCGTGCCCACACTGTTTCCAGCGACGAGGAACCCTCTGAAGTGCAGGCCAGTGCTGAAGACCTGGCGCGGACCCTGACGTTCCTGCTCAAGGGTGAAGGGCTGCAGCGTGACGCCCTGGCCAGGCTGCCGGTTGAAACGCTGCAGGACGCCCACCGGCAGGTTGTGGGTCTTCCCCGCGATGCGCGTCAGGGGGTGGCCGACTTGCTCAGGGCCCTGTCTGCAGAGGCTCAGTACCCGACACTTTTTAGAGGGACTTGAAATTCATCGTCCAGTACGCGAGAACAGAGCGCGTCTTGTCCATCTCTGAAATCGCTGAGTCTGTGCCTCTTCTCTCATTTTCCTGAATACCGCAAAAATCAGGTGGAGCTGCTCGCCATGCTCGTCCTGGCGCTGGTTCAAGCCAAAGACGTTCGCCACGCTGCACTGGCCGAGCGTTGCTCTGGCAACGCTCGAACGGCCTCAGTCATCCGCAAGATCGAGCGATTCTTTGACAAGCATCCGCTCTGTCCGCTGGACGTCGCCCGCCTGGTTCTGGCGTTGTTGCCGGATGCCAAGCCCCGCGAATTCAGCCTGGACCGCACA
>NZ_MSTI01000089.1 GCF_001949125.1 Deinococcus marmoris
CATGATCGTCCGTTTCGGCATTGCCGCAGGCAATGAGAGTGATCCCCCACTCGCCCGTGCGCTCCTCGACGAAGGCGAGGGAGCTTTGGTGCTGGGAGACCGTGGGTATCAGGGCTGCGGCGTGTACGCGCAGCCCAAATCGAATACGAAACATCCTCGGCCCTGGTGGGGTGCGATGGTGGGCGTCAGAAAGATTGTCGAAACCGTTTTTTCTCGGCTAGACCGATCTTTTCACCTGATGCCTCCCCAGCTCAATTCGTTCAGGTCGGTCCGCGCCCACGTCTGCCGGAAGATTGCGGCTCATAATTTGGCACTGTTTTTCGGTGGCCTCTAACCCCTAGCACCCGAAGTTCACAACGATTGACCCCATAGCAACAACAAAAAAGAGCCGGAAGCCTATGCAGGCCCGGCTCTTTCAAATCACCTGGATTAGTCGGCGGCGATTTCGGTGGGGGCGGCGTTCGCGGCTTCGATGCTGATGAAGCGGCCCGTGTTGCCACGGTTGGTGAACACGACGCGGCCATGCTCCAGGGCGAACAGGGTGTGATCGCGGCCCATGCCCACGCCGGGGCCAGCCTTGAACTTGGTGCCGCGCTGGCGGACCAGGATGTTTCCGGCCTTGACCACTTCGCCGCCGAACTTCTTGACGCCCAGGTACTTGGGCTGGCTGTCGCGTCCGTTCTTGGACGAACCTACGCCTTTCTTATGTGCCATGACTCTTCACCTCTCCCTTTAGTCGGCTGCCGCTCCGCTCCGCAATGTTCGGCAAAAAGCCCCTCACCTTGCTCCGCTCCACGTCAGCCTTGTCCTGTCCCACTCGCTCCGCTCGGTTCTGACCTACGGCCAGAACGAAATTAACCCTTGATCCCGGTGATTTTGATCGCCGTGAAATCCTGGCGGTGACCGGTGCGGCGGCGGTACTGCACGCCGCTCTTGTACTTGCGGATGTAGATCTTGGGGCCGCGTCCGTGTTCCACTACTTCGGCGTTGACCACGTAGTTGCTGACGGCGTCGCCGAACAGGGCCTTCTCTCCGCCCACGAAGATGGGGGTCAGGTCCATGGTGTCGCCTGCCTCGCCCACCAGACTTTCCACGCGGATCACGTCGCCTTCCTGCACGCGGTACTGCTTGCCGCCGGTCTGAATAATTGCAAACATCGTCTACCTTCCTTGTGCTGCCGACGCCGGAACGCTGCCTGACGTGGCCTCTCTTGCTGCCGCGCCCTGGGGGCGCAACACACCAACTTGGGACTTTAACACAGAACCGACACAAACGGGAACGCCCCATTGCCGGGGAAGAAGAGAACTTCCAGACAACGGGGTGGGCACGGGTCACACGGCCCGTCGGAGCAGGGCCAGAAAGTGTGTGGTGTGCGTGTTCCCGTATCTGTGGAGGTGTCCTCGCGGTACACCTGGACTCCTGCCTTCTGAAACGGGGCTGACCGAGTCGCGCTTTCTCTTTCCTCCGGCGCGGCTGGGCTGGATGCCCCACCGCTGCGAAGACACAGCATAGCAAAAAGCGGGGACGAGGGGCCAGAAGCTGGAACTTCGTTTCACCCCGCCGCGTATAGAAGGGCGTGATCACCCGTCTCAAACCCATCTGGCGCGACGCGCTGGCCCTGCTGTTCGCCGTCTGGGATGCCCGCACCCCCATGACGGCGCGGCTGGGGGCGCTGCTGGCGCTGGCCTACGCCCTCAGCCCGATTGACCTGATTCCCGACGCGATTCCAGTGGTGGGCCTCGGTGATGACCTGCTGGTGGTTCCCGCGATTCTGGCGCTGGCGGCCCGTTCGTTGCCTGCCCCGGTGCTGTTCAGTGCCCGCGCCCGCAGCGCCGCGCTGCAAAGGCGTTTGCCCTGGCTCCTGCCTGCGCTTGGGGCGAGCCTGATCCTGGGAACAGGTCTGCTGATCTGGGCGCTGTGGCGTGGCCTGAGTGGCGGGGGCTGAGCAACAACTGAGCCTAACCCCCAGGCTTTTATCTCAAGCGAGTACAAAAAAAGATCGGGGCCGATCAGCATTGAGGTGTGAAACCAAAACCGATCAGCCCACTGCCCTTTCTAACTCAAATTCCAGACTGGCGCGATCCGGTAGAAGGCTGGAATCATAACCGACATGCCTGACATGAGGGGCGTCCGGGGCGTATCCCCGGACGTATGCAATCACCCTCACTCGACAGTTTCCGCTGCCTTAACCCCGCCTGTCCAGCCGCTGGACAGTCAGGTCTCGGGAATATTCGTCACCGCAAGTGGTACAACACGCGCTCGGGGCCACGCCGG
>NZ_MSTI01000074.1 GCF_001949125.1 Deinococcus marmoris
GAATCAGCTCAATCGGATAGCAGTCAATGATTGTGAAGAACGACGGCTCACCCAGAAATTCAGCGCACAAAGCGGCATATCTGGTGATGAGACGCGATAGACGCGAGCGCTCAGGGAGATTTGGAAACAGCGAGATATAATCACGGCTGATCCAACGGTAAAATCCCTTGAATCCGGTTCCTTTGAGCCCAAACAATAACCCCAGGGCGACGATCTCACTCACGTGGAGCTTCGCCAGGGGATGGCGGGGAACTGGGCCGAGCTGGTCATCAACGCGAACGAAAAGGTGTGTGATGATGTCAGTCGTCGGGGGGAGTGTGGTCTGCATACCCACAGAATGCGCTCCCAGCGCATGATTCCCCTCGGCACCACCGACCCGCACAACTGGTTTATATGGGGCAGCCCATAGACGGTCTGACCGTTTTCACAGTCAACAAAGCAATGCAGGCAGTGGCAGAGCGGGGGCTAAAACCAGCTACGTTAGCCAGCTATGATAGAGCATTACGGGGATTTTGTAGCTGGCTAGTCGGAGTCGAATTACTAGCAAAAAACCCTATGCAGAATAAAAAACGGCCTAAACTCAGATGGCAGCCTAAGCAGATAATCACAGGCACAGAGATACAGAAATTGTTTGCCGTTGCAAAAATTAAACCAATTTCAGATATGTCGTATATCCAGTCTTTTATCCAGAGCGAAACAGCGCCTGAGATTGACCATATTCCAAGAAAAATCCAGAATCCAAACCATAATGTAACTACAATGCCTGCTATCCAAGCTAACAGAACCATACGTAAAATATAGCATATTGTGATTCCGCCTATATTCTGTGAAAAAACATTTAGGTTAGAGTAATACGTATATAACTTATTGACAGTGAAACAAATTATTACATTCCACTGTGATACTGGAATCACAAGTCTAACGGTGTTACCATAGGTCTGCGGCACTAGTCAGGCAGTGAGAATGCCGTGTGAGATAGTAAAAACTGATAGGCGGGATTTCCCGTTCGATTTTAAGTCGAATGCGTCTACCCTTCCGCCATCCCGGCCAACGCCCACTATGGGCGCACTCAATATAGAGAAAAACCCCGCCGGGGGTGGCAGGGTCTTCCTCGTCTGGTGGAGGTGGGCGGAGTCGAACCGCCGTCCAAAAGTCCGTCCAACGTGCGTCTACGTGTGTATCCCACTGTTTGATTGTCGGGTCAGGGGCCACCAGTGGGCGGGTTTCCCCCTTCCTTATTTCTGTTTAGTTTCGCCCTGGACTACAGAACATCGCCCGGACTAGCCTTCTTTTGTTTCAGCTCGCGCGACGCCAAAGGCAGGGCTTCACGGTCACTGGCTTCACTTATGCAGCGAAAGCAAATTCGTTCTGGTTGCCAGTTAATGGCTTTTCCGTTTTTTAACGAGGCCAACGGAATCCTCGACACGCAACAGCGCCTTCAGTTCCCCTGTCGAAACCGGGTCACCCCCAGATGTTGATCGGCTTTCACCGACAGCAACATTCTAGCAGCCACAGGTTGAAAGTCCATAGACCATTTCCACTATTTACGCTGCCCGGCAGTCTTTTTGCTGCCTTCAGAATCGGCCTCATCCTGCGCCACCCGGCGGCATTTGTAGAGGTGATTGCTGATCTTCAGGACTCCTAGTAGGGACGAAGGAACGGCAGGCATCAGACAGCGCTATACATTTCCCTCCTCCCAAATATGCGGAAAAAGCTGTCTGATACGGCCTTTCTGGCAACGGTTGCATGAAATTGACAAACGCTGCATCTGGCGCTATAGTTTTCCTATCACCGTCCGAGAGGGCGGGCTTTTTATTTCTGCCGCTTTCAAGGGTTTTCGGGCCGGGCAGTGTAGCCTGTCCCATGACCCATCTCTCCTCTCCCCTGAAATCCGCTGAGTGGCTGGTGGACCATCTGCAAAACGCCAATCTGCGTGTGCTGGACTGCCGCTACGCCCTGAGCGATCCGCTGGTAGGCCGCATCGCCTACATGGAAGGCCATGTGCCGGGGGCCAGCTACGCCGATCTGGAAACCGATCTGAGTGGCCCCGTCCAGGAGAACGGCGCGGGCGGGCGTCACCCGTTGCCTGACCCGGCGGCGCTGGCGCAGTGGCTGGGCGGCGTGGGCATCGGCAACGATAGCGTGGTGGTGGCCTACGACGATCCCAGCACCGGGCAGGGCTTCTACGCCGCCCGCGCGTGGTGGCTGCTGCGCTGGCTGGGGCACACGCAGGTTTATGTGCTGGACGGCGGCTGGCCCGCGTATCTGGCGGCGGGTGGTTCGGTGGACGCCGCAGACCCGGAACACGCGCCCGTCACCTTTACCCCAGATGTGCAGCCCGGCTTCGTGGCGACTGCGGAGGACGTACAGAACCGCGCCCCCGACACGCTTTTAATCGACTCCCGTGCGCCTGCCCGTTACCGGGGCGAGACCGAGCCGATGGACAGGAAGGCCGGGCACATTCCAGGGGCGGTCAACCGCGACTGGAGCGGCGCGCTGGGCGCTGCGGGCCACTGGCAGGGCGGCGGGTTGCAGGCGGATCGGCTGGGGGCGGAAAATGCTCCCACCATCACCTACTGCGGCAGCGGGGTGAGTGCCACGCCGAACCTGCTGGCGCGCGAGCTGGCGGGTGTGCCACTGGGGCCGGACAATCGCCTGTACGCCGGATCGTGGAGCGACTGGATCAGCGACGACGCGCGGGCCGTGGCGCTGGGCGAGGAGGGTGGCGAATAATCCGCCTCTCCCGAACTCGCCTATGCTGAACACCATGCAGCACACCCGCACCTGGACCGACATTTACGGCAGCGCCCACGCCAGTTTCGAGGGCCGTGCCGGGGGCCACCCGTGGCTGGTGGCCGCGCCCGCCGAGCTGGCCGCTGGCTTGCCGGAAGCTCTGGCCGCCGTGGACGGCAAGGGAACCGTGGAACTGATCGTCCACGACGGCCTGACCCCGCTGCTGGCCGCCGTGCGCGAAACAGGGCCGCGCGGCGTGCTGGTCATCGGCAAGCAGACTCTGTCCGCCGGGCCAGAAGTGCAGATGTCGGCAGCGGTGGTCTCTGACGCGGGCGGTGTGGAATATGCCGAGGGCGGTTCTTTCCCCGCCTGGGCCGCGCCCGCTGGGCTGAAAACAGGCAAGCGCAAGGGCCAGAATGCAGCAGCTTCGGCGGTGGCCTCGCTGGACGTGCCGGTGATCGTGACGACAGCAGCGACACTTCAGAAGGCGCTGGAGGATTGGATGGACGCCACGCCACATGGGCGCTGAGGGGCGGTCAAAGGGTCAAGAGTCGAAGGGTCTGAGAGTGGCCTCTCAAACTTCCTGTGCAGCCCAAGAACACGGGCTTTTTGCTCCTCCCCCCCTGCGGGGGAGGCTGGGAGGGGGGTGGACGGGGCAGCCGTCCCAGCGGAGTCCAGACGGGGTGGCCTCACACCCGCCCCGCCCGTCCTCACGGTGTCTGGCCTACGCCCACGCTTAGACTCCGGGCAGTGAGTTCTCCCACCCCGCCCCTGCTGAACGCGCCCGTCCTTGACCAGACGGTGCGCCACCTCTATGTTCACGTCCCGTTCTGCCCCAGCATCTGCCCGTACTGCGATTTCCATGTGCTGACCCGCAAAAGCGGACAGGTGGAGGCGTATCTGGAACGGCTGGAGCAGGAGGCGACGTGGCTGGCCTCCCAGTACGAAATTGAACTGGACACGGTGTATCTGGGCGGCGGCACCCCCAGCTTTCTGCGCGACGCCGAGATCACGGCGCTGGTGGGCAGCATTCGCCGTCATCTGGGTTGGGGCCGCCAGGAAAACACGCTGGAGATCAACCCCGGCACGGTCAGCCCGGCGCGGGCGACGCTGTGGAAGGGGCTGGGTTTTGACCGCGCCAGCGTGGGCGTGCAGAGTCTGGACGATGCCACCCTGAAGTTCCTGGGCCGCCAGCACGACGCGGCGGGGGCGCGGGAGGCCGTGACCACCCTGCTCAGGGCGGGCCTGCGGGTGTCCGGCGACCTGATCACCGCCGTGCCGGGGCAGCCGCTGGACAGCGATATTCACGGTCTGGTGGCCCTGGGCGTGGATCACATCAGCGCCTACACCCTGACCATCGAACCCGGCACCGAATTCGCCCGGCGCGGCGTGACCGTGGCCGAGGACGACGAGCGCGCGGGCTTCGAGCGCACCGAGGAACTGCTGAGCGCCCACGGCTTTGCCCGCTACGAGATCAGCAATTACGCGAGGCCCTGTCAGGAATCGCGGCACAATCTGGCGTACTGGAACAACCGCACGTACCTGGGACTGGGGCCGGGGGCGGCGGGGCAGTATCCGGCTGTGCGGGGGTCCGAGGGTCAAAGGGTCAAAAGGTCTGAGGAAGACGGGGCCGGGATTTCCATCTTGTCCCACAACCCACAGCCCTCGACCCACACCCCCCTCACCACCCGGCGCACCAACCCCCATCTCCACATCTGGCTGACTGGCGAACAGGGCGAGGCGGAGGCCATCGACGCCGAGGAATACGTCACCGACGCGCTGTTCATGGGGCTGAGGCTGCGGGCGGGCATCGATCTGGATGACCTCTCGAAACGCAGTGGGCTGGACGTGCGCGCGCGCTACGCCGGGGCCATCGCCGCCAACGTGGAACGCGGCTGGCTGGAACTGGACGGCACATGGCTAAGGGCCACGCCTGCGGGCTGGTGGGTGCTGAACCGCGTGGTGACGGACTTTCTGGAGGCTTAATCGCCCATCTCGTCCCCTGGCACGTCGGGCGTCAGGCCCAGGCGCAGCAGGTAACGCTCGGAGCCGTGCAGGGCAGCGTAGCGGGCGTGCAACTCGCTCAACTCGTGCTGGAGGGCCTTGGCGTCTGCCGAATCCAGATGCAGCGTCCCCCAGTTCAGCAGCAGGGCCGGACGATCCGGGCGCAGCAGATCGGCGTACTGGAAGGCCCCGGCGGTGGGCGTCACATCGAAGGACACCTCTCCCCCATCCAGAAAAACGCGCAGCCCGATTTCGCGCTCGTCGCTGACCAGTGGGAAGGCCGCCTGCACCACGGCGTGCAGGAAACGGGCCGTGAAATCCTGTTCGTACACGCCGACGAGTTCCTCCAGGGAACCCAGCGGCGTGGCGTGGTAAGGCACCAGATAAGCCTCCGAACTGGCGCGGTAGTGGCGAATCGGGCGGCCCCGGCGCGCTTCCAGCCGTGTTTCGCGCACCAGCCCCAGCCGCAGCAGACGGCGAACCCGGTGGTGCGTGGCGTTCAGCGGCAGATGCAGCGAGGCGGCCAGCGGGGCAACGGCCCACTCTGCCTGCATCAGCGCCGCCAGCACCGGCAGATCGCGGCCCGACAGAAAGACCTTCACGGCGTCCGGGGCGGTCACCTGTTGCCAGGAATGGGGCATGGCCCAGCCTACTCGACAGAACAGCTTGAGTGCCGAGTAGAAGAAGGCGCAGGCTACAGCATGACCACCTCTGAAGTTAATAACGAGTCCCGCGCCGCCGCGATTGGCAGCGCCGTCAATGCCCTGTGGGACACACAGTCTCTGGCGAATCCCTACGCCGCCTACGAGCGGGTGCGGGCGCTGAGTGACGGCGGCGTGCTGGAGGCACAGTTTCCCGATTGGAAGGCACTGTTCCTGACCGGCCACGCCGCCTGCTCGGCGGTCCTGCGCTCGCCCCACGCGCTCAGCGGCAACGGCATTCAGAATCTGGACGGCGAGGGTTCCGAGGGCGTGCGCCTGCTCCAGTCCATGATGCTGTTCCACAACGGCCAGTCGCACCAGCGTTTACGCAGTCTGGTGAGCGCGGCCTTCACACCCAGAGTCGTGGAGGAACAGCGCGAACTGGTGCGCTCGCTGCTGGACACGCTGCTGGACGACATGGCAGCGCGGGGCGGCGGCGATATGGTGGCGGATCTGTCCAACCCGCTGCCCGCCCGCGTGATCATGGGCATGCTGGGCCTGAAGGGCGACGACGAGGCCCGGTTCGTGGGCTGGACGCAGAGCGTGGCCGACTTGCTGGGCGGCATGAACCAGTCCCCCGAACTGATGGGCCGCATCGACGCCGACGCCCGCGAGATGCGCGCCTTCTTTCAGGATCTGGCCGACGAACTGCGCGCCAAACCGCAACCCGGCCTGCTGAGCGCCATGAGCGCCGCCCAGGACGGGGGCGAACGCCTCAGCGGCGATGAACTGCTGTCCAACGCAGTGCTGCTGCTGGCCGCCGGGCACGAGACCACCAGCAATCTGATTCCAGGCGGCCTGCTGGAACTCTCGCGCCAGCCGGATGCCTGGGCCGCCCTGGTGGAAAACCCCCGCCACCCCAACGTGGCCGACGAACTGCTGCGCGTGGTTTCCCCGGTGCAGTTCGATGGCCGCACCCTGAGCGCCGACGTGGGCGTGGGCGACATGACCCTGCCCGGCGGCAACCTCGCGCAATTGATCCTGGGGGCTGCCAACCGTGATCCGGGGGTGTTCAGCGATCCTGACCGTATCGACTGGGAGCGTCCGAACAGCAACCGCCATCTGGCCCTCGCCGCCGGGCCGCACTACTGCCTGGGCGCAAGTCTGGCGCGGCTGGAGATCAGCGAGACCTTCGCGGCCATCGCCACCCGCTTTCCCAATCTTCGCGTGACCGATCCCAACCCGCCCTTCAAGCCCAATCCGGTGCTGCGCGGCGTGCAGCGGTTGGATGTGGCGGTGGACTGATCGGGCGCTGGGTAGACTCGCCGTGTGACTTCTCCAGGCCCGTTCCGTATCGCTGCCGCCCAATTGCCAATCACGGGTGACGCCCGCCTGAATGGGGAAAGGGTGCGGGCCGCCATGCGCGACGCGGCGGCACAGGACGCGCGGCTCGTCCACTTTCCCGAAGGCATGCTCTCGGGCTACGCCAAAAACCCCATCCAGGACTGGGCCGAGGTGAATTTCACTGTGGTGCGAGCCGAGTTGGAAGCGGTCATGGCGCTGGCGGCAGAGCTGCGCCTGTGGGTGGTGCTGGGTTCGGCGCATCCGCTGACGCCGCCGCGCTGGCCGCACAACAGCCTGTATGTCATCTCCGATAAGGGCAAGCTGGTCACCCGTTACGACAAACGCATCCCCTCGCACACCGAGATCACGCGCTTTTACACGCCAGGCACGGAGGCTATTGTTTTTGAGGTGGATGGCTTCTGCTTCGGCTGCGTTATCTGCGTGGAAATCAATTTTCCGGTGCTGTTCATGGAATACGCGCGGCTGGGCGTCGATTGCGTGCTGCTCTCGGCCTATCCAGTGGATACCATCTTCGTCACCAAGGCGCGGGCCTACGCCGCCGTCCACAATTTCTGGGTCAGTCTGTCCACGCCCACCGAAACGGATCACCTGATGCGTTCTGGATTGATTGGCCCGCAGGGGGAATGGCTGGGGCAGGTGAATGCCGCGCAGGGCATGACGGTCAACACGCTGGACAGTGACGCACCGGAACTGGAAATCGCTCTCCGATATGCGCGTCCCTGGCGGGCCAGTGTCGCCACAGATCCTAGATACAACGCGCCTACTGATGACCCGCGCAGCACAGATCGAACCATCCTCTAATCGCCCGAACACCTCTGCCCAGACCCACCACTGCGCCTTGTCAATTGCCTGTGTCCAACTCTCCCAGCAGGTTACTGACGCGCGCCCAAACGGGCGTTAGACTGCCCACATGACCAAGCCTATGGATTTTGACGTACTGGTAATCGGCGCTGGCCCCGGCGGCTACCACGCGGCCATCCGCGCCGCGCAACTGGGCCTGATAGTCGCCTGTGTCGAGCGCGAGTACCTGGGCGGCGTGTGCCTGAACGTGGGCTGCATTCCCACCAAGGCCATGCTGCACGCGGGCGAGCAGATCGCCGCCGCCCGCCACGCCGCCGACTTCGGCCTGACCTTCGGCGAGCAGAAGCTGGACATCGCCAAGCTCAACGGCTGGAAAGACGGCATCGTCAAGAAGCTGACCGGCGGCGTGGGCGCGCTGTTCAAGGCCAACAAGGTCACGCACCTGATCGGCGAGGCCAGCTTTGTGGACCCCCACACCGTCAAGGTGGGCGACAAGACCTACACGGCCTCCAACTTCATCATCGCCACCGGCTCCGAACCCGCCAAACTGCCGGGGTTGGACGTGGACCAGGACGTGATCGTGGACAGCACCGGCGCGCTGGTGATGCCCGATCCGGTTCCCGCGCGGATGCTGTGCGTGGGCGGCGGCGTGATCGGCTTCGAGTTCTCGCACGTCTATAACAACATGGGCAGCGAGGTGAAGGTGATTGAGTTCCTGCCCAATATCATTCCCGGTGCCGACGCCGACGCGGTCAAGGAATTCGCCAAGATCATGAAGAAGCAGGGCATCAACATCGCCACCGAGACCAAGGCCAACAAAGCCGAGAAGAAGAGCGACGGCGTGCATGTGGAGCTGGAAAACGTCAAGACCGGCGAGAAGACCACCGAGGTCTTTGACCGCGTGCTGGTGGCCGTGGGCCGCCGCCCGCGCACCGATGGCCTGAACGTTCAGGCGGCAGGTGTGCATGTCACCGAGCGCGGCTTTATCCCCGCCGACACCCGCCAGCACAGCAACGTGCCGCACATCTACAGCGTCGGCGACGTGGCCGGAAACCCCATGCTGGCGCACAAGGCCATGAAGGAAGGTCTGGTGGCCGCCGAGGTCATCGCGGGCAAACCCGCCGAGCAGGACGCCGTCGCCATTCCCGGCGTGGTCTACACCAGCCCCGAACTGGCCTGGGTGGGCCTGACCGAAGCGGAGGCCAAAGAGAAGGGCTACGAAGTTAAGACCGGCATCTTCCCCCTGAGTGCCTCTGGCCGTGCCATGACCCTGCAAGCCACCGACGGCTTCGTGAAGATGGTGGTGGAGAAAGACACCGATCTGCTGCTGGGCGTGCATATCGTGGCCCCACACGCCTCCGATCTGCTGGGCGAGGCGGGCTTGGCGCTGGAAATGGCCGCCACCGCCAGCGACATTGCCCTGACCATCCACGCGCACCCCACGCTGGGCGAGGCCGTGCTGGAAGCGGCGGAAGCCGTGCATAAGCAGGCCATCCACATCATGAACAAGTAGAAGAAAGAGGAAGGCGGCCCTGGGAGCAGATGCTCGTCAAGGCCGTTTTTTTGGTTCGGAGAAGAAGTCCAGTTGTTTTTTAACGTGAAAGGTTTGCCGCCACGGTCAACCCCTCCGCCCCTTCGGGGCACCTCCCCTCAAGGGGAGGCAAGTGGATTTGTGTGCTGCACGGTCTTCTGCGCTCCTTGGCTCCCTTTTGAGGAGAGCTGGCTGCGAAGCAGACTGGCTGGCACAGCTCCGCAGGAGAGGGGTTGTCTTTTACCCCAGATAAGCCACCAGCAAATCCACCCCGGACCGCAAGTCATCCACATGCACGGATTCCACGACGCTGTGGATGTAGCGCGTCGGCAGGCTCAGGGTGAGCGTCGGCACGCCCGCGCGGCTGCGCTGAATGGCCGCGCCGTCTGTGCCGCCCTGGCCCAGCACTTCCATCTGGGCACGGATGCCGTTGGCCTCGGCCAGATCGTAGAACTCGTCCACCAGGCTGCGGGTGGAGATCATGCTGGAGTCGAAAACCTTGATGCCGATGCCCTCGCCCATGCGCGTCACCGCCTCGTCGGGGCTGACGCCGGGGGTGTCCACGGCCAGGGTCACGTCCAGGCCAATGCCCACGGTGGGTTCGACGCCATAGGCGGCTGTGATCGCCCCACGCAGGCCCACCTCTTCCTGCACGCTAAAGACGGCGATCAGGTCATGCTTGGGCGGCGTCTTTCGGAAGTGGCGCAACACTTCCAGCAGCATGAACACGGAGGCGCGGTCATCCATCGCCTTGCCGCAGACCAGCGAGCCGACGCGGCGGGCGGTGTGGTCCAGCGTCACCATGTCGCCCACGCGCACGCGGCGCTTGACCTCTTCCGCGTCCAATCCCAGATCAATGAAGAACTCCTTGACCTCGGGAATCTTCTTGCGTTCCTCGGCGGACGAGATGTGGATGGGCTTGCCGCCGGGGGTCATGATGCCGGGGAGCGCCCCGCCGCGCGCATGGACGGTCACATCGCGCGCGAACAGGTTGCGGGTATCGAAGCCGCCCAGCGCCTGCACGCGCACAAAGCCCTTGTCGTCTATGAAGCGCACCAGAAAGCCGATCTCGTCCATGTGGGCGCTGACCATCACGCGTTCACGTTTGGCTTTCTTGCCGCCGCTGCCATTGCGGGTGGCGATCACATTGCCCAGGGCGTCCACGCGCACGTCGTCGGCCAGCCCTTCAAGTTCGGCCAGCACGAAGTCGCGCACGGCATCTTCCTGACCGGGAACGCCGGGGAGGTTGGACAGGTACATCAGGACGTCCAACCTCAGCTCCGAGTCGGAGGACGTGGGCGCGGCGCTGGAAACAGTCTTGGATTTTGCCATGCCGCTCAGGGTAAGCCCTGAATGTGTTTTGCCGATGCCTCTGCGTCTTGAGGTTCGCTTTCGCTGGACGCGGGCGTGGCGGGTGCCGGGGCCGGAGGTTTGGGACGAAGGTCCGTGCCGTTGAACTGCAACTGCGCCTCGGCCAGTCCCTGCGCCGCCCAGATCTCCACCGCGTTCGCGCCCAAACGCACCAGTTCCGCCAGCGTCGTGGCCTCGTCGGGATGCCATTTGCTCAGCACCCAGTCCGCCGGATCACGGCCAGCGGGAGGGCGTGAAATGCCGATTTTCAGCCGCGCGAAGCCCTCCGAACCCAGCAGGCGGATCATGTCGCGCACGCCATTCTGACCGCCGTGCCGCCCACCCATACGAAATTTCAGCAGGCCGAAGGGGCTGTCCAGATCGTCCTGAACGGCCAGCAAGTCGCCCAGCTCTAATTTGTAGAACGAGAACAGCGGCAGCACCGCCTTTCCAGATGCGTTCATAAACGTCTGCGGCTTGACCAGCAGTACTTTCTCGCCTGGGGCGGGGCCGAGGCGGACTTCACAGACCTCGGCATCCTTGGCCTTGAGCCAGCTTGCCCCAGCGCGGCGGGCCACCTCGTCCACCACCAGCCAGCCGACGTTGTGGCGGGTCTGGGCGTATTTCAGGCCAGGGTTTCCTAGTCCCACGACGAGCTTCATTCAGGCTTCCAGGCTATTCAGGACTTCGCGCCATTTCGCTTCCGTCTCGCGCACGCGGTTGTCGCCCTTCGCACGCGTGTATCCGGCCCGGAAGTCGGCAAAGCGGGTGTCGCTGTCCGCGAACAGCAGGCCCAGTGCGCCGCGAACGTCGGTCAGGTTCTGCTCGGTCAGCGTCTTGTCCTTGGCGTCCAGCACCTCGTCCAGCGTCGCCATCAGGCCCGAGAGCGGGCGCAACCACTGAAAATCTGGGTTGTTCATGACCAGGGAATACAGCTCAAAGGGGCTGCCCACCGGGCCGTGCAGGAATTCATATTCGCCCTTGGCGAAGTCCAGCAGCGCGGAGTGAAAGTGGCGCAGCGCCGGGGCCAGGGCATCTAAACGGGTGCGGATGAAAGCGTCGGTCATGCGGTCAGGGTAGCAAGGCAGATAGAGAAACGCCGTTTGCGGAACGCAGAGGAAAGGACGCTGCCGTGCCCGCTCAACCTCTTTACCAGCCCATCGTTCCCGGCTCGCCCTTGAATGGCCCCACCACATCCGAGGTAATCCAGCCGCCATAGAACGTTCCGGGCTGCGGCACCACCTTCTCGCCGTCCAGGCGGCACTCGTCCATGCGGCCCGGATAGACGGCGATGTACCCGGCCATGTCGCGGAAGGCAGGCGTCGGGTCTTCATAGCTCCAGCCTGCCGCCTCCGCCGTTTTCCCCCCCGCCGAGAGCGTCCAGTACGTGGCCGCGCCCTTGAATTCGCAGACGCTACGGCCCTGGGCAACCGCCAGCACGCCCGGCGCAAAGGCTTCGGGGGGCAGGTAGTAGCCGGGCGGGTGGCTGGTTTCCAGCACACGAAACGCTTCAGTAGTGTCGGCGATCTTTTCGCCGCCCAGCCAGATTTCAATGCGCTTGTGGGTGCGCTCCAGCCGGGGCGGGCGCGGGTAGTCCCAGACACTCTCTTGCCCAGCGCGCGGCTCGTCGGGTTTCGGACGGGAACGGAACATGCACCCAGAATGACGCGGGAAGAACATGGGCGCTGTCGGGGGGCACACGAAGCGGCTCTTTTGCGTCCCCGCACACACGCGCTTGCTACCCTGCGCCATGACCCTCACCTTTCCCACCGAGGAGCAACTCAAGGCGCTCCAGCAGGCCGTCAACCTGAGCGAGATTGAGGCGCTGGGCCGCGCTCGGCTGGACCAGAACGCACTGGATTATTACGCCAGCGGCGCGAATGACGGCCACACCCACCGCGCCAACCGCGAGGATTTTTCGCGCATTCGCCTGCGCCCACGCATGCTGATGGACGTGTCGGACGTGCAGACGGGAACCTCTGTGCTGGGCCTGCCGCTAGACTTTCCAGTGGGCATCGCCCCCAGCGCCTTTCACGGGCTGGCGCACCCAGACGCCGAACTGGCCACCGCGCGGGCCGCCGCCGGGCTGGGCAGCGTGATGACCCTCAGCACCTTTTCCAACACCCCGATTGAAGACGTGGCGCGGGCGGCAGCGGGGCGGCTGTGGTTCCAGCTCTACCTGTATAAGGACCGCGAGGTCTCGGCGGGGCTGGTGCGCCGGGCGGAGGCTGCCGGGGCACGGGCGCTGGTGCTGACGGTGGACACGCCCTTCGTGGGCCGCCGCGAGGCCAATGAACGCCACCGCTTTAACCTGCCGCCGCACCTGCAAGTACCAAATGCCGGATCACGCGAGGCGCTGGCCGGACTGGAAACGCAGAGCGGCTCCCAACTGGTCCGGCACTTCCAGGGACTGGTGGACCCCAGCCTGAGCTGGCGCGATCTGGACTGGCTGAAATCCCTGAGTGGACTGCCCATCATCCTGAAAGGCATCCTGACCGCCGAGGACGCCGAACTAGCCGTGCAGCACGGCTGCCATGTCTGGGTCAGCAACCACGGTGGGCGACAACTGGACACTGCTGTCAGCACCATTGCCGCCCTGCCTGAAATCGCCGACGCGGTGGCGGGACGCATGGAAATCTACCTGGACGGCGGCGTCTCGCGCGGCACGGATGTCCTCAAGGCGCTGGCCCTGGGCGCGCGGGCGGTGTTCCTGGGCCGCCCCGCACTATGGGGATTGGCCGCAGGCGGTGAGGACGGCGTGCGCCGCGTGCTGGAGCTGCTGAAGGGTGAAGTGCGGCTGGCCCTGGCCCTGAGCGGCAAGCAGAGTCTGGGGCAGGTGGGGCGGGACTTGCTGAAGATGTAATCCTGGGCGTTATTTCGCCGTCTTCCCCCGCCCCCGTTTCAGCGCCTTTTCGCTTTCCAGCAGCCGCTTTAAGGCCGCCTCGCTGCGGCTCAGGCCCTCCAGCTCGGCAGGCAGGCGTCCGGCGCGGGGTTCGTAGTCGTCCAGCACCTTGCCTTCCAGATAGCGGTCAAAAATCACTGGGCAGATGTAGCTGCCGCGCGTGACGGCGGGCGTGTTGCCCAGATCCTCGGCCACATGCTTGACACAGTCCACCAGCACCTTGCGGGCCTCGCGTTCGCTGCCCGCCACCCCGGCCTCGGCCAGATATTCGGCAGCCAGCAGCGTGCCGCCCCAGGTGCGGAAATCCTTGGCGGTAAAAGGGCCGATCACCTCCTTCAGATAATGGTTCAGTTCCGGGGCGTGGACGCGGCGGCGGCCCTCCTCGCCCACCGTCTGAAACAGCCACGGGCCGGGCAGTTCCAGCAACTTGCCGATGTTGCCCGCCAGCGTGGGGTTGCGCGTCGCCTTGTTCTGGGTGATGCCGTGCTTGCCCCGGAAGTTGAAGGTGATCAGATTGCCCTCCAGCGTGACATGCCGCTGGCGCAGCGTGCTGAGGCCATAGGTCTTGTGCTGTCTGGCATAGGCATCGCTGCCCACCCGGAAATGCGCGACGTGCAGCAGCCGGGTCATCAGGGCCATGACCTTGCGCGGCGGCAGACCAGACAGGCGCATGTCAGAGGTGGTGACCTCGCGCAGTGTCGGCAGGGCAGTGGCGAAACGCGTCAGCCGCTGCCATTTTTTCAGCGCCCCGGCCTGCACAAAATCGGGGTGGTAGCGGTACTGGAGGCGTCCGGCAGCGTCGCGGCCAAATGCCTGTAACTCGGCATCCGCATCGGGCGAGACAAAGACGTCGGTGTAGGCGGGTGGCACGGCCAGACTGGCGATGCGCGAGATGCCGTCCTCGTCCTTGTAACTCGTTCCATCCGGCCAGAAGTATTTGAACTTCTTCGGATCGTTGCCCTGGCGGCTGAGGTACTCTTCCTGCAAGATTTCGGTGCGGCCCGGCATTATTCCGTGACCTGCATCGGCAACTGCCAGTCAATCGGCGTTTCTCCGGCTTCTTCCAGCGCGGCGTTCACCTTGCTGAATGGCTTGGTCCCCATGAACTTGGTCACGCTCAGCGGGCTGGGGTGGGCGGATTCCACGATCACATGGTTGGGGTTGGTGATCAGCTTGGCCTTTTTGCGGGCATACGCGCCCCACAGCACGAAGACGACACGCTCCTCCTTGGCATTCACGGCCTTGATCACCGCATCCGTAAAGCCCTCCCAGCCCTTGTTGGCGTGGCTGTTGGCCTGCCCGGCGCGCACGGTCAGGACGGCATTCAGCATCAGCACGCCCTGTTCGGCCCAGGCCCGCAGATACCCGTGACGCGGCGGTGTGAAGCCGGGAATGTCGGTCTGCAATTCCTTATAAATGTTCTGGAGGCTGGGCGGCACCCGCACGCCGGGCCGCACGCTGAAGCTCAGGCCATGCGCCTGATTGGGGCCGTGGTAGGGGTCCTGTCCCAGAATAAAGACCTTAACTCCATCCAGCGGCGTGAAGCGCAGGGCATTAAACACGTCGGCGGCGGGCGGGTAGATGGTCTGCGCGGCGCGTTCCTCCACCAGAAAGTCCTTGAGTTCGTGGAAATAAGGCGCGGCAAATTCCCCGGCCAGCGCCTCCTTCCACGACTCGGGCAGTCCGGCGGGAATGATGGGTTTGGCGGCGTCTGGGGCGTTGCCGAACAGGTCTGGTTGATCGCTCATGGGGTTCCTCCTGGGGGTCGGCGGTCTGGTGGGCGTCTTTTTGGAAGGTGGTCTGGCGGGCAGTCCGCGCGCGACTCTCTCCGCGCGGATGGCGGCTTTCTTGCGGCTGCCGTGCTTGAGGTAGATGCGCCGCGACTCGGCCTCAAATTCGGGCGAGGCGCGGGCGGCGGCGATCCGGGCGCGGGCCAGCCGTCCGGCCTTGTTCTCGTCCACGATGGGCGGCGGGTAATTTAGCCGGGCGGCTCCGCTCCACTCCCAGGGCGCGTGCAGAAAATCCCCTGGCATGTCCGCCAGCTCCGGCACCCAGCGGCGGATGAAAATGCCGTCCGGGTCCTGCTCCCTGGCCTGCCGGGTGGGGCTGTAGATGCGGACGCGGTTGATGCCCACGGTACTGCTCTGCATCTGCATCTGGGACCAGTGGATGCCGGGTTCGTTGTCCAGCCACTGCCGCGCCAGAAACAGGCCCGGCTGTCGCCAGTGCAGCCACAAATGCTGGCTGGCGAAGGACACAAGCATGGCCCGCATCCTGAAGTTGAGCCAGCCCGTCTGCCGCAGCATCCGCACACAGGCGTCGATCAAGGGGTAGCCGGTCTGCCCGTGCGCCCAGCGGTCATAGAACTCTGGATTCCACTCGTCCTCGCGCAGTCCATCCAGTGCGCGGTTGAGGTTGCGAAACTCCATGTCCGGTTCGGATTCCAGGCGCTGTATGAAGTGGCAGTGCCAGTGCAGGCGGCTTTCATAGCTGCGGAGCGAGCGCACCCAGCGCGGATCGGCCCAGGTGTCGCCGCGCACGGCAGCGAGGCGCTGGCGGGTGGCGCTCACCACGCTTCGCAATGAGACCGTGCCGTAAGCCAGCGGCCCGCTCAGGCGCGAGCAGCTTTCCTCCGCGCTCAGGGGGCTACTCATCTCGCGCATGTAATTCACGCCGCGCACGGCCAGAAAGGAATCCAGGGTGGCCCGGCCTACCGATTCGCCGCCAGCAGGGATGGTTTTGTCGTTTGTCTCCACACCGAGTTCGTTATGGGTCATGATCCAGCAGGGTAAAATGGACGTTCCACACAGCTTTTCCGGCGCAGGCAAAGGCGACGTACCTAATCTTTCCTCCCAGGCATCGGCCCAACCGTCGCGGTTTTTCATGCCGCGTACCACACCGTTTTGTGCCAACTCGGTTAGCGGTAGCCCACGCGCCCGCGCCCAGGCCCGCACCCGCCGATCTCTAGCGAACGACACGCCGTTCCCCGTTTCCTGATGCGCCCAGATGCCGCCGATTGAAAGCTCGCGGCTCAGGCGTTCCAGAACGTCCACCGCTTCGCCCTGCCGCAGCACCAGCGGCGTACCCAGCACACGCAGATTGGCGTCCAACTCGCGCAGGCAGTCGTTCAGGTAGGTCAGGTGCTGCCCAGTAAATTCCTCGTGCCCAAGCTGTTCCGACTCGTAAATGAACAGCGGTAGGACAGGACCGCGCGCCGCCGCCTCACGCAACGGCGCGTGATCCTGTACGCGCAGGTCCTTCTTGAACCAGACGAGCTGAACGGGGTTGGATTGTGCGGAATGAGGCACGCCGCAGTCTTATGCACGGCTGCGGCGTGGACGGTAAGAAGAGACAGGTTGGGGCTTTGGAAAACCTGAAGGCGGCCCCCGCAGCCTGCTCTAGACGCCCAGCCGTCCGGTCAGTGACTTCTCAGCAGGTGTGCCCGTCGCACCGTCAAAAGCGTCAATTTCTTCAATGAAACGGTCAAACAGGTAGCGGCTGTCGTGCGGTCCCGGCGAGGCTTCGGGGTGGTACTGCACGCTAAAGACCGGGTAGCGGCTGTGCGCCATGCCCTCCAGCGTGCCGTCGTTGAGGTTGATGTGGGTAGCGACGAACGCACCGTTGGGGATGCTCTCCAGATCCACCGCGTAGCCGTGGTTCTGGGCGGTGATTTCCACGTTGCCCGTCAGCAGGTTCTTGACCGGCTGATTACCGCCCCGGTGACCGAATTTCATCTTGAAGGTCTGGCCCCCTGCCGCCAGCCCCAGAATCTGGTGGCCCAGGCAGATGCCGAAGGTGGGCAGCAGGCCCATCAGCTCCCAGGCGGTCTTGTGGGCGTATTCCAGCGGGGCGGGATCGCCGGGGCCGTTACTGAGGAAAAGGCCGTGCGGTTGCAGCGCCATCACCTGCGCCGGGGTGGTGTGCGCCGGGACCACGATGGGTTCAATGCCCACCTCCGACAGCCGCTCGATGATGGTGTGCTTGATCCCGAAGTCCATTAACACCACGCGCTTGCCGTGGCGCAGGGTGGGAAAGGCGTAGGGCAGGGCGGTGGTCACATCCTTGGTCATGTCAAAGCCGTCGATGTCCTGATGGTCCCTGGCACGCTGCACGTACACGCTTTCCTCTTCCGGGGAAAACTCGCCGTAGGGGTCTTTGGGGTGGGTATACGAGCGGTGGGCGATGACGCCCTTGACCACGCCACCCGTGCGGAGGCGGCGCACCAGGGCGCGGGTGTCGATGCCCTGAATACTCACCACGCCGTACTGCTGCATGAAGGCTTCCAGCGACTGCTGGGCGCGGTAATTGCTGTATTCGCCGCTAAACTCGCGGGAGATGAAGCCGCGCACGTAGGGCTTGTTGCTCTCCATGTCATAGATCGCCACGCCGTAGTTGCCCACATGCGGGTAGGTGATGGTCACGATCTGCCCGTTGTAGCTGGGATCGGTCATGATTTCCTGATAGCCGGTCATGGAGGTGTTGAACACCACCTCGCCCACGGTCTCGCCCCGGTGTCCGAAAGCGTAGCCCCGGTATACGGTGCCGTCTTCCAGCGCCAGAATCGCGCGTTCTTTACGAATCATGCTGTGTTGACCATCTTGGCCCTCCATACGCGCCTCACGGGACGCGTTTCATGGTGTCTAGCGTAGGGCATCGGCACACTGCCGGGTGTCCCCCCCGCCTAGAGAAGTATTATCCACGCCCGCGCGGCGATTGCGCCTGCCCCGGCTCACCTTTTACGGGGGCGGGCTTACAATCTGACCATGTCACACCCGGCCCGGTTCAAGCGTTCCCTGGCTCTGGCGCTCCTTTTCTCGCTTCTTGGCCCGGCACTGGCCCAGGCCGCCGAATGGAATTTTGAAGGCAGGCAGATGGAGCGGCGCAGCACCTCGCCCACCGAACTGCTCGTCGATTTCACGTTGCGGGGCGGCGAATCGCCCGTGCAGGCGGTGGTCGAGTGCGCCCAGGCCACGCGCCGGGCTTACGCGAAGGCCACATTCGTTTCCTGCGCGGCGTTCACGCCTGCTGCTTACAAACAGCTCAGCGGCAAACTGCGCCTGTGCGACAGTGCCCGCGTGCAATGGTTCGACGACGGCGAGACCCCCTACTACCGCCTGTATCTGCCACAGGAAAACCCGCGTTACCCCGCAAGCTGCCCGGCGCTGGCCCCGGCGTAAGCATGTCGGTCCTGCTGATCACGGGCGCGGGCCGGGGCATCGGCACGGCAATAGCGCGGCTGGCAGCGACACAGGGCTACGCGGTGGCCGTGAATTACCTGCACGACGCGGCGGCGGCTGACGGTGTGGTGGCCGCCATCCGGGATGCAGGCGGGCAGGCGGTGGCCGTGCAGGGCGACGTCTCGAAGGTGGAGGACGTGCGGCGCATCTTCGACGAGGCAGAGGCGGCACTGGGTCAGCCACCGCACTGGTCAACAACGCCGGGATCACGGGCAAAATTGGCCCCTTCGCGGCGGTGCGCCCGGAAGCGCTGGAGGCGGTGTTCAAGACCAACGTGCTGGGCGTCATGTATTGCGCGCAGGAGGCACTGCGGCGCTGGCAGCCGACTGGTACGCGCGGGGTGATCGTCAACATTTCCTCGGGGGCGGCGCAGACGGGCAGCCCCGGCGAGTACGTGCAGTACGCCGCCAGCAAGGCCGCCGTGGACGCCTTCACGGTGGGCCTGGGCCGC
Source organism: Deinococcus marmoris (assembly GCF_001949125.1). Lineage (GTDB taxonomy): Bacteria > Deinococcota > Deinococci > Deinococcales > Deinococcaceae > Deinococcus > Deinococcus marmoris_A. Next base: position 19,016 of record NZ_MSTI01000074.1, read on the forward strand.
GAGCTTGCGCCGCAAGGCATTCGGGTGTGCGGGGTGGCCCCCGGCATGACCCTGACCGGCATCCACGCGGCGGCGGGCGAACCAGACCGCCCGGCGCGGGTGGCCCCGAAAATTCCGCTGGGCCGTCTGGCCGCGCCCGAGGAAATCGCAGAGGCTGTGCTGTGGCTGCTCAGTCCGGCGGCGTCGTATGTCACGGGCACGACGTTGCAATGCAGCGGCGGACTGGCCTCGTAACACATTGCATAAAAAGCCCCATCCAATCACTGTTTCGCCGGGCGCAGGATGGGGAGGGAAAGGGAACACACTCAGCTCGGCGTCGGCTCGTCGCCCCCGGTCAGTTGCACCAGCCACTGGAACAGTTGGATAAACGCCAGCGCCAGCGCCGGAATGCCCGCCAGCATCATGATCCAGCCCGAGAGCTGCTGGTTTTGCAGCGGCGAGAGGTTCCACAGGCACAGCGCGTTCACGTAGGGCGTGTACAGCACGTTCGGCGCGTACAGCCACACCGAGGCCACGCTCATCATGGGCAGCGCGGCCAGCAGGCCGAAGCCCCCGCGCGATCCCATTCCGGCGGGCTGCACGTTCGGCAGCGGGCGCAGAATGACGCTCCAGACCAATAGGCTGCTCAGCAGATACAGCGCGGGCAGCAGCGCGGCGGCGGTGTTGGTGACCACGCTGGCATTGAACCCGGCGGGCACGTTCCAGAAGATGATCACGGCGGCCCACACCGCCAGCGCCACCCACGGATCGAGCAGCACGCCCAGCACGCGGGCTGCCGCGCCGCGCGGGTTGATCCTGATTCCGCGCGGAATGCCCAGCACCAGCAGCGGCGGCACGATCTCGGCCAGCAGCATCAGGCGGCCCATGTACAGCGCCATGCTGCTGCCAGTCAGGGTGGCGGCGCGGCTCTGGGTGGTCATCAGGAGCAGCACCATGCCCAGCGCGAACAGCACGGCCCGCCACACCGGCCAGCGGGCGCGGCCCTCGGCGCTGCGGCGCGACACGATAAAGCGCCACACGTAGTATCCGGCCACCAGCAGTGTGGGAATCAGGAACAGCAGATCGGGGGCCGGGATCAGCAGATCGGCCAGCGTGGGATCGAGGTTGATGGGCGTGGGCGTGGTCATTGCGAGGTCTCCAGAACGTGTTGCACGTCGGCCACCACGCGGTCCACCTGCGGCAACTGGGTGTAGTCCCACAGCAGACGCAACTTGCCGGAACCGTCGATCAGGTAGGTGGCGGTGGTGTGGTTCATCTGGTAGTCCGCGCCCTTGACTTCCACGCGCTGATAGCCGACGCCGTAATCGCGCGCCACCTCGCTCAGAGCGGGTTCGGGAACCTGAATCCCTTCCGCCTTGCCGAAATATTCCACGTAAGCCTTGAGGCGTTCAGGCGTGTCGCGGGCCGGGTCCACGCTGACCAACACGGTCTGAAAACGGTCACGTTCGCCCTCGGGCAGCGCCGCCTTGACCTTGTCCAGATACGCCAGGGTCAGCGGGCAGATGTTGGGGCAGTGGGTGAAGCCGAAAAACAGCGCCGTGACCTTGTGGTCCTGCCCCGGCACGAAGGCGTAGGGCTTGCCGTCCTGATCGGTGCCCTTGAAGCCTGCCGCCGCCGTGTTGCCGTTGTAGGCCGTGCCGTAGAAGGGGTAGGGACTCTTGAGACGTGCGAATCCCCAGGCCGCGCCCAGCAGCAGCGCCACAGCCGTCAGCGCCAGCAGCGCCGAGACGTACCACGGGCGGCGAGCGGGACCGCTGTCTATTTCGGGGTTGGGAAGTTCAGTCTGGGAGAGTTCAGCAGGTGTATGCAGATCGGTCATGGTGTTCCAGGCTTCCTGACGGTGGCCTTGAGGGCAAAGGTGCGGCCATCGGTGGCGCTCAGGGTCAGGGTCAGGGTTTCACCGATCTTCAGCGGACGCCTGAGCTTCATCAGCATCAGGTGATCGCCCGTGTCGCTCAGGACCAGTTTTCCCCCGGCGGGAATGGTCAGGGTCTGGGCCATGCTCATGCCCTGCATGCCGCCCGCAGCTTTCTTCGTGACCATCAGCATGCCGTGATCGGCAACCGTGGAACTCACGCCGCTGATGACAATCGGCGTCTTGCCGGTGTTCATCAGCGTGCCGAAAACGCTGGTTTCCGTGATGATCGGCGGCACGGCCACCACGGTGGCGTTCATGGCCTTGATGGGCAGCGTGCCGGTGGACTTCTGGGCCGTCTTCTGAACCGTTTTCTGGGCTATGGCTATGGCGGCAGGCATGGCGTGGTCCGTATGCTGGGCCAGCACAGGCAACCCAAGGGCCGTCATCAGGACAGCGCCGAGCAACATCCGGCGGGAGGTGGGGAGGGACATGGGGCAACTCCTTGGTGAAGGTGTGGCGGCAGCGGCCAGCGGAAAACCCGCAGGACAGATGGGGGCCGTCTGCCAGAGACAGGGGCAGTCTAGGCCACGCTGCCGGGCTGAATTGTCCCCACTGTCTCCCCTGCTGCCACTGTCGTCGCCGTTCCCACTTCTCAGAGTGCCTGCTCTCTTCTTCTCCAGCTCAGCCGCCGGGCCACCTCGTGGGAACCAGTTCCAGCGTCGCGGCGCTGAAGGGCCGGTTGTCGCCGGACAGATCGGTGGCCTGCTCTTCATCCATGACCATCCGGGCGCGGCCCGCGTCTTTGGCGCGGTACAGGCGGCGGTCCACCAGCTTCAGCAGTTCCGCCGCGTCCTGCGCCTCGTCCGACAGCGCCGCGCCGATGCTGACCGTGACACGGGGCAGGGCCTGCGGCCAGTCCTGCTCGGCCAGCGCGCGGTGAATGCGCCCGCAGATCTGCTCCAGCGCGGCGCGCTCACCCGCAGCCACCAGCAGCACGAACTCCTCGCCGCCCCAGCGGACCGCCAGATCGCCGGACCGGGCACAGGCCCGCAGCGTCTGCCCCATGGCCACCAGCACCCGGTCCCCGGTTTCGTGGCCGTGGGTGTCGTTGACCGCCTTGAACAGATCGACGTCGATCAGCAGGATTCCGATGGGCGCAGGCCCCTCCACGGTGGCGGACAGAGTGACGGGGGCGGGCGGGGTGATGGCGACGGGCTGAGACACAGTGGCCTGCGGACTGTAGTGGTCCTCCAGCCGCCGTTCCATCGAGCGGCGATTGAACAGCCCAGTCAGCGGATCGGTCAGGGCCAGATCCGCGTAACGCGCGGTGCGCGACAGTTCCTGCTGAATCTGCCGCCCGGCCACGGTCATCTGCCCGATCAGGAACAGCAGAAAGCCGATATACAGCAGCGGCACCGGATCGGTGGGCCAGTGGCGCAGCACCAGTGCGGCCAGAACCAGATACAGCACCCCACCGCGCAGGGCGGCCTGTTTCAGCGGCAGCAGCCCGAACCACACCGCGAAAAAGAGGGGGACCGTCAGCGACTCCCGCGCGCCCAGGCCCAGGCCACGGCTGTAGAAGTCCCACAGGAAATAGCTGGCCCCGATGTTCGCACACCACACCACCAGCGTGTCCAGCCGCTGCGCCGAGACCCGGCGGCTCAGGATGGCGGGCAGCAGCGCAGCGCTCAGCAGGGCCACCAGCGCGGCCCGCCAGTTGCCGTGCGGCAGTTCCCGCGTGGCAATGGCCGAGTGAACCGCCACCGAACACGCGCACAGCACCAGATAGCCCCGGCGACGGGTGGCTTCCAGCATCCGTTCGCGCAGGGCATTTTCCGGCATCCGGGCCATTCTAGAAGGCCAGTATTGATGACCGCTGCTACATTTAGCACATCCATTGGCTCATCCTTGGGCCGACGCTAATCCAGTGGGGGTGACTCCAGGGTGGCGCGCTGGGCCAGCTCACGCTCCCAGGTGACCCACATGCGCTCCACGCGGTAGCCCAGCCGGGTATTCACCCGCAGCATCGGCAGGTTCAGGACCGTGCCGCCCGTGCCCGCCGCCGGAAAGCCCTCGCCCGCAGCCCAGGCCAGGGCGCGGGCCTTGACCAGCGTCGCCAGCCCGCGTGAGCGGTGATCTGGGTGGGTCACGGTGTTCTCGCTCTCCAGTTCCTGCCCGCACGGGGTCAGCCGGGTCAGGGCCACGATCTGGCCGCGCAGGCGGGCCACGAATACTGTTTCCTCGCGCACGATCATCTCCCGCAGTTGCAGCGAGGTCAGGGGTTCGGGCGTGGTGGTGGGATTGCGCGGCGCATCGGCCAGACCACGGGTATGCAGGGCGTACAGGGCGTCCCAGTCGGCATCCGGCGCATCGTTGGAAAGTTGCTCGATTTCATAGCCCTTCAGAAAGAGGCGTTCTTCCAGGGACCGAAAGGCGGCGAAGTCGAAGTCGCCCAGGTCCAGATGCGCCCCCCAGGACTGCCAAGCGTTGCGAAAACCTGCTGCCCCAAAGAAGGCCATCTGCTCGCCAAAATCCTCGCGCGTCACGCCCAGCAGCCGCGAGAAACCAGGGGGCAGATCGGCCAGCAGCGCCAGATACAGCGGTGTGAAGGCGGCCCCGTCCCCGGCCAGGTCCAGGCGCAGGGCGTCGGGGGTGGCGGCCCCGAAGGGCAGCAGATGGGCGGTGGCGATGACCTCCGGGCCGGCCAGCGCGACAAGGCGACGGCGCAACGGATCGGCACTTTCGCGGAAGCGCTCCGGCAGGTAGGTCCAGTGCCCGCGAACGCTGTCTGTGACGAGGCGGGCGACGGCGGGGGCATCGGCGTTCTGGAAGGGACGTAGCGTGAAACCGCCTCCAGGCGGGTGTTCGTGTGAATCGTTCATGCCGATATCCTGGCCGAAGAATGGCGAGAGGGCGAATCTTCAGCCTAGGCCAAATGGCGCACTTCCTGCATATGCGCTGGATGAATATAGGCATTTCCTCCTAAGCGACGCCAGGGCTGAATATCCACCTCGACTCATACTCAGCCGCCATACACAGACGGACTTGACACAATTATGCCTGCGGCGTATTATGCCCACACCGGAACGGGAACGCCGACAGTGTGTTCGCAGGCCAGCCCGGAGGAAGTCCCGCCTTCCCCAGCACAGAATCAGAACGAACAGAACCAGAACAAGGTCAGAACAGGCCGCGCCCTCACAAAAATTGTGGAGGCGCGGCTTCGTCGTGTCAGGAACAGCGGGCGGGAAAGTAACGCCCACTGCATTAGGCATGATGGCCTAGTCCTGCCTTTTGCCTGCTACGCTCTGCCCATCACCGAAAAGGAGGTGCTGCATATGACCGAAATCAACATCATTGATCTTCCGAAGGCCCCAGGAATAGCCATCCCCGCCCCCGCAACACGGAGTAATTTTGCTGATCCACGTCAGAGTGCCGCCTCTCCTTTCGGACCCAGACTGGTCTAGACCCCAGAGGCATCCATGAACGCCCGCTGGCTCGATACAGAGCTGGAGGGCGCAGATATCACGCCGGAGCGCCGCAGCAAGTTCAAAAAGAAAAAACTGCTGGGCCGCCGCAGACTGGATGGCCTGACCGCCGAGGACCCCGAGAGAATCGCCGACGACACCATTCGCCGTCTGATCGACACGGGGCATATCACCGAAATCGTGGCCGAACTCAAGAGCGGCAAGGAGGCCACCGCCTACGTGGCCCGTGGCCCGCGCGGAAGCGTGCTGGTCAAGCTGTACCGCGAGATGGAAGCCCGCAGTTTCAAGAACGACGCCGTGTACCGCGAGGGCAACGTCATTCTGGATGCCCGCGCGGAACGCGCCATTCAGGGCCGCACGAGGAAGGGGCTGGAAATGCTGCAAGCCGACTGGGTCTGCGCCGAGTACGCGCACCTGTGGACATTGTGGCAAGCGGGGCTGAACGTGCCCGAACCCCTCGTCGGGCCGAACGTCAAGGTCTGCGCCGCCACCGTCCCCGCCGTTTTAATGCGCCTGATCGGCACCGAGGACGAGGTGGCCCCCCGCCTGAGCGAGGCCCGACTGACCCCCATAGAGGCGCAGAGCGCCTGGAAACAGGCCGTGCATGGGCTGGCCGACATGCTGCGGCTGGGCTACGCGCACGGCGACTACAGCACCTACAACCTGCTGTGGTGGGAGAACACCGTGATCATCATCGATTTTCCACAACTGACCACACGCCAGAACCCCAACTTCCAGCAGTTGCTGGGCCGCGACGCCCAGAGTCTGGCCACCAGCTTCCGCAAGCACGGCATCCAGACGGACGGCGACGCCACGTTGCGCGAGGTACAGCGGCTGGCACGCGGCAAGGGGCCAGAACCGAGGATCGTGCTGCCTTGAGCGGCGTCCAGCGGCGCCTCCAGCCCACCCGCCAGCGAAACGCAGGCCAGAATCGTCTGCTCATTCTGCGTTCATCTGCTGGGGGTGAGGGACGCATACATCTAATGGCCGACTTATTCTTCCGTCAGTTTCCTTATGATGTAAGAATGAGAAACGCTTTGCTCCTGACGGCCCTTCTACTGGGTACGGCCTCCACCGCCCGCGCCGCCTCCCTGGCCGAGGGCTTGCCCGCCGGTGCCCTGCTGACACTGGAAACAAAAAATGCGGGTGGGGCGATTGACCGCTTCGCCGGACTGCTGGCCTCGGCGGCGCGCGGCGTGGTGGGCGAGGAACAGGGCGGCCAGATGATCGGCGGCTTTCAGCAGATCCTCAAGGGTTCGCTGGGCCAGGAAGCGGTGGCTGGCGTCTTTTCGGTGGGCAATGCGGGGGGCACCTTCTCGCCGGAACTGCTGGCGGTTTCACGGGTGGATAAACTCTCCGGCGAGTTTTTTGCCAGCATGATGGACCCCAAAAAAGGCGCGCGGGTGGGCGACTACACCTTCTCGCGGCAGGGCGACACCTTCGCGGGCATGGCAGGCGGGCTGGTCTATGTCTCCACCAACAAGGACCTGCTGATGGGTTACCTGGGCCGCCTGAGCGGTAAAACAGCCCCGCGCCTGATGAATTCGGCGGCCTACACGGTGCCCAGGCGGGCAACGGGGCCGCAGGAGCTGTCGCTGTTTCTCAACTTCTCGGCCACTGCCAAGGTCATTCGCGGCGCGCTGGGCAAGGCCATCATGCTGCCGCGCCTGCTCTCGCCCATCGTGGACGCGCTGGACACGCTGGGGCAGTACTCGGCGGGCTTCACCACCACCGCTGCGGGCCTGACCGCCGCCTCCGCCCACGCCGCCAACGCGCAGGGCAAGGACAAACCGCTGTACCGCATCCTGACCGACAGCACCGATTTTACCGTGCAGGACATCATCCCCGCCGACGCAGAGAGCGTGGTGGCCTCGGCCTGTCACCCGGAATCCGGCGCGTATCTGGGCCGCTGGCTGACCCGCCTGGACCTGTTCGATCCGCTGGGTTTCCTATCCGATAGCCAGCTCGCCAGCCACCTGGAACGCTCTGGGGCGTGGCTGGGCCACGAATGCGCGCAGGTCACGCTGGCCGGGGGCATGAAGTCGGGCCTGGACGTCAGCAACCCACTGGCCAGCCTGGATTACACCGTGAGCTACCAGCGCGTCGCGGACATGACGGCGGCCCAGGCGCAGATGCCCGAATACGCGGCCAGCGTGAACGGGGCCATCGCGGGCGCGGCAGACAGCCTCAAAACGCTGCTCAATTCCGATTCGCTGGGCAGCATGGGCCGCCGTCTGCCGGGCATGGCGGGCGCGGCAGGCGGCCCAGCCCTGGACAGCGGCGCGAAAATGGTGGACGACGCCCTGGGCAAACTCAAGATGGTCTACGCCTTCCGGGGTGACTACCTGATCACGGCCTTCAGCCAGACGGCCCTGGACGCCGCGCTGGACGAAAGTGCCGCGCCACTCGCACAGGACGCGGGCTTCATGGCCGCCGGAATCGAACCGCGTTTCTCTGCCGGGTGGACCTACGCCCCCAACCCCACCGACATCAGCGGCGAGGACCTCTCGGCGGCCATCCTGAGCGGCATGGGCGCAGGCGGCGGAATGATGGACAACATGGACACCACAGATACAGACACAGCGGAGATGACGGATGCTGCCGCCGTTCCGGCCACCCCCGGCAAGTCGGGCAAGGGCCGCGCGACGGCGCCCCAGACCGGAGGGATGGAAGACATGACCGACATGGGCGACGACATGGACATGACCTTCGACGACAGCGACTTCGGTGACGGCGAGATGATGTCGGGCATCATCGGCACCGTCAGCGATCTGATGGCGGACCTGATCAACCGCTACGACGGTCAGACCGTGCAGAGCGCCGTGCAGGGGAACGTGATCACCAGCAAGTCGAACGTGCTGTACCGCTGGTAAGGCAGTTCTTTAAGAAAAGGCAGGGCAGGATGGTGTTGCAACCGTCCTGCCTTTCTTTGGTCCAGAGGATGATCTAGCGCCACTGCTCCGGCAGCCCGTACACATGCCACATCGCCTCGACCCGCTCCACCACTGCCGGGTCCATCGTGATCTTGGGGGGCCACGGGCGCACAAAGCCTTCCTCGGGCAGTTTGCGTGCGCCGTCCCAGGTCAGTAATTCGCCGTACTGAACGACATCCCGCTCCGGGTCGATGTTGTTGAGGATGGTCCACCACACGTCCTGAATGTTGTTCACGTCGGTGAATTCGTCGCAGATCAGCAGGTGACGGACTCCGGCGGCGGCGGGATGGGCGGCAAACGCCTGTGCCAGTTCCCGCGCCTGACCGGGCCGGGTCTTCTTCAGGGCGACGAGCCAGTAACCATCGTCATTTTGCTGCTGGGCCACCACGCCTTCAAAGTCCGGCAACTCGGCGGCGGCGTGCGGCCTGAACACCGTTTCATGGGCCAGATCGCCCGCCTGAAGGTCACGGCTGGATTCGGCCCCACCGATTTCCTCGGGGCGTTTGGTGGTGGCGTCGATGATCAGTTTGCTGCCGTAGCCCCAGCCCCGGCTGCTGTGGTCCAGCACGTCGATGGGGCCGCGCGTGGTCAGGGTGTCGCGGCCCGGTGCGGCTTTCTCGGCCACCGCACGCCATACCGCCTCAAAATCATTGACCGGCACATCGTCGTCCAGCACCACGATCACCTTGGCGAACATCATCTGCCCCAGGCCGAACATCCCGTTTGCCACCTTGTACGCCTGCCCCGGATACGTCTTGTTGATGCCCACGAAGACGAGGTTGTGCGCCACGCCCGCCGGGGGCATGTGGTAATCGGTGATCTCGGGAATGATCAGTTGCGCGGCGGGCAGAAACAGCCGCTCGGAGGCTTCAATCAGGTAGGCGTCCTCCATCGGCGGGCGGCCCACGATGGTGGCGGGGTACACGGGCTGACGGCGCATGGTGACGGCGGTAACGTGGAACAGCGGGTACAGGTCCGGCAGGGTGTAGAAGCCAGTGTGGTCCCCGAACGGCCCTTCCATGATCCAGTCCTCGGAGGGGTCCACATAGCCTTCCAGAATAAATTCGGCGTTGGCGGGCACATCCAGATTGACGGTAATGCCCTTCGTGACCGGGTAACGCTGCCCGCGCAGGTAGCCCGCCAGCGCGAACTCGTCCAGACCGGGGATGGGGGGCAGAGGCGCGGTGGCCGCGTAGATCAGCGCCGGATCGCCCCCGATGGCGACGGCCACCTCCAGCTTCTGCCCCAGCCGTTTGGCCTTCTCCAGATGCTTCGTTCCAGTCTTGTGGCGCTGCCAGTGCATCCCCGTCGTGTTTTTACTCATGACCTGCATGCGGTACATGCCCATATTGCGCTCGCCAGTTTCAGGGTCATTGCTGATCACCAGTGGCAGGGTCACGAACGGCCCGCCGTCCAGCGGCCAGCATTTCAGGATCGGAATGCGAGACAGGTCCACCTCGTCGCCGCGCCACACGATGTCCTGCACGGGACCAGTTTTGACGCGCCTGGGTGGGAGGTTCATGGCGTCCTTGAGCTTGGTGACGTTGCCGAGCATCCCCAGCTTGCCGCCGCTGCCCTTGAGGTCAATCAGGGCGCGGACCTTCGCCGCCAGATCGTCCAGATCGCTGACACCCAGTGCCAGAGCGGTGCGCTCACGCGTGCCCATCAGGCCGATGACCACGGGGAATTCGCTGCCGCGCACGTTTTCAAACAGCACCGCCGGGCCGCCGGATTTGACCAGCCGGTCCGCGATCTCGGTGATTTCAAGGTCATGACTGACGGGTGCGGAGACGCGCAGCAGTTCGCCGCGTTCTTCCAGCAGGCGCATGAAGCTCTGAATGTCGGGAAAAGCCATGTGGGAAGCATAGGGCGGCGGGGGCGGGGCAACCGTACCGGAAGGCCAGATGCGGCGGGGCAAACATGACGGTTCGCTCAAGCTATTACGGGACTTGGTTCACAATCAATTCCACTCTGTTTTATAAACTGGTTTAACGATCAGAGATTTGAGCCGTCTGATCCTCAGCCTCAACCCCTCAAGGAGTCCCATGAAGCACCTGTTGTTAATGTCCGCCCTCGTTCTCGCCTCCAGCAGCCTCGCCGCCACCGCGCCCGCGATCAAAACGCCCAGCACCATCACGAAGGGCACGCTGAAAATCGGCATGGAAGGCACCTACCCACCCTTTACCTACAAAGATGCCAAGGGCAACCTGACCGGATTTGACGTGGACATTGCCAGGGCCATTGCCGCCAAGCTGAACCTCAAGCCTGAATTTGTGCTGACCGAGTGGAGCGGCATTATCGCCGGACTCCAGGCCAACAAGTACGACGTGATCGTGAACCAGGTGGCTATTACGCCCGAGCGCCAGAAAAGCATTGCCTTTAGCGCGCCGTATGTGTACAGCACGCCCCAGATCATCGTGAAGAAAAACGGCAACTTTGCGCCCAAGACCCTGGCCGACCTGAAAGGTAAGCGCGTGGGCAGCAGCCTGGGCAGCAACTACGAAGCGCAGCTCAAGGCAACGGGCGGCATCAACATCTTGACCTACCCCGGTGCCGCCGAAGTGCTGGCCGATCTGACAACGGGCCGCATTGACGCAGGCTACAACGACCGCCTGCTGGTGAGCTATCTGATCAAGTCGCAAAACCTGCCCATTCGCGGCGCGGGTACGGGCAGCGCCGACGCCATGGGCATTGCCCTGAAAAAGAGCAACACGGGCCTGAAAACGGCGATTGACAAAGCACTCTTGCAGATTAAGGCAGACGGCACCTATGCCAAGATCAGCAGCCAGTGGTTTGGGCAGGACGTCAGCAAGCCCTGATCTCTACCCTCTAGCGCAGACCTCTCCCCGCTGTAATGGGAGGGGTTTTTGCTGGCAGCCCTTAAAATCAGACCATGAAGCAGCACGTCCAGCATCTGGTCATCGGGGCGGGGGCAGCGGGCAGCGCGGCGGCGCATGCGCTGGCCCGGCGCGGGCAGGATGTGCTGCTGCTGGAGCAGTTTCAGATCGGCCACGGGCGCGGCTCCAGCTTCGGGCCGTCGCGGATTTTCCGGCTGGCCTACGAGGAACCGGATTACGCCGGGCTGGCCCAGGCAGCGCTGACGTCGTGGCGGGCGCTGGAAAGCGAGTCGGGAGAGCGGTTGTACTGGCGCACCGGGGGCCTGGACCTCGGTCCCGCCGGAACACCGAGTCTGGAAGCCGTTCACGCCTCGCTGAGCGCGCTGGACGCAGCCCCCGAGCGATTGAGCCGCCGCGAACTGGCCCGGCGCTACCCGCAGTGGCAGGTGCCGCCCGACTGGGAAGCCGTGTACTCGCCCGAAGCAGGAATTGTCAGCCCGCAGATCACGCTGAGGGTCCTGACCGATCTCGCCCGCCAGCATGGGGCGCGCGTGCTGGAAGGTGTGGCGACGCTGGAGATTGAACCGGGACAGCAACCCGCCGTTCGGACCAGCGCGGGCGTCGTCACCTGTGACCACCTGATCGTGGCGGCGGGCGCGTGGCTGCCGCGTCTGGTTCCGGGGTTGCAACCCTCGCTGAGCGTGACGCTGGCGGCCTCCAGCTTTTACCGCCCGGATGATCTGGCCGCCTTCCAGCCGGAACGCTTCCCGGTGTTCATCACGCACGACGATGAATTTCAGGCGTACGGCTTTCCAGCTTTCGGCGTCCCTGGCGTAAAAATTGGTGTGGATGTGGTGCGCCCCGTCACCAGCGGCGATGACCGCACATTTGAGGTTCCGCCGCAGGTCAGCGAGGCGTCCGACACGTTCATGCGGCGCTACCTGCCGGGGGCCAGCGCCGTCATGGAACGGCAGACCTGCTTGATCACCCGCGCGCCGGGCGGCGATTTCATCCTCGCGCTGCACCCGGACTGCCCGCAGATCACGCTGGCGTCGCCGTGTTCGGGGCACGGGTTCAAGTTCACGCCGCTGCTGGGCGAATTGCTGGCGGCGCACGCGCTGGGTGAAAGGCATCCCTGGCACCTGCCCCGTTTCGCGCTGCCGCCCCAGGCCATGCGCCAGACAGCGGAACAGCAGCCCCTCCCAGGAGGCTTATAGTCAGCTTCATTCCTATTCGTCAGCCTAGCCTCTCCCCCGCCCTCTCAGCGGTCATCCCAGCCCACCGCCATTAAGGAGAAGTCATGCGTGCGTTCCGTCCAGCTCTGCTTTTAGGTACTGCTCTGATTCTTGGCACCTCCACGTCCTCATTGGCCCAGACCGCGCCCACGCTGACCAAAGGCGTGCTGAAAATTGCCGTAGAGGGCACCTACGCCCCCTTCACCTTCAAGGACGACAAGGGCCTGCTGACCGGCTTTGACGTAGACGTGGCGCGGGCGCTGGCCGCCAAGCTGGGCCTCAAGCCCGAGTTCGTGCTGACCGAATGGAGCGGCATTCTGGCCGGGTTACAGGCCAACAAATACGACGTGATCATCAACCAGGTGGGCATCACCGCCGAGCGCCAGAAGAGCATCGGCTTCAGCGATCCCTACGTCTTCAGCCGCCCACAAATTGCCGTCAGCAGCACCAAAGGGCAGAACTACAACACGCTGGCGGACCTGAAAGGCAAGCGCGTGGGTGTGGGGCTGGGCACCGTGTTTGAAAAAGATTTGCGCGACGCGGGCGGCATCACGGTGGTCACCTATCCCGGCACCCCGGAGTATCTGGCGGACCTGTCCAGTGGCCGCCTGGACGCCATCTACAATGACCGCCTCTTGATCGGCTACCTCGCCAAATCGCAGGGCCTGCCGATCAAGGGCGTGGGCAACGCCGGTTCGGTGGACAGCATGGGCATAGCCATCAAGAAGACCAATACAGGACTGAAAACCGCAATCGACGCCGCCCTGAAAGACATGAAGGCCGACGGCACGATGGCGAAAATCGGCCAGCAGTGGTTCGGTCAGGACGTCAGCAAGCCCTGAACGCCCGCCTGTGCGCGTGGACCCCTCCCAGTTCAGTGGGGAGGGGTTTGCGTTGGGGGGCGGGCCGTCAAGAGTTCCAAAGGTCAAAACGCCACAGAGAATAACCATCTTGAGTACAGCGTCCCGAAAGTCATGAAAAGAAGCTTGCCCCGTGGCCCCCTCACCCTTCCGTCGCTGCGCGACTCCCTCCCTCTCCCACAAGGGTAGAGGGAAAAAGGACTTCCAGAACTGTGCTTTGGCCCTCAGACCCTTAGACCTTTAGACAGCGCCCTCCGAAGGAGCAGCATGGACACCGAACAACTTCAACTGATTCTTCAGAGTGCCTGGGCATCGGTGCCCGCGCTGCTGGTGGGGGCGCGGCTGACCATCGGCTTTGCGCTGGCGGCGATGGTGCTGGGATTGCCGCTGGGGCTGGCGGTCACGCTGCTGCGGCTGTACGCGCCGGGGCCGGTGCGCTGGCTGGCCGGGCTGTACGTGTCGTTTATCCGGGGCACGCCGCTGCTGGTGCAGATCTTCGTGATCTATTACGGCCTGCCCAGTTTCGGCATCATCCTCGATCCGGTGGTGGGCGGCGTGCTGGCCCTGACCCTGAACGCCGCCGCCTACCTGTCCGAGACCATCCGCGCCGCGATTCTGAGCATTCCCAGAGGGCAGCACGAGGCGGCCTACAGCGTGGGCCTGAGCAAGGCGGAAACCATGCGGCTGATCATCCTGCCGCAGGCCGCGAGGGTGGCCCTGCCCAGCCTGGGCAACAGCCTGATCGGGCTGGTCAAGGACACCTCGCTGGTGTCGGTGATCACGGTAGTGGAACTGCTGCGAAGCGCGCAACTGGTGATCGCCCGCACCTTCGAGCCGTTCGGCCCCTATCTGGCTGCCGCGCTGATCTACTGGGCCATTTCCAGCGCACTGGAAGTGGTGCAGCGCCGACTGGAGCGGCGTTTTTCGCGGGGAGGCTAGGGCCGCAGCTTTCCCATCACCCCAAAGGCGGACGACATCACCATTGCCCCGCCGCTACGGTACGGGCATGACCGGAACCCCGATGGCTGGACCCGCTGCGCCGCCCACCATTTCCGGGCATTCCACGCTCGCCCCATCGGTTCCCCGTCCCGCACGGGCCGCAGCGCCCTTCCTGATCGCGCTGGGGCTGGGCGTTGCGGCGCAGGTTCTGACGGGCGCACAGGGGGGCGGGTTCGGCGTGAATGTTCCCATCTGGGTGGCCCTGTTCGTGGCCGCCTGCCTGTGGGCGCTGCGGCGGCGCGGCGAACGACCCACGGCGACGGGGCTGACCCTGCTGGGCACGGCCTTTCTGCTGGCCGTCACCACCTGCGCGGTCTGGGACGTACCAGGAGACCTGGGGGCGCTCAACGCCTTCGCGCTGCTGCTCTCGCTACTGCTGGGCGCGGCGTTTCTGCGCTTTCCCGGTCTGGGCGGCTGGAGCCTGTGGGCCACCGTGGGCGCAGGCGTCACGGGCGGCCTGCGTTTCATTTACGGCCCGCTCGTGTTGCTGGAGCGCCTGCCCTGGGCGCGGCTGCGGCCCGCGCAGGGCAGCGGACTGGGGCGCTGGGGCGTGGGCCTGCTGCTGACCGTGCCGGTGCTGGTTGTTTTCGGTGGGTTGCTGGCGGGTGCAGACGCGGGCTTCGCCGGGCTGCTGGGCGGCGTGCTGGACTGGCGGCTGGAACGGCTGTGGAGCGACGGTGTTCAACTGGCCCTGTGGTGCGCCTTCGCGGGCGGACTGGTCTATCCGGCGGTCATGGCGCTGCGGCCCAGCCTCTTTCCGCGCACCGGACCGGACGTGGCGCGGCTGGGGCTGATCGAGATCGGGCTGCCGCTGGCGTCGCTGGCGGCGCTGTTCGTGGTCTTTCTGCTGGCGCAACTGCCGTACTACCTGAGTGGCACCGGTCTGCCGGACGGCGTGACTTTCGCGGGGTACATCCGCGAGGGCTTCGGCCAACTGATGGCGGTGGCCTTTCTCAGCCTGACCCTGCTGCTGGGGGCACACGCCCTGACGCGGCAGGAGGTCCGCACCCGCCTGTCATACCGCCTGCTGAATCTGGCCGTTCTCGCCCCGCTGGCGCTGGTGCTGCTGAGTGCGGCCAACCGCTGGCGGCTGTACGGGCTGGCCTACGGCCTGAGCGAGACCCGCCTGATGGGCGCGGCCTTTCTGGTCTGGATGGTGCTGTGCCTGGGCCTGCTGGCGTCTTTGCTGTGGCAGTCTCGTCCGCAGCGCTTCGCCTACCCGGCCCTGCTGATGGGCTTCGCGGTGCTGCTGACCACCACCGCCCTGAACCCAGGCGCACTGATCGCCCGCGTGAATGTGGAGCGTGCCGTCAGCGGCGTGACCAACGAACTCCGCAGCACCCCGCAGGACGTGGGCGTGCTGACCCTGCTGGAGCTGGGGGCCGGTGCCGTCCCCACCATCGTGACCCATCTGGACACCTTGACCCGCGACTGCCCGCAGGGCAAGGACTGCCAGAATTCCCGCCAGGACGTGATCAACCGCCTGCACGATCAGTACGACGCGCCGCGTGACTGGCGGAGCTGGAACGCGGGTTACGCCCGCGCCCACCAACTGGTTCTGAAGCTGCCCCCACCGACGCCGGAAACGGGGCGCTAGAAACCCGGCAGAATCGGGCCATGCCCAACGCCCTGCACGTCATGAATGCTGGCCGTCACCTTTCCCCCGCCCTGGAGGCCGAGGTGCGCGAGGTGGCGCAGGCCGCGTTGACCCGGCAGGCCGCGCGGCTGGGGCTGGACGGGGTGGATGTGGCCGTCTCCGTCTCGCCCTGGGGATTGCCCGAAACGGGTATCCACGGTTATGCGCCGCTGGACCATTTCGTGCAGATCACCCTGAACCCGGACAATCCCAATTTTGCTGCCGGGTGGCGCACCGAACTGCCCGCCACGGTGGCCCACGAACTGCACCACGCCCGGCGCTGGCAGGGGCCGGGCTACGGCCAGACGTTGCTGGAAGTGCTGGTCAGCGAGGGGCTGGCTCAGGCGAACGAGTTGGATGAACGGAAGGGGGAGCTGCCGCCCTACGCGCAGGCCGGGGTTGATCTGGATGCGCTGTGGGCGCGGGCGCAGCCATTGCTGGACCGCAGCGATCACAACTTCGAGACGTGGTTTTACGGCTCAGAGGCCAACAATTTACCGCGCTGGAGCGGTTACAGCCTGGGCTACGAGCTGGTGCGCCGTCATCTGGCGCGGGTGGGCGGGGACGCGGCGGGGCATGTCCACACGGCTGCCAGAGATTTTCGGGAGGCGTGGTGAAAGCTTTCGTTGATTGAGACGCGGTCAGGCCCGCGCTGTCATTTCGCCCCGGCAGACTCCCAGGGATTGATGACGTCGACCTGCGCCGGTCTGAAGTCATTCACATTGCGCGTGACCACGCTCAGGCCGTGGGTCAGCGCCGTGGCCGCAATCAGCGAGTCTGCGTAGCCCATCGGCTGACCATTGCCCGACGCCCGCGCAGTCATGGCCGCCCAGGTGCGGGCCACCGCGCGGTCCACGGGCAGCACCCGGCCCGCAAACTGCGCCTCGATCCCCCCGAGAAAAGACCGGAGTTCCGCTGCCCGCCGGGTCTCGCCCAGCCGCAAGACGCCCTGTTCCAGTTCGGCCAGCGTGATCACACTCA
Source organism: Deinococcus marmoris (assembly GCF_001949125.1). Classification (GTDB taxonomy): domain Bacteria; phylum Deinococcota; class Deinococci; order Deinococcales; family Deinococcaceae; genus Deinococcus; species Deinococcus marmoris_A. The sequence goes on from NZ_MSTI01000074.1 coordinate 35,840, forward strand.
GAAACGTCTCGCCCACCGTATGTGCCCGCAGCCACGCCCGTACCCGCTCGTCCGGCTGCGGGCGACTCCGTTCGCTGACCACGTTGGTGTCCAGCAGGTAGCTCACTCCAGCGTCACGGCGGGAATAACGGCGGGGTCACGCCCGAAACTCAGTTCCTGCGGCGCGCCGGATAGAGCGTCGTCGAGCGTGGTCTCGGCCTGGGACAGCCGGACGAATTCGCGGTGAGACAGCACCACCACCGCCTTCTCGCCGCGCCGGGTGACGGTCTGCGGCCCTTCCCGGAGGGCGGCGTCCACCACCTCACTAAAACGGGACTTCGCGTCTTGCAGTTTCCAGGCTTCCTTCATGTCGCCTCCAGGCTGACCAGTGCTGACCAGTTAGGAGCAGTGTAGTCCAGAGCAGCGGCAAATAAGGTTCGCCTCGCACCGTTTTCTCCACCCACCATCTACCCTGAAGCCCATGCCCGACGCCGCCCCGCCCCCACCCCCTCCAGAGGAACTCAAGTCTGCCCGGCTGACCACGCTGGCGCATCTGGACGCGCTGCTGGAACGGCCCATGATCGTCCTCAGTTTCGTGTGGCTGGGCCTGCTGGTGCTGGACCTGATGCAGGGACTGCCGCCACTGCTGCAAATCATCAGCAACGTGATCTGGGGGGTGTTCGTGCTGGACTTCGCACTGGCGATTGTGCTTGCCCCCGACAAGTCCGAGTACCTGAAGAAAAACTGGCTGACCGCCCTGAGCCTGATGCTGCCCGCACTGCGGATTCTGCGGGTCTTCCGGGGGCTGCGGGCGCTGCGCGTGTTGCGCCTGACGCGCGGCACCAACCTGCTGCGGATTCTGACCAGCCTGAACCGGGGCCTGCGGACCCTGCAACGCACCCTGCGCCGCCGGGGTCTGGGTTTCGTGGTGGGCGCGACCACGCTGGTGGCGCTGGCCGGGGCTGCGGGCATGGCGTCTTTCGAGGCGGGCCAGACGGGTGCGCCGCAGGGTTTTGGCCAGTGGCTGTACTGGGTGGGCATGCTGCTGACCAGCCTGGGGTCCGAATACTGGCCCCTGACCGCCGAGGGCCGCGCACTGACCTTTCTGCTGGCGCTGTACGGCTTCGCGGTCTTCGGCTACATCACGGCGGCGCTGGCGAGCCTGTTCGTGGGCGCGGATCAGGACTGGCCACCCGACGATGACGACGACGACGAGGTCAACAACGAGGTCCTGCGCCGGGAACTGAGAGAACTGCGCGGCGAGATCGCGGGACTGCGCGCAGAGCTGCGTTCCACACCAGCGCCGCGCACTCCATAATCAGGGCATGACCTCTCCCGTTGACCGGATGCGCGCCGCCCTGCAATCCACCGATCTGGACGGCTGGCTGATCTACGACTTTCAGAACCTCAACCCGCACGCCCGCCGCGTGCTGGCCATGCCGGGAGGCGCGTTTCTGACCCGCCGTTTCTTCGTGTATGTGCCGCGTGCGGGGCAGGCGGTGCTGCTCCACAACCACATCGAGGGCGGCACCTGGGGCGAGATCACGCGCGACTGGGACATCGAGCGCCGCGCCTTCGGCTCTCATGACGAGCTGGAGGAGGCGCTGAAAAAAGTGGTGGACGGGCAGCGGATTGCGATGGAGTACAGCCCGAATGGGGCCGTGCCCTACGTGAGCCGGGTGGACGCTGGGACGATTGAACGTGTGCGGGTGGCAGGGGCCACCGACATCGTAAGCAGCGCGGACCTGTTGCAATCCTTCCTGGCATGGTCTGAGGAAGATCTGGCTGCCCACAAGCGCGCCGCCGCCCTGCTGATGCGTGCCAAGGACGACGCGTACTGGCTGATCCACGAACGCCTGAAGGCGGGCGAACAGATCACCGAACTGGAAGTGCAGGCGCTGATCATGGACGCGATTGCGGGCGCGGGCATGGGCGCGGGCCACCCGGTCAACGTCAGTTTTGGCGTCAACGCGGCGGACTCGCACTACGAGCCAGGCGGGGACAAGAACGCCGTGCTGCAAGCGGGCCAGTGCGTGCTGATCGACCTGTGGGCGCAGGAGCCGGGCCGCCCCTTTGCCGACGTGACCTGGGTGGGCCACGCGGGGCAACCCTCCGCCGAATATCTGGACGCGTGGAAAGCGGTGCGGGCCGCGCGGGACACGGCGCTGGACCTGCTGAAGACCCGATTCGGGGCCAAGGGCTGGGGCAACTTGCAGGGCTGGGAACTGGACCGCGCCGCACGGGACGCGATGGGACCCGACTGGGCACCGTATTTCTTCCACCGCACCGGACACGATCTGGGCGTGCAGATTCACGGCTCCGGCGCAAATCTGGACGACTATGAAACGCACGACACCCGCACGCTGACGCCAGGACTGGCCGTGACGGTGGAACCCGGCACCTACCCGGCAGCAAAGGGCTTCGGCATCCGCACCGAGGTGGACATCCACCTGTCGCCGAACGGCCCCGAGGTCACCACCGATCTCCAGCGCCAGCCGTTCGTCCTGGGCGAGGGCGAGTGGGCAGCGGTGCGGGCGGCGGGGTATGGGGAATAAGCTCACTCTCAGTCCCGCTACTGAATCTTTTCTGCATATCCCACACCCCACGGCCCTCAACCCGCTAGGCTGGGAGGCATGGCTAACCTCAGCTCCTCGACAGTAATGCTCACAGGGGCGGGCGGCGCGCTGGCGACTGCCATTGCCCAGGAACTCGACGACGCGGGCGCGCAGATGGTGCTGGTGGGGCGCGGCGAGGCCCTGGCCCGCGCCGCAGACCGCATCCCCGCCACCGAAGTAATCGACGTCGATCTGGCGGACCCCGCCAGCGTGGCGCAACTGAAAAAAGTCAAGGTGGACATCCTGGTGCATACCGCCGGGGCTTACTCTATGCAGGCCGTGCAGAAGGCCACCACAGATGACCTGCGGGCCATGCTGGACGCCAATTTCCTGACGCTGTTCCACGCGGTTCAGGGCGTGTTGCCCAACATGATCAAGAACAAGGACGGCATCATCCTGGGCGTCAGCGCGGCGCAGGCGGCCCGCAATACCGGCCCCGGTGCGGCGCTGTACACGGCGAGCAAAGCGGCGCTGGGGGCATACCTGAACAGCCTGAACGACGAGTTGAAGTCCAAGGGCGTGCGCGGCTGCGTGCTGTATCCGATGGGCGCTATCGACACCCCGGCCAACCGCGACGCGGGCCTGAAATGGGAAACGATGATCGACCCGCGCGGCCTCGCCAAGAGTGTGGCCCACATCCTGACGCGCCCGGACCGCGCGCACATCACGGACATCAAGGTCTACCCAGACGAGGAAGAGTAAGGAGCAGGCAGTTGAGGGCAAGGTAAATTGTTCTTTGTGTAGATTTTTAAAATAGTTGGATTAAGTTCCTATATAATTTATATTTCCCATAGAAATTTTATTCTCTTTAATCAGAGAATCACGGATTTCTAAGAGAATTTCGTAGCCAGAATCATAAGATGCTGGAGGGAAAAGAGAGTGGGTGTCTAGTAGATTACCATTGCCCAGCCAATCCAAAGCATCAGCCAAATCAACTCTTACAATTCCCGCAATAGAAGAAGAATAATCCGAATCACGTCCACTCGGTTTCCCCAGGTTGCGAAAAAGTAAGCCATGCTGTGCATGGGGTCTCAAAAATATTGAGGGTGCAGCTAATCTGAGATCTATAAGTTCGGTGTTAATACCCTTCCATATACCCGGACTGATTACTTTTGCGCTCGACAGGTCGGCAGCTACTAATATAATATAAGCATATCTCTGTGTTTTATTCTCTTTTCTCTCCGATCTTCTCTCAAAATTTAAGTATTTTCCATCTTTACCAGATGAAACAGCTTTATAGCAAGAAAACCATAATGCTATCCAGATATTATCAACTAAGTCTAACCAAGTAGTTTGAATTCCATAATGCTGCAATAATGGTTCTATTGATTTGATATGCATATCTTTAAACACTTTATTCGTAGATTTTAGATTGCGAACCAGCT
>NZ_MSTI01000185.1 GCF_001949125.1 Deinococcus marmoris
GGCAACCACCTGCATCACGCAGCCGTAAACCCAGCCCTTTTCGAACAGACAGCGCTTCTTTCCGATTTGGACATCCCCGAACCACTGATCGACGCGCAATTCGTCCACCACGCTGTCAGCCCGGATGCGAATCACGCGGCGGATCTTCCGTTTCCGCAGAAAGGTGAACCACTGCTTTCCCACGAACTCCCGGTCGGCCACCAGAGCCTTCCAGCGCTGTGCTGGAAGGCTCTCAAGCAACCTCGCCACCAGTCGCTCACGGGTGGCCGAGTCACTGCATCCACCGTGATCCAGCGCCACCCAGACGAGGGGGAGCGTGAATCCCTCCAACACGACGCCCAGAACGAGTAGGTTGAGCGGAGTGTCACCATGCTCCCAATTTGTGCGGTCCAGGCTGAGGACCAGCTTCCCAGCAGGGAGAAGCGAGATCAGAAAGGACAGGAAGAAATTCCTGTCCAGTTGCGGATCCTGTATACACCGTCCCAGACGCTTTTTCTTGGCTTCTGGGGAGCCAGTCCCAGGCATGGCCTGGGACCACTGCTGCTGATTGGTGGAGCGCTGCTCAACCAGCGCACATATCGCATCCTGGGCACGTTGCAGAGTATCGCGGCGCAAGAAGGGGAAGCGTTCTTTCAGGAGCTGGACGAACTTGATAGCGTCGATCTGGGCGGCTTCTTCTTGTTTCACAGCTTCAGGAAGCCGCCTACTGCCGTTTCAGACTACGATCAAATGCCCAAACGGCAAAAATGCCGTTCAGAACACTGTCAACATCAAGTTGTCCAGTACTGAAGGCCCACACTTCCATGCCACCCACCCTCGTATCCGCTTTCAGACGGATACATGGCGCAATCCTGAACCGTTTCAACGTCTGGAACCAGTCCTGCCCGATAAATTCACGGTCTGCCAGCAAGGACAGTTTTTTGCCGTCCAGGAGTGGAAGAACGGATTTGATCAACGCAATTCGGGTGGCGGTGTTGCTGTTGCCGCCGTGCGGCAGCAACACCCACGCGATAGGGAGTGCAAACGTGCGCCAGGAGACACTTAAGATCAGAATATTGAGATGTTGTTTGCCCCATTTCCAGTTGCGGACAAGCGTCCTCATGGGCGTCTGTTCTGCCCAAGAAGGTGCGGTCCAGGATCAGAAGCAGTTGCTTCTGATCCTGGAGAAAAGACAGCACGAAGCGCACGATCAGGAGCTGATCCAGCTCGAACTGGACAAAGCGTTTGAGCCTCTTGTAGACGGTGTTTTCACTTCCATCCAGGTGGATAATCGGGAGCAGTTTCCACAAGACGACGGTTCGAGCTTCAACGAGAGCAAGGATCAGGGCGCTGAGGACGGTCAACCTGCGGGGATCAAAACCGAAGTGCGGGCGCAAGAGGTCAAACAGGCTATCTTGGGGGCGTCGGCTCTGGGTGTCTTTCATTGCAGGAAACACCGTACTGGAGCCGACTTTTCCTGTCTACTCCCGACTTTTGTACCCTAGAGAAGCGTGGCCCGCAGCATTCAGGATGGACGGCGGGCCGGATTCGCTCGGCACTGGGCATGCAGGGAGGCAGGCTGGTGCATGTGCTGGCGGCAGCGGTGGGCCACAGCCAGGGTCCGGGGTCTGTAGACTGCGGCCATGACCACTACCGCGTCCCTGCAAATTGCCGACCCGCTGGGCGTTCCCGGAGCGCCGCAGGAAACGCTGACCGCCATGATGGCGCACCTGGAACGGTTCCATTCCGGGGGCGCGGTGGGCCAGCTCATCCTGGTCACGGACCGGCAGGGAGACCGGGACCGCGCGGGCTACGCGGTGGTCCTCATCGCGGGGCCAGTGGTGACGGTGGCGGCCCAGGCTTTCGGGCCGCGCTACGGGCAGCCCGGCATGCAGGCGCTGGAGCAACTGGTGCGCTGGGCGCAGGACCACGAATGGCTGGTGCGCGAGACCGTGCTGAACGGCTCGGACTTCACGCGGGTCATCGACGAACCGGACACCGCCGAGATCAGAAAACTGGTGGCGGCCAGCAACCCCAGCGATCCGGGCATCTATCTGGTCTGGCCCGCTGCCTGGAAAGAGGAACGCTGGCAGGACTGATCTTTCAGGCTGGATTTTCAGAGCAGACACGCGCAGAAAGCAAATGAGCTTCTGCGCGTGTCTGCTCTGTTATTCCTGCCGACGCCGCCTCCGCAGGCCACAGCCAGCCAACACATACCCAGCCAGCGCCGGGACGTGGGCGGGGAGCGCACTGTCGCCTGCCTAACGCCGTGAAATTTTCCACCTGTGACGATGGCCCCGGGGCCAGGAAACCGCGCCTGGACGGCGGCAATGGGGGGGGATGGGGGCACCCGTGGGCCTGTGCGGCCCAGCCTCTAGACCTTAAAAAGAGCGTGTGGATGGGCTTTTTCAGGCCAGCGGCAGATGCCTGAATGACTGACAGGTCAGTTTTCGCCGTATCTCACGCACTTTCTTGAATGATTGGGGTAAGAGTTCGGGTGACAGGATAACCCTCAGGTGATCATCACCGGCCCTGTCCTCCCTTCGCTGCCCCATTTTTTCCATGCTCTTTCCTGCCGGGCGGCTGCGTTCTTCCTGAACTTCCGTGTTCGTCCCGCTCTGTTTTTTTCAACCTCTGTCCGCCGCCCGCCGTGGCCCGTTTTCACCGCTTCCTTCCTGTCCTTTTTCCCGCTGCTGCGTTTTCCCACCAGGACCGAACATTCAAAAGCGTCTAGAGACGCGAGGTAACTTCAGCGTGACTCCTTCCCTGTCCAAATCCAAGCGTGCGGCCCCGGACCCCGTGACCGGGAAACGCACCAGCCGCCCAGCCCCCATTCAGATCAGCGCCCCAGTCCAGGCCCCGGTCCATGTGCCCAGCACGGACCATTCCAGCTCGGCGCTGCACACGGCCCTGCGCGATCTGCTGCGCGTCCACGCGCCGGAAGCGGCGTTGCTGGCGCGGGTGGGCGGCACGGTGCTGCACCTCCAGAACGACGTCATGGAGCTGTGCGGCCCGGAACTGGAGCCACCAGAAGCGTGGCTGGAAAGCGGCGAGATGACCTGGCTGTCGCGTGACGGCGAACTGCTGGGACTGCTGTGGAGCGACGGTGGGCCGGAAGGCAAGCCCGTGTCGGCCACGGCCACCGAGGTGCTGACCATGCTGCTGGCAGCCTCGCGCCCGGACGGGGCGGGGCGGGAAGCCGAGGTGCTGGTCACGCAGCTTCCGGTGGCCACCGCCTGGCTGACCCCCGAACTGGTGTTCCGGCGGGTCAGCCGCCCCTTTCTGGAGCTGCTGGACATCAGCGACGCCGGGGTGCTAGGCCGCACGGTGGCTGAGGTGCTGCCCGGCCATCCGGCGCTGGTGCAAGCGCTTCAGGGCGCGGTGGCAGGCCGTTCGGTGCGCCTGCCCGACGCGCTGCTTTCTGCCAGAGGGGCAGACACCGCCCCGCGCTGGGTGCGCGGCGAGGCCCGGCCCTACCTGGGCGGCTGGGGCGCGGGCGTGATGCTGACCTTGCAGGACGTGAGCGGCGAATACGAGCGGGCGGCGCGGGTCTCAGCACTGCTGGACACCCGCACGCCCGCCGCGCTGCTCACAGAGGACGGAACTGTTCTGCATGCCAGCCCCGGCCTGAGCGAACTGGCCCCGCAGGTTCCCGGTCAGCCGGTTCCGGTACTGATCGGCGCGCCCCTGTGGGACTGGCCCGGCTTCGACAGCACATCCGTGGCGGCGGCGCGTGATCTGGTGCGGCTGGCGGCGGCGGGGGGCGAGGCACAGGCGGACCTGACCCTGGCCGGGGGCGAGACGCTGACCCTGAGTGTGCGCCGTTCTGCGGCCAGCGGGCTGCTGGTGGCCGAGAGCGTGGGCGCACCTGTGGGCGGCGCGGCCCCGCTGGGACTGATCACGCAGATGCTGGCGCTGTCCGAGGACGCCACCGTGCTGGTGGACGCCGCTGGCCGGGCGCAACTGATCAACGAGCGCGCCGCATTGCTGCTGGGCGTGGAAGCCTCCCGGCTGGTAGGCCTGGGATTAACGCGGGTGCTGGGCGAACTGGGGGTCAAGGTCTTTTCGCCGGACGGCCAACCGCTGGCCCTGCCTGACTGGCGTAGCCTGCCATCCCCGGCCTGCCGCGAGGTGCTGCTGGCGCTGCCCGGCCACTCGCTGCGCCACATGGAACTGCGCGTGACCCCGGTGGGACCGGAAACGGGACGCCGCGAGACGAGCAACCGGGGCAATGCCCAGTCGGGCGGCCTGCTGCTCACCCTGCGCGACGTGACCGTGCTGCGCCGCGCCGAGGCCAAGATGCACCACGACGCCCGCCACGACGCCCTGACCGGCCTGCACAACCGCGTGGGCCTGCGCGAGGACCTGGCAGCCCTGGAGAAGACTGAGTCGGAAACGGCTGGGCTGGAGACGGTTGGGCTGGAAACGGCTAAAACCCCAGCGGGCGCACTGGTCTGCCTGAACATCGACGGTTTCGGTGCCCTGAACACCGCGCTGGGCCGGGTGACCTGTGACCGCCTATTGATCGGTCTGGCCGCCCGCCTGAGCGACGTGGCCGGTGGGAAGGGCGGCAGCGCGGCCCGGCTGGAAGGCGGCACCTTTGCCGTGCTGCTGCCGGGCCTGGACATCCACGACGCGCTGGAGGCCGTGCAGCGCGCCCTGAGCGTTCCGCTGCGCTGCGGCCCGCGCGAGACGCCCCTGACCTTTGCGCTGGGGGTGGCTGCACTGGGCGGGACCATAGAAGACAGCATCTCGAACGCCGAGATCGCCGTGCGCCACGCCCGGCAGCAGGGCCGGGGCGGACTGGGCTTCTACACCCCTGCCCTGCGCGCCGGGGTCCGCAGCGCCTACGCGCTGGAAGAGGACCTGCGCGGCGCACTCACCGCCCGTGAATTCACGCTGCTGTATCAGCCGGTGCTGGGCCTGAAGTCTGGCAAGCCGCTGGGCGCGGAATCGCTGCTGCGCTGGCAGCACCCCGAACTGGGCCTGCTGCTGCCCCACAGCTTTCTGGAGGTGGCGGGCCGCAGCGAACTGATCACGCACATCGGTGAGTGGGTGGTCGAGGAAGCCGTGGCCAGCCGGGACCGCGTGCGCGCCGCGTGCGGTGAGGCGCACCCCGAATGGCAGGTCTCGGTAAACCTGAGCCTGGAAGAACTGCGCCGCAGCGAGGGCCTGAGCCGCCTGCTGCCGCTGCTGAGCGCCCAGGGTGCGCCGGATATCGAGGTCACGGCGGGCAGTCTGCTGGACCACAGCGAGGAAACGCTGGGCATGCTGGAGCAACTGCGCAGCCACGGCGCACGCCTGAGCGTCGATGATTTCGGCGACGGCGCGGGCAGCAACCTCAGCGCCCTGACCCGTTTTCCGCTGGACGCCATCAAGCTGCACCCCACCCTGACTGCCCGCCTGCCCGGCGACCCCAGGGTGGTCACGCTGGTGGCCTCGACCATCGATCTGGCGCACCGCCTGGGCCTGAAGGTGGTGGCCGTGGGCGTGGAAAGAAGCGAGCAACTGGACATCCTGCGCGAACTGGGCTGCGACGCCGCGCAGGGCTACGGGGTCTGCCCGCCGCTGCCCGAAACGGAATTGCTGGCCTGGCTCGCTGAGCGCTGAGATATAAGGAGTTGGGATACAGGGCGCTGGGAACAGCCTCTTGCTCCCAGCTTCACCAAACTTTTTGATGGTAAGGCCACACACCCTCTAAAGGCGGGCCGGGTGGTCTGGTGAGGCATGACCACCACTGAAGAGTTCATGAGCGCGCTGCAACACGCCGAATCCAGCAAGGACCCCTCCGGGCTGGTGGCCCTGCACGCCGGAGACGTGACCCTGAGCAACCTGACCACCCGGACCTGGAAAGGCACCGACGGGGCGCAGGCGTTCTGGGAATCGTACCTGAGCGACTTCGAGACGATTCACAGCGAATTCACGCACCACCACGAGAGTGGCGGCCAGGGCGTGATGGAATGGAACGCCACGGGCAAACTGAAGAACGGGGACGACATTAATTACCGGGGCGTCAGCATCATCGAGATCGAAGGCGGCAAGGTGGGCGCGTTCCGCACCTATTACGACAGCGCAGCGTTCGTCAAGCCTGTCGCAGAATAATTCCGTCTATTTCGTGCGGCAATCGGGACCGCGCCGATTCCCACACTCCACGCCCGGAACCCGTTTTTCTCACACTCGCTTCGCTCGGATTTTCAGGTGTTTCCAACACCTTCCAATCGGAGTCCATCCAACCTCCGCCCGTCCTCAAGGCCCTCCAGTTGTGAGGGCTTTTTCTTGTTTTGCCAGTGCGGCGCCCCCTTGCCCTAGACTGCCCGGCATGTTGCTGTATGGAAGGAATCCGGTGCTGGAAGCCCTGAAGGACGGACGGGTGAGCGAGGTGCTGGTCGCGCGCGGCGTCGAGGAAAGCTTCGTGAACGAGCTGAAAGCCGAAGTCGGGGAAAGCGGCGTGCGTCTGCGTTTCACCGCGCGCATCGAACTGGACCAGTTGGCCGGGACCACCGCCCACCAGGGCGTGATGGCCGAGGTAGAGGACCTGGCCTGGGCCAGCGTGGACGACATTCTGGACCGCGCCGAGGCAAAGGGCGAGGAGTTGCTGATCGTGCTGCTGGACGGCATCACCGATCCGCGTAACTTTGGGGCCATTATCCGCAGCGCCGAGGTGCTGGGCGCGCACGGCGTGGTGGTGGAGGAACGCCGCAGCGCCCCGCTGTCGCCCGTGGTGGCCAAAACGGCGGCGGGAGCCACCAGTTTCCTGCCAGTGGCGCAGACCAAGAACCTGCCCCGCCTGATCGACGCCCTCAAAGAAGACCGGGTGTGGGTCTACGGCGCAGCGGGCGAGTCGGCTCAGGACGTGACCAAAACCGATTTCAGCGGGCGCGTGGCCCTGGTGATCGGCGCGGAGGGCGAGGGCCTGCGCCGTCTGGTCCGCGAGAAATGCGACGTCCTGGTCAGCATCCCCACGCGGGGGCAGGTAGACAGCCTGAACGCCTCGGTGGCGGCGGGCATCCTGATTCATGAGGTGATGCGCGGGCGTGGCAAGGCGTGATACGGATTCCGTCTGTTTCGTTAACAAACCGGGAAAGCTCCGGTTCGTTCACTCCACGCCCGGAACCCGTTTTTCTCCTTCTCGCATCCGCTTGGATTTCATTGTTTTTGCAAACGATTCAATCGGAGTCCGCATGACCCAGCCTGAAATCCGCAGCACCGAGACGATCTCCAGTGGGGCGATGACCCTGGAAGTGCTGCCCGATCTGGGGGCCAGCGTCCTGAATCTGCGCGCCGCGTCGGGCCGCCCGGTGCTGCGGGCCGTGAATACGGCGGATGTGGAGACCAGCAGCCAGTGCGCCAGCTTTCTGCTGATCCCGTTTTCCAACCGCATCCGGGACGCTCACTTTCCTTTTGAACGTCAGGACGTGCAGCTTGCACCCAACACCAAAAATGGGCTGGCCCAGCACGGCGATGTCCGCAACCGCCCCTGGACGGTCACGCGGGCCTCCGACAGTCACCTGATCTGCGATTTCGACAGCCGGAAGTTCAGCGATATGAACTGGCCGTGGGCCTTCACGGCGCGCGTGGAATACCGCCTGCACGGGCCGCATCTGGACACCACCATTACGCTGACCAACGCCGACACGCAGGACATGCCCGCCGGAATGGGGATACACCCGTACTTCGAGCGCCTTCAGGACGGCATCGATCCAGCCCTGGAGTTCGACGCCCCGTTGACCTACGACACCGACGAACGGCAACTGACGGTGGGCGGATCACGCGAGGTCCAGCCCGACGAGGATTTCCGCACGCCCACTCCCATCGGTTCCAGACAGGTGGACCAGACCTACACCGCCTGGGACGGCATCGTGCGGCTGGACTGGTCAGCGAATGGAAAGCCTACGCGGGCGCTGGTCCAGACCGCCGACAACGTCTATTCGCATCTGGTGGTCTTCACCGCACCCGACGGCAACCTGGCGCTGGAACCCGTCTCTCACGCCACCGACGCCTTCAATCTGGCGGCACAGGGCGTGGCGGGCGTGGACATGCGGGTGCTGTCGCCGGGGCAGAGTCTGGCAGGAACGGTGCGGATCACGCTGGAAGGACAGTGGTGAGCAGCCAGCGCTAAGCCGCGTTTGTTGCCAGTAGTTCGCCGTCCATGCCACGCAGCTCGAAGCCGGGACGGGGGCGGTCTGCCAGCCAGCGCAACGCATCCAGCAGGTCGTCGGTCTCGCGCATCACTTCCGGCTGGGTGGTGCTAGCAACGTCTCCTGTCCAGACGACGCGGTAGGCACGGGTGGCGCTGGGCGGCGTCCACGGCACGCCCGCTTCCTCTTTCATAAATGCGCTAGACATCCGATTAGCTTACTGGGACAGGATGAAACGCAGATAGGCGCAGCGTAATGCCGCCTTTACTCGTCTGGCAGGTCAGGAAGGCTGGCCTTAGCCACCAGGGTGATCCGGGTTTCACGGGGCTGTTTGTCACGCAGGTAACCGATGGTCACGGTATCGCCGACCTCACCGCTCCTCAGGGCAGTGATGACCTCGTTGGCGTCGCGGGTGCGCTGGCCGCCCACGGTGGTGATGGTGTCGCCCAGCTTCACCAGATTGCTGTTGGCGTCATAATCGCCGCCTATCAGCCCAGCACGGTCCGCCGGACTGCCCCGGACCACCCGCGCGATCACGCCGCCAGATGGCTCGACCAACCCGCTGTGAAAACTGTCCAGCTCGATGCCCAGCACCGGAGTGTCACGCTTCTCGCCAGTCCTCAGCGCCGTGATCAGGTTATCGCCGTCTACCACCGGGACCGCGTAACTGCGCCGGGTGATGCCGCTGCTGTCCACACTGATGTAACTGACCACGCCAATCGCGTTGCCCAGCCCATCGATGATCGGGCCACCGCTGTCGCCGGGGGCCAGCGGGGCGTTCATTTCCAGCGTGCCCTGCGGGAAATCGGCGCGGGACGCCGAAGCGCCCAGTCGCAGCAACTTGCCGCGCCGGGGTTGCAGGAAGTCTCCCCCACTGTTGCCCACCGCCAGCACCGTCTCGCCCACGCGCGGCGCACGCGTCACCAGCGGCAGGAAGGGAAACGGCCCGCGTCCCTGGACTTCCAGCAGCGCCACATCCGCCCGCGCATCGAAGGCGGTTACCTTGGCTCGGTACGACTTGCCGTCCAGCGTGCTGATCTGAAACAGCGTGCCCAGGCTGACAACATGGTAGGCAGTCAGCACCTGCCCGGTGTCGCTGATGAAAAAGCCGGTGCCGATGCCCGCCTCGCGCGTGCGGGGGTCCAGACTCTCCACGCGCACGGTGGCGGGGCGAACCTTCTCGAACAGCGCCTGGGCGGCCTCGGGCAACGTGCCCGGCAGGGTGGTGGACACCTGCGGCGACTGCTTGGGCACCAGCTCGAACTTCGGCTGCCAGTTGGGCAGCAGGTAAGCCCCCAGCGCCAGGATGAGCAGAACGGGAAGCCAGGGCGAAAAGCGCACCCGCGCAGTCTAGAACGGCCCACATACGGGCAAGGTAGGCAAAGGCACGCAAGTGGGGGTGGCGCGGCGGGGGGGACTCAGCCCCGGACAGTTTCCAAATTTCCACCCAGGACAGCATATTCAAACCTTCGCTCAGCTTGTGGCGTCCGATGAGGATAGAACCCCATCTTGACCAGAGGGATCACATCACCATGAAGCGAGACAGGTCATCGTCGAAGCCCTGGCCTAACGCCTGGACCGGAGCGCAGAGATGGCGGCGATCAGGCCCAGCCCAGCCAGCAGCCACACCCCTGCCGAAGAGACGCGGCGTGGCCTGTCCACCTGCGTCAGGATGACTTCCACGGCCTGTTCATGTGGGGTACGGGGCGGCGGGATCAGTGTGCTGGCAGGCAATTCCAGGTCCGCGTGCAGCACGTCCGTGCGGTAAGCGTCCTCGCGCGGGTGACCGCTCTGGGCGGCGAGTTGCTGGCCCACCGCACGCAATTGCGCGTGGGGGCCATCCGTCACCCAGGGCGTCAGGGCCAGAAAACCGGGGCGCGGCTCGGTCATCACGTAGCTGCGAAGCTCCGGGGCGTCCGCCGCGCGGCCAGTGATGGCGCTCTGACCGTCGAAGCTGAGGTCCAGCAGGTTGCCCACCACCATCGGATTGACCGCATAGCGAATGCTGCGGCCTGAGGTGGTGGCCGTCCAGCTCGATTCCAGCCACGCCACCGGCTGATCGCGGACGTTGTCCGGGTCCGGCGGCAGACCTTCCAGAGAGGTCCACGCTGCGCCATTGGCGTCGGGTTGCAGCAGCACGGTGCAGCCCCCCGCCTCCAGCCGCCCGATCACGTCTGCGCGGAAGGCGTCCAGGCTGATGGCCACCCCCAGATCGCCCACCGGCGTGGGAAAGACGCGCATCTCGCTGAGCCTGCCCGGGGTCAGGTCCACGCCGCCTGCCTCCTCGGCAGGGGTCAGGTGGACCTTGTCGGTCACGCCGATCAAGCTGCCGTCCGGGGCCAGCAGCACGGTCTGGTTGGTCAGGGTGGCCGCCTCGCGCACAGGCTGGCCGTTCACCAGACTGTAGCGGGGCATGGGCACACTGCCGCAGCACAGATACACGCCGTACTCGCGGGCCAGGTCGCGGCAGGTGTGCAGGTACAGGCGGGCGTTGTCCGGGCTGGCCGCCAGTTGCAGCGCGCGGATGGGTGAGACCCTTTCGCGCAGTATCACGGGCAGCGCACGGGGCAGGCGGGCCAGGAACAGGGCCAGGGCCACCCGCTCGAAGGTTTTCAGGGGCAGTGCCCAGCCCGCACCACGCAGCACCAGCGGCAGGCCATTCAGCTCGGTCAGAACCACCAGATTGGGGCGATCCGGCGAGAAATGAGGCTGCGCCGCCTGCAACTGGCCATGCAGCCAGCTTCGGAAAGCACCGTCGCTGACGAAGTTCTCTGCGCTCCATTTCGGTTGCACGGCAATGGCCCGGAAGCGGCGCAGCGGGCCAGCCGTCTGATCGGTCTGCGGGGCAGTCATAACCTCAGGCTAGCGGTTTAGAAGCGGGGCGTGATGCTGGCAGGGTCGGCTCATCCTGCCTTCCAGAGAGTTGGAGTCAGGAGGAACGTCAGCATCGGCTCCAAAATCGAAATCCCTCGCGCGTGGATGTTCTGCACTGCCTGACCGAAGGCGAGATACAGCGGCAACCACCATCATCACTCTGCCAGAGCCGTCCAAAACTGCAAGATATGAGTTGACTCTTCTACACGCGAAGACACATCGCCTCACCGCCCTGGTCACAATCCCCTGGCCGCGCTGAACCAGTTGGACGTTGGACCTGATTGAGATCAAAGCCTGGGGTAGACACAGGCCTTTATCTCAAGCGAGTACAAAAAAAGATCGGGGCCGATCAGCATTGAGGTGTGAAACCAAAACCGATCAGCCCACTGCCCTTTCTAACTCAAATTCCAGACTGGCGCGATCCCAACCGCATTACTTATTCCTGGGATGCGCTCTGGGCGCTCTACTCAGTGGCCCTGAGAACATCCTGGCGCTCGCTTCCTGGCTCTCTATGTACCGTGAGCCGCTGTGTCAGCGGCTCAGCTTGCCCGGTATCCCCCACCAAGCCACGCTGTATCGCAACTCCCCGGAATCTTGATTTCGCTCTCGAACCGCTCCAACA
>NZ_MSTI01000079.1 GCF_001949125.1 Deinococcus marmoris
CAGCTCAACCGGGGCGAGCAGCGCCACTCTGTGGCGCGGGCCGTGTTCTACGGCCAGAAGGGCGAGTTGCGGCAGAAGTACCGCGAGGGTATGGAAGACCAGCTTGGGGCGCTGGGACTGGTGGTCAACGCCATCGTGCTGTGGAACACCCGCTACATGCAGGTGGCACTGGATGACCTGAAAAGCACCGGGCATCCGGTACTGGAGGCGGATGTGGCCCGGCTGACGCCTTTGCTGCATGACCATATCCATATGCTCGGCAAGTACGACTTCACGCTCTCACCGGAGGTGGCCCAGGGCCAGCTCAGACCCCTGCGCGACCCGTCTTCGCTGGAGGAATACCTGAACCGAATTCCTTAGCGCAGGTTTCGGTTCCTAGTCTCAGGTCACCCCTAGGTAGCAGTGCTTTCGTAATTCCTCGACGATACGGATCAGGTTCAGGCCCTGCGAGCTGGTCAGCCGTCCCCCGGCCAGGCTGGTGGTACTGATGCTGGTCAGGATCATGCGCCAGTCGCGGGACACGCTGCGGCTCAGCTTGGTCAGGTATTGACCCGCCTTGTACGGGAAGGCCACGGGCCAGAACGTTTTGGTGGGCGTGTATCCGCTCAGCACTGGTTTGGCGCGGATGCTCTTGCGGTACAGGCCGACAGCCTTCAGCGCTTCGATAGGGTCAATCGGAAGGCGTGTAGCGAGCGGCGCTGGGCAGATGTGGGAGCGCGGCGCAGCCTCTGGGCGGCCCGCTCGCAGGGCAGCCACCTGGGCATCCAGGAAGGCCCGCCGGGTGGCCTCTGTGGCGAGGCGCTCCGGCGTCAGTCTTGCGGCAGTCACTCCAGACCACCAGAAAACCCTGGCGGGGTGTCAACCGCAGCCAAGCGCAAGCAGCAAGTGCGCTGCCACATAGAACGTGCCTTCGAACCGTCTGCTGACAGGTCAAAGGCACGCCGTCCACACCGATTCGCACGGTGCTTCACGGCCTTTCTATGCTTTTGTGGCTGCACACTCTCAGATGCGCTGCTTAGCGAAAGCGGGGCAGGCTGCGCTCTATGGCGCTGGGTCATCGCGGTGGCTTTGGCCTTCCGCGAACTGACATGAAAAATTGGACTCACAAGGGTCTCCTAGTTGCAATAGGGAGCCTTCTCTGGTAAAGTCCGACTTGCGACAGTAGTGACTAGACCAAAGAATCTCAACTTAAATCCCGCTTACCGGCGGGGTTTTTTATTTTTGTCGTGCGTTCGGGATTACGTTGCGGTCAGGGAAGCGCCTCCATCTGAAGAGTCTAGCATGATCAACAAAAAATACCGCGTCAATGTCAATGAAAACTATGTCAAAAGTGAGATCTATTCACGCTCGAATTCTAAACAGCGGTGATGCGGGTTACTATGTGATGGCTGTGAGACGAATTCGATTGCAAGACCACGAGATGAAAAAGTGACTGGTCACGTCACGGTTTTTCTAACAGAGGCGTTTCTGCCGCTCAGCCGCGAGATTGGCAAGTTTGGGGCCATGTACCGGGCCGAGGCTGAAGCTCTGTTCGGTCTGGAGTTTGTGCAGGCAGCGGTGGCGCGGAAGGTTTGCGTTGCGACGGAAACCGACTACGGAGTGGTGCTGTACCTGGCCCACAAGGGGCGCAGGATGATCGGGCTAACCAGTTCGTTTCAGTCCCGAACCGAGAACCTTGAGAATGCCGTCTGCTCGCGCGACGCCTACAGCAACATCGTGGAGGCAGGCCACTCGGTGGAGACGGTCGAGCGGCAGCGCCGGGCCTCCATCGTCTATACCAGAGCAGGCACCAGGGTTCTGGCGCTCGCCCAGGCCAGAGGCTTTAACCGTACGGTGATCAGACGCAACTACTCCAACTGGGTTGAGTCAGGTGAATACGGAGAATTGCATCTGTACTCGTATCTTTCCCCTCCAGAAACAATGGAATTTGGGATGTTGATGCTTCATTCCAAAAATCCCAGTGCCCTCCCCATAGATCCGACTAAATTTCTGCTTTACGCCCTCACGCCGTGGCCTGTAATGCACCGTCAAAAGGCTGCTGGAGCTGATACCTCACCCCGACTGGACTGAGTGAGACAAGGTAGACCTGGCCGCCGCGCGTGACCTGAAATGACTGACCAAACTGGATATCCAAGGCCAGCTCGCGGTGGACGCGCTGGAGCTGATGCTCCACAGCATCTGACGGTTGACCACTCTGATCGAGCGAGTGCAGTTCGAGGGTCAGACTCAGCAGACTTTCCAGCAAGAAGTGCTGGGTTTCCCTGGTCAGTACTCCGGAAGGTTTTTGACGAATGGGGTGGGGATCGTCCATGTTGATGTGTGGCAACAAAACGGACGACCCCCAGCCAGATTCTAGCGGCCCTGCTCCCTGGAACCAGCCTGCGTTCCACCCAGGCCGCCTATCTTCAGGTGCTGTTGGTGCTGTGGCTGGTCGTTCCTGGACGACTGAATTTCACCAATCTGGCCCGCTATGGCGGGCCATCTGAGCGAACCCATCGCGCCTGGTTCCAGAAACCAATGCCGTGGGTGGAGTTGAACACCAGTTTGATCTTGCAGATGCAAGATCAGCAGTGTCTGGGCAGGGAGAGCATCATTGGGATCGACGCAG
>NZ_MSTI01000009.1 GCF_001949125.1 Deinococcus marmoris
TTTGCGATGGAGTTTCCGTTCCGGGACGGCAAGCAGTTCGCGGGCCTGGGTGATTGCCAGTCCCGTCAGGCTCAGGCGCTGCACTTCCACTGGAATATGGCGCTGCATAGCGTTTCTGTAGCCAGAGCCAGTCAGTTGATGAACCAGCGGGCTGGCCCGCTGGTCTTCAGCATGGAAGACGAAAAACGCCGTGCCTATAACGAATTTTTCGCTGATCGAATTTTATCTCTGTTGCCTGGCGATCTGACTTGCGAAAAATTCGCCCCACAGATCGCCGACCTGCTGCTCCTGGGGGTCAAGGCTGCTTGAAACCTTCCGGACTACTGATGCTGTTCACTGTGGCTTATCAAGCTGACGCCCGCGTGACGCCCACCTTCAGTAAATCTGAGGACAGCTCATGAGAAGTGCCGAGGCGAAATGCCCCGGCACGAGAACCAAGTTAGATTTAAATTTCTTCTGGAGTGGTCTGGGTCACAGCGCAGTTGCTGTAGACATCCACATTGCCCAGAACCGTGTTGTTGATGGTAAAGCTTGAAGATCCCGTGTTGACAACGAGCTGCGGGTAGAACCCTCCCACCTTCCCGGAGGCGGTGACCACTTTGACCGTCACGGCAACCGGGTTGACAACGATGCTCTGGGGCAGGAACGCGCCGTTGGCCGAGTTGGCGTCGAACGTAATCTTATAATTGCCATTCCCAACGGCTGCCAACTGGGAACCGGTGTAGGTGGCCGTGTAGTTGTTGTCGTACTGATTGTCGTTCTGTCCCTTCAGTCCGAGGGTGACGTTGCTGATGGTGCCTTGCAAGGTGAAGTTGACGGCAACCTGGGTTGAGCGGCTGCGGCCTGTCGCGTTTCCAGTCACGTTGTCACAGGCGATAAATGGGCCACTCGCCGAATTCAGGCGATATTCAGTGCGAACCTCATTAATCTTGCCGTTTGCGCTGCCATCCGGCGCACTGCCGCTATTACAGCTTGCCAGAATCCCGGTCAGTCCCACACCTATAGCCGCCATCATTATTTTCTTCATGCCACTCACTTTAGCCCCGTTCCGCGCCAAATTGGGTGACTGTTACATTTATGAAACGTGAGTGCCGGGGCGGTCCAGGGGATTTTTTCTCCGGATTCGGCCTGTCCTTTACTCATGTTGCCCGGCTGCCGGGCCATCCCCCGTTAAACTGCTTCCCATGACCATCAGCGAACTGGCCGGAAAAACCGCTCCTCAGAGCCTGCTGACCAACATCCCCCGTCTGGTGGCGCACTATTACGAGACGCGCCCGGATGCCTCCGATCCCCTCCAGCGCGTGGCGTTCGGCACCAGCGGCCACCGGGGAACCAGCGTAAGCGGCACCTTCAACGAGGCGCACATTCTGGCGGTGGCGCAGGCGGTGGCGGAACACCGCGCAGCGGCGGGCATCAGCGGGCCGCTGTTCATGGGCCTGGATTCCCACGCCCTGTCCGAACCCGCGTGGATGAGCGCCCTGGAAGTGCTGACCGCCAACGGCGTGCGCGTTTGCGTGCAGCCCGGCGTGATGACCCCCACACCCCTGATCAGCCACGCGATCTTGCAACACAACCGCGCGGGCCAGGGCGGAACTGCCGACGGCATCGTGATCACGCCCAGCCACAATCCCCCGCAGGACGGCGGTTTCAAGTACAACCCCCCCAGCGGCGGCCCCGCCGACACCGACGTGACCGGAGCGGTGCAGGCCCGCGCGAACGCCATTCTGGAAAATGAAATGCGCGACGTGAAACGTCTGTCCCTGGAAGACGCGATGGGCAAGCTGGAAGAATTCGACTTCATCACCCCCTACGTGCGCCAGCTTCCCGAGGTGATTGATCTGGACGCCATCCGCGAAAGTGGCGTGCATGTCGGCATCGATCCGCTGGGCGGGGCCAGTCTGCCCGTCTGGCAGGCGATTCTGGCCGAGTACAACCTGAACTTCGAGATCGTCAACAACACCGTCGATCCCCGCTTCGCCTTCATGAGCGTCGATAAGGACGGCAAGATTCGCATGGACTGCTCCAGCCCCTACGCGATGGCTGGGCTGCTGCGCCTCAAGGACGATTTCGACGTGGCCGTGGGCAACGACCCGGATGCGGACCGGCACGGCATCGTGACCGCCGACGGCCTGATGAATCCCAACCACTATCTGGCGGTGATGATCGATTACCTGTTCCAGCACCGTCCCGGCTGGCGTGCCGAGGCAGGCGTGGGCAAAACGCTGGTTTCGAGTGCGCTGATTGACCGCGTGGCCAATGGCCTGGGCCGCAATCTGGTGGAAGTTCCGGTGGGCTTCAAATACTTCGTGGACGGGCTGCTGACGGGCGATCTGGGCTTTGGCGGCGAGGAATCCGCCGGGGCCAGCTTCCTGCGCCTGGACGGCAGCCCGTGGAGTACCGACAAGGACGGCCTGATCCCCGGTCTGCTGGCCGCCGAGATGACCGCTAAGACGGGCAAGACCCCCAGCCAGCGCTTCGCGGACCTGACCGAGAAATACGGCGCAACCGCCTATGACCGTCAGGACGCCCCTGCCACGCCCGCGCAGAAGAAGATTCTGGGCAACCTCTCGCCCGAGGACGTGAAGGCGCAGACCCTGGGAGGCGATCCGATCACCGCCCGCCTGACCCGCGCCCCCGGCAACGACGCGCCCATCGGCGGCCTGAAGGTAACAACAGCCGAGGCATGGTTCGCCGCCCGCCCCAGCGGCACCGAGGACGTGTACAAAATTTATGCCGAGAGCTTCAAGGGAGCGGACCATCTGAAACAGGTGATGGAGGAAGCCCGCGACGTGGTTTCCGAGGCGCTGGGAGGCAAGTAGGGTGGGGGAGAGTGCGCCGCATACGGTCATTACCCGTGAGGAGTTGCGCGGCGTGGAATTCGACTGGTTCGCCGCCGATGCACGCGGGCATGTCGCCCAGTTCATGGCGGCGGGCGACGACGCTGGGGTGCCGGACGCGGCCCTGGCCTCCGAGGAATTGCTGGAGGCCCTGCACGTCTGGATCGACACCCGCCCCGAAACCGAGCCGCCCAACGCCCCCGCAGGTGGTTTCGACGAACACCTGACTCCGCCCCAGCGCCGGGGAGCCTTCGTGTATGACCGCGTGCCCGATGAGTCCGGCATCTACCGCCTAGTGGCCGCGCCGCGCATGCCTTTCACGGTAGCGGAGCTGCCTGCACATCTCCGCGAGTATCTGGCAGATTTGACGCTTGACGTGACGTTCGGGGCGGCGCGGTTGCAGGTAGGGGCAGATGGGGTGGCGCAGGCCGAAGATGGTTTGCAGGACGGCCAGTAATTATGGGCGTCTATTACAATGTTCTGGGCGTGATCGCCTCTGGCAGGCGGGATCAGGTCAAGGCCGATTTGAAAGACCTCCTTGCCGATGATCTGACGGGTGACAGGCCATTCAGATTAGACTTCTCCGCCGATACCCTGCAATCAATCGACATCGAAGACAATGAATCGCAGATTTCCGAAAGCGTCTGGATTCGCTTCTATCCGCAGGTTCAAGGCTCGCTCTATCAGTTCTTCAGCGTGGAGACACCAGCCCTGTTCACGAAGCACATCCAGACCAGTTCGGCATTGATAGAGCGGCTGCGGGCGGTGGCCGATGTTGCCAGACCACTGGTCATGAAATCTGTGATCACGGACTACACCCCGGACATCATCCAGACTGGCAGTATCCAGAAATTGATGGAGTCGTGCGGAGGAATCATCTACTTCTCTGACGTTTTCGCATACGATCTCACCGAGTTGAAAAGTTTCGAGGATCACCCTTTCGCTTACAGAATCTACCACCAGGAATCTGGCTGGCTCTGCGTCAGGCCAAACGGGGCTGGGAATGAGTCCTGCTACGTCTTTGATAATAGAGGTCATAGAAATGTTAAGTGGCGTCAGATCAATGACGCAGGATTGGACATTCTCCATTCTTCTTTGATTCAAACCTATGATCGGCAGATGGCCCCAGTTCTGGAGAAGATCAGGCAGCGGATTTCTGCCTTGCCGCCGAATTCCTAGACTTCTTCCAGAGACTCAAGGTGGCCTGTCGCGTTTTTGGGCCTGTGTTGCTCCACCGGGTTCTACAACTTGAAAATGATCGGCCCCAATCCACTACAGTTGACCGCGTGACCGTCCCGCCCGCCGCCCCCGATCCCCGCGAACCCAAGCAAGGCCCCGCCAACCCCTCACCACTGCCCCGCAAGTCCCTGCGCGCCAATACCCTGATCGTCATGGCGGGCACGCTGGGTTCGCGGCTGTCGGGCATCGTGCGCCAGCAGATCATCAACCTGTTCGGAGACACGCTGACCGACGCCTTCAACGTGGCGGTCAAGGTGCCCAACCTGCTGCGCGAACTGCTGGCCGAGGGCGCGCTGGTCAACTCCTTTATCCCGGTCTACAAGTCGCTGGACACCGCCGAGCGCAGGAAGCTGGCCCAGACCTTCAGCGGCGTGCTGATCGCGGTCAACCTGATCCTGATGGCGGTGGGCATCCTGGCCGCGCCGTGGATCGTGGGCCTGCTGACGGCAGCGGACGCCAACATTGACCGCGCCGTGGCCGTGTACATGACGCAACTGGTCATGCCCTTCTTGATGCTGATCAGCCTGTCTGCCGTGGCGATGGGCCTGCTGAACGCCGACGAGCATTTCCGCGAAAGCAGTTTTGCCCCGGTGGCCTTCAACCTTGCCAGCATCGTGGCGCTGCTGTTGCTGCCCAACACCGCTACCTGGCTGGCCTTCGGCTGGCTGATCGGCGGGGTGGCGCAACTGGTGGTGCAGTTGCCCTCGCTGAACCGTTTTGGCCTGCTGCCCACGCCAAGCCTGAAGCCCAATCCGGCGCTGTTGCGGGTGCTGCGGCAGATGGCCCCCTTTACCCTGACTGCCGGGGCGCGGCAGTTTCTGAACCTGTACGTGACCCGGCTGCTGACCAACGCCTCGCAGTTTCCGCAGGGAACACAAACGGGCTACGGCAACGCCGAGGCGCTGTTCACGATGGCGAACGGCCTGTTCGTGGTCTCGCCCGCGCTGGCCCTGTTCCCCCGTTTTTCCGAACATGCCGCCGCCCGCGACTGGCCCGCCTTCAAGGCGCTGACCGTGCAGGGCATCCGCACCACCACCTTTCTGGCCGCCCCCATAAGCGCCCTGCTGGTCACGCTGGCCCCCTACGCCGTCAGCCTGTTCAACCTGCGCGCCGACTACTCCCTGACCCGGTTCGAGGCAGGCAGCGGCATCCTGACCGGCTGGGCACTGGCCCTCGTTCCCTGGGCCATCGTGACCCTGCTGCTGCGGACCTTCTATGCCCGCGAACGCACGATGGAAGCGGTGACCGTCAGTGCCATTGGCTTTGTGCTGGAGGTCGGGCTGTACCGCCTGCTGGTGCCGCCGCTGGGCTTGCTGGGTTTCGGGGTCAGCACCGCCATTTCCGGCATTCTGATGGCCGGGGCGCTGGCCCTGCTGTACCGCCGCGCGCTGGGCTTTCCGGGCCGCGAGATCACGGCGCATCTGGCGCGGGTGCTGCCGCTGTCGGTGATCGCGGGATTGGTGGCGTGGCTGGCCCTGCGCTTCGTCCCATTCATTCCCGCTCCCGGTTCCATCGTCGCTGGCCTGATCGGCCTGAGCGTGGCGGGCGGCGCGGGACTGGTTGCCTACCTGCTGGGCGCATTGGTCCTGAGAATGCCCGAGATGGGCGGGTTGGTCAGAAGGTTGAGGCGCTGAGTGGTCAAAACAAAAAATCGCCCCTAAAGGCGTCATCTTTACTGCGATATCTGTATAAAGGTGCAACTGGGGGGCGAGAGGGCGTTACTTCAGGGCTGTCAGGACCGCCGCGAAACCAGTGAGCAGGGCGGCAATTGCGGTGATGATCACGGCAATGTCGCTCGGCGTCAGAGGTTTACGGGGGCGTTTTGGTGTATCCTTCCGGTGGTTAGCCATAGGAATATCACCTCCTTTGAAGCGCCCGGAGTGCGAATCCGGGCGCTTTTTCACGCTCGGAGTTCATGGCCTGCTCGCTTTTCCCCAGTTGTCATGCACCCCGTCCCTTGCGGGACATCACCACTCTAACGCAAAGTGTTTCAGATCACGCTTTACAGGCGAATGCCGATCAGGGCGTAGGCCACCAGCGCCACCTTCTCGCGCAGCAGGTAACTGTGGCTGACGCCCTTGCTCAGCGGGCTGGCGCTGACATCGGCTTCCATGCCCAGCGCGCGGGCCAGGGCCAGGGCGCGTGGCGCGTGGGCCTCGTCGGTGACCAGCGTGATGGGCGTGTGGGGCGGCAGCATGGTGCGGGCAAAGCGCAGGTTTTCGATGGTGGTCCGGCTGCGTGCCTCGGCCAGCAGGGCGGAGGCCGGGACGCCGTATTTCTCCAGGTACGCCTGCCCCACCTCGCCCTCGCTGAAGGGATCGCCGGGGCGTCTGCCGCCCGTGACCACGATATGGGTCACGCCGCCGCCCCGGTACAGCGCCAGTGCGTGGTTCAGCCGCCGCTGAAAGGCCGGGCTGGGCCGTCCCGCGTACTGCGCCGCGCCCAGCACGATCAGGGTGGGATGGGGGCGCTCCGTATTCGGGACACGTAAATTGGGCAGCGCCAGAAAACCCACCGCCAGCAGGGCTAAAACTGCCAGCGGAAGAAGAGAGAGGGTGGACCCCCTGGAGCGCATGGCGGGCAGCGTAGCATGAAGATATTCTTAAAGTGGTGCGGAGCCGTGCGAATCGGTGTTTTCTCCGGAAATGCAGGCTCCTGACGCCGTGGCCTGCGCCTGGAACGGCCTCTCCATCTTTTGCGTCTTACCTCCCGAAGCTTGTTTAGAGGCCGTGCTACCCTCGGGCCTGCCTTTCAAACGTCAGGTCACGCTGAGATCGACTGACCCGACGGACCCGCAAAGCGCCCCAGGAGTGTTGCCCCTTATGTCCAAGACCCTCGTGATCGTCGAATCTCCCGCCAAGGCCCGCACCATCGAGAAGTACCTCGGAAAGGGGTACGCGGTGGAGTCTTCGATTGGGCATATCCGTGACCTGCCCAAGAGTGCGGCGGACATTCCCGAGAAATACAAGGGGCTGGCCTGGGCGCGGCTGGGACTGGATATCGAGAACGACTTCCAGCCTCTCTATGTGGTGTCGCCGGAGAAACGCCAGCACGTCGCCAAGTTGCGGAAGATGGCCGCCGAGGCCGACGAGATCATCCTGGCGACAGACGATGACCGCGAGGGCGAGAGCATCGCGTGGCACCTGTTTCAGGAGCTGAAGCCCAAGGTGCCGGTCAAGCGCATGGTCTTTCACGAGATCACCAAGGAAGCCATTCAGGCCGCGATTGCCTCGCCGCGCCAGATCGACACCAATCTGGTGGAGGCGCAGGAAGCCCGCCGCGCGCTGGACCGGCTGTACGGCTACGAGGTCAGCCCGGTGCTGTGGAAGAAGGTGGCCCCCAAGCTGTCGGCGGGCCGTGTACAGAGCGTGGCGACGCGCATGCTGGTGGAGCGCGAGCGTGAGCGCATGCGGTTTGTCAGCGCGCCGTGGTGGGATCTGCTGATCACCGGGCGCACGGCGGAGGACGCCACCTTTCCCGCCCGTTTAACTGATGTGGCCGCACAGAAACTGGCGCTGGGTAAGGACTTTGATTCCCTGACCGGCAAGCTCAAGCCTGAGGCGAAGGTCCGCACGCTCTCCGAGGCCGAGGCCCGCGCTCTGGCCGATGGTCTGACCGGGCAGCCGCTGACCGTCACCTCCGCCGAGGAAAAGCCCTTCACACAGCGCCCCTACCCACCTTTTATTACGTCCACGCTTCAGCAGGAGGGCAGTCGTAAACTGGGCTTCGCCGCCACCCGCACCATGCGCGCCGCCCAGCGGCTCTACGAGGGTGGTTACATCACCTACATGCGAACGGACAGCACCAATCTCAGCGTCGAAGCTGTGACCGCCGCGCGTACCCAGGTTTCGCAGATGTACGGGCAGCCGTATCTCTCGCCGCAGCCGCGTGTGTACGCCAAGAAGGCCAAGAATGCCCAGGAAGCCCACGAGGCGATCCGGCCCGCTGGCAGCAGCTTCCGCACGCCGGATTCTCTGCGCGGTGAGCTGAGCGGCGACGAATGGCGTTTGTACGACCTGATCTGGAAGCGTACCGTGGCCTGCCAGATGGCGGATGCACGGGGCCGCAGCCTGCGCGTGCGTCTGGGCGGCAAGGCGCGAAGCAGTTCAGGAGGGGCTGGCGAGGAAGTCGGCCTTAGCGCCTCTGGCCGCACCATCGATTTCCCCGGCTTCCTGCGCGCCTATGTGGAGGGCAGCGACGATCCCAGCGCGGCGCTGGAAGACCGTGAGACGCCGCTACCGCCGCTGAAACAGGGTGAGCGCGTGACCGCCGAGACGGTGAAGCCCGAGGGCCACGAAACCCAGCCCCCTGCCCGCTACACCGAGGCCAGTCTGGTTCAGAACATGGAAGGCGCGGGCATTGGCCGCCCCAGCACCTACGCCAGCATCCTGGGCACCATTCAGGACCGGGGATACGCCACCAAGAAGGGGCAGGCGCTGGTGCCGAGCTGGACGGCCTTTGCCACCTCCGCGCTGCTGGAACACCATTTCGGCAATCTGGTGGATTACGACTTCACCGCCAAGATGGAAGAGGATCTGGATGACATCGCGGGGGGCCGTGCCAAGCGCGTGCCTTACCTGCAACGCTTTTATCTGGGCGTCGGGGGCGAGGGGATGGCGCTGCGTCCGCTGATTGACCGCCAGATGGCCGAGATTGACGCGCGCAGTATCGCCACCATCGCCGTCCCCCGGCTGGAGGGCAGCGGCATCGAGGTTCGCGTGGGGCGCTACGGCGCTTACATGCAGCGCGGCGAGGACAAGGCCAATCTGCCCGAAGGACTTGCGCCCGACGAGCTGAATCTGGAAATGGCCGAGGAGATCCTGAGTCGCCCCAGCGGGGACCGTCCCCTGGGCATCGACGAGGCCAGCGGACATCCCGTGGTGGCCCGCGCCGGACGTTATGGGCCTTATGTCACGCTGGGTGCTGAGAATCCCCCAATTCGTACCGCCAGCCTGTTTCCTACCGATGATCTGGCTACGCTGACCTTGTCCCGCGCCCTGAAACTCCTGAGCCTGCCCCGGCTCGTCGGCACCTCCGAGGGTGAGGAAGTCTGGGCGTTGAACGGCAAATACGGCCCGTATCTGAAGCGCGCGAACGACAGTCGCAGCCTGACCGCGCACGAGGAGCTGTTCACGGTGACACTGGCCGAGGCCGAGGCGCTGTTCCTGCAACCGCGCTTTGGCAAGGGCCGTTCGCCCACGCCGCCGCTCAGCACCTATAAATACGAGGGCCGCGCCGATATCGTCCTCAAGTCCGGGCGCTTCGGCCCCTACCTGACCGACGGCGAACGCAACGCCACCCTCCGCAAGGGGGAGTCCGAGGACAACCTGACCGCCGAACGCGCCCTGGAAATTCTGGAGGAGCGCGGCAAGGAACCGAAGGCCAAAGCAGGCAAGCCCCGTAAGGCGGCGGCGAAGGCTGGGGCGGCTAAGAAGGCTCCTGCTAAAAAGACGGCCACCAAAGCACCCAACTCGAAAACGGCGGCCAGGAAAGCGCCCGCAAAAGCCCCGGCCAAGCCCACCTTTACGTGGGCGCAGCTCAAGCCACATCTGAAGGTGCTGTCCGCGCAGGAGCAGCAACTGGTCACTGCCACCCGCGAACTGGGGCGCAAGGTGGACGACGTGGCCCCCGAACTGGGGCTGGACGTGAAAAAGGCCAAGGGCATGGCCCTGCAAGCCAGCAAGAAACTGAATCAGGCGGCGCGCGGAGAGTAGGGCGATGCCCCGCGAAAGAGTCGCCGTTCCGCAGGCCTTGCACCTGACCCGCCTCGCCCAGAGTTCGCCGGGGCAATGGGTGGGCCTGCCCGGCGGCGAATTGCGCGTGCTGAATCTGAGCGGCAAATTGACGGGCGACGCCGTGACGGGCTGGCTGATCTGCCTGAGCGGTGAGGCTGTGGTTGATCTGCCCCAGAACAACTTCGTGCGCCTGCGCCCCGGCGAGGGCTACCGCGTGTCGGCGGGCGAATCCTGGATGGCCTTCGATACCAAGGAGGGCAGTGTCCTGCTGCTCTCGGTGGACGCCGGGTAAACTCCAGAGCATGATCCGTCCCGCCACCAGCGCCGACTTTGAACGCATCCACGAGATCATCAACGACGCCGCGCAGGCGTACCGGGGCATCATCCCCGCAGACCGCTGGCACGAGCCGTACATGCCGCGCGAGGAACTGAGCGAGCAGATCGCGGACGGCGTGGAATTCCTGTGTTTTGAAGACGGCGGCGAGGTGACTGGCGTGATGGGCATTCAGGACCGGGGCGAGGTCAAGCTGATCCGCCACGCCTACGTCGCCACCCGTCAGCGGGGCGGTGGCATGGGCTCAAAGCTGCTGCGAGAATTGCTGGGTTCCACCGAAAAGCCCGTGCTGATCGGCACTTGGGCCGCTGCCGCCTGGGCCATCGGCTTTTATCAGAAACATGGCTTTTCCGTGGTGTCGGAAGAGGAGAAAAACCGCCTTCTTCGCACGTACTGGAGCATTCCAGAGCGGCAGGTGGAAACCTCGGTGGTGCTGGCGGACGCGCGGTATCGGACACGCCTTCCTCTGGTCTGATTTATCTCGACGTGGCTTGCTGGGCCAGCCTTGCGCCTCCTCCATCAACTTTCAACCATCAACTATTTACTTTTTCTTCCCCTTGTTCGCCTTCGCGGCTTCCTTGGCGGCCTTGGCTTCGGCCTTCTGCTTCTCGGCCATCTCGCGGCCCATGTCTTCCATCAGTTGCGCGCCCTGGGCGTCCACGGTGCGCTGCAATTCCACCAGCGTGGTGATCACCATGTTGTTCAGCACGCGCTCCACCGGGGTTCTGATCCACTTGTAACGGATGCGGCCATTGATGCTCAGGGTGACTTCCGTGCCGCCGGGCATGGGCTTGAACTGCCACGCCTGCGTCAGTTTCTCCAGTGGCCCCACGTTGCGAACGCTTTCCCAGCCGCCGCGCTGGGGGGCCTGCAACTGGCCGTACTTGGCGGTGAAACTCAGGCCCAGCAACTTGCGCGAGAACTTGAAACGCACCAGGGCGTTGTTGGCCAGTCGGCCTCCCTCGGCCTCGTACTCGGCTCTGGTCAGGTTCGGATCCCATTTCACTCGGCGGCGCGGTTCCAGCGCCAGGCGGTACAGCACGTCTGGGCGGGACCGGACCACGATGGTCTGCTTGATGCTGATGGACTCGGACATAGTGGGGCCACTGTAGCGCGGGGCGGGGGCGCGGGCGCGGCGCTGGACATCGCCGTCGCCTCTTTTGCCCGCATCCTGCTTGCTACACTCCGCCGTGTGATGTTTGGACCCGATAAACCCCGCAGCCAGCCGCAACCGGGCCACCTGTACGACGTGGCCGTGGTGGGCGCGGGCCTGGCCGGAACCGAGCTGGCCTGGCGGCTGGCCCGCGCGGGCGCGGACGTGCTGCTGGTCTCGCAGGCGCTGGACCATCTGGGCAACCTGTACGCGCCGACCATCGACGACGCCGATTTCCCGCCCGGCAGCGTCTTCGCCCTGATCCGTGATGGGATCGCCCCCGACACCGACGGCTGGACCTTTCACCGCCAGCTCAAGGCGGAGATCGAGGGAACGTCCGGCATTCATCTGCTGCAAAGCACCGTGACTGAGCTGGATGAAACCGACGACGAGATGGTGCTGTCCACCTGGGAAGGCCCGAAACTGCACGCCCGTCAGGTGGTGCTGGCGGTGGGCGCGTTTCTCAAGGGCCGTCTGCTGATCGGCGACAGCATGGAGGAAGCCGGGCGACTCTCGGAGGTGGCCTACGACTTCCTGGCCGACGATCTGGCCCGCTCCGGCGTGTTCCTGATCGGCTCGGAGGCCACGGCGGCGGCGGTGGAGGGTGCACCGCCCTACGACGTGCGCTTCCTGACGCCCGCGCCCGGTGAGCTGGACGGCTTTCAGCTCACCCGCTTTGACCGCGTGCGCGCCGTGGGCCGCGTGTTGCCCGCCGAGTGTTCGTACAGAAGTGTGCTGGAAGACGCCGCCCGCCTCTCGGATGAGTTGCTGGCGGCGGGCGTGGTTCAGGAATGATCTCTCCGCTTGGGGACTTTCATTTCCCGGACGCCCCCTCCCGCCTGTACCCGCAGACGCCAGAGCGCCCCTGGGTGCTGGAAATCGGCTTCGGGGACGGGCGCTTCTGGCCGCACTACGCCGCCACATTCGAGACTGCCCCCAATTATCTGGGCGTGGAGTTGTCGGGCGTCTCGCTGCTCAAGGCCCAGCGTCGCCTCAAAAACGCGGGTCTGGACAATGCCATCCTGACCAAGCTGCCCGCCGACGTGCTGCTGCGCGAGGTGGTGCCGCATGGTGGCCTGGACAGTATCGTCGTCAACTTTCCCGATCCCTGGCCGAAAGCCGGGCATCTGGACCACCGCCTGCTGCGCGTGCCGTTCTTTGAACAGGCGGCCTCGCGCCTGAAGCCCGGCGGCGCGGTGCTGCTGACCACCGATCACGACGAGTATTTCGATTTCGCGTGCGCGGCGGCGCGGGACAGCGGCGTGATGAACGTGGTATTGACCGAACCGCCGCCCGCCGCGCTGGAGACCAAATATGCCCTCAAGTGGCGTGATCTGGGCCTCAGCCCCCAGCACGCCCGCTTCACGCCCACCGCCCACCCGGTTGTCCCGCACGGCGACATCCACCCCTACCCGGAGGACCCTGACCTCGTGCCACACGCCATTCTGACCCTGCCCGCAGACTTTATCCCCGCTGCTCCCGGCCAGCCCTTCGAGAAGCGCACGACCCGCGCGGGCGGCTGGACCGTCATCCTGCTGGACCTGTACGCCAGCCTGCGCCGGGACGGCTGGGTGGCGCTGGCCCATGTGGTGGAGGGGGAACTCACGCAGGAAGTGCTGATCGGCATTTCCGGGCGCGAGGACGGCAGCCATCTGGTGCGCCTCGCCAAATTTGGCGGCCCGATCATCACGCCGGGGGTCAAGGCGGCGGTGGGGGCAGTCACGGACTGGCTGGAAGAATCGGGCGGGCGGGTGACGCACCGGGGCTACTGAAGGCTGGCTTGTTGACTGGAGGAAGAGAGTCCCCTCCGCGCCCCGCCCCTTCGTGGCACAATCGGCCCCAATGAGCGTTGTCATTCTGGATTTCGGCAGTCAATTTACCCGCCTGATCGCGCGGCGGTTCCGCGAGCTGGGGGCCTACAGCGTCATTCTGCCCGGCTCGGCCTCGCTGGAGCGGATTCAGCAGGAAAGCCTGCAGGGCATCGTGCTGTCGGGCGGCCCCAGCAGCGTGTACGACGAGACTGCTCCCAGGCCCGCCCCCGGCGTGATGGAGTTGGATATCCCGCTCCTGGGTGTGTGCTACGGCATGCAGTACCTCGCCCACGAGGCAGGCGGCGACGTGAAACGGGCGGGCAAGCGCGAGTACGGCAAGGCGGACCTGACCCGTTACGGCGGCCAACTGTTCGAGGGGATCAGCGGCGAATTCGTCGCCTGGATGAGCCACAGCGACAGCGTGACCCAGTTGCCGCAGGGCTACGAGGTCATTGCCGAAACGGCGGATACGCCCGTCGCCGCCATCGAAAACTCGCAGACGCGGCGCTACGGCCTGCAATTTCACCCGGAAGTGGTCCATACCCCCAAGGGCGGTCAGATTCTGGGCAACTTCCTGACCATCTGCGGCGTGGCCCGCGACTGGACCGCCGAACACATCATTGACGAGCTGATTGCGGACGTGCAGAAACAGGTGGGCGAGGGCCGCGTGCTGCTGGCGATCAGCGGCGGTGTGGACAGTTCCACGCTGGGGCTGCTGCTGGCGCGGGCGGTGGGAGACCGCCTGACGGCGGTGTTCATCGATCACGGCCTGCTGCGCCTGGGCGAACGCGAACAGGTGGAAGCCGCGCTGATCCCGCTGGGCGTACATCTGGTCACGGTGGATGCCCGCGCCGAGTTCATGGGCGCGCTGGAGGGCGTCTCGGACCCCGAGCAGAAGCGCAAGATCATCGGGCGCGAATTCATCCGGGCCTTCGAGCGCGAGGCGGCCATTCAGGCGCAGGAACACGGCCCGTTCGACTTTCTGGCCCAGGGCACCCTTTACCCGGACGTGATCGAGTCGGCGGGTGGCCTTCAGTCCGACAAATCCGGCGCGGCCAACATCAAGAGCCACCACAATGTGGGCGGCCTGCCCGAAGACCTGAATTTCAAGCTGGTGGAACCCTTCCGCACGCTGTTCAAGGACGAGGTCCGCGAGATTGCCCGCCTGCTGGGCCTGCCCGAACACATCCGCATGCGCCACCCCTTTCCGGGGCCGGGGCTAGCAATCCGCTGCCTGGGCGCGATTTCGGAGGAAAAGATGGACATCCTGCGCCGGGTGGACGACATCTTTATCTCGGGCCTGCGTGAATTTGGGCTGTACGACGGCTGCTCTCAGGCGCTGGCGATCCTGACCCCGATCAGAAGCGTGGGCGTGATGGGCGACGAGCGCACCTACAGCTACACGGCGGCGCTGCGGGCGGTGACCACCGACGACTACATGACCGCCGAGTGGGCGCGCCTGCCCTGGGAATTTCTGGCCACCATGAGCAACCGCATCGTCAATCAGGTCCACGAGATCAACCGCGTGGTGTACGACATCACCGGCAAGCCGCCCGCCACGATTGAATGGGAATAGGCTGAGGCGTGAGCGCCCCGGACCTCAAAGCCATGAGCCTTGAAGAGTACCTGCGCACTGAGGAACTCAGTTCTTGCAAGCGCGAGTACGTGGGCGGCTTTGTGTACCCTCTGCATGGGCAGGCGGGGGTGGGAATGCCGCACTCGCTGATCAGCGGCAACATTTTTGGCACTCTGTACGGCACAGCCAGGAAAGAGGGTTGCCGCATCCATCAGTCCGACATGCGCCTGAGCATTGAGGCCAGCAGCAGCTATTTCTACCCGGACGTGATGCTGGTCTGCGACACCGGCAAGATGGAACGTCTGACCGAAACCGCGCCGTGTCTGCTGGTGGAAGTCCTCTCGCCCAGCACCGCTGCTAATGATCGGGTGGGGAAATACGCCATGTACACCGCCCTTCCCAGCCTGCAAACGTACCTGATCGTCGAACAGGACGAGCGGCGAGTCTATGCGTATGGGCGGGACGGGCAGAAGTGGAATCTGGCCGAACTTGCTGGAAGCGGCGAAGTTGAAATTCCTTGCCTGGGCCGTAGCCTGAGCCTGGATAACATCTATAGCGGGGTTCTCAGCGCCTGAGTTTCAGGGCCGCAGCCAGTACGGTAATTCAAACGGTTTGCCCCTTGCCCACTCGAAGTCGAAGTCCTGCCGCACTGCTTTTAATGCGGCGGGATCACTGGTGGCCAGCGTGTACTCGTTCAGGCCGTGATCGCCAAATGACGAGAAATGCAGGTTGAGGCTGCCCACCGTCGCCATCGCGTCGTCTACCAACGCGGCTTTTGTGTGCATGCCGCCCGCCGTGCCGGACCAGCGGACTTGCAGGTGGTCTTCCAGGCCCAGCGGCTTGAGCTGCTCCCACAGGCTGGACAGCAGCGCCAGCGGCTCGATTTGCAGCAGTGGATCGTGGTCCAGCACCACGCGGACGCGGACCCCATGCTCGCGGATTGCGCCCACGATGGCCTGCCACACGGGCAGAACCTCCTGCGGAAAGGGGCAGCCGCCCGGCGCGGTCAGGCTCAGGCTGCACTGCACGGTGCCGCTGATCTGCGACTGCATCAGGTCGATGCTGGACCCGGCGGCAGCGAACAGGGCGGGCAAGGCCGAGTCCTGCGTTTCGTACCCGGCGCGGCGGTACAGGCCATAGGCGCGCGAGGTTCCCGCAGGCTGAGGCGGGGCCGTGTAGAACAGCGGGTAAGGGTCCCCGGCGTCTACCAGCACGCAGCCTTTGTGTAAGTCGGCCACCGTGACGCCCGCCCGACACCGCAGCGGACGGCTCAGCAGCCAGGAATCGCGGAAGGCGGCCACCGTCTGCCGCGCCACCGGCCCCCTCAGCGTCAGCATCAGATCGGTCAGGTCCAGACCGCCAGGGGTGCTGGCGGGCAGATGAAAGAAGCTGATGTTGGCCCCGCCCGCTGTTGTTTCCTGCCCGTCGATGACCAGCACCTTGAGGTGGTTGTGCGGGTAGGCGTAGGTGTAGTTGGCAAGGGCGAGCGTGAAGCCCGGCACCGGATCGCCCGAGAGGGGCACCCCGGCCTCCAGCAGTTGCTGCGCGGCGCTGTAGACGCTGCTGGTGGGGTCCAGCAGGCTATCCAGGCGCACGCTGTTGCCGAACATCAGGCGCACGGTCACGCCCTGCGGGTAACGCTCAGGGTGCTGGGCCACCTGCCGCCGCAACTGCGCGATGGAGCGGGCCAGCAGCACGCCGGGAGAGCCGGGGCCGTCGTCCCACAGCATGTTGGCCAGCAGGACCTCGTGCCGTGCGCCCTCGATCTGGCGGGCCATCACGCTGAAGCCTCCCAGCGTGTCCGGGGGCTGTCCACTCAGACCGGAGTCGTCGTTGGGAAAGTGGATCAGCCCCACGAAGGCGTTGCCGCAGCTCAGCGCCGCGCCCTGGCCGCGCAGGTGGTCATACAGCACGCGGTCCAGCGGGGCCTGTGGTTCAGGGCAAGTGGGTGCCAGGGCTGGAGCCACCTCTGCCAGTCCATCCAGCGCGGCCAGATCAGGGGGGGAGAGTGGGCCGCTCAGCAGGGTCAGGGGCGGCGTACCCGGAACGGCCTGCGAGATGCCCACGCCCGCCCCCAGCGTCAGGAGCAGCCCCAGCAGCAGCGCCACGCCAAAGACCCGGAAAAACAGCAGCGTGCCCATCCTGCACAGCTTAGGCGGCGCGTCCGGGCCATATCTGACGGTGCCTTCACCACTCCTGATAGCTTGGAACCCATGACTGCCCCAGATCGCCAGATTCAGAGCGTCAATGCTGGTCAGCCTGCCCCTGTCCAGATTGGCGAGCGCCCGCACATCAGCGGCATCGACAAGCGTCCGTTGCCGGGCCGCGTGCAGATTGCTGAAGCTGGATTGGAGGGAGACCATGTGATGGACACGCGCCACCACGGCGGCCCCGATCAGGCCGTGTACATCTACACCCGCGAGGACTATGACGTCTGGGAGGCCGAACTGGGGCGGGCGCTGCCCCCCGGCCTCTTCGGCGAGAACCTGCTGATCAGCGGGCTGGAATCCGCCGCCATGCGCGTGGGGGACCGGCTGGAACTCGGAGAGACGGGCGGCGTGCTGCTGGAAGTCACCGCCCCGCGCATTCCCTGCGCCACGCTGGCGGCACACGTGGGCGATCCGGCCTTTGTCAAGCAGTTCAAGGGGCTGGCCCGTCCCGGCTTCTACACCCGTGTGCTGCGCGGCGGCGAGGTGGGGCCGGGCGACAGCGTGCGCCTGATTCCTGGCCCAGTAGACGCCCCCAGCATCGGCGATCTGTTCGCCCTACATTACAAACGCTCTGCCGATCCCAGAAAGCTGGAGGCGTACCTGAACTTTCCGCTGGCGGTGCGGGTGCGTGCTGATCTACAGGACCGACTGGCCAAAGCCGGGGCTTAACTTCAGTCCGTGAAACGCAGCAGATAACCGTCCGGGTCCTGCACCAGAAATTCGCGCTGCTGGTGTTCGGTGTCGCCCTCCAGATACACGGAGGTCTTCATGGGCACGAAGATGGGGTAGGCGTCGGCCTCCAGCCGCCTGTGTAGCGCGTCGATATCCGGCACCTGAATCTGAAAGTTGATGCCGCGTCCCAGGGGAGGCTCCAGCGGGCCGGTCTGCCAGGAACCCTCTGGGCGAATCTGCGAGAGCATCCATTGAATGCGCCCCAGGCTCAGATACGCGAAGCCGGGGCGGGTGTAGTTGACGGTGAAGCCGAACAGTCGGGTGTACACGTCCAGACTGCGCGCCAGATCGCTGACATCCAGTTCCGGCACGAGGGCGGCCCATTCGGTCACGGGGACGTGGGAGGTATTGGGTTCGGTCATGCGGGCAGGCTAGCGGAGGGGAAGGGTCAAACTGCTGAGGGTGGATTTATGGGTGGCCACCACGGTTTAACCCCTCCGCCCCTCCGGGGCACCTCCCCTTAGAAGGGAGGCAAGAGTCGCGAAATTGTCCGGCCAGTCGCGCTCCCTGGCTCCCTTCTGAGGGGAACAGACTGGCTGGCACAGCTCCGCAGGAGAGGGTTTGCCTTCCACGTTATTCGTCCCAATCCCGAAGTGACTCCTACTCCGTATATGGCAGTTCCAGTGGAAAAATCCGCCCGGCCAGTGTCTCCAGCCCCTTGCGCCCGGCGCGGCCCTGGCAGGCTTCGGTGGCGGTACACAGGGTCACGTAGCGGCTGCGGCGGGCGGCCACCACCACGCGGTACAGGGCGGCCTCGCTGCGGCTGCGGGTGTAGTGGCACAAGTCGCAGTGCAGGGCATTTTTCCCCTTGGGGTCCAGCGGGGTGAATTCCGCCAGTTGATCGCCGTGGACCAACGCCAGCCGCCCATCGGCCACCGGGTACAGGCCCAGGGTGGGCAGGGCGTCGCCCTCATGGGGGCCGAACAGTTCGCGGTGCGTTTCGGGAAAGAGTTCCCGCAGCAGATCGCGGACACTGTGTTCCTGTGGGCGCGGGTCGTTCATCGCCTGTCAGTTTACCCGCCCGGCGCGGCCAGGAACGTGGAGAGCGGCACAGGCGGCGCAGACGGGAGCGCCTAGACTGCTGAGTGTGACGCGGCCCTCAGCGCAGGAAAACTCGGCGCAGAAGAATTTGATGCGAGATCGGCCATGAAGTTCCGTAGCGCCAACCGCAGCGGCATCGTGATCCGCCGCCGGGTGATGCCGTCCGGCGACATCATCGTGACGTTGCTGACGCCGCAGGGCAAGCTCAAGGCCATTGCGCGCGGCGGGGTGCGCGGACCGCTGGCCAGCCGTCTGAACCTGTTTCACCATGTGGGCGTGCAGGTGTACCAGACGCCCAACAACGATCTGGCCACGGTCAAGCAGGCGGTGCTGGAGGGTGCGCTGCCCAGTCTGGCCGAGCCGGAGCGGCACGCCTTCGCGCACCTGATGGCCGAATTTGCCGACGCGCTGTTTCAGGAAGGCGAATTCAGCGAGACGGCGTTCGAGCTGTTCGCGGCGGCCCTGCGCGGCGTGGCGCACCAGCCGGACCCCGAATGGGTGGCGCTGGTCATGAGTTACAAGTTGCTGGGGCTGGCCGGAATCGTGCCGCAGACCGCCCGCTGTGCCCGCTGCGGTGCGCCGGACCCCGAATACCCGGACCCGCTGGGTGGTCAGATGCTGTGCGCGGCCTGCGCCAGCCTGCCCGCGTATCCACCCACCTCGCTGGACTTCTTACGCGGGGTGGTGCGCCGCACGGTGCGGGCCAGCATGGACGCCCCGGTGCCGCTGTCAGAGCGTCCGGCGCTGTGGCGGGCGCTGGAGCGCTTCGTGACCGTGCAGGTGGGCGGCGTTCACAGTTGGCGGCAACTGGTGCCCAGCGAACCGGGTGCGGCAGACCCGGCGCTGGGCACGGGTCTTCAGGCCATCCCGCCCATCTGAGGGGTATCCTGTTGCTGTCCCCACTTCTATTTCCACCTTCAATCGCTTCATGAGGAACTTTTGACATCCGAGGAATTGCTCAACACCCGGCAGGCGCTGGCCGAAGCGCAGCAGCAGATCAAGGTCCTGTCCACCTTCATGGCGCTGACCCAGGCCGCTGCCACGATTTCTGATCTGGAAATGCTGGCCCGCAGCGCCCAGGAGGTCTTGCAGGCCCATATTCCCGGACTCCAGGCCGCCTTTTACCGGTGTGTGGGGGAACGCTGGGTGGCCCAGCAGACGACGGACGGCCTGTCGCCGGAGTTTCTGGATCTGGTTCGGCACGGCCTGCCGCTGGACACGCCCCCCTTTGCCCAGACGGTTCAGGCGGGTGGGCCGATGTTCTTTGAAGACTGGGACGCCGGGAAGCAGCGGGTGCCGTTCACCGAAGCGTTCGGCGCGGTGGCGCTGGCCCCCTATTTTCGGGACGGCAGGCCCGGCGCAGTCCTGGCCATTGGGCTTGTCGGCGCGTCGGTCTGGACACCGGAGCAGCGCCAACTGTTCAGCGCCGTTCATCAGGCCGTGTTGGGTGCCCAGCAGCGCGGCATTCAGACCGAACTCCACGAGCGTCAGCTTGGCCTCGAAGCCTTCATGCAACTGACCGAGGCCATCGGCGTGGGCACAGACCGCGTGGAAGCCGCCCAGCGCGCCCGCGATCTGCTGCTGGAGCTGCTGCCCGAGTGGTCTTTCGGGTACTACGAGTTGCAGGACGGACTGTGGAAGGCGCTGCTGGCCGAGGTTCCTGACCCCGTGCTGCGCGAGGCGCTGGCCGCCGGGTTGCCGATCAGCACGCCCAGTTTCCAGGCGGCAGTCGGGGCGGGTGGACCGGTGTTCTTTGACGAGTGGGACGCCGCAGAGCAGCGGTTCGATCACAGTGAGGGCTATGGCGTGACGGGCTTCTATCCGTACCTGCGCCGGGGTCAACCCATTGCCATGTTCGCCATCGGCAGTCCGCAGCGGCGCTGGCAGCCGCAGGAACGCGCGGTGTTCCTGGCGGTGAGCCGCAGCCTGGAGCTGGCGCTGGAACGCGGCTGGGCCGCCGCCGAACTGGAAGCCAGTTACCGGCAGCTCGAACGCAGCAACGACGAGCTGATGGCCGCCAACGGGGAGCTGGAAGCCTTCGCCTACAGCGCCTCGCACGATCTGCGGACCCCCGTACGCCACGTCAAGGGCTTTACGGAGTTGATCCGCCGCGCGCTGGACAGCGGGCAGCCCGAAAAGGCCGAGCGATCCCTGAACGTGCTGGACGAGGCCGCCGACCAGATGACCCGCATGATCGACGCCATGCTGGAACTGTCGCGCAGCACCCGCCAGCCCCTGCGCCGCGAGGACGTGTCCCTGAGCCAGCTCGTGGACGAAGCCCGCCAGGACGTTCACGACGAGCTGGCAGGCCGCGAGATCGAGTGGCGTCTGGGGGCGCTGCCCACCGTGCCGGGAGACCGCGCCACCCTGCGGCAGGTGATGACGAACCTGCTGAGCAACGCAGTTAAGTTCACCCGCCGCGCCGCCCAGCCGGTGATCGAGGTCTGGACCGATGAGGACGAGGACGGCTGGACGGTGTGGGTCCGCGATAACGGTGCGGGCTTCGATCCGGCGTATGAGGCCAAGCTGTTCGGTCCCTTTCAGCGCCTGCATCTGCAAAAGGACTTCGAGGGCACCGGGATCGGCCTGGCCACCGTGCGCCGCATCATCCTGCGCCACGGCGGACGCGTGACCGCCAGCAGCGCTCTGGATCAGGGGGCCACATTCAGCTTCACACTGCCCCGCACCGTCGGGGAAGAGGCGCAGTCGGCCCAGGCGCTGGCTGAGGTTCCGGCAGGCTTTCTGGCGAAACCTGGGGATTGACAGTGCGGATTGCGCGTTCGAGACTTCTCGGCCTGTTGATCTAAAACTTATTCGCCTGCCGCCGCAATCGCGCCCAGCAGCGCCACTGGGGCCGTTTCCGCCCGCAGGATGCGTGGCCCCAGCGTGACCTCGTATGCGCCGCGCTCAATGAGTCCAGCCACCTCGGCGTCGGTCAGGCCACCTTCCGGGCCGGTCAGGACGTTCACGGGCGCGGACCAGTCCAGCAGATTCATGATCCGTCCGGCTGAACCCGGCTGGGCCACGAAAAGCTGACCGTCCCAGCAAAAATCCGCCAGCGCGATGGGCGTGAGGACTTCGGGCACCACCGCGCGGCGGGACTGCTTGCTGGCTTCCTCGGCCACCCTCTGCAAACGCATCAGCTTCTGCGCGCCGATCTCGCGGGCGTCGGCGCGGGCGGTGACCAGCAGTTGCACCCGTGCCACGCCCAGTTCGGTGGCGGCGCGCACCACGTCCGAGAGCTTGTCGCCCTTCAGGAGCGCCACCGCCAGCGTCAGGGGAAACGGGGTTTCCGCCGCGCCACTGACCGCTGCACCCAGGATCAGCACGGCATGGCCCGCTTCCAGTTCCATGATCTCGGCCCCAGCCTCCGCACCCTGGCCGTCGAAGACGCGCAGCACGTCGCCCACCCTCAGCCGCAGGACGTGCAGATGGCGGGCCTCGCGCGGTCCCAGCGTCATCTGCGGAGTTAGTTCCTGGACACGGATACGCGTGTCGGTCATGCCTGCGGTGACGTGGCCGTGACCAGCACCCACTCGCCGTCCTCGCGCACGGTGACGCCGCCGAAGCCCTCGCGGTCCAGCGCGGCGCGCACGAGGTCCAGTTTGCCCGTCAGGATGCCGGTCAGGATCAGCGGGGAACCGGGGCGCAGCGCGGCGGCATATTCACCCGCCAGCAGATCGTGCAACTCGGCGTAGAGGTTGGCCACCAGCACATCGAAAGTCTCGTCGGATTCGTCGCCCAGGCCCAGGCTGCCCTCTGCGAAGGCCACGCGGCCCGGCGGCACCCCATTGATTTCTGCGTTCTCGATGGCGATGGGAATGGTCAGTGGATCGATGTCCAGCCCGGTGGCGTGATCCGCGCCCAGCAGCGCCGCCGCGATGGCCAGCACGCCGCTGCCCGTGCCCACGTCCAGCACGCGCCTGCCCGTCAAATCCAGAGCGGACAGCGCCTCCACCGCCATGCGCGTCGTGGCGTGGTGCCCGGTCCCGAAGGCCATGCCCGGCTCGATGATCAGCGCCGTCTGCCCGGCCTCCACCTCATCCCGCAGCCACGGCGGCACGATGGTCACGCGGCCCGCGCGCACGGGTTTCAGCGTGGCCTTGAACTGGGCCTGCCAGTCCTGCTCGGCCTCGTCTCGCCATTCGCCGTCCGCGATCTCGGCATCTAAGTCTGTGCGGGCGTCGAAGTAGGCGCGGATCAGCCCGGCGCGTTCCTCCAGACCCGTCGCGCCCGCCTCCCACAGTAAATCCAGGTGCGCCTCGCGCGTTTCAAAAGTTCCGGGCAGGTGGTAGACCAGCATGGGCAGGAGTCTAAAGGTCTGAAGGTCTCCATGCTGAAGACGGGGACTGTCCTGCCGCCCGCCTTGTCCGGCCAGCTTTGCCAGGAGAGGGGAAGAGAGAACAGCGCCTCAGCATCCAACTGCCGCGCGGCCTTCATCCATTCAGACTTCCAGTGGTTAGACGCTTGAACCGCGCCCCAGCGCCTCCCCCCTATACTGCCGCGCATGGAACTTGCCATCGTCGGCGTCGGAAAACTGGGGCTGGCCCTGCTCGAAGGTGTGACCTCGCGCGGCGGGATCGCGCCCACGCAGATCGGCCTGATTGATGCCAACATGGCGCGGGTGCAGGAGATCGCCGCGCGGACTGGGGCGCGGGTGATCGAACACGCGGACCTACGAGATGCCCAGCGCATTCTGGTGAGCCTGCAACCGCGCGTGTTCCCGGAGACCAGCGAGTGGCTGGCGCAGGAGAACGCCGGGTACATCAGCACGATGGCCGGGGTCAGCGTGGCCAGTCTGGCGCGGCGGCTGGGCACGCAGCGGGTGGTGCGCGTGATGCCCAATCTGGCGGCCACCATCGGGCTGTCGCAGACCGCCATCACCGGGCCGCAGGAGGCCGCCGACGCGGGTGATCTGGCCTTCGCGCACCACCTGTTCGGGGCGGTGGGCGACGCCTACGATCTGCCCGAACACCTGTTCAACGCCTTTACGGGCATGAGTGCCTCTGGCCCCGCCTACGCCGCCGTGGTGGCCGAGGCGCTGGCCGATGGCGGTGTCCGCATGGGCCTGCCGCGCGTGCTGGCCAACGA
Organism: Deinococcus marmoris; assembly: GCF_001949125.1. Lineage (GTDB taxonomy): Bacteria > Deinococcota > Deinococci > Deinococcales > Deinococcaceae > Deinococcus > Deinococcus marmoris_A. Next base: position 23,760 of record NZ_MSTI01000009.1, read on the forward strand.
GCTGGCGGCCAAGTTGCTGGTGGCCAGCGGCGAACTGCTGCAACGCCGCGCCCACCCCGGCATGCTCAAGGACGAGGTGGCCTCGCCGGGCGGCACCACCATCGCCGGGCTGGCCGCCCTGGAAGCGGCGGGCGTGCGCGGCGGCCTGATGCAGGCGGTGATCGAGGCCACCCGCCGCAGCACCGAACTGGGACTGGATCAGGAATAGGACAGTGGAGGCGGACGGCTCGCTTCCGCCCGCGTCAGAACACCGTCAAGGTCCGCGCTCTAAGCTGATCCTCAGATGCCTGCCCACCAGACCGCCTTTCGTCTTCTGCCTGCGCTGCTGCTGGGCGCTCTGGCCTGGGCCGCCGCGCAGGGCAATGCTTATCCCGATTATTACCCTAGCAAGCCTGGCACCCACTGGACCTACAGCAACGGCGAGACGCAGGTGGTGGGGCCAGCCGTGACCTACCGGGGCGTGCGGGTGGTGCCAGTCAGCCACCAGTTCGGGGGCAAGACCTTCACGCAGGACCTGCTGGAATACCGCCCGGACGGCAGCGTTTGGCTGCGCGGCGTGAACGCGGGCGGGCGGCTGGGCTGGTATGCCGCGCCGCTCAATGTTTATCCGCCCGCGCCGCTCACGCCGGGCCAGCGCTGGTCCAGCGGCAAGGGCACGCTGAAGTCCGTCAGCGCTGTCACCGGGATAGCGGCCATCAACGGCGCGGGCCGCAAATACAACGCGTTCAGTATCCGCACCGAGACCAACGCGGGGGGGCAGATCAGCGCCCAGACCACGTATTTTGTGCCGGGCCTGGGCGTCGTGCGTTACGAGACGGCAGACGGCGTAAAGATCGACTTGGAGCGCTAGCGGGAGAACGTTCGCCTGGCTGAACGCTAGATTTCCTGCAACGGAATCTGTGCCAGCCACTCCGGCACGTCATCCGGCGGGTAGGTGTCGAAGACCAGACGGGTCAGCGAGACCAGCGGATAGCCTTCCAGCGGGCCTTCCACGGCGCGGCGGTCCACGATGCAGGCAATCGCGGCGCATCTTCCCCCGGCAGCCTCGGCGGCGCGCACGGCTTTCAGCACGCTGCCCCCGGTGGTCAGCACGTCTTCCACGGCGATAAACGCCTCGCCCGGCGCAATCGTGAACGCCTCCCGGATTTTCATGCCGCCTTTCCCGTCTTTCTCGGCAAAGATGGCGCGCACGTCCTCGCCGCCGTAATGCCGGGCCACCTCATAGGCTAGGACTACACCGCCCATTGCCGGGCCGATGATCAGGCCAGCCTGAAGGCCCGCATCGGTCAGCTTTTCGGCCAGCGCGGCGGCGATCTGCTCGGTCAGGTGCGGGTATTGCAGCACGGTGGTGCTTTGCAGGAATTTAGGGCTGTGGCGGCCACTGGCAAGGAGAAAATGCCCCTCGTGGTAGGCCCCGGCCTGTCGGTACAGCGCGAGAACGTCCATGCGGGGAGTATCGCATTCCTGGCCGCGACGGCGCATCATGGCGTATGACCTCGCCCCCCTTTCCCGGCGCACTGGTGGTTCGCGCTCGGCGGCAGCTCCTGGGCTTCTCGCAGGAAGAGCTGGCGCGTGAGGCCGGGCTGTCGGTGGCGCTGCTGCAAAAGCTGGAGCTGGGCGAATACGATCCGCGCAGCCTGCATCAACTGGCCCGGCAGGTGCTGGAAAAGCGGCTGGACATCAGTTTGCTGTGAGCTGGAGGGACAGCAAAAAGCCGCCTGGGGGGATGTCCTCCAGTGCGGCTTCTCGATTTCAGGAATGGCTTGATGCCTTATCGTCCGAGACTGGACGTATTCAGTTCAGAACGCCTGTCCCGAACTGGAAGTGCCCGTCCACATACTCCACGTTCAGCACGCTGTTGTCCGGCACGTTGCCCTGCAAAATTTCGCGGGCCAGCGGCGTCTCGATCTCGCGGGCGATGGCGCGCTTCAGGGGGCGTGCGCCAAAGGCCGGGTCATAGCCGATCTGCGCCAGCTTGTCCTTGGCGGCGTCGTCCACATGCAGGGTCACGCGGCGTTCGGCCAGACGCCTCCTCAGACCGCCCAACTGGATGTCCACGATGCGGTGCAGATCAGCCTGCGTCAGCGCGTCGAACACGATGATGTCGTCCACACGGTTCAGAAATTCCGGGCGGAACTGGGCCTGCAATTCGCCCAGCACGGCGTCACGGATCTCGCTGGCGTCGTCGCCGTTGGCCTGCATTTCCAGGATCAGGGGGCTGCCCACGTTGCTGGTCAGCACGATCAGCGTGTTGCGGAAGTCCACCGTGCGGCCCTGCCCGTCGGTCAGGCGGCCATCGTCCAGCACTTGCAGCAGCACGTTGAACACGTCCGGGTGCGCCTTCTCGATCTCGTCCAGCAACAGCACGCTGTAGGGGCGGCGGCGCACGGCCTCGGTGAGCTGCCCGCCCTCCTCGTAACCCACGTAGCCGGGAGGCGCTCCGATCAGGCGCGCAACCGTGTGCTTTTCCATGTACTCGGACATGTCCAGGCGCACCATCGCGTCCTGGCTGTCGAACAGGTACTCGGCCAGCGCCTTGGCCAGCTCGGTTTTGCCCACCCCGGTTGGCCCCAGGAACATGAAGCTGCCCAGCGGACGGTTCGGGTCATTCAGGCCCGCGCGCGCCCGGCGGATGGTGTCGGCCACGCTGGTAATGGCACGGTCCTGACCGATCACGCGGTTGTGGAGCTGGTCTTCCAGATGCAGCAGCTTCTCGCGCTCGCCTTCCAATAGTTTGGTCACCGGAATGCCCGTCCAGCGGCTGACCACGGCGGCTATGTCCTCCTCGGTCACTTCCATGTGGGCAAATTCCGCGCCCTTGAGCTTCTTCTCCAGATCCTGCACATCCTTTTCAAGCTGCGGCAGTTGGCCGTATTCCAGTTCGGCGGCGCGTTGCAGATCGTAGTCGCGCTTGGCCCGTTCGATGTCGGTGCGAACGGTGTCCAGCGTCTCGCGCTTCTCGCGCAGGGCGGCCACCTCGCCGCGCTCGGCCTCCCAGCGCCCGCGCACTTCGGTCAACTCGTCGGTAATCGCCTTGAGGCTGTCCTCGATGTCCAGCAGGCGGTTCTGCGAGTCCTGATCCTTCTCGCGCTTGAGGGCCTCGCGCTCGATTTCCAGTTGCAGCTTGCGGCGCGACAGTTGATCGATGCGCTCCGGGCTGCTCTCCAGCGCCATGCGCAGTCGGGCCGCCGCTTCGTCGATCAGGTCGATGGCCTTGTCGGGCAACTGCCGGTCCGTGATGTAGCGCTCGCTGAGGGTGGCGGCAGCCACCAGCGCCGGGTCGGTGATTTCCACGTTGTGGTGGACCTGATAGCGCTCCTTGATGCCGCGCAGGATGCTGATGGTGTCTTCCACGCTCGGCTCGTTGACCATCACCGGCTGAAAACGGCGTTCCAGTGCCGAATCCTTCTCGATCTGGCGGTACTCGTCCAGCGTCGTCGCGCCGATCAGGTGCAGTTCGCCGCGTGCCAGCGCGGGCTTGAGCATGTTCCCGGCGTCGGGGCTGCCCTCGGTCTTGCCCGCGCCCACAATCGTGTGCAGTTCGTCCACGAACAGAATGATCTCGCCCGCAGAGGCCACTACCTCGTCTATGACGCCCTTCAGCCGTTCCTCGAACTCGCCCCGGTATTTGGCCCCGGCCAGCAGGCTGCCCATTTCCAGGCTGACGATGCGCTTGTTCTTCAGGCCCTCCGGCACGTCGCCGCTGACCACGCGGATGGCGAGGCCCTCGGCGATGGCGGTCTTGCCCACCCCCGGTTCACCGATCAGCACCGGGTTGTTCTTGGTGCGCCGCAGCAGAATCTGCATGGCGCGGCGGATTTCCTCGTCGCGGCCAATCACTGGATCGAATTTGCCGTCGCGCGCGCGCTGGGTCAGATCGGTGCCGTATTTGTTCAGCGCGTCGAACTGGCTTTCACTGGATTTGTTGGTCACGGTTTTTCCTTTGCGCGCCCCCGAAATGGCGCGGTTGAGTTCGGCTTCTTTTGGCAGCTCTTTCAGCCTGGATTCGCCGCGCAGGGCCAGCAGCAGCGCGTCGGCGGCCACGAAACTGTCCCCAAACTGCTCCGCGATGGTGTCGGCTTTTGCAAACGCACGGCTCAGCGCCGGATCGAGGTAAAGCTGTTCACCGCCGCCCTGCACGCGCGGCAGCTTATCCAGCTCGGTATCTAAAGCATTGCGGATTTGAGGGATATCGCCCCCCGCCCCGGTGATGGCGCGGGCGGCGGGGTCGTTGTCAGTCAGGGTTCGCAGCACATGGGCCACGGTCAGGGTCTGGTGCCCACTTCCCTGCGCGAGTTGCTGGGCGGCGTTGATGGCGGTGGCACTCGCCTCGGTAAAGCGTTCGGGATTCAAGCGGTAACCTCCGGGGAATAGGCAGTGGAATAGAAGTAGGACAGGACGTTCAATCTGTCCCTATTCTGAAACTTGAGTGCGGTCATGTCAAGTTTATTGAGGGTTTAAGTTGGGATGATAGGGAACGATCCGCGTCATCTCCCTCTGACCCATGAACCATTTCCCCGCATCTGGAAAGGACGTCGCGCCAGGGGAGGCGATGCCCACTCCAATTGTCCCGCCCCGGACGTGTTGAAATAGGGGCCTGATGTCTGCCTCCTCTCCCTTTGATCCCCGGCAGGCCGAGGCCGGGCGCACGCCCACGCTGGCGGTCCTGGTCGGCATTTTCATGGTGTCGGTGACGCCCTTTGTGGCTGGGCTGGTGCAGGGGCAGACGGAAGGCTGGGGGCGCGATCTGCTGTACGCCGTGGCCACCGCCGCGCTGCTGTTCAATGTCTGGCGCGGCAGCGTGTGGGCGTGGCGGCTGACCGTGGGGATGTGCATGCTGGCGGGCCTGGTGATCTTTGTGGTGGGCATGCTGGCCGGGTCGGTGGCGTGGCAGGGCTGGATCGTCAGCGGCGCGGGGCTGGTGTTCTTGCTGCTGGGCACGGCGCTGGTGGGCACCGCCGTGATCCGCGCGTTTCTGGATTCCCGCTGGGAGGCGCGGCAGCGTGCCATGAGGCGAAAGGCGTGACCGACGTTGCCAGCCGCCGTTTTACCGTGCAGGGCACCAACAACGCCTTTACCTGCCAGAACTGCGGCGCAGAGGTTCTGCCGCTGACCAACGGCAGCGTCCGCAACCACTGCCCCGTGTGCCTGCACAGCCTGCATGTGGATGTGCTGCCCGGTGACCGCGCCAGCACCTGCCACGGCCTGCTGGTTCCTGTGGGCGCGGAGCAGAGCGGCAAGAAGGGCTGGATCATCGTTCACCAGTGCGCGAAGTGCGGCTTCACAGGCCGCAACCGCGCCGCGCTGGACGACACGCAGCAGCCCGATGACTGGGACGCCCTGATCGCGCTGACCATGCCCGAAAGGTAAGCGCAAGCCAGCTTTTCACCGTCGTCTGTTCCTCCTGCACCGTCCACCCCGTATCCTGTTGGGCATGGCTCTCTGGCTTTTCTGCGGGTTCATCCTGCTCAGCGCGACATTTATCCTGATGCTCAGCATGGGACCGCTCAAGGGTGCGCCGAACGCGGGGGCGCTGCGGACCGTGGCCCTCGTGCAGTTCGCCGCCGCCGCCCTGCTGGCCGTGGCACGCGTTTCGGGCGCAGCATGAACGGCGTGAATCTGGTTGATCTGAACTTTCAGGACACCCCCGGCGTGATCGCGTCATACATTCTGGACACCGGGGATGGGCTGGCGGTGGTGGATACCGGACCCACGAGTACATTGCCCGCGCTGAGTGCCGGGCTGGAGGCGCTGGGAGCCGGGCTGGACGATGTGCGCCATTTGCTGCTCACGCACATTCACTTTGACCACGCCGGGGCCGCCGGAACGATACTCTCGCGGGTGCCGGAAGCGCGCGTGTACGTCCACGAGCGCGGCGCGAAGCATCTGGCCAGCCCGGAACGGCTGGTGGCCAGTGCCACCCAGATCTACGGCGACGCGATGGACCGCCTGTGGGGCGAGATGCTGCCCATCCCCGCCGAGAAAATGACCGTGCTGGCGGGCGGCGAGACGCTCCAGATCGGCAACGTCAGTGTGGACGCCCTGTACACGCCCGGCCACGCGGTTCACCATCTGGCCTACCACGTCGGCCCCGATCTCTTTGTTGGTGATGTCGGCGGCGTGCGGCTGGACACCCACCAGACCGCGCGTGCGCCCACGCCGCCGCCGGACATCAATCTGGAGGTCTGGCGGGACAGCGTTGCCACGTTGCGTCAGCGGGACGCCCAGACCCTGCATCTGGCCCATTTCGGCAGCTATGCCCACGAGGACGCCCACTGGGACGGCCTGCTGGAAAAGATGGAACTGGACGCCGAACGTATTCGCGCTGGAATGGAAACAGGGCAGGAGTTTGAAGCCATTTCCGAGGCATACACCAAAGTGCTGATGCAGGAGTTGCTGGCCGAGGGCGAGGACCTGCCCGCCCGCTATGACTTCGCCTGCCCGCCGTGGATGAGCGTGCAGGGGCTGATGCGCTACTGGCAGAAAAAAGCGGTTCGCAACCCGTGAGAGTCCTGGTGATCGGCGGCGGTGGGCGCGAACACGCCATCGTCCACACCTGCGCGCGGCAGGGACATACGGTGCTGTGTACACCGGGCAATCCCGGTATCGCCGCGCTGGCCCGCATTCTGGACAGCTTCCAGGACGCTGAATCGCTGGCCGAACTGGCCGTGCGCGAGTCTGCTGACGTGGTGGTTGTCGGCCCGGAGGCGTATCTGGCAGCGGGCGTGGTAGACGCGTGTACGGCGCTGGGTATTCCCGCTTTTGGCCCCACGCGGGCCGCCAGCCGTCTGGAGGGCGACAAGGGCTGGAGCAAGGCGTTCATGCTCAGGCATGGGATTCCCACCGCCCAGCACGCCACTTTTACGGAGCTGGAGGGGGCGCTGGCGCATCTGGACAGTCAGTCCATGCCCACCGTCATCAAGGACGCGGCGTTGCGGGCCGGCAAGGGCGTCACGATTGCCCAGTCTCAGGCCGAGGCTGAGGCAGCTCTGCGAGACATTTTCAGCGCCCCGGACGCCTGCGCCGTCATTGAGGACTTCATGACCGGGCAGGAAGTCTCGGTGCTGGCGCTGACCGATGGCGAACACTTTGCCCTGACTCCGCCCAGCCAGGACCACAAGACCATTTACGCGGGCGACACGGGACCGATGACCGGCGGCATGGGCGTCATCTGCCCCTTTCCGCTCTCAGCCACTGATCTGGAGGTCATCAAGACGCGCATCATCGCCCCCACCCTGGCCGGAATGCGCGCTGAGGGACTGCTCTTCCAGGGCGTCCTGTATGCCGGGCTGATGCTCACGCCGGACGGCCCGAAGGTGGTGGAATTCAACGCCCGTTTCGGTGACCCCGAGGCCGAGGCGGTGCTGCCCCTGCTGCAAAGTGACCTCGCGCAGCACTGTCTGGATGCGGCGAACGGGAAACTGGACCCGCAGACCGTCCAATTCAGCGACGAGGCCAGTGCGGTCATCATTCTCGCCGCCCCTGGTTATCCCGGCGATCCGGTGCGCGGTGTGCCGCTGGGCCTGCCGGACGTGGGAGACGGCGAGATCATCTTCCACGCCGGAACACGTATGGAAGACGGCGAATTGCAGAGCAACGGTGGGCGCGTGCTGGCCGTCACTGCCGTCGCCCCGACATTGAACACTGCCCTGGCGCGGGCCTATGCGCTGGCAGACCAGGTGGACTTTGCGGGGGCGCAGATGCGGCGCGATATTGGCGGGCGGATCGGGGCGCAGGCGGTAGAGGAATAGGGAAGGGAACGCGGAGAACGCGGCGCTCCTTCTGGCCTTCAGACCCTTAGACGGCGAAGCCTCGCCCTCCTCTAACCCGCTGCTCAGCCCACCGCTGCTCTCATGACATACTGCGCCCCGATGAAGAAGCGCATTCTGCTGCTGGCGGGCGGCCAGTCCGGGGAACACGAGGTCAGCCTGATGAGTGCCCGCAGCGTCCTGGCGGCCCTGCCCCGTGATCAATTTGATGTGACCCCTGTGGCGATCAGCAAGCAGGGGCGCTGGCTGCCGCCCACCGACACCCGGCAGGCGCTGGAAAATGGCGTGGCGGCCACAGGCGGCGATCTGGTGCTGCACCGCGTCGCCAGTGCCGAGGGCTATGACGCCGTGTTCCCGCTGCTGCACGGCCCGATGGGCGAGGACGGCACGGTGCAGGGCCTGCTGACGCTGGCGGGCATTCCGTTCGTGGGCAGTGGCGTGCTGGGATCGGCGGTCAGCATGGACAAGGTGATGACCAAGCAGGTGCTGGCCTCGGCGGGGATTCCGCAGGTGGCGTGGCGGCTGGCCGTGCGCCGCGAGTGGAGTACCGATCAGGACGGCGTGCGGGCGCGGGCTGCCGAGCTGGGCTTTCCGCTGTTCGTCAAACCCGCCAACCTGGGGTCCAGCGTGGGCATCAGCAAGGTGCATGGCCCGGAAGAGCTGGATGCCGCGCTGGATCTGGCTTTCAGCCTGGACCGCCGCGTGATCTTGGAGGCCATGACCGCCAGCAGACCGCGTGAGCTGGAGGTGGGCGTGCTGGGCAACGACGCTCCCATCGCCAGTCCAGTGGGTGAATTGCGTTTCGCCTCCGAGTTCTACGACTATGAGACCAAATACACCGAGGGCCGGGCCGAGGTCCACATCCCCGCCCCGATTCCCGAGGATGTGGCCCGGCGCGTGCGCGAACTGGCGCTGACCGCCTTCCGTGCGCTGGACTGCGCCGGACTGGCCCGTGTGGACTTCTTTTACCTGGAAGAAAGCGGTGAACTGGTCCTGAACGAGGTCAACACCATGCCCGGTTTTACCCAGACCAGCATGTACCCCAAGCTGTTCGAGGCGGCGGGCCTGGGCTACAGTGAACTGGTGACCCGTCTGGTGGAACTGGCGCTGGAAGAACGCTAGATCTCGTCGTCCAGCCACGGGGCAGAGGCCGTGTAGTCAACTGAGGTGTGGCTTTCCGGGATGTGGTGGACCTGCTGGGGCTGGGGATCAACATTCACGCTTGTGCTGTTTGTTCTGGCGCTGCCGCTCCGGTGTGCGAAGTGGTTGCCACTGCTGATCGTTCCAGGCGTGCCCTGGCTGATCTCCATGAGCGCTCACAATGGGATCAGCGGCGATCCAGCGACAAACCGACTGGCACATCTTTGTCCTGTACGTCGGGGTGGGTGTGTGCCTCGCTGTGCCCCATCTCTTGCGGTTCTGGGGTCGGGAGCCGATCTGGCTGGCGCTGGGTCTGGGACAGGCCGCCATGCTGCTTCTGCTGGCCGTCATTACTTTTGTGGACTGGCTGTCGCTGGCTATCCTTCAGAGTCGGAGAACTGCAATTCTGGAGACGCGCAACGTCTGGTCGGTTCTCTTTGACCTCGTGCTTCCCATGCCTGTGATCATGGGTCTCGCCGCTCCGCTGGCGTTGCTGGCGGCCATTGGGCTGGTATGGCGGCGCAGATCGGTGGGTCACTGAGCATTGGTTGGAGGCATGATGATGCAAGGCTGAGGTTGCGCGCAGACATAACCCTTCTCGCTGTCGGGACATTTATACCTCACTATCCCGAGTGGTTTACTTAGGATTAGCGACATGCGAAACGCAATCACCGCCACCATCGCCCTGCTGCTCACCGGGACCATCCTGGCCCAGTCCGCCGGGTCTATCACGCTGTATTCCGGGCGTGGCAAGACCTTCGTGGAACCCATCGTCCAGCAGTTCGAGAAGCAGACCGGGATCAAGGTCAACGTGCGCTACGGCAACGACGCGCAACTGGTGGCTGCCCTGCGGGAAGAGGGCAGCCGCAGCCCTGCCGACGTGTTCTGGGGCAACTCGGTGGGCGCGCTGGGCGAACTGGCGAGCGAGGGCAAATTCGTCAAGCTGGGCACTTCATTGACGCGCAACGTCTCGCCGGACTACCTGCCCGCAGATCGCGCGTGGCTGCCCACCACCGTCCGCTTCCGCACGTTGGCCTACAACACCGATAAGATCAAGCCCGAACAGCTTCCGGCCAGCGTGCTGGACCTGCCCAAGATGACGGCGCTCAAGGGCCGCATCGGCTGGACCGTTTCCTACCCCAGCTTCCAGGATTTCCTGGCGGGCATGATCGCCCAGCACGGCGAGGCCACCACCAAGCAGTGGCTGGAAGGCATGAAGGCGCTGCAACCCAAAGATTACAAGACCAGCAACGTGGGTATGCTGGAAGCCATGCGCTCCGGCGAGATCGACGTGGGCCTGACCAACCACTACTACATCCAGCGCGTCAACCGCCTGAACTACCCCATCGACACCTACTTCTTCAAGAACGGCGACATCGGCAACCTCGGCAATGCCACGGGCGCGGGCCTCCTGAAGACGGGGAAGAACGTGGCCGCTGCCACCCGCTTCCTGAGCTATCTGGTGAGCAAGGACGCGCAGACCTTCTTCCTGAGCGTCAACTTTGAATACCCGGTGATCGGCAACATCCTGCAACCCACCACCATGCGCCCCTTTGAAGAGGTGAGCAAGCGCGGCCCCAAGATCGATCCCGCCGCCCTGCCCAAGAACATCGAGAAGGCGCAGAAGCTGCTGCGGGACGCTGGCCTGCTGTAATACGGACTCCGATTGAAAGGTGTTGAAAACACCTGGAAATCCGAGCGGGCGTCCAAGCGTCCTCATGGGCGCTGTTCTGGACAAGACAGCGAGAAGGACAAAACGGGTTCCGGGCGTGGAGTGCAGAAATCGGCACTGTCCCGATTTCTGCGCGAAACAGACGGAATCCGTATAACCCCCGGCTTCCGATTCGACCCCGTTCCAGTTCTCGCTGGCGCGGGGCTTTTTTATGCTCCACTGCGGTATGGGAATCCTGGGGTTGCTGCTGGGTGCGGGCGTGTCGGTGGCGGTCTTGCTGATGGTGACTGCTCTGCCGCTGACCCTGGCGCGGGGCGTGGCGGTGCTGGCGTTCGTGGCGCTGCTCGTCGTGCTGGGCAGCATTCTGTTCACGGGCGGCAGCCTGGAGCGCAGTTTCGGCGCGGTGTATCTGGTGATGGGTCTGCTGGCCGGGGCGGTGCTGGCCCTGCCCCGGTTGCTGCGCTACGCGGGTCTGGAACCGGTCTGGGTCAGCCTGGGCCTGGGTGTGGCCGCCGTCCTGCTGCTGATCGCCGTTGGTATAGGGGTAGACGCGCTGCTGGGGATGATGTTGCCCCCGCCCGATCCGCAGACCGGAATTTCAGTCAAGGCCCAGATCTCGCAGGGCCTGAGCAACGGCATCCTGATCGCCGCTCCAGTGGTGCTGGTGGTTCTGTCGTGGTTGGCGTGGCGGCAACGGGTGACGTGACTTTCTTCAGTTGACAGCATCACGCCCTGCGATTTCGAGCAAGCCCATTTGGATAGCCTCCTTTCCTCTCATGGGACAATCCCGACTAATCCGGTCTGTTAAAGTCACTTGGCTGGCCCGGTGCCACCCCGCCTATGACCCGAAGACTGCCCCCATTCCTATTGCTGCCCGCCCTGCTGACCGTGCTGGGCGTGCTGGTGCCGCTGTCCTATCTGGTGTTGCGCGCCCTGGGGGCTGAGCCGGGCGAGCTGCGCGAGATCGTGTTCCGCACGCGCAATCTGGTGCTGGCGGGAAACACGTTGCTGCTGGGCGCGTCGGTGCTGCTGACCACCACGCTGGTGGCGCTGCCGCTGGCCTTCCTGGCGGCGCGGACGGACCTGCGCCCCCGTCGATTGCTCACGCTGCTGGGCGTGCTGCCATTGGCGATTCCGGGGTACGTGGGGGCCTACGCGTTTATCGCGGCAGGCGGCGCGGGCGGGGCCATCGACACGCTGACCGGGTTGCGCCTGCCGGGGCCGAGTGGCTTCTGGGGCGCATTGCTGGTGCTGACGCTGTTCACCTTTCCGTATCTGTTCCTGAACCTGCACGCCGCGCTGCGGACGCAGGACCCGGCGCTGGAGGACGCCGCCCGATTGCTGGGCCGCACCCGCTGGCAGACGTTCTGGCAGGTCACGGTGCCGCACCTGCGTCCGGCGTGGCTGTCGGGGGGGCTGTTGATCGGTCTGCACACCCTGGGCGATTTCAGCGTGGTGAGCCTGATGCGCTACCCCACCTTCAGCGCGGCCATCTATCAGCAATACACGGCGGCATATGACCGGGTGTATTCGGCGTGGCTGGCGTTGCTGCTGCTGCTGCTGACCGGGGCGGCGCTGTGGCTGGAGGCGCGGTTCATGCGGGGCGTGTTTCTTTCGCGGGTGTCGCCTGCTACCGCGCGCAAACCCGGCACCGTCAAACTGGGCCGATTGCGCCCGCTGGCTTGGCTCTTTGTGGCCGTGCTGGCGGTCATGACGCTGGTGCTGCCACTGGGCACGATGCTGTACTGGCTGGGGCTGGAGAACAGCCCGTTCGCGTGGCCCAGCCTGCTGGATGCGCTGAGGTCCGCGCTGGGGGCGGCGGCGCTGGCGGCCCTGACCACCACTGCTCTGGCCCTGCCGCTGGCCGTGATCGGCAGCCGATTCAGCGGGCGCTGGCCGCGCATCATCGAGCGGGCCGCGTACCTGGGCTACGCCACGCCGCCGCTGGCCTTCGCGCTGGCGCTGATTTTCTTCGTCCTGCGCGCCGCGCCGCCGCTGTACCAGACGCTGCCCCTGCTGATCATCGCCTACACGCTGCATTTTGTGGCCGAGGCCATCGGCCCCATTCGCAGCGGGCTGGTGAGGGCCACGCCCCGGCTGGAGGAAGCCGCCCGCGTGCTGGGCGTGTCGCGCGGCGGGGCGCTGCGGCGGGTCACGCTGCCGCTGCTGGGGCCGGGGCTGCTGGTCAGCGCGTCCTTCGTGTTCCTGAGCGTTCTCAAGGAATTGCCGCTGACGCTGCTGCTGTCGCCCATTGGCTTCGAGACGCTGGCCCGCAACGTCTGGTCCTACACCGAGGAAGCGCAGTACGCCAGCGCCGCACCCTATGCGCTGGCTCTGGCAGCGGTGGGGGCCGTGCTGACTGGGTTAATTTTACGGCGGGAACGGGAATGAGGAGGACTGAATGACGGTTATGGACAGGCAAACGCCGGAGTCAGGTGGGGCTGACACTCAACTCTCCGCCCCACTCGCGCTGGAACTCAGGGGACTGGTCAAGTATTTCCACCCGCAGGGCCGCGCTGCCGCTGGCCTGTCCCCATTGGTGGACAGGTTGGATTTGCAGGTTGCTCCAGGGGAACTCCTCACCCTGCTGGGGCCGAGTGGCTGCGGCAAGACCACCACCCTGCGCCTGATCGCCGGGCTGGAGGAGCCGGACGGCGGCGCGGTGTGGATCGACGGACGCAACATGACCGCGCCCCCGCAACCGCCCGAACGCCGGGGCGTGGGCCTGGTGTTTCAGGACTACGCGCTGTTTCCGCACCTGAGCGTGCTGGGCAACGTGCTGTTCGGCCTGAACCGCCTGCCGCGTGCCCAGCGGCTGCCCCGCGCCCGCGAAACGCTGTCTCTGGTGGGCCTGACCGTCTTCGAGTCGCGGATGCCGCATCAGCTTTCGGGCGGGCAACAGCAGCGCGTCGCCCTGGCCCGCGCCCTGGCCCCGCGCCCCCGGCTGCTGCTGCTGGACGAGCCGTTTTCTAACCTGGACGCGCAACTGCGCCACTCCACCCGCCAGGAGGTGCGCGCCATCCTGCGCCGCAGCGGCGTGGCGGCCATCCTGGTCACGCACGATCAGGAGGAAGCGCTGGCTTTCAGTGACCGCATTGCCCTGATGCGCGCCGGGCAGCTTGAGCAGATCGGCACCCCGCAGGAGGTCTACGCGCGCCCGCGCACGGCGTTCGTGGCCTCCTTCCTGGGCCGCAGCAACTTGCTGTCCGGCACCGTGCAGGCGGGGGTGGCCCATACCGTGCTGGGCAACATTGCACTGGAGGGCGAGGCAGCCCCCGATGGCCCGGCAATGGTCAGCGTGCGCCCCGAGCATCTGGCCTTCACCACGGACGGGTCTGGTATCGAGGCTACCGTGTTGGCCCGCGAGTTCAAGGGCCATGCCGTGACCTACACCCTGGCGCTGGGACAGCAGGAGGTGCAGCTTCACGACACGGGTCAGGCGCTGCACGCCGAGGGTCAGCAGGTGCGTGTGTGCGCGGTGCGGGCTGGGCGTGTGGTGCGCTGAGGATCAGTTTTCTCCGGTCCCCCTCTGCCTAAAGATCGCGTCAGCCCCTGCTCTGCGCGCGCGGCCTACAATACGGCTCGAATCACAGCATGGAAGGGCCGCAGCAGCGCTGGCCCGGCACCCAAGGAGAGACGACTATGGACTGGAAAAATCTTCCCAGCGGCGGCGGCGGCATCGAGGACCGGCGGGGTGGGGGTGGCGTGCCCGGCGGCGGGATTGCCATCGGCGGCATTGGCGGGCTGATCATCGCTCTGGTGGCCATGTTCTTCGGTATTGATCCCGGCGCGATTCTGGGCGGTGGGGACGGCGGCCAGACCCAGACCCAGACGCAGACTCAATCGCAGGCACAGGCCCAGAGCCAGAGCAGCGCGGCCACCGACGAGAGCTATCAATTCATGGACCGAATCATGACCAGCACCAATGGGGTCTGGGGCGGCATTTTCAAGCAGGCCGGGCGCACCTACACCCCCGCGCGGCTGGTGCTGTACACGCGCGGCACGCAGGGCGGCTGTGGTGTGGCCAGCAGCGCTTCGGGGCCGTTCTACTGCCCGCTGGACAACAAGGTCTACATCGACACCAATTTCTTTTCCACGATGCAGCGTCAACTGGGCGGCGGTGGCGACTTCGCGTATTCCTACGTCGTGGCCCATGAAGTCGGTCACCACGTCCAGAACGAGCTGGGCATCGCCGATCAGGTGGAGCGCGAGCAACGCAGCGCCCGCAGCGAGGCCCAGGCCAATCAGGCCAGCGTGCGTCTGGAGTTGCAGGCCGACTGCTTCGCGGGCGTGTGGGGCAACCGCGTCAAGGATCAGGCCAAAATTACGCAGGCCGACGTGCAGAACGCCATCAACACCGCGCAGGCCATCGGTGACGACAACCTGCAACGCCAGGGGGCGGGCCGCGTGGTCCCCGACTCCTTCACGCACGGCAGCAGCCAGCAGCGCATCAAGTGGTTTACCACCGGCTTCCAGACCGGCGATCCCAACAAGTGCGACACCTTTAACCAGAATTACAACCAGTTGTAAACGGCAGCAGACAGAGGTGGGCGCGGAGTTGCGAGACCCGTGCCCACCTCTTTTTTCATGGGAAAGTGAACCGCCTCGCCCCGCCGCCCGCCCAGATGCGCTTTCCTGATGGGGATGTCAGCGCAATTGCCAACGCAGTGGACCATTTCCGGCGTCCCCGTGACCGTCAAGCGCAGCCTGCGGCGGCGCACTGTGGCCTTGCAGGTGCGGGACGGCGCAGTGACCATCCATGCGCCTGTGCATGTGCCCGTGGCCTTTCTCGAGGACTTTCTGGACTCACGGCGGGAGTGGGTGGAACACCATCTGATGCGGTATGCAGCCCGTCCGTCAGCAGCGTGCCGGACAGGGCGTCAGGAATACACGGACGGCGCACCTTTTCTCTTTCTGGGTGAGCTGCTGACACTGCGGCTGGTCTGGAGCGACAAGACACCGTTGCGCGTGGAGAATGATCTCTTTTTGCCTGTCGAAATCCCGGAACAGGCGCTGGAAGAGTGGGTGCGGGCGGCCTGCCTACCCCCCTACACCGCTCTGCTCAGGTATTACGCTCAAGTGCTGGGCGCGGGGGATCGACTGGGTACGGTGCGGGTCAGCAAGACCACCACACGCTGGGGCAGTTGCAGCAGCCGGGGCGATATCCGCCTGCACTGGAAGCTGTCCCGCGCCCCGTTGGAGGTGCTGCATTACGTCGCCCTGCACGAGGCCGCGCACCTGCTGGAGATGAACCACTCGCCGCGTTACTGGGCGCATGTGGCCCGCGTCATGCCGGGGTGGCAGATGCATCGGCGCTGGCTGAAGGAGAACGGTCAGACGCTCTGACTTGGCTCGACGTTAAATTGTAAGGCCCGTGTATGTTCCCTTCATCACCGCCATTCGCGCCCCATTAGGCTGACGGTCATCAAAGGAGATTCATATGCCCCATATCACTGTCGGCCAGGAAAACAACCAGCCCATCCAGCTTTATTTCGAGGACCACGGCGCAGGCCAGCCCGTCGTCCTGATTCACGGCTATCCCCTCAACGGTCACTCCTGGGAGCGGCAGGAGACGGCCCTGCTCGCGGCGGGCTACCGCGTCATCACCTATGACCGCCGGGGCTTCGGCCAGTCCAGCCAGCCGTCTGCGGGCTACGACTACGATACCTTCACCGCCGATCTCAATACCCTGCTTGAATATCTGGATCTGAAAAACGTGGTGCTGGCGGGCTTCTCGATGGGAACCGGGGAGGTCACGCGTTACCTGGGCAAGTACGGCTCGGCGCGCGTTGCCAAAGCGGTGCTGATCGGCTCCATCCCACCCTTCCTGCTCAAGACCGACGACAACCCCGAAGGTGTGGACCGCAGTGTCTTCACCGGAATCGAGGATGCCATCCGCAAGGACCGTTTCGCGTACCTGACGGACTTCTTCAAGAATTTCTACAATACCGACGTACTGAGCGGCAGCCGCATCAGCGACGAGGCGGTGCGCGCCAGTTGGAATGTCGCGGCCCGCGCCTCGGCCACGGCCACGCTGGAATGTGTGGCGACCTGGCTCGAAGACTTCCGCCCGGACGTGGCGAAGATCGATGTGCCCACCCTGATCGTCCACGGCGACGCGGACCGCGTGCTGCCCATCGACTCCACGGGCGCACGCCTGCCAGAGTTGATCAAGGACAGTGAATACGTGGTCATCAAGGGCGGCCCGCACAACGTCCTCTGGACCTTCCCGGACGAGGTGAATGCGGCGCTGCTGGACTTCCTGAAGAAGTAGTCGGCGCAAAAGAAGAGCCACCCCATATTTCGGGGTGGCTCCTCTTCTGCTGCCTGCTCTACATCGCGGGCATGGGCATCGGGCTGGGCAAGCCGGGCGTGTCCGGGTTATCGGTGGGCTGAGGAACCGGCATTCCGGGTAGGTCGGGATTCACAGGTGGATCGATGATGGGGCCTGTCCCATTTTCGCCGGGCATGCGCTCGGGCATGGGACGGGGAACGTCGGTGGGTTCGGTCGCCGGGGCGGGGGGACGGTCATAGGGTCCGGTCATGGGTTACCTCCAGGTTTGGAATACGCCCGATTCTGTCGGTTCATCCCGTGCAGCAGGGCAGATAGAGGTAAAGGCGTCTTCACGCCTGCGCGTCAGGGATCACAGTCGGGTCTGTGGCGGCTGGGTCAGACTGGATCATGTCTAAACCCAACTCCCGTTTTCTGCTGGCCTGGAGCGTTGCGGCGCTGCTGGCCTCCGCGCAGGCCGCGCCTGCCGTCACTTTCCAGCCGTTCGTCAATGGTCTGAAACAGGTGACCGCCCTGACCCACGCCGGGGACGGTTCGGGCCGCATATACGCCGCGCAGCAGGACGGGCGCGTGCGCCTGATAGAGAACGGCAAGGTCCGGGACAGCCTCTTTCTGGACCTTCAGAAGCTGACGCGGGCGGGCGGGGAGCGCGGCCTGATCGGGCTGGCCTTTGACCCCGAATACAAATCCAACCGCCGCCTCTACGTGCATTACAGCGATCTGAACGGTGATACTTTGCTGGCCCGCTACACCGCCACCCCCGATTTCAGCCGTGCCGAGGCAGGCAGCGCCAGAACGCTGTTTACGGCCAAGCAGCCTTACAGCAACCATAACGGTGGACAGATCGCCTTCGGCCCGGACGGCTTTCTGTATCTGGGTCTGGGCGACGGCGGCAGCGGCGGCGATCCGAAGAACAACGCGCAGAATCTGGGCAGTCCGCTGGGCAAGCTGCTGCGTTTTGACGTGTCGGGTGACGCGGCCAAGCCCGCCGCCGGAAACCCATTTGCCAGCCGTGCGGGGGCCAATCCCAACATCTGGGCGTATGGCCTCCGCAACCCCTGGCGCTTCAGCTTTGACCGGGACGGTGGCGGTCTGGTGATCGCGGACGTGGGCCAGAACAGCTTCGAGGAAGTGGACTTTCAGCCCGCCAGCAGCAAGGGTGGCGAGAACTACGGCTGGCGTGTGCGCGAGGGGCAGGTGTGTTACGAGAAGGGCTGCGCCGACAAGGGCTTCGTGGACCCGATGCTGGTGTACGGACGCACGGAGGGCCAGAGCATCACGGGCGGTTACGTCTACCGGGGCAAGGCTATTCCTGCGCTGAAAGGCCAGTACGTGTTTGCCGATTTCGCCACCGGCACGGTCTGGGCCGCGCCCACCGGGGGCAAGAGCTGGGACAAGGCAGCGCTGGGCAAGGTGGACAACCCCAGCACCTTCGGCGAGGACGAGGCGGGCGAGGTCTACGTGGCCGAATACGGCAGCGGGCGGATTCTGAAGCTGGCCGGGAAGTAAAGGGGCAGGGGAGGCGCGCTGGTTATTTCGGGTCTCCCTCCCGGTACTCCACCACCAGCGGCAGATGATCGCTTTCCTCCGCAGGCAGAACAGTGGCGCGTGTTGGCGTCAACCCACGCGCCATCTGGTGGTCGATCCTCACGCGCAGGCTGAGAAAGGTCCAGCCGGGGCCGCGTCCGGCCTGGGCAAAAGCATCCGGGCCGAATGCCTGTTGCAACTGACGGTACATCAATCCGCGTGGTGGGGTGTTCAGATCGCCGCCCAGCAGCAGCCGGCCAGAACTTTGAGAGGCGATCCCGTTCAGTACCTGTGCCTGTGCCGTGCGGCGGTCACGGGCGACTTGCAGGTACGCCATGTCCCCGGCCAGCGCGTCCATCACCTGCACCGTGCCCAGGTGGGCATTCACCACGCTCAGCGGCTGCCCGCGCCATTGCAAGCGCGTCAGCAGCACTTCACGCTGGTTTCCGGGCAGGTCCACCGTCTCCGATGAGAGGACGGGCAGGCGCGTCAGGGTCATGACCTCCACCGCAGAGCGCAGCGCATAGCCGGGCAGGGCCGCCTTCAGCGCTTCCATATAGCCGGGAGGCTGGAAGTTGGATTCCTGCAACAGGATGATGTCGGCGTCGGCGTTTTTGAGGACGGCGGCCAGACGCTCCGGCGTGGATTTGTAGCCGCTGTTGACGTTGTAGTCCAGCACCCGCAGTCCTCCATTCTGCTGGGGCGTCCAGTGTAAAAAGCCCGCACCCCACGCGGCCAGCAGCGCCCCAGCTAATGCCACGGCAAAACCGCGTTTTCGCAGTGCCGCCCACAGCAATACAAAGGGCGCGGGCAGCAGCCACAGCACGGCAGGTGCGTAGGCCAGCAGCAGCGTGGGCAGCGTCCTTTCCCCGACGAACTCGCCCAGCCCCCAGATCAGCACGACGAATAGCAGATAAACCCAGGCGAGGCGCGAACGAAACATCGGGACAGAGCCTGTCACATCCGGGTGAGAGGTGGCGTCAGTCCAAAGTCTTGAGGGCAAGAAAAAGAGGCGGGAGCAAACGCCCACGCCTCCCTTTCCTCCGAATGCTTCAGCGGTACTGGGCTGCCACTTCCTTCGCCTCTTCACGCTGTGCCATTTCCTGGCGCTGCACCTGTCCAATCGCGTCGGCCAGCGCTTCCTTGAGTTCAGGAATGCCGGTATTTTTCAGCGCACTGACTGGGACGCCGTCCATGCGGTCTATCGCACGCGCCAGCAGGTCCGGCTCGGCAGCGTCGGCCTTGTTCAGGGCCACCACTGTGGGCATCTCCAGGAAGCCCAGGTCTTCCAGAATGCGGTTGACAGAACTCAGGCGGGTGTCCGCGCCGGGGCTGGCCGCGTCCACCACATGCAGCAGCACGTCGGCGTCGCCGATTTCTTCCAGCGTGGCCCGGAAGGCGCGGGTCAGATCCTTGGGCAGATCGCGGATAAAGCCCACGGTGTCGGTGAAGATGACCGGGCCAATCCCCTCAATGAAGCCCTGACGGCTGGTGGGCCGCAACGTGGCGAACAGCTTGTTGGCGGCCAGCACGCGCCGGGGGGCATCGGTGGCGTGCGTGAAGGAGTTCAGCAGCGTGGACTTGCCCGCGTTGGTGTACCCCACGATGGACACCACCGGAATAGCGTTGCGTTCCCGGCTCTTGCGGCGTTCCTCGCGGCGTAGCGATCCGCCTTCCAGTTGTTTTTCCAGAAAGCTCAGGCGGTCATTGATGCGGCGGCGGTCCAGCTCCAGCTTGGTTTCACCGGGACCACGCGTGCCAATCGCGCCCGCCCCTGCGCTGCCCCCGCCCCCGCCGATGCGCGAGAGTTTTGCGCCCGCGCCCAGCAGCCGGGGCTTCATGTAACGCAGTTGCGCCAGCTCCACTTGAAGGCGCGATTCCACCCCCTGCGCGTGCAGCGCGAAGATGTCCAGAATCAGTTGCGTGCGGTCAATGACCTTCAGGCCCGTCGCGGCCTCAATCTCGCGGGCCTGCGCCGCGCCCAGTTCCTGCCCGAAGATCAGCAGATCGGCGTCCAGGTGATACGCCTTGCTGGTCAACTCTTCCAGCTTGCCCGCGCCCACCAGGGTTCCGGCCTTCAGGTTGCGGCGGAAGATCAGTTCCTTATACACCACCTCGGCCCCAGCGGTGCGGGCCAGTTCTACCAGTTCGTCCAGCCGTTCCTCGGCGTCAAATTCGCCCTGGTCCACCTGCACCAGCAGCGCCCGTTCATGGTCCTTCTTGGACTCGCGGGTGCGCGCGGCGCGGGCAATTTCTTCCTCCAGCGCCGACACCTGTGCGCCCAGATCAAAATCATCAATCTGGAAGATCGGCACGGGCGGCAGGATGCGCCAGTCCTCTTCCTCGCCCATCGTGCCGGGCGGGGTCAGGTGCGCGGTGTAAATCGGGCCGGGCTGTCCCTCATTCTTCGCGTCAATGGCCGAAACTGCGTCCAGCCGATTCAAAAACAGCGCGGAGAGGTCACCCTTGCTCAGCGGCCCGCCCTTGGGATGCGCGTGCAGCAGGTGATAGCCCGCCAGCCGGTTCTCGCCTGCACGGATGGCCGGGAGTTCGGCGGCCTTGGCGTCGGCCACGGACACGCTCAAGATGCGTCCCCGGCGATCAATCAGGACGCTGACCTCGCGGCGAATCTCGTGCGCCAGTTCGGCCAGCGTGCGGGCCAGTTCGGGAGAACCCACGCGGCCCGGCTCCACGCGGCGGCGGTACAGGTTGCCCAGTGATTTCAGTTGTGCGGGGCGCAGGCCAGAAACATTTCCAAGAACTTTATCTATGTGAAGTCACATCCTTTTTTGGGTTGTGGGAGGTGGGGTGTGGGTTGTAGGAACAGCCCAAAACCGATAGCTCAGCGTCGCCAGGCCCGAACATCGTTCGCGCGGCGGGTGGCTCCAGGGTTCTGTCATTGGCCTCAGAATAGCGCCCAGGCGCATTTGCAATGGTGTGCAATGCCTTCAGATGGCTATGGATTCAGAGGGCGGAGAACCCGCGCAGGTTTCAGATCTTGATCATCGTGGATGCACAATAGAGGAGAGGCAGGGGCGGGCGCATCGGCATGGTGGCTTACCACGTGTCTGCCAATACTTCCTGAACCGTGTACCAGCTCCGCTCCATGATTTCCGGGTTGGTGTGCTGGTAGTACGGCAGCGCGAACAGGGCTTTTGCCAGCGCTCTGGCCCGTCCGCGTTCCCAGGTGGCGTCATCCGGTTGCAAAACCTCGCGGTAGATGCGGCGGCCTTTCGTACCCAGCGCATTCCAGGCGGGCATCAGGTCAATGGCCGGGTCACCGAGTTCCAGCGACGCGAAATCCAGCACGGCGGTCAGGCCTTCGCCGTCCCACAAGAGGTTGTTGCTGTGCAAGTCGCCGTGAACCCAGATGGGGGCAGTCGTCCAGCCGGGGAGTTTTATAGCCTCATCCCAGACGGCGGTGATCTGCGCCCGCGTTGCAGCATCCAGCAACTCCGCCGAGGCTTGAATGGCGGCCCGAACATGCGGGTCCAGTTCGTGAAGTTCGGGGGCTGGATTTTTTGCACGCGGCGCGTCAGTCTCATCGCGTTTTCGGAGTGCCAGTACAAATTCGGCCAGTTGCCGGGCCAGCTCTGGCCTCGCCGCCATTTCTGACAATGACAACATCTCGCCCGGTAGCCAGCGGTAAATGCCCCAGGTGTACGGATAATCCTCGCCCGGTTGACCTAGTGCCAGCGGCTGGGGCACGCGCAGGGGCAAGCGCGGCGCGAGCCGGGGCAGCCATTCCAGCTCTTTTTCCACCTGCCCGGCGGCCCAGCCGATGCGGGGCAGCCGCACCATCATTTTCCCGCCCAGGCGGTACAGCGCGTTGTCGGTGCCAAACGATTGGACGCGGCGCACAGGCAATCCGGCCCACTGCGGAAACTGCGCGGCCAGCAGCCTCTGCACCAGCGCGGCATCGGTGTGGATTTCGTCGGCGTGCATCTTGAGGTCAGGCGACATTGGGCCGAGGGTAACGCCGCGCCGCGCTGTCAGGCATGGGCCGAACGGCTTACGGCGTTCCCATCCCCCGGTCCTCCGCGTCCTACACTAATCCGCATGTCCACCCCTGAACTGCTGCGCGAGATGCTGCGCGAGGTGCTGTACGGCCCGGACGGCGGCCCGCTGGCCGTGGGTCTGTTCAGTGTGGGCGAGGCGGGACTCCTGCGAACCGCCCACGCTTTTACACAAGCTCAGGCCAGTGCCCCCGCCGCCCCTGGTCGCCCCACGCCCGCGCAGATCACCGTGCATCTGCGGCAGTCACTGGAACTGGCCGCCGCCCAACTGGCAGACCCCTACGCCCTGCCCCCGGACGAGGCCGATGCGTGGACCGTGCGTTTCGCCAGTCCGCAGGCGTGGCGAATGGAACTCGTTGCCCTGGCCCGCGCCGGTCAGCACTTCTATGAGGCGCTGTACCTTCCCCTCTCGCCAGATGGCCTGAGAATCGCCTTCGGGGCCGTCGCGCACGCCGCGTATCACACTGGGGCGCTGAGGTTTCATCTGGCGAATCTGAGGGCCGATCAGAGCTGACTCGCTGTGTAGCTGCTGATGGGAGCTGGTGGGTAGATCGTAAATGAACGCACATTTCCTTCTCTCCCATGTCGGCGGGAGGGGCGGCGGATAGATTCGGCGTCTATCTATAACTGTAGTGCCATCTTTGTGTCGCCTCGCATTCAGCATTGTTAGACAGGAGCAGCCATGTGTACCGCCATGTCATGGGTTCGGAACGACAGCTTCTACTTCGGCAGAAATATGGATATTGAGCGCTCGTTTGGCGAACAGGTGGTCATCACGCCGCGCGGCTATCCCCTGACTTTCAAGCGGGAGGCTGCGCAAACCGTCAAGTACGCCATGATCGGCATGGGTTCAGTGGCCCAGGACTATCCGCTGTACGCCGAGGCTGTCAATGAGCGCGGGCTGGGCGTGGCGGGCACCTACTTTCCCGGTTTCGCAAAGTACGCCACAGAGGAGAAGGAGGGCCATTTCAACGTGGCCGCCTACGAGTTGATTCCCTGGATACTTTCCCGCTACGCCACGGTGGACGAGGCGTATGACGATTTGACCCGCCTGAACCTGATGGCGCTGTCGCTGATGGACGGATTGCCGGTAGCCGAATTGCACTGGCTGGTCTCAGACCGCAAACGCTCGGTGGTGATTGAATTCACTGAAGCTGGACTGCAACTCACCGAGGACCCCATTGGCTTGCTGACCAACAACCCCTCGGCGGCGTGGCACCTGATGAACCTGCGGACGTATCTGGGCGTGACCGCTGAGCAGCCAGAGGAAACGTCCTGGGACGGCTTGCCTCTCACGGCGCTGGGACAGGGGCAGGGGGCTTACGGGTTGCCGGGGGATGCCTCGCCGCCCTCCAGATTCGTCAAGGCCGCCTTCCTGAAAGCCCATGCGGCAGGCGCGGAGACCGAGGCGGAACGGGTCTCGCAGTTCTTCCATATTCTGGACGGTGTGGCGATGGTGCGTGGCACGGTGGCGCTACCGAACGGCGGGATGGACAGCACCACCTACAGCTCGTGCATGTCCATAGACGAGGGCCTGTTTTACTACAAGACCTATGGCAACAGCCGGATCACTGCCGTGGACCTCAACGGCGAGGATCTGGACGGAGAAAAGCTGATCGTCTACCCGCTGAATCAGCAGCAGGACATTCTGCGCCAACCGCAGCCGCGTGGGAAAGGTTGAATTGAGAGAACCCTGCTCTTTTCCACCCTCTGCTCCCGATGGCAGGGGGTCCAGGAAGATCATTTGGAGCGGGGACTTCTCCCTCTTCCAGCATCGTTTTGACCAAGTCGTCCAGGCGTGAGCGCTTCCTACCGCCAACTGCTCAGGGTCATCTTCGCGGCCATCAGTGGAATCACGGCCACCACCGCCCTGGTCTGGCTGGCCTCACGCGACAAACGGCGGCCTGTCTGGACCCTGGTTCTCACCCTGCTGGCGACGCTGGCGGGACTTGCGCTGACCGTGAGTCTGGTGTGGTACGCCGCCGGGCCAGGAGACCGCAAAAGGAGGCCCGCCATGCGAGTTCTGGTTTTTTCTGCCGTTTTTGGAGTGATCCTGACCCTGTTGTTGGCCCGTCTTCTGATCGGCCCTGCCGTGGAGGCGTTGCCTGACGCACAGGTGTTTTTGCGGGCCTACGTGGCGGTTCTGGCGGCGTCGCTGGCCGTGACGGCAGGTTTCGCGTTGATCGGGGCACTGAGCGCCGGGGCGCTGCCCCTGACGAAACTGGGCGTGCCGTTCCGCGCCAGACCGTACCGCGTGGGCGTGGCGCTGGCGGTGGCCGGGGGCGTGCTGATGGTTCCTGCGCTGCTGATTCTGGTGGGGACGGCGGTATACCAACAGGGAGCGCTGGGCGGGAATCTCCACCTCAGCGTGCTTCTTGGTGCGGTGGCAGCGCTGTACGGGTTGCTGGCGGGTCTGGTGCTGGGCCTGCTGACCGTGCGCGTGGGGCAGGTCTGGCGGCCCGCGCTGGCCGGATTGCTGGGGGCCGGGCTGGGCGGCGTGGTCTGCGGCCTGTTGTTTCCCCTGCTGGGCGTGTCGGGCGTGATCCGCAGCGGCTGGGGCTTCGTGCTGATCGTCATGGCGCTGGTGGCCGTGATCCATCTGGGGTGGGGTCTGGGCGTGCGCCGCGCCATGACGCGCATCGTGGAACTGGGTGACGTGGAACTGGGCGAGAAGCGAACAGGTCACCCCCTGCAAGTCGCCAGCCGCATTCAGGTCAATGTCGTCGCCACCCTCTCGCTGCTGGTGCTGGCCTCGGTGCTGGGACTGACCCGCACGCTGGGCGAGTTCGTGACCTCCCGCCCAGTTAATCCGGCCCCTCTGCGCGTCACACAGCCGGCCAACCGCAGTGCCATGTCGGCCTGCTCCGAACCGACGAATGCGCTGGAACGCGTGGTCTGGCAGGTGACCACCCAGGACAACCGCCCGGACCTGTCCTGCCAGAACGAGGTCTATCCCCTGATCCGTATGCCCGGCCCCAGCTCAGTGGGAATGCCCGGCGAGGCGGTGGTCCCGGCAGACCTCGCCGCCGAGAAAGCGCTGGAAAGCCACGACCCGGCGGCGGCCAGCGGCTTTGATGACGTGGCCGCGCTGGTCCTGAGTGCCCGGCGTGAAGTGCTGTTTACCACCATGCAGTGGCAGGAGGGACCCCTGAACCCCGGTCAGACACTGGCACACGCTCTGGCTGGGCTGTACGCGCGGGTCAGGGCCGATCCCGCCGCCTACCCGGACGGCATGGACGTGCGCCTGACCCTGGGCAATTTCCC
This sequence comes from Deinococcus marmoris, assembly GCF_001949125.1. Lineage (GTDB taxonomy): Bacteria > Deinococcota > Deinococci > Deinococcales > Deinococcaceae > Deinococcus > Deinococcus marmoris_A. The sequence goes on from NZ_MSTI01000009.1 coordinate 49,440, forward strand.
GGTGGTGTCCACCTTTGAGTGGGGGGCCGAGGTCTGGGGGGCGCTGCGCGATCTCAAATCGGCGGGCGTGCCGCTGGATGACCCGGCGCATGGATGGCGGGTGCGGCTGGGCAATTACGTGGGCACCTTTCCGCACAGCCACGTCAAACTGCTGGTCATTGACGGCGAGTTGCTGATGGGCGCTGGCTTCAACTATGGCTACGGGCATTTTCCACGCAACCATCCATCGGGTAAGGGCGACAACCTGTTTGATCTGGCGCTGGTCACGCGTGGCCCGGTGGCACAGGACGGCGTGACTGTCTTTGAAGACCTGTGGACCCGCAGCAAGGTGGTGGAATGCGACGCCGAACCGGACCCCGCCAATCCGCAGCAGGGCTGCCGTCTGGGCGCACGCGGCGTCCGGGGCGGCCCGCCCGAGGTCCGCGACGCCTACCCGGCGGGAACCCAGCGCGTCTTCAGCCTGTACCGCCGCGAGGGCTTTACCGAGGCCGATCAGGCGGTGGTGGCTGTGCTGGGGGCCGCCAGAAGTCGTGTTGATCTACTTCAGGTCAACTTCAGCATGGACGTGAGCTGCATCGTGGCGCTGCTGAACCCGGCGCTGTGTACCGAGCGGGACCGCCTGCCATACATGACGGCCCTGCTGGACGCCCTGGAACGCGGGGTCAGGGTCCGTCTGATGACCGATGAGGGTGGTCTGGGCGGGATTGAAAACCGCATCGCCCTGGCCTATCTGGGCCGCGAGATGAGCAAGCGCGGCATCCCCGCCGCCCGTTTCCAGGCCCGCTGGTTTCCCACGCCGCTGCACGCCAAGGCCATGCTGGTAGACGGCGAGATGCTCGTGGTGGGCAGCATGAACATGCACTATTCCTCGTGGACACAGGGGCCACTGGGTCTGGCCGAGTATGACCTCGCCACCACCGCGCCGTCCGTGGTTAGCGAGTTTGCCGGGATTTACAGCGACTCCTGGCCGCAGTCCGAAAAAGTCGTGTTGCCGCCCTTTCTAACCGAAACGGGTGTGGGAGAACGTTGAAAGGTGGGCGCTAGACTGACGCTGTTTTGACTCCTTCCAATTCAGGCCCCACGCCCAGTTTCCTGTGGGATCTGGACGGCACACTTCTGGACACCTACCCGGCCATTGACGGCGCGTTGCAGGACGCTCTGGCAGCACTGGGGCGTCCCACCGAACTGACCGCACTCGTTCCGCTGACCCGTGTCACGCTGGGCCATGCCATTGGGACGCTGGCGGCCCGGCTGGGTCTGGAAGAGGACGCGCTGTGGCAGGCGCATGGACAGGCCGAGGCCCGGCGGAGCGGTCAATTTGCCCCGCCCATGCCGTATGCCTGTGAGGTTATGACGGAAGTTCGGGCGCGCGGTGCGCTGAATCTGGTGGTCACGCACCGGGACCGCGAAGGGGCCATCGTCCGCTTGCAGGCGGCGGGGCTGTGGCCGCTGGTGGACGATCTGATCAGCGTCAGCGACGGCTATGCGCGCAAGCCCGATCCGGCGATGTTTCTGGCGGCAATGGACCGTCATGCGCTGAAGCCTGCCGGGTGCCTCGCTGTCGGTGACCGGGAACTGGACATTCGTGCGGCCCACGATGCCGGAATTCCCGCCGCCCTGCTGGTCACGCCCGGCGCGAATCTGGCTGTGGAAGCGGAGTACATGCTGCCGGATCTGAAAGCCTTGCTTGGCGTGCTGAACACGGACCTGCCTGCATAAGCAAACGCCCCAGCCTGATCGACTGGGACGCTTCTGCTGCTGTGCTTCTGGCGAAGAGGGTGGGATTCGAACCCACGGTACAGTTGCCCGTACTTCAGTTTTCGAGACTGACCCATTCAACCGCTCTGGCACCTCTCCGCGCCGCCTTCATACGATGGGCAAGCGGGAGTGTAGCACGCCCTGATCGGGCGGGGTAGAGGCCAACGGGTGAAACTTTTTGAATGCCCTGAAGTCCCGTCCTTCCCGTCTATGAATCCGCACAGAACGTCATCGGCACAACAAACTGAGAACCTGTCATGCCTTGTTGCAGGCGACAAGGTCTGGTGGAATGGGCGTCTGTCGCACTTGCGTCCCACCCGCTCGGGGCGTATCATGCCAAGGTTGAAAACTGCCCCGGTCCAGGGTTGCACCGCGAGGAGTTTTTCTTCATTCCGCTCCGGCAAGTGACCGTCAAGGCTGATGCTGACAGCCGTAAAAGTCCGTCAGGAGCGCGTGATCACCTCAAAGCTGGAACTGTCAACCCGTCGCCCGGCCCCGTACGCGTGGGCTGGCCCCACCTTCCGAGAACGATCCATCAATCTTTGGAACACCGAACACGAGGAGTGATTCACCCTGCCTACCACCCAGCAACTGATCCGCAAGGGGCGTTCCACGCTCCAGAAGAAGAGCAAGGTTCCGGCCCTGAAGGGCAGCCCCTTCCGGCGCGGCGTCTGCACGGTCGTCAAGACCACCACGCCAAAGAAGCCCAACTCGGCGCTGCGGAAGATTGCCCGCGTGCGTCTGTCCAGCGGCTTTGAAGTCACCGCCTACATCCCCGGCGAGGGCCACAACCTTCAGGAACACAGCGTCGTACTGATTCGCGGCGGACGCGTCAAGGACTTGCCCGGCGTGCGTTACCACATCGTGCGCGGCAGCCTGGACACCCAGGGCGTCAAGGACCGCAACAAGAGCCGCTCCAAGTACGGCACCAAGAAGCCCAAGGCGGCCAAGAAGTAAAGTCCCTGCTTTTCTCTTCACAGAAATGAGCAGGACAGTCGGCACGCCACCTTGCGGCAAGAACACCCATGTTCGCCAGAGGTCAGGCCAATGAATCAAGCGAAACGCGCTTAAACACAGCGCACCACAAAAGCACCCAAGGAGTTCAACATGGCACGTCGCCGCAGAGCAGAAGTGCGTCCCCTCCAGCCCGATCTGGTTTATCAGGACGTACTGGTCAGCGCCACCATCAACCGCATCATGGAAGACGGCAAGAAGAACCTTGCCAGCCGTATTTTCTACGGAGCCATGAAAGTCGTCCAAGAGCGCACCGGTCAGGAGTCACTCAAGATCTTCAAGCAGGCCATGGACAACATCAAGCCGCGCGTGGAAGTCCGCAGCCGCCGCGTCGGGGGCAGCACCTATCAGGTGCCCGTGGAAGTCAGTGTGCGCCGCCAGCAGAGCCTGACCCTGCGCTGGATGATGTCAGCCGTGGACAGCCGTCCCGAGCGCACTGCCATTGAGCGTCTGGCCGGAGAGATCATGGACGCCGCCCAGGGCCGTGGTGGCTCGATCAAGAAGAAAGACGATATCGAGCGTATGGCGGAAGCCAACCGCGCCTACGCGCACTACCGCTGGTAAACGTTTTTTCCGCCCAGAAGCGTTGAACTGGACGGTGGGATTCCCTGCCGTCCAGTTCAGGTGAGGGGCGCAAACTGTCGGGCGCACAAGTCTGCTGCTCGGCTCAACCCACTCGGGAGGCGAGACACGCTTCCCCTCTCAATCAGGGAGTCCAATGACCACCAAAGCCACCAATTACCTGACCAATTTCCGCAACATCGGGATTGCCGCGCACATCGATGCGGGCAAGACCACCACCACCGAGCGCATCCTGTTCTTCACCGGGCGCAACCGCAGCATCGGCGAGGTACATGACGGCGCGGCCACCATGGACTGGATGGAGCAGGAGCGCGAGCGCGGTATCACGATTACCGCCGCCGCCACCACCGCCAAGTGGACCCGTTCCGGCACCGATCAGGAATACGTCGTCAACATCATCGACACCCCCGGTCACGTGGACTTCACCATTGAAGTCGAGCGTTCCATGCGCGTGCTGGACGGCGCAGTGGCCGTGTTCGATTCCAGCCAGGGCGTCGAGCCGCAGAGCGAGACCGTGTGGCGTCAGGCAGACCGTTACGGCGTGCCGCGCATCGCGTTCTCCAACAAGATGGACAAGACCGGCGCAAGCTTCGAGCTAGTGCTGAACGACATCCGCGAACGCCTCGGCGCGATTCCTGCCCCCATCCAGTATCCGATGGGCGAGGAAGCCGACTTCAAGGGCATCATCGATATCGTGAGAATGCAGACCCACACCTTCGCCAACGATCTGGGCACCGATATCGTGGTGGGCGAGATCGGCGACATCCCCGAGAAGTTCGTGGGCAAGGTGGCCGAAATGCGCGCCATGATGATCGAGGCCGCCGCCGAAGTCGACGAAGACGTGATGATGAAGTTCCTGGAAGGCGAGGACCCCACCGTGGAGGAGCTGATCAGTGCCCTGCGCAAGGGCACCATCGCGCAGAAGATCTTCCCGGTGCTGTGCGGCAGTGCGCTGAAGAACAAGGGCGTTCAGCTTCTCCTCGACGCCGTGATCGATTACCTGCCCAACCCGCTGGAAGTTCCGGCCATCGTCGGTAAGGTGGAAGACAGCGAGGAAACCGTCACCTTCCCGCCTGATCCCGAGGGCAAGCTGGCCGCGCTGGCGTTCAAGATCATGGCCGATCCCTACGTGGGCCGCCTGACCTTCGTGCGCATCTACTCGGGCACCATGCAGTCCGGCAGCTACATCATGAACGCCTCCAAGGACAAGCGCGAGCGCGTGGGCCGTCTGCTGAAGATGCACGCCAACAGCCGTGAAGAAGTCACCGAGTTGAAGGCCGGGGAACTGGGCGCTGTGATCGGCCTGCGCGACTCCGGTACGGGCAATACCCTGATCGGGGACGGCGACGACACCGTGCTGCTGGAAAGCATCGATATCCCGGAACCCGTGATCAAGCTGGCCATCGAACCCAAGACCAAGGCCGATCAGGAAAAGATGGGCGTCGGTCTCCAGAAGCTGGCCGAGGAAGATCCCACCTTCCGTGTGGAATCTGATCAGGAAAGCGGTCAGACCACCATTGCGGGCATGGGCGAGTTGCACCTGGAAATCCTGGTGGACCGTCTGCGGCGCGAGTACAAGGTGGAAGCCAACGTGGGCGCGCCCCAGGTGGCCTACCGCGAGACCATCACCAGGGCCACCGACGTGGAAGGCAAGTTTGTTCGTCAGTCGGGCGGACGCGGACAGTTCGGGCACGTCAAGATCCGCGCCGAGCCTCTGGAACCCGGCTCCGGCTTCGTGTTCGAGAACGCCGTGGTGGGCGGCACCATCCCCCGCGAGTACATCAACCCGGCCCAGAAGGGCATCGAGGAAGCCATGCAGAGCGGTCCCATGCTGGGCTTCCCGGTGGTGGACATGAAGGTCACCATTTACGACGGGTCCTACCACGACGTGGATTCCTCGGAAATGGCGTTCAAGATCGCCGGATCAATGGCCCTCAAGGAAGCCGTCCAGAAGGGCGCTCCCGCGATCCTGGAACCCGTGATGCGCGTCGAGGTCACTGTGCCTGACGACTTCATGGGCGACATCATCGGCGACCTCAACAGCCGCCGGGGCCAGATTCAGGGCATGGAAGCGCGCGGCAACGCCCAGCTCGTCAAGGCCTTCGTGCCGCTGAGCGAGATGTTCGGCTACGCCACCGAAATGCGCTCGATGACGCAGGGCCGCGCCAGCTACAGCATGTTCTTCGATCACTACACCCAGGTGCCGGCCAACATCGCCCAGGGGCTGATGAAGAAGTAAACCAGACTTGAGAGGAAAAGGCCCGCCGTGATTGGCGGGCTTTTTCTTTTGTCCCCATTGGCGATGTGGGGTTGGAGATGTGGGCCTGGGGACGCGGGCACGGTACTCTGGGAAGTGATGACTGCCCCCACCTCTCCCGAACAAAAACAACTCGGCCCGCGTCCCCAGCGCCTGCTGTTCCTGACGCTGCCCCTGCTGATTGGCGTCTTCTACAACGCGATCTCACTGCTGACCCTGCCTTTCTCCGGCCCGACGCTGACCGACATGCTGGCCCGCCTGAATCAGCAGTCTTCCACTTCAGGACTGCCGCCCATCCAGCTCGCCCCCGATCAGCTCCAATGGGTGCTGTGGCTGTCTTTCGCCATCACGGCGATTCTGATCCTGTGGCTGTATTACACGCGCCGCGCCCTGCTGGAAGGCCGAAGCTGGGGCCGCGTTTCGGCCATCGTGATCGGTGTGTTTACCCTTCTGATCTTTCCCATCGGCACCGTGCTGGGCATCTTCATGTTGATCGGCGCATTCGATAAGAACGTGGTGGCCTACGCCCGACACTGATCGGGTGTCCGGCTGAATAGAAACAGCCGAATTGGCTTCAGCTTCTCGCCTTGCAGGGATACTTTTCTGGATACATCTCCCAGCGGTGCCTGAAGTGGCGGTCAGGCGAGATTTCTATTTCTCCATCAGACTTGCCATGATCCCTGGTTTCCTGTATCCTTCTTCTTCGGTGCGTCTGGATTCCAGCGCAACGTGCCAGCACGGCGGGACACTGCCCTGGCGAGAATCAACCCAATGTGGGTCACACCATCAGAACCCTGCGGTATGCGCGGGGGACGCCCGATCAAAGGGGCGGTTTTGCGTGTAAATCCACCACTTGGAGGGAGCAGAGAACATGGCAAAAGGAACTTTTTCGCGCAACAAGCCGCACGTGAACATCGGCACCATCGGACACGTCGATCACGGCAAGACCACCCTGACCGCTGCCATCACCTTCACGGCCGCCGCGATGGACCCCACCATCGAAACGATGGACTACAGCCAGATCGACAAGGCCCCCGAAGAAAAGGCCCGTGGCATCACCATCAAC
>NZ_MSTI01000083.1 GCF_001949125.1 Deinococcus marmoris
TGGTGCAGGTATTGGGAGTCGGGACGGAAATGACGGCCTGAACCTGAGCAGGTTCAGGTGGGGTCTTGTAGGTGAACGTTCCCATTCCTACACGGCGTCCAGGGGGCTGGGGAGCAGCTTTACGCGTCTCGCGGCTGAACGGCGCAGCATATTTGCTGTGCTTCTTGCGCTCCAGCTCCTCGATCTTCTTTTTCAGACGAGTGTTTTCGGCACGTAGCGCGTGATTCTCGGCTTCCAACTGCTCGAATCGCTCGGTCTGCTGACGGATGATCTCCAGCACATCCCCCTCTGTCAGCGTCCCGGCCATGCCCCAATTCTAGCGAATCCTGCCCGGTTCAGGCCACCGGGTCAGGAGCGCTAATCAGATACGTCAATACCTTCAGGAATACCACGGCCCCGATCCAGTCGATTGAATCGGCCACCTACACCCTGCCCGCCCAGCGCAGCACCGGGCACGGCGAGTACATGTTCAACTCGCAGAGCCTCACTGGCACTCATGCCATGCTTGAGCAGATTGTCACGTTTACGCCAGCCGCAGCGGCGATAGGCTGGTACAGGGTGGCGAGGGCGACAAACCTCTTGGGCGGATCGTTCACCATCACCAGTGATTTTTACGATGGGAAAATTGAATCCCTGATGTTCGATGTGAATTACGCAGGGTACGGGCAGGGCGGCACGATCACGCAGCGCACGCATTCCGCCTACGGAAATGTGGTCACGCAGGCGCGAGTGTACGCCAGCAACAACGGGGCTGTGGTCTATCTGGACCTGTTCATCAACAGCGCCACGGCGCCGACGCCGCTGACGATCAAGATGGTCAACTTTGCGGCCAAGGCGCAGACAGTTTTGCAGGCCCCCGCCGTGGGGGTTTACACGCCTGTCACTGGGGATACACCTGTCTCTCTGACGTTTAAGGCGGGACTGAACACTTCCGGGGGACTGGCGTTTGCGGGCGACATGAATGTCAACGGCCTAGTCCCCACCGTCAAGATCAACCGCACGAGTGGGTCGGGGTACGCATATTTAGCGTTCGCTGATGCGGGCGCAAATAGTCGGCTGTGGCGCATGGATTTCGAGAATCAGGCATACGCATGGGTTAAGCCAGACGGAACGGTTCTCGCGCTCTTTGATTCAAACGGGCGCCTGATTTCCCAGGGTTATCTCGCCTGCAAAACGGGGTTCATCACCACCCCCTCTAGCGGGATCACGGTCAACGCGGGGACCACCATCAATTCCACAGCGTCCGTGCTGCTGCTCAATCCAGGCGGGGCGAACGTCGTGATGACCAGCACGCCGCACATCACGGCGCGGAATGACGGGACGCACATTACTCTGGTGAACTACAACGCCACCAACAGCGTCACGCTACAATCCAATGCGACTCTGACAAACAGCGCGATTTACCTGGGCGGGAAATCTACGTTGCTGCTCGCCCCCGGCCAGACCGCAGAGTTCGTCTATCTCGCCGTGATGGGCGGGTACGTTCTGAAGGCGACGACGGGGACGCTCACTTGACCCTGCGCAGAATCGGTTGCGCGGCAGACACATTTTTCAAGGAGGGTTGCCATTAGCGACATACTGATCCTACCTATGCCGATTGAATCTTTGACAATTACCAACTATTCGCCCTTCCGGCCTGCCACATTTACCTTAGTACCCGACACTTTCTGGAAGGGCTTGAAATCTGTCGTCCAGTACGCGATACCAGAGCGCGTCTCCCGCTGCCCTGAAATCATTGAGTCTGTACCTCGCCTCCCACTTTCCTGAATATCGGAAAAACCGGACCCGAGTTGCTCTCCCTGCTCGTCCTGGCGCTAATTGGGGCCAAAGACATTCGCCACGCTGCACTGGCCGAGCGTTGCGGGGGCAACGCATGGGCGGCCTCGGTCATCCGCAAGATCGAGCGGTTCTTCGACCGGCATCCGCTATGTCCTCTCGACGTTGCCCGTCTGGTCTTGACCCTGCTCCCCG
>NZ_MSTI01000102.1 GCF_001949125.1 Deinococcus marmoris
CACCCCCCGCCCCGCCACACCCCGCAACGTCGGCGCGGCCAGCAACTGGTCCTCGCGCAGCTTCAGGACCGCGCCCAGGGTGGCCTCGATGCTCTCTGTGTCCAGATGGTCCCGGTGCAGGGCCAGCAGCGCCGCCGCCCAGTCCAGCGTCTCGGCCACTCCAGGCGGTTTGCCCAGCGGAAGTTGGCGCAGGGCATGTACGGCGTCGGTGACCTGCCGGGCCAGCGCCGCGTCGATGCCGGGGAGCCGCGCCTGCACGATCTCCAGCTCCTGCCGCGCCGTGGGGTATTCCACCCAGTGGTACAGGCAGCGGCGGCGCAGCGCGTCACTCAGCTCACGCGAGCGGTTGCTGGTCAGGATGGTGTGCGGGCGCGTGCGGGCGGTGATGGTCCCCAGTTCCGGCACGGTGATCTGCCACTCGGCCAGCAGTTCCAGCAAAAAGGCCTCGAAGGCGTCGTCGGCGCGGTCGATCTCGTCGATCAGCAGGACCGGGGCCACCTCCTGCTGAATGGCCTGGAGCAGCGGGCGGGCCATCAGGAAGCGTTCGCCGTACAGTTCGTCGTCGTCCACCCGGCCCCCGCTGATCTCCGCCGAGCGCAGGTAGAGCAGTTGGCGGGCGTAGTTCCACTCGTACAGCGCGGCCTGCGCGTCCAGCCCCTCGTAGCATTGCAGGCGGATCAACCTTGTTCCCAGCGCCGCCGCCAGCGTCTTGGCCGCCTCGGTCTTGCCGACCCCCGCCGGACCTTCCAGCAGCAGGGGCTTTTGCAGCGCCGGAACCAGACGCAGCGCCGTGGCCAGCGCGTCCCCGGCCACGTAGCCATGCGCCCGGAAGGCGGTTTGCAGGGCGGCGGGGTCCGTTAAGTCAAGCTGGGCTGGATTTGGGGGTGAGGTCACGCGCCGCCGCCGGGCAGAGGGGGGATGGACCGAACAGAACTGGACATGGCCCAGTATCGCGCATGCCGCCTGCCCCGTTCTGTCTCAAAGCCCAGTCTTGAAAGGGGTCTTAATGTTGGTGTCGGCCCCCGCAAGTGAGCGAACGGTCAGAGGCGCGGGCCTAAGCTGCGCCCATGACCTTCCCCCTGCTGCTGTGCGTCCTGAGTGCCCTGAGTGCTGGCCTGTACTTCGGCAGGGACTTTGCCGAGGCGCACCGCCGGGGTCAGAACCTGCTGCGCTCCGTGCTGCTCCACTTTGCCGTGTCCGCCGTGCTGGTGGCCCTGAGCGTATGGCTGGACGGCACGGAACTGGGCCTGCTGTGGATGACCGTCGCCACGGCCAGCCTGCTGGGGCTGGCGCTGGGTGCGCTGCTGCCGCGCCCGCTGGTGGCCGCTGCGCCCGCCCCGCGTCGGGGCGTTCCCGCAGCCTGATCTTCCAAAATGAACACGCCGCCCCTCCGTTACAGGAACTGGGCGGCGCGCTTGCTTTGACTGGCTACTTCACCAGTTCGATGCCCGCCAGCTCGTCTACCGGTAGACCCCACTCGTTCATGGCGGCGATAAACGGATCGGGGTCAAATTCCTCGACGTTGTACACGCCCGCCTTCTTCCACACGCCCGTCAGCATCAGCATCGCGCCGATCATGGCCGGGACGCCCGTGGTGTAACTCACGCCCTGCGCCTGCACTTCCTTGTACGTCTGGGCATGATCGGTGACGTTGTAGACGAAATGCACCTTCTCCTCGCCGTCCTTGCCGATGCCTCTGGCCTGCACGCCGATGCACGTTTGTCCGGTGTAATTGGCGGCCAGAGATTCGGGCACGGGCAGCACGGCCTTCAGGAATTCGATGGGCGCGATCTGCTGTCCTCTGAAGTCAATCGGCTCGATGCTGGTCATGCCGATGCCTTCCAGCACGTTCAGATGCTTGATGTACGATTCGCCGAAGGTCATCCAGAAGCGGGCGCGCTTGATGGTGGGAAAGTTGATCACCAGCGATTCCAGTTCCTCGTGGTACAGCACGAAGCTCTTGCGGGTGGCGACTTTGGGGTAATAGATGTCCTGGGAAATCTCCAGCGGCGTGGTCTCGATCCAGCGGCCCTCTTCCCAGTAGCGCCCATTGGCCGTGATCTCGCGGATATTGATTTCGGGGTTGAAGTTGGTGGCAAACGCCTTGCCGTGATCGCCGTTGTTGCAGTCGATGATGTCCAGATAGTGAATGGCCCGGAAGTGATGCTTGGCGTGATGGGCGGTAAACACCTGCGTCGCGCCCGGATCGAAGCCGCAGCCCAGCAGGGCCATCAGGCCCGCCTTCTCGAAGCGTTCGCGGTAGGCCCACTGCCAGGAATACTCGAACTTCGCCACGTCCTTGGGTTCGTAGTTGGCGGTGTCCAGGTAATGCACACCCGTTTCCAGGCAGGCGTCCATGATGGTCAGGTCCTGGTAGGGCAGCGCCACGTTGATGACCATTTCTGGGCCAAATTCGCGGATCACCTTGACCAGTTCCGGCACGTTGTCGGCGTCCACCGTCGTCGTGCTGAATTTCGTCTTGCTGTCCGGCAGATGCTCGTGAATCTCGGCCACGATGGCGTCGGCCTTGCGAACCGTGCGGGTGGCGATCAGGACTTCCGTGAACACGCCGTCGTTCTGCGCACACTTCTTGGCGACGACGTTTGCCACGCCGCCCGCTCCGATAATGATGACCTTGCTCATGGGCCGGAGTGTAGCGCGGCGGCGGTTTGTCCGGGACGGTTGCGGGGGCCGCTCAGGATAGGCTGGACGCCAGATGAGCAAGCGTTCCCGTTCCAAAAAACAATCCGGCAAACAACCGAGTAGCAGACAACCGAGCAACAGGCAGCCGAGTAAACAGCCCAGCAAGCCACCTGCAACGCCAGCCGTTAAAACTGCTGAACTGCGCGACATCACGCCTGCCGAACGCGGCAGGGCCGCCCGCAGCTTCTACTGGATTCTGGGGGCTTTCGTGCTGGGCATTGGCGTGATCGTCGCCACGCTGGCGGTGCAGAGTAAAGCGGCCCGCGATTACGGTCAGCACGTGGTGCAGGCGGTGCAGGCCACCAAACCCTCCGAGAATGCCTCCTATGGGCTGAAGTGCGTTACGGCGCTGCCGGGGGCGCTCCCGCGCGGCATTCTGGACTGTGACGTGACTGTGGACCGGGGCAAGGTGGGCGTGGTCTTGCAGGCCGAGGGCGACAAGCAGTACCGGCTGGGCGAGTAGGAAGTTCAGGTGCGGGAAACCGTCTCGCGTCTGACCTGCTGCTCCCGCCAGCGCTGCACGCCCAGCAGCAACAGCGCCTGAAAGGGCAGAGACCGGGTGTAGAACTGGGGTCTATTCGCCAGCAAACACGCGCCCAGAAAAGCCAGTTGCGTCGTTAACCCCAGGTTCGCTGCGACGGTGGTGATGGGCAGATGTGTGTAGGCCCTGCGTTGTTCAGGTGTCGGGGAGTCGCCCGCAACAGCGTTGAGCCGGGTCTCGAACCAGCCGCCCAGCACCCGCTCCTGCGGCGAGAAATAGGCGGCGTAAACAGCTTTCAGGGCTGCCAGCACGCGCGGATCGTCTCCTGCCTGCGCCGCGCCTTCCCGGAATACCTCGCCCCGCGCCGTGCGGTGCCCCTGTTCCCACAGGAAATCGGTGGTCAGGATCAGGCTTTGCAGCACGGTCAGCGGCAGTCCGGCCCGGCCCGCAATCGCCACGTTCAGGGCCAGATCAACCACCAGATCCATCTCGGTGTCCAGATACCGGCCCGTCTCGGTGGTCTGTCCGGTGGCGCGGGCCAGTTGACCGTCCAGATTGTCCAGCACGGTCTTGACTTGCAGCAGCAGCGCGGGCGTCAGCCTGGAGCGCCACCACGGGCCGCCGCGCCGGATCAGCCACGCCGCGTACACCCCCAGCGCCGTGTGGACCAGCACCACATGGACCGGGTTCACGTTCTGCCGGGCCAGCGGGTCCACCAGCAGTTGCGCCAGCGGGCGGTAGAGGCGCTCGTTCATCACCTCGTCGGCAGGGCGTTTCTTGCGCGTCCCCTCCAGGCTGGAGTGTGGGCTGTCCCCGCCTATCGCCGTCCCCCGTACTTGGGTGGCCCCTTCTTGACCCCGGCGTAGCGGTTGCGTTCCTTGCGTTTCTGGGCGCTGCTGAGGGTTGATTTGCCGCCCTTGCCAGAGGTGGCTCCTGCTGCGCCAGTCCCACGGCGCGGCGCGAAGGAATCCACCAGCAGAAAGCGCGCCATCGGCACGTACAGGATCAGGATAAAGACCAGGCTGCCCCACCAGGTGTTCAGGTACGGGCGCAGCGGCGTCAGCGCCAGCAGGCTGCTGATCAGCGTGGCGACGGTGGCGAACAGCACCACGCGGATGACCAGTTTGAGCAGTTTGGTGCGGGTAAAACCGGGATCGGGATCGGGGGTGATCAGCCAGCGCCAGAAATTCATGGGGTCTCCTGAGAAGGTAGGACGTTGGGGTTGAGCCGTGCCGCGAAGGCTTCCAGGCCGTCAAAGTCAGTCTGTCCGGGATTCAGATCAATTCGCAGCGTGGGCAGGTGCATTTTCGCGGCAATGCGGTCCAGGGCCGCCGCCGCCGCGCCGTCGTGGGCGGGGGAGACCAGCAGCACGCCGCGCACCGCGCTCTTGCCCGCCAGCATCGAGGCCGCGCCGAACAGTTCGCGCTCGCCTGCCGGAACTTTCGCGGCGTCATGCATGCGCTCGGCCCGGCGCATCACGTCGCTGTGCGGCAACTCGGGCGAGAAGACGCCGTACAGGCCAGCCGCCTCCAGCGCGGGGCGCAGGCTGCCGGACAGCACGTCCTCGGCCAGCAGGGTGCGCGGGCCGATCACGGCCACGGTGACCAGCCCGGCGCGGCCCAGCGCGGGCATGCTGATCCGGGGTTCGGCGGCCAGCAGGCGCACCTTGGTCAGCGCGCCGCGCACTGCGCTGCCGTTCTGCGAGACCCGCAGGCCCACCTCTGCCGCGTGGCCTTCCAGGTCAGGACCGCCCAGGTCAGGCACGGGGATCAGCGTGGGCAGGCCGCTGATGCGCCGGGGCAGCAACTCGGTCAGCGCCTCGCTCCAGGCATCATTCGACACGGCGGGCCATTCGGGCAGCAGCACGGCGTCCACGGCCTCCAGCGCCAGGATGCGGCCCAGCGCCAGTTGCACCGTCGTCGGCTCGTCCGGCAGGCTCTGCTGGCCCAGCGCCAGGGCCTCCGCATCGTCCAGGGCAGGCGTCACGGCCTCCACGTCCAGTTCTTTCAGGTACGCCGCCCAGTACGCCCGGAGGCGCGAGGCGGGGGAATTTAACAGGCCAACTCTCATTGTGGACAGTGTACGCGGCGTGGGCGGTGGAGGCGCTACGAGGCTCGCTATTGAACGGCCAGCGCCCGTCAGTGGCTGGCGCTGTGGCGCAACTTCCAGTGAAGAGCGCACAAGTGGAAAGGCTGCCGTGTGGGATTGCCCAAGGCTTTCGCCTTTGCCGATTGGCCCGGTGATCCATAGGCTGGGCTGGCGCTGCTGGTCCTGTCCTTCCGGCCAGGAGCAAAGGAACTTCCCGATGCTGCGACCCCTTCTCCTGACCCTCTCGCTGCTGACCCTCACGGCCTGCGCGCCGTCGCTGACCGCCACACTCCCGAACGCGGCGACCCTGGCCCTGAAAGAGCAGATTCAGCGCATGGCCCTGACCTTCCCGGCCACCGACATCCAGCTCAGCTCCGGCCTGGACGGCGGTCTGCGGCTGAGTGGACGGCTGGATGGCCGCTATTTCAGCGCCAACTTTCCCCCCGACTGGAACCGCCAGACCGTTCTGTACGCCCACGGCTACCGCCTGCCCGACGACAAACAGGACACGGCGGCCAGCGATCTGATCCAGGGCGACGATACGCGGGGCGTACTGCCTACCGCCTACCGCCAGGGCTTCGCGGTGGCCCGCTCGGTCTACGACAAACGCGGGTTTGCCGTGCAGAGCGGGATTGCCAACACCCTGCGCCTGAAACGCTTCATGGATGACCTCGGCTCCACACGCGATTACGTCGCGGGCAGTTCCCTGGGCGGCAGCGTCGTCATGGGCCTGATCGAGAAATACCCGGACGCTTTCGCGGGGGCGCTGGCCGGGTGCGGCGCGGTCAGCGACTGGCAGTTCGAGGTCAAGTACCTGACGGATTTCAGGGCGCTCTACAACTATTTTGCCAGGGGCACGCCCTACGCCCTGCCCGGCACGCAGGACGTGACCCAGAGTCCTCTGAAAGTCGATCCCAGGGAACTGCTGAAGCCAGTGGGACAGCTTTTTCTGCGGGCCAAGTTGAATCCGGGGGGCCGCGAAGCCCGGCTGATCGACACCATCGCCAGCGCGGTGCCGGACGTGAAGGTCACACCAGACATCACCACCTTCTTCGCCTCGCTGGGCGCGCAACTGTTTGGCCTGAACGACATCACCGCGACGGCTGGGGGCATCTTCGCCTCCAACGCGGACACGGTGTACCACAGCCCGCTGCTGACGGCCCAGGAAAACGCCGCGCTGAACGCCGGAATTCAGCGGTACCGCACCTCCAGCCCGCAGGCCGTCGCCTATGCCCAGGACTGGTACAGCGCCACTGGACGGTTTAAAACCAAACTGCTGACCTACCACAACACCGCCGATCCCCTGGTTCCCTTTGAACACGAGGCGCGGCTGCGGGTGCGGGTGGAGGCCGCCGGAAACACGGCCAATCTGGTGCAGCAGACGGTGGAACCCCGCTTGCAGACCCTGACCCGCGTGCTGTTCTACCGGGTGCAGGGTGTCGAACACTGTGGGTTCAGCCCGGAGCAGACCGCCTTCGCTTTCGCCGAATTGCGGCGCTGGGTCGAGGACGGCGTGCGGCCCCAGGACGGGCTGGATATCACCCGCCCACCACAGAAAAAAACCACGCCCTGAAAGGCTGCTTTTCAGGGCGTGGGGCGGAACTTCAGGTGATCAGGGTTGCCTGTGCAGCCGCTTTAACTCTCCGCCCCAGCGTCGGCCTCCACTTTCCCCTCCGCTTTGCTCTCGGTGGCTTCCTCGGCACGTTTCACGTCCTCTTCCTCGATGTGGCGCTGCTCGTCGTCGTGTTCAAACAGTTCGCGGCGGGCGCGCAATTTGGCCTCGGGCTGTTGCAGATCGCTGCCCTGGCCGCTGTGGACCCGCTGAAAAAACACCAGTGCGCCGCCTGCCAGTGCAAACGATCCGGCGAAGTACAGGGTTTCCAGCGGGTCCTTCCAGCGCACGAAATGCTCCAGAAAGGTCACGCCCAGAATGACGATGATCACCGAAATGATCTTCTGTTCCAGATCGGCCAGACTTTCCACCCCCAGCGCACTGGTCAGGTTCAGCGGCGAGATGAACAGCGAGTACAGCCCCACCCCGATCAGGTAGAACACCACCGCCTTGAGCATGGTGGAGACGATTTCCAGAAAGTCGATCGCCAGGGTGCCGCGCTGGCTCTCGATGCCGTTGAAGATGGTGTCGTGCCAGGAGTTGTAGAGGGTGGACAGGGCAAGCACCGTCCCCTGGAGGAACAGGCTGAACGACACCAGCAGCACTGCCACGACGGCGATCAACACGACGTAGCGCGTGCGTCCGATGGCGGCGGAAAACACATCAGTCTGGCGTTGCTGTCTGGTGCTGGGGGGAGCGACGGGGCGCCCCCTCTTGGAGGTGGTGGTCACGCCTCTCATGATGCCCTGAGTGGCCCGCCGCGAATGCATGATCTATCCTGCGCCCCGTGCCCGCCGAAGCTCACGAAACCTTGATCCTGCCGCCCCCACTCCGCCGCGTGCTGCCCGCCGCCCGCTGGGAGCGCGTGAACGTGGGCGAGAGCGGCGCGGGCGTGTGGAAGTCGCAGAAATTCGTGATCAAGGTGCAGGCGCGCGGCGGCGTGCAATTCGCCACCTCACTGCAACAGGAGCGCGAGCGCCTGCGCTGGCTGGCCGGGCGAGTTCCCGTGCCGCGTGTGGTGGGGTACGAGGTAGAGGACGGCCTGGAATATCTCGCCCTGACCCGCGTGCCCGGCCTGGACGCCTCGCACCCCGACGCGCTGTTTCACCCGGACCGACTGGTCAATCTGCTGGCCCGTGCCCTGCGCGAGTTGCACGCCCTGCCCCTGCGCGAGTGCCCCTTCAACATGTCCCTGAGCGTGACCCTGCCCCACGTCCGCGAACGGGTGGCGGCGGGCGTGGTGGACGAATCCGATTTTGACGGCGAGCGCGAGGGCCGCACCGCCATCAGCGTCTTCAACGAACTGGCCCGCACCCGCCCAGAGAAGGAAGATCTGGTGGTCACGCACGGCGACGCCTGTCTGCCCAACTTCATCGTCAACGGTGAATTCATCGAGGGCCTGATCGACGTGGGCCGCGCCGGAATCGCGGACCGCCACGCCGATCTGGCTTTAACCCACCGCAGCCTGATCCGTAACCTCAGCCCCGAAGCTGCCGAGGAGTTCCTCGATCTGTACGGGCGCGAGTTCGTCGATCCGCAGAAGCTGGCGTACTACCGCCTGCTGGATGAGCTGTTCTAGTTTTTCCAGGCCGCGCTACCTGACGTTGCTGTAGCCGCCCGTGCAGGCCGCGCCGCGCTCGGGGGTGGTGGGTCCCTGCTCGTACCGGTCCAGAAAGGTTTTCAGGCGGGCGTCGTCGGGTTTGTCCACCTTGAGCTGCGCGCCCCAGGCACTGGCGGCCACGGGCGTGTCCATGCCGTCATAGGGGCTGAGCAATGTGTAAGGGCGGCCATCCACCAGGGTTTTCAGTTGAGCCACCCCCGCCGCGTCCAGATCGGGGCGGTAAGTGATCCAGACCGCGCCGTGTTCCATGCTATGCACGGCGTATTCGTTGTACAGCGGCTGGGCGTAGACGCCGCAGTTCTGCCATAGCGGGTTGTGTGCGCCACCTGCGGGCGGGTTCTCGGCGTAGACCAGCGAGCCGCTACGGTGATCGCCCGCCGGGTAGGTGAAGGTCTGGAGGCCCTCCAGGTCGGCGCTCTTGTCGTTGCAAGCCGTCAGGGTCAGGAGGAGAAGGGGAAGAAAGGCGCGCTTCATTGCCGCCCAGCATAGCGGGGCCACGTTAAGGTTTTATTCGCCCGCCTCCACCTTTACGCCCGTTGCCACAGGGTCCAGTGCCAGCCCCGGCGGACGCCCGCCGCTGAAGCCGCTACCCATCAACTCCACCTCCTGACGGTCCAGCACGATGTCGCCCTTCAGGCCACGGGCGGCCAGTTTGGGCAGGAAGGCGTCCATTACCGGCACCTCGCCGTGGACCAGCCAGACGTGGGGGCTTCCGGCAGTCTCCAGAAAGGCCAGCAGATCTTCCTGATCGGCGTGGGCCGAGAATCCGCCGATGGTGTGGACCTGCGCCCGCACGGCGATGTTCTCGCCCATAATTTGCACGGTATCGGCCCCGGCCACGATTTGCCCGCCCAGGCTGCTGGGTGACTGGTAAGACACGATGATCAGACTGGTTCCTGGCTTCCACAGGTGGTGGCGCAGGTGGTGCTGGATGCGCCCGCCGGTCATCATGCCGTTGCCTGCCAGGATGATCGCCGGGCCGTCGTAGCGGTTGATGCGTTGCGATTCGTCGCCGGTCAGGACCTCGTGCAGCGTGCTGGGCGCGAAGGGGTCCTCGCCTGCGCGCAGGGTGTCCCGGACTTCTGGCACCAGTTCATCCCCGAACCCGAAATACGCGCGGGTGGCGCGGGCGGCCATCGGGGAATCCAGAAACACCGGAATGCGCGGCACCTCGCCGGAGTCCATCAGTTTCTTGAGGGCATGCAGGATGGTCTGCGAGCGCTCGATAGCAAAGCTGGGGATCAGAATTTTGCCGTTGGCGCGCACACTCTGGCGCAGGGCATTGCTGAACTCGGCCAGGGTCTCGGGCCACGCGCGGTGCGTGCGGTTGGCGTAGGTGGTTTCCAGCACCACCGCGTCGGCCTGGGGCGGGGGCGTGAAATCCAGTTGTAGGCCACTCTCGCGGTTGCCCAGATCGCCGCTCATGATCAGCCGCCCGTCCCGGCATTCCAGCAGCAGGTACGCGCTGCCCAGGATGTGTCCGGCCCGCTCCGGCGTCACGCGCAGACCTGCCACATCTGTGTGCTGCCCGAATTCCAGCACCGGGCGCAACAGGGCCAGGGCGCGGTGAACGTCCTCCTCGTCGTACAGCGGGGGCAGCACCTCATGTTCGCGGTCCTGGCGGCGGGCGCGGCGCAGGTCCTGGCGGTAGCCCTCCACCTGCAAGCGGGCCGAGTCCAGCAGCACGGTTTCGGCCAGCGCGGCGGTGGGTGGCGTGCAGTACACCGGCCCCCGGTAGCCCCGGTTCACCAGCAGCGGCAACCTTCCCACATGGTCCAGATGCGCGTGGGTCAGGATCACCGCGTCCAGCTCCGCCGGGTCAAAGGGGTACGGTTCGTGGTTGCGGGCTTCCATCTCGCTGCCGCCCTGAAACAGCCCGCAGTCGATCAATATCCGCCGTCCGCCGTCCAGCGTCAGCAGGTGCATGCTGCCCGTCACTGTGCAGGCCGCGCCGAAACTCTGGAGTCGCATGGGGAAGTTTAGCGTGGAGGTGGGGATGGTCCGAATGGGGCGGAATTTGCAGTGAGTTGGAAGGCGAACCCCTCTCCTGCGGAGCTGTGCCAGCCAGTCTGCTTCGCAGCCAGCTCCCCTCAAAGGGAGCCAAGAGTGCGCTGCTGGCCGGGCAATTCCGCAACCCTTGCCTCCCTTCTGAGGGGAGGTGCCCCGAAGGGGCGGACTCGCAGAGCTGTGGAGCAGAGGGGTCAAGCGGGCAGAGCAACCCCAAAACCAAACTCCATCTGCGCCTCCCCTCGGAGAGGCACAATCATCGAATCCATCAATCGGATGAGGCCGATCTTCACCCTCTTCATCTTGCCTGTTCCCTGCCGACGCGCGTAGCCTGCGCCTTATGACATCGACTGGTTTTGCCAAGATCGCCGTGGGCGTGGATTTCTCGCCTTCCAGCCAGAACGCGCTGGCGCT
This sequence comes from Deinococcus marmoris, assembly GCF_001949125.1. Taxonomy (GTDB): domain Bacteria; phylum Deinococcota; class Deinococci; order Deinococcales; family Deinococcaceae; genus Deinococcus; species Deinococcus marmoris_A. Next base: position 10,927 of record NZ_MSTI01000102.1, read on the forward strand.
GACCCGCGCCCGTTTTCCCGGCGCTCAGATTCGCCTGCTGCACGTCACCGACGCGCGTGTGACCACCTCGCCGGACCTGATGGGCGGCGTGACCCCCGCCGTGTTCGATGCCGGGCTGCTCAATTCCCTGGAAGATGCCGATGCCAGGCGGCTGGCCTCGATCATGCAGGACGGCGAGGAAACCGAGCAACTGGTGGGCGATCCGGTCACGGGCATCGTGGAAGCTGCTGCCCGCTGGGGCGCGGACCTGATCGTGGTGGGCACGCACTCGCAGGGCGCGCTGGAACATTTTTTCATTGGCAGCAGCGCCGAGAAGATCGTGGGCCGCAGCCACCTGCCGGTGCTGACCGTGCGTCTGCCGGACCGCCGCTCTTGAGATTGACACAGTATTTGAGAATGACGCAGTGTCTGAGATCGACGCAGTGCTTGAGCTTGCCACAGTGAAAGTCGGTGTCGTCGGCGCGGGGCTGGTGGGGGCCACCGCCGCCTACGCCATGACCCTGCGCGATTCGTGTAGCGAGATCGTGCTGGTGGATCAGGACGAGAGCCGGGCGCGGGCCGAGGCCCAGGACATCGCGCACGCCGCGCCGATCAGCCACGGGGTCCGGGTTAGCAGTGGCGATTACGCGGCGCTGAAGGGCAGCAGGCTGGTGCTGATTGCTGCCGGAGCCAACCAGAAACCCGGCGAGGGCCGCACTGAACTGCTGGAGAAGAATGCCGAGATCTTCCGGCAGGTCATCCCACAGGTGGCGCAACATGCCCCCGGCGCGGTGCTGTTGATCGCCACCAATCCCGTGGACGCGCTGACCGATCTGGCCGTGCATCTGGCCCCCGAACATGCGGTGATGGGGTCTGGCACGGTGCTGGACAGCGCCCGCCTGCGCTGGCTGATCGCGCAGCATGCCGGGGTGGACGCCACCAACGTTCACGGCTACGTATTGGGCGAACACGGCGACAGCGAGGTCATCGCCTGGAGCAGCGCCACCGTGGCCGGGCTGCCGGTGGCCGAATTCATGGCCGCGCGTGGCCTGCCCTGGACGCCCGAGATTCGCGCCGGGATCGAGGCTGGAACGCGTGACGCCGCCGCCAGCATCATCGGTGGCAAGCGGGCCACCTATTACGGCATCGGTGCGGCGCTGGCGCGGATTGCCGAGCGGGTACTGGGAGACCGCCGCGCCGTGCTGACCGTCAGTGCGCCCACCCCCGAATACGGCGTCAGCCTCAGCATTCCGCGCATCGTGGCGGCGGGGGGCATCGAGGCCAGCGTGATGCCGAAGCTGACTGAAGACGAAAAAGCCGCACTGGAACGCAGTGCGGCGGTGCTTCGGGCGGCTAAGGCGAAGTTGGGTCTGACGGGTTGAGCGGCGAGCCGTTGGGGTCTTCCGATGGATTGCGCGGCGGGAGAGGACGGGTGCCGGGCAGGGTGCCAGGAGCTGTGGCTGGGGCCGAAGTCGTGCCCGTCCCTGGCGTATCCCCCTCCTCCACGAATTCCCCGGTGATGGTGCCGCCCTCGGATTTCACCGCATAGACCTCGTTCTTGTCCAGGTCATACAGGATCGTTCCGGCGCGCAGGGTGTCGCCGCCCTTGATGCTCACGGCGGGCTGCTCCGGCGTGCCGATCAGGCGGGCCAGATTCGCCGCGTCGTCGTACTCCACCCGCCCCGCCCGGCTGACCCGCCCGCCCTCGCTGTTCAGGACCACGTTGCCCACCAGCGTGGTCTTCTCGTCGTCCACGTTGACCTCGATGCGCTCGCTGCTGCCGGTCAGCGGGTCTTTCTCGTTGGCCCGCTTGAAGGTCACGGGGCCGTCGATGCGGGCGATGCCGTCCGTCTCGTCGTAGACCAGTTTCTGACCCTGTAACTCGGTCTTGCCCTGCGTGACAAAGACGGTGTCGGGGGCGGGTTTGGGACTGGCCTCCACGCCGCAACGGGTCAGGCGGTCCTTGGCATCGGCGGGAACGGTGTCCAGAAAACGGGCGGTCCCGGCGCTGGCGTCCACCCGCCCGTCGCTGCCGTCCTGTCCTTCTTTGGGCTGCTGCTGCGTGACCACCGCCAGCGGCACGCGAATCACGTTCTTGTCGATGGTGATCCGCACTCCACCTGACCCGGTCTCGCTGAACACGGCCAGATTGGGCGCGTCTTCCGGGTCATCCTCCTGCGGGCTGCACACGGCGAAGATGCCGGTGTCGTCGCTGATGCCCGTCCGCACGATGCGGATGCGGCGTTCCTTGCCGTCCTTGTCGCTTTTGCGGACCAGATCCAGGCTGGCATTTTCTGCGCCCGGCGTGTCGGTTTCGGTGGGCACGGTCTGATCTGGTGAGGCGGGATCGGCGGCTGGTGCAGCGGGCTGAGGCTGCGTCTGGGCGGGAGGCACGGCGGGCGTCGGAGTCGCTGGCGACGCGTCCTGCGCCAGCACCCACATGGGCAGCGCTGCGCCCACAGCCAGTGCCAGCGTGATCGCCACTCCCCTTAGCCGAAACTTTAGCCGAAACCTCCGCATAACCCGCAGTTTACTTCTCGCCGCTCAGCTTGAACTGTTCGACTGGAATCTTGTATGCCGAGTTCAGGGCGCGCACGCGGGCCAGATCGGTGCGCTGTTCCAGGTAGCCGCTGGCTGGGGCGCGCACGGTCACCTTGCTCTTGCTGTCCACGCTGACGGCGTTGCCCACCACATAGGCCACGTTCTTCTTGTCGTCGTAGTACACCGCGTTGCCCGTGGTGGTCTGCGTGCCCTGCACCAGTTTCACGCCGCCCGACACGTACAGCGTCTTGGTCTTGGTCAGCGCCCGGACTTCCTGCCCCGTGATGGTCAGTTCCTTCTGGTTGCCCTTGGCGGCGCGGGTCAGGCTGGGATTTCCCGTCATCTGCGCCAGTTCCTTGTCCTCGTCGAAGATCAGTTTGTCGGCCTTGCCGGTCTGGTTGCCGTTGGTCAGGCCGACGTTACCGGTGCTGGTCGAGATGTTGTTGTCCACATCCAGGCTCATCTGCGAGGCGTTGATGTTGACCTTGTCGCCGTCTTCCTTATCCTCGGGCACGAAGGTGGCGCTGGGATTGCCGCTCAGGACGCCCTGCCCGGTGGCCTCGCTGTAGGCCAGGGCGCTGCCCGACGCGCTCAGGCGTCCGCGCTCCACCTTCACGTTGCCGGTGAAGTTGGCGGTGCGCTTGCCCTCGGCGTCCAGCAGGGAAATCCCGCTGGGGGCGGCTAGCGTGGCCTGCGCGGACTCGATCTTGAGGGTGCTGACGGTGGCCTTGACCGGGTTGCCGCTGTAAGTCAGTGGTCCGGTGCGGACATTGCCGCGCGCCCCGCCCTGAATCTTGACGATGCGGTTGGGGTTGGAGGCGGTCTGTGACGTTGCGGTCTGGGCCAGCGCGGTCAGGCTCAGCAGGCCGATCATCAGGGCAATTCTCTTCATGGTGGGACTCCTTGGGACGGTCTGGAATGAGAGGGTTGAAAACGTGTTGTGTCAGGTCTTGCTTTTGGCTCTGGGAACCAGTTTCCCGTTCTCGCAGGTCTCTTTGGAATCCAGATTGAGTGAGGTAGAAGAGGTGTCGTTGTCCATGTCGTCGAGGTCAAACTGGAACGACATCCGTAGTTTCTCGGCGTGGCCATTCAGGAAAGGAGACGTAATGTCAGCTATCGGCGCGGTGAACCCGTAGCCCTGTTCAATCTTGACCGGATTCTGGGGCGTGCCCGTCATCACGATGCCCGCACATTCCTTGACCAGCCTGATGCTGGCCTTAACCGTGGTCATGTCGTCCTGCCCGTCGATGGTCAGGTCTGGCGCGTCCAGCGTGGCGTCCAGCGTTTCGCGGCCCGTCAGTTTGCCGTCCGTGCCCCGTTCCTTCAGCACCCGCTTGCCGCCGGAAATCCCGGTCAGTAGCGTTTCGTTGGAGACCGGATTGCTGCTGACGTTTTTGGCGGAGAAACTCCATACGGCGTCCGCATCGCGTGACGGAAACAGGCGCAGTTCCACGCCCTGCAAGGTGGCGTCCGTCTTCGTCCCTTCCCGGCCTGCGCCCGGTAAGAAGGCGAAGATCAGGGCGAAGGCGAGGATCGCCAGCAGCGCGTAGAGGCCCGTTTTCTGCACGCGCGCACTCTAGCGTCCGGCCCTCATGAGAGTGGTGGGCCTGGGATGGGTTGATGGGGGAGGGTGGTGGGGGCTGGGGCGGAAGCCCAGACAGGCGACCCTGTACCACCACCTCCGTACCGCTTACCCTGTCCCTCATGATCGACACCCACTGCCACCTCGATTACCTGGACGATCCGGCCTCCGCGCGCGGCGAACTGGGCCTGAACGTCATGGTCTGCATCGGCGCGAGTCCCGAACATGCCCGCAAGGCCGTCGCTTTGGCCGAACAGTTTCCCGACGTGTATGCCACCGTCGGCCTGCATCCCACCGACACCGACGAGGACCGTTCAGAGGCGCGGCAGGAGTTGGAGACGTTGGCGCTGCACCCCCGCGTGGTGGGCATCGGCGAGAGCGGGCTGGACGACTACTGGGACGACACCAAGCGGGCCGCGCAGCTCAGCGCCTTCGAGTGGCAACTGGGCCTCGCGCGGCGGGTGGGCAAGCCGCTGGTGATCCACACCCGCGACAAACAGGGGCAGGACAGCGCCCACCGGGGTGTGATGGACGTGTTGAGCGGGTGGCCGGACGTGCCCGTGATCCTGCACTGCTTCAGCGGTCACCCGGAGTTGCTGCGCTTTGGCCTGGAGCGCGGCGAACACACCTTTTTCGGCTTCGCGGGCAATACGACGTACAAGAACGCCCACGAGATTCACGCCGCTGCCCGCAGCCTTCCCCTGGAACGCATGCTGCTGGAAACCGACGCTCCCTTTCTGGCCCCGGTGCCTAAACGCGGCAAGCCCAACCGCCCCGGCTACGTGCGCCACACGCTGGATTTCATCGCCGGGCTGCGCGAGATGCCCGCTGCCACGCTGGAGCGCATGACGGATGCCAACGCGCGGCGGGTGTACGGGCTGGAGCAGCGAACCTGACCGGACACCTGATGTAAAGAACTTCACTTTTTACACCCCTGGCATTGCTATGGTGCCCGGAGAATGGACCCTCTCCTGCCCTTGCCCGCGAACCTCACCCTGACTCTGCATTCTCCCGTGGCCCGCCAGAGCCTGTTTTGAACTGGAAGACAGGGGTGATCGGCCTGCTGGGCCTGGGTACGGCGTCCCTTGGCCTGTTGGCCTGGGCGCAGGCCAGCGCGCCGCCAGCTCCTGCTTCCGCCGGGGCCGCAGCGCCGGGAGCCAACGACACTGGCACGCTGTTCAACGGCTACCGCGTCAGCCCGCCGTACCGGGACCGGGTGGCGGCGCGGCCCAATCAGTTGTGGCCCGCTGCCAAAGACGTGCCCGAGCCACCGCTCAAGCCGCCCAGCAGCCCCCTGAAAACCGTGCGGGTGTTCTACAGCGATCCCCTGCCCAAAAGCAGCGCTTTCCGGGACGGGGGTAGCCTGCACGCCATTTTGCTGGCCAACCTGCTGGGCCAGTACGACAACGTGAAGGTCATCCGCGCCCCGATCTCGCAGTACAAATCCGGGGATGCCAAAAACAGCCTGCGGACCTTTTACATCGGCACGGTATACGACGAGAAGATCCCGGCAGAATTTATGAACGAGGTCAAGGCGGGTGCGCCCGTCACCTGGATGGGCTACAACATCTGGAAACTGGGCGACATCACGGCGCTGGGCCTGCAATACAAGAGCCTGCACACGGCCCTGACGCCGGGCCAGATCGCTGGGGCCTACAGCGCCGTAACGTACAAGGGCCGCGTCTACAACAAGTACCCGGCCCGGCAGGAGATCAGCGAGGTCCACGCCGATCCGGCCAAGACCCAGACGCTGGCGGTGGCCCGCAGCGCGGTGGGCGACGGGATTCCGTATCTGGTCCGCAGCAAGAACTTCTATTTCGTGGCCGACAACCCGTTCCTGTACATCCAGCCCACGGGGCGCTATCTGGTCATGGCCGACAGCCTCAAGACCATGCTGGGCGACAGCGGGACCGCCACCTGCAAGAAGCGGGCCATTCTGCGCCTGGAAGACCTGACCTCTCTGCGCGGGCCGCAGGGCCTGAAAGACACCCTGGACGTGATCGAGAAGCTGAAGGTGCCCTTTGCCATGACCGTGATCCCGGAAAGCTATTACGGCGGCGTGTCTTACCCCTGGAAGGGCAACATCCAGAGCCTGCAACAGGTTTACCGCGCGGTCAAGCTGGGCGGCGTGGTGATCCAGCACGGCACCACCCACAATTACCACGGCCTGCGTGACCCCGAAGGTAACAGCGCCGAGGAATGGGAGTTCTGGGACAAGGAAGATAACAAGTCGCTGGACAAACTGGGTCCGGCCAGCACCCAGGCGCGGATCCGCCAGGGCAGGGCGACGCTGCTGTCGCTGGGACTGCGGCCCCGGCTGTGGACCACGCCGCATTACGAGGCCGCCACCGAACTGTACCCGGCCATCAATGCCGTCTACCCGCGCGTGATCGAGCGCCGCATGTACGCCGCCGATGGCGTGCGCGGCGGCCAGTTCTTTCCGTACCCGGTGCGCGACGTGTACGGCACGCTGGTGCTGCCCGAGGACCTGGGCAACATCCAGAAAGGTTACCTGAGCGACTCGCTGCTGGACGCTGCCGAAGCAAACAGCGTCCTGGACTGCGCCTACGCCAGTTTCTTCGTGCATCCGTATCTGCTCGAAAGCGGGCATGTGGGACCGGACAAGCTGAGCAAGGCCAGCCTGACAGCGCTGATCACCGGTATTCAGGCGCAGGGCTACACCTTCGTCGATCCGCTGGACATCACCACCCGCACGCTGAAATAATACGGACTCCGATTAGAGGGTGTTGAAAACACCCGTAATCCGAGCGGGAGGAGCAGCGTCCTCATGGGCGTCTGTTCGCGACGATGGCGAGAAGGAGAAAAACGGATGCCGGACGTGGAGTGTAGGAATCGGCGCTGTCCCGATTTCTACACGAAACAAACGGAATCCGTATGGGCTGCTGCATGTACAGACGGTCATGAGAACTTCTTCACTTTAAGGTCCGACTGCGTTATGATTCTGTCAGGCGCGGGCTTCTCCCGTTTTTCCGTCGGTCCGGGTGTGCTGGATGGTCCAGTCCCCGCTGACGGCAGGGAGTGTGCCCCGAAGATGACGTGGTTATCCCGCATTCCGGCCTCCCTTTTTCCTGACGATTTCTTGTGACGACCCAGGGCCTGAGCAGTTCATTTTCGCCTTACTCACAAGGACTGTGATGTCTATGAAAAAGACCTTTCCACTGCTGATGCTGAGCCTGACCCTGGCGCTGGGAGCCTGCGGCGCACCACCTGCGGGTCCGGGAGCCGCCGATCTGGGGCAGCCGCCCACCTCTGCGGCGCAGCCACTGCCCGTGACCGGCGACGTGACGCCGCTGTTCGGCGGCCACGCCCGCCCCGAACTGTTCCGTGACCGGGTGGCCGCGCTGGCCTCGGACCTGTGGCAGTCGCTGCCGGATCAGGCCGCCGCGCCGCAGGACGGTGGGGGGCCAGCCGGCAACATCAAGACCGTGCGGGTGTACTACAGCGATCCCCTGCCCACCACGTATCCCTACCGCGACGGCGGCAGCTTCCACGCCATCATGCTGGCCAACCTGCTGGGGCAGTACGACAACGTCAGGGTGATCCGCGCGCCGATCTCGCAGTACCGCTCCGGGGACGCGGCGCAGGACCTGCGGACCTTCTACATCGGCACGGTGTACGACGAGAAGATCCCCGCCGCCTTCCTGAACGACGTGAAAGCGGGCGCGCCGGTCACCTGGATCGGCTACAACATCTGGGAAATGGGCGACATGTCGGCGCTGGGCCTGCAATACAGGAGCCTGCACACCGCGCTGACGCCCGCACAGATCGCCGCCACGTACAGCACGGTGAATTACAAGGGCTACAACTATAAGAAGTACCCTGCCCAGCAGGAAATCATCGAACTGAAGGCCGATCCGGCCAAGACCCAGACGCTGGCAGTGGCCAGAGACGCGGTAGGCGACGCGATTCCGTATCTGGTCCGCAGCAAGAACTTCTATTACGTGGCCGACAACCCCTTCCAGTACATCCACCCCACGGACCGGTATCTGGTGATGGCCGACAGCCTCAAGACCATGCTGGGCGACACGGGCACCGCCACCTGCAAGAAGCAGGCCATTCTGCGGCTGGAAGACATCAGCGCCATCAACGATCCGCAGGGCATGCGCGATACCCTGGACGCGATCAGCGCGCTGAAGGTGCCCTTTGCCATGACCGTGATCCCGGAAAGTTATTACGGCGGCGTGTCCTACCCCTGGAAAGGCAACCGGGGCGGCCTGCAACAGCTTTACCGCGCCGTCACGATGGGCGGTCTGGTGATCCAGCACGGGACCACCCACAATTACCACGGCCTGCGCGACCCCGAGGGCGAAAGCGGCGACGAGTGGGAGTTCTGGGACAAGGAAAACGACCACGCGCTGGCGCTGCTTAATCCGGCGTCCGCCCAGGCCCGCGTGCAGCAGGGCCGCGACGTGCTGCTCTCGCTGGGCATCAACGCGCAGATGTGGACCACGCCGCATTACGAGGCCGACGTGGGGCTGTACCCGGCCATCAACAAGATCTATCCCAGGGCCATCGAACGCCGCATGTACACCGCTGACGGGGTGCGCGAGGGCCAGTTCTTCCCGTACCCGGTGCGTGATGAGTACGGCACATTGGTGGTCCCCGAGAACCTGGGCAATATCCAGGTGGGCTACCTGAGCGACTCCGTGCTGGACGCCGCTGAGGCCAATAAAAATCTGAGTTGCGCCTACGCCAGCGTCTTCGTTCACCCGTACCTGCTGGAAAAGGATTATGTCGGCCCGGACAAGCTGACCAAAGCCAGTCTGACCGCACTGATCAAGGGTATTCAGGCCAAGGGGTACACCTTTGTCAACCCGCTGAACGTCACCACCCGCACGCTGAAGTAGGGCGGCCTCGATACCCACGTCGTTCCCCCCCTGGACCCCCCCCCTCTTGGGGGTTTCTTCACTTTTATGCCACTTTTATGTATAATTTTTCTCAGTACGCTGTTTTCTGACATTGCCTGACATTTTTGCCTGTTGTTCGCTGGGCCAGATTTCCGCTCCGACTCTGGAGGGCGCTGGCTGGACTGGAAATCTGGAGAAATGACAGTGGGAGAAAAGCGTAGGGCAAGCAGGTCCGCCGCCTCGCTGGACAGTGCTTTCCGGCCCGCCTCCCCGCCGCCTCCCTGTGAAGGACCGTAAAGGAAAAAAATGACTCTAAAAGCTGCCCTGCCCGTTTCGATCCTGAGCCTCAGCCTGATTCTGGGAGCCTGCGGTTCATCGCCCTCCAGTCTGGGGTCCACGCCGCAGACGGGTGGCACGGACCCCGCACCCACCCAGGCGCAGCAGGCACAGCCGGTGGGCGGCGATATGACCCCGCTGTTCGGGGACCACGGCATGCCTGCGCCGTACAAGGACCGGATTCCCGCGCAGCCCTCCGATCTGTGGGCACCCCTGCCGGATCAGCCGGTCGGCACGCAGTCGCTCAGGCCACAGGCCACCGACAAGACCGTGCGGGTGTACTACAGCAATCCCCTGCCCGCCTCGTCTGCCTACCGCGACGGCGGAGCCTTCCACGCCATCCTGATGGCCAACCTGCTGGGGCAGTACGACAACGTCAAGGTGATCCGCGCCCCGATCTCGCAGTACCGCAGCGCGGACGCCCGCAGCAGCCTGCGGACCTTTTACATCGGCACCGTTTTCGACGAGGCCCTGCCCACCGCGTTCATGGACGACGTCAAGAGCGGCGCTCCCGTGACCTGGCTGGGCTACAACATCTGGAAGCTGGGGGACATGTCGGCGCTGGGCCTGCAATACAAGAGCCTGCACACCGCCCTGACGCCCACGGACATCGCGGCGGCCTACAACACCGTGAATTACAAGGGGTACAACTACAAGAAATTCATGGGGCCGCAGGAAATGATCGAGGTCAGCGCCGATCCGGCAAAAACCCAGACGTTGGCAGTGGCCAGAGACGCGGCGGGCGACGCGATTCCGTATCTGGTCCGCAGCAAGAACTTCTATTACGTGGCCGACAACCCCTTCCAGTACATCCACCCCACGGACCGGTATCTGGTGATGGCCGATAGCCTTAAGACCATGCTGGGCGACACGGGTACGGCCACCTGTAAAAAGCAGGCGATCCTGCGGCTGGAAGACATCAGCGCCATCAATGGACCGCAGGGACTTTCAAATACGCTGGACGTGATCAGCGCTCTGAAGGTGCCGTTTGCCATGACCGTCATTCCCGAGAGCTATTACAACGGGGTGTCTTACCCCTGGACCGGCAACGTGCAGAGTCTGCTCGAGGTCTACCGCGCCGTCATCATGGGCGGTCTGGTGATCCAGCACGGGACCACCCACAACTACCACGGCCTGCGTGACCCTGAGGGCAACAGCGCCGAGGAATGGGAGTTCTGGGACAAGGAAAATAACAAGTCGCTGGACAAGCTGAATCCCAAGACCACCCAGCAGCGGATTCAGCAGGGCCGCCTGACGCTGCTGCAACTGGGCCTGTGGCCGCAGATGTGGACCACGCCGCACTACGAGGCAGACGTGAGCCTGTACCCCGCCATCAACAAGATTTATCCCAAGGTCATCGAACGCCGCATGTACGCTGCGGACGGCATCCGCGAGGGGCAGTTCTTCCCGTACCCGGTGCGGGATGTCTACGGCACGCTGGTGGTCCCGGAGAACCTGGGCAACATCCAGCCCACCTACCGCAGCGACGCCGTGCTGGAAGCTGCCGAGGCCAATAAAGGGCTGAGCTGCGCCTACGCCAGCGTGTTCGTCCACCCGTACCTGATGGCCGACAATTACGCGGGGGCGGACAAGTTGACCAAGGCCAGCCTGACCGCACTGATCACGGGCATCCAGGCCAAGGGCTACACCTTCGTCAACCCGCTGAATGTCACCACCCGGACCCTGAAGTAGAGCGGACCCGGCGGTCTGGTGGGGCGATGGGCAGGGCAAACGAAATCGGGGCCGTCTGGCGCGGAAGTGTGCTGGCGCTGCTGCTGGGCCTGGCCAGCCCGGCGGTGGGCCAGCCGGGCCAGGCCGTGAAGGGGCCTGCGCTGGCGCACGGCGTGTTCGTGGCCTCGCCGGAACAGCCCGAGGACGTGGTGCCGGAAGCGCAACTCAATGCCTACGTGGCGGCGGTGGGGCGTGAGCTGGCCTATGTCTACCTGACCAACAACTGGTTCCGGGACCGGGCCTTTCCCGCAGAGCAGGTGGCGCGGGTCCGGGCGCGCGGTGCCACGCCGTTCATCCGCCTGATGCTGCGCAGCAGCGACGAGGAGGCGGTCCGTCCCGATCCGCTGTTTCCCTTGCAGGTCATCATCGCCGGGCAGTTCGACGACGATCTGCGGGCCTGGGGTGCGGCGGCGGGCCGGGTGGACGGCCCGGTGTACGCCGAGTACGGCACCGAGGTCAACGGTTCGTGGTTTGCCTGGAACGCCCGCTGGAACGGGGAGACGGCGGGCGCGGCGCAGTTTGTGCAGGCGTACCGCCGGATGGCGAAGTTGGTGCGTGAGGGCGGCGGCAGCAACGTGCGCTGGGTCTTCCATGTGGCGGCCCAGGACGATCCACCCGTCCGCTGGAACACGCTGGAAAGCTACTACCCCGGCGGTGACGTGATCAGCGTGCTGGGTGTGTCGGCCTACGGCGCGCAGTCGCCCCTGGACGCCCCGGAGGACCTATTGAGCCTGCGCGCCCAGCTCGACGACGTGATGCCGCGCCTGAGCGCGCTGGCCCCCAGCAAGCCCGCGCTGCTGCTGGAATTTGGCAGCGCACGGGGGGCGGCGGTAGCGCCCGAAGCCTGGGCCGGGGCTGCCCTGAAGGACCTGACCGACGGGCGCTGGCCCAGCCTGCGCGGTTTCTCGTGGTGGGACAGTGCGTGGGCCATCGACGACGATCCACGGCACGACACCGAGATGCGCGTCGAAACGCAACCGGCCCTGGCCGCCATTTTCCGCCGATTTCTGGTCGGGGCGGGCGTGACAGAGCGCCTGAACCTGACCCCCTCTTCACCTCAAACCTCAAGTTCTGCCCAGGAGGCACCGTGACCCTGCCCGATTTAAATTTTTCCAACCTGCTGTCCACGGGGCTGTCCACGGGCGTCTTCCTGCTGCTGGCGCTGTACATCTTGGTCAGTCTGGACGATCTGCTGCTGGACCTGGCCTACCTGTTGCGGCGGCGCAGGATCAGGGACTGGCAGCTCAGCGCTGCCGAGTTGCAGCGTGACCGCCCGGCCCGTATCGCCGTGATGGTGGGCGCGTGGCAGGAGGCGGGCGTGGTCACGCCGATGATCGAAAGTACCCTGAAGTTGATGCACTACCCGGCCTCGCAGGTGGAATTCTTCGTGGGCGTGTATCCCAACGATCTGGCCACCGCCCCCGAGGTGCAGGCCCTGGACGAACGCGCCGCCTGCGTGCATTGCGTGGTCAACGAGAAGCCGGGGCCGACCAGCAAGTCCCAGAACCTCAACGGGGTCTACGCCGCCGTCCAGGCCCACGAGGCCCGCACGGGGCAGAAGTTCGACATTATCGCCGTTCACGACGCCGAAGACGTGATCCACCCCTACACCTTCAGCGCCTACAGCGCGCTGCTCAAGAAGCACCAGATGGTGCAGCTCCCGGTGTTCGCGCTGTTTCCACGGGTGGGCGGCGTGGGCCTGCGCGGGCTGGTCCGCCGCACCCTGGCGCAACTGGTCACCGGCAGTTACGCCGACGAATTTGCCGAACATCACCTGCACCACCTGCCCGCCCGCGAGGCGCTGGGCCTGTTTCTGCCGTCGGCGGGTACCGGTTTTGCCATGCGCCGCGAGGTGATGGCCCTGCTGGACGAGGAAGACGGCCAGGTGCTGACCGAGGGCGCGCTGGCCGAGGATTACGAGCTGGCGCTGCGGCTATGGCGTAAGGGGATCAAGGTGCATTTTCACGTTCAGCCGCTGCCCCGACTGCGCCAGGATGGCCGGACCGAGTGCGATTACGTGGCCGTGCGCGAGTACTTTCCCACCGAGATCGCGGCGGCCATCAAGCAGAAGGGCCGCTGGACCTACGGCATCACGCTGCAAACGCCGCAGCGCCTGCGCGGCATGAAGATGGGATTGCGGGACCGCCTGACCCTGTGGCACGATCAGAAGGGCAAATTCACCAACCTGATCCACCTGATCGGCTATCCCTTCTCGGCGGCGCTGATCCTCTGCACGCTGCTGGGCGTCGGTTTCGAGTCCACGCTGTTTATGCGCGAACTGCTGTACACCGTGCTGGGCATCACCGCCTGGCGCATGCTGATGCGCGGCGCGGCGGTGCGGCGCATTTACGGGCTGAAGCAGGCGCTGATCGCCACGCTGATGCTGCCGGGTCTGCCCCTGCGCTGGCTGATCGGCAATTACATCAACACGCTGGCTACGGTGCGGGCGTGGCGGCTGTTCCTGTTTCCTGCCAAGGGCCAGACACGCGGCACGGCAGTGTGGGACAAGACCGAGCGCAAGGCGTATGTGCCCGATTCGGTGCTGGACGACGCCCGCCGCCGCCTGGGCGATCAGGTGCTGTTCTCTGGCGGGGTGGATTCGCGCACGCTGAGCCGCCTGATCCGCGAGGGCCACAGCCAGTCCAGGCCGCTGGGTCAACTGATGCTGAGCGGTCAATTCATGTCAGAGGCGGCGCTGCGCCAGTCGCTGGCCACCCTGCATGGGCTGACCTTCATGGAGCTGACCCCGGAAATGATCGATGCCCGCCTGCTGCCCACTGCGCTGGGCCGGGAGATGAACTTCGCGGTCCTGGGACGGCGGGAAGACGAGGTGCTGATCGCCACGCCGCACGCCAGCCACACCGAGCGTCTGGCCGGGATTTTGCGGGTGCTGGCGCAGCAGCCCGGGCTGGCCGAACTGGGGGTCACGGTGTTTATGACCTCGCGGGCCAGCCTGGAGCATGCCTACAGCCGTCCAGGCATCAGCGGCTCGATCTACCGGCGGGCGCTGCGCGATCCCCGTATTGCGCTGGACATGCTGCCCCACGAATTTGAGCGCCTGCGGATGCAGCGTGAGATGGGCGGTCTCGAAACCCGCTGGGCTTCCGGGGTGGCCGGGGTCCAGCGCCCCAGCAAGCTCCGGGTCTCGGTGGGCAAGGGGTGATCTGAGCGCCCGTCTGCCGCCCGCCTGTACCCGTGCCGTGGGCCGGATCGGGGCGTGCAGGTCCACGGGCCACCGCAGTTGCCCCCGCCCGCCCGGACCCGCTAACATGGCCAGTATGAAGTCACGCGCCCATCACTCCGATCTGGTGATGGGAGGCGTGTGGCTGCGAATGCTCCACCTGCCCGGTCTGACGCGAACTCCAAGCGCCTGAAAGCCTTTCGCCGGTTTTCAGGCGTTGCGCTGGGATGCGGCCAGATCGGGCCTTCTCGTGTCTTGAATTAAGGAGTTAAACCTATGCACGTCTTTTTACCCGATGGAAAACAACTGGATTTACCCCAGGGCGCAACTGCGCTGGACGCCGCTCAGGCGATTGGCCCCCGGCTGGCCCAGGACGCTTTAGCCGCCACCGCCAACGGCGTGCTGACCGATTTGCAGACCCCGCTGCCCGAGGGCGCAGAGATCAGCCTGATCACCAAGAAGAATCCGGGCCAGGCACAGAGCGTCTTCCGGCACTCGCTGGGCCACGCCATGAGTCAGGCGGTGGGCGAGTACTACGAGCGCAAGGGCTATCCCCGCAACGCGGTCAAGCGCGGCGTCGGCCCCAGCATCGAGAACGGCTTCTACCAGGATTTCGATCTGCCCGAACCGCTCGGCGAGGAGGAGTTGCCCGAGATCGAGAAGATCATGCGCGAGATCATCGGGCGCGGTCTGGACATCACCCGCAGCGAGGTCAGCAAGGCGCAGGCGCTGGAGCAGTTCGGCTTCGATCCTTACAAGGTGGAGCTGATTTCCGCCCTGCCCGACGACGAGTCGATCACCTTCTACACGCAGGGCGAGTACGTGGACCTGTGCCGGGGACCGCACTTTCCCAATACGGGCAAGCTGCCTACCGCCTTCAAACTGACCAGCACCAGCGGGGCGTACTGGCGCGGCAACGAGAAGAACCCCATCTTGCAGCGCGTGTATGGCGTGGCTTTCGCGTCGCAAAAAGAGCTGGACGAGTACCTGGAGCGGCTGGAAGAGGCCAAGCGGCGCGACCACCGTAAGCTGGGCCGCGAGCTGGAACTGTTCACGATTGACCCGCTGGTGGGCAAGGGTCTGCCGCTGTGGCTGCCCAACGGCACGGTGCTGCGTGAGGAACTGGCGGCCTTCCTCAAGGAGCAGCAGTTCCAGCGCGGTTATCAGGGCGTCATCACGCCGAACATCGGCAATCTGGAGCTGTACAAAACGTCCGGGCATTACCAGAACTACAGCGACAGCAATTTCTCTCCGATCACCGTGGATGACGAGCAGTATATGCTCAAGCCGATGAACTGCCCGCACCACGTCCGCATCTACGACAGCAAGCCGCGCAGTTACCGCGATCTGCCCGTGCGTCTGGCCGAGTTCGGCACGGTCTACCGCTACGAGCAGTCCGGCGAGCTGAACGGATTAACGCGGGTGCGCGGCTTCACGCAGGATGACGCGCATATCTTCTGCCGCACGGATCAGCTCAAGAAAGAGTTCCTGGACGTGCTGGACCTGACCGTGCTGGTTCTGCGGACCTTCGGCATGAACGATGTGCGCTTCCGCGTCGGCACCCGTGACCCCGCAGATGAAAAGTACGTGGGCGACGCCGCCAACTGGCAACTGGCCGAAGACGGGATTATTCAGGCGGTGGAGGAAGTCGGGCTGCCCTACAGCATTGAGCCGGGGGACGCCGCCTTCTACGGCCCCAAGCTGGACTTCGTGGTCAAGGACGTGCTGGGCCGCGAGTGGCAACTGGGGACCATTCAGGTGGATTACAACCTGCCCGAACGCTTCGACATCTCGTATGTGGGCGAGGACGGCCAGGACCACCGCCCGGTCATGATCCACCGCGCCCCCTTCGGCAGTCTGGAACGCTTCGTGGGCATCCTGATCGAGCATTACGCCGGGGACTTCCCGCTGTGGCTGGCCCCGCGCCAGATCGCCATCGTGCCCATCGCAGACCGTCACAACGCCTACGCCGAGGAGCTGCGCGCCGAGCTGCATAAGGCTGGACTGCGCGCCGAGGTGGACGACACCTCCAACCGGATGCAGGCCAAGGTCCGCAACGCCGAACTGTCCAAGATTCCCATGATTCTGGTGGTGGGCGACAAGGAGCAGGAAGCCCGGCAGGTCAGCACACGCGAACGTTGGCCGGACGGTCACCGGGAGCGTAAGGGCGTGGGCTTTGACGAGCTGAAAGCTGAATTGCTGGAACGGTACAAGAGCCGCAGCTAAAGTAAGTACGGGAGAGGCCGCCTGCCGGGATTCGGGGCGGCCTCTTTACTTTTGGCCCTAAGTTACGTTCAACCCCTCTCATACAGAGGCATACTTCTCCGATGACCACGAACGCCCCCGATGTCGACATCGCCGCCGATCCTTTCATGCAAGAAGAGCTGGAGCTGCCCGGCCTGAGCGCCCTGACCGAACAGTGGCTCTCGGCAGTGGGCGAAGACCCGCAGCGCGAGGGGCTGCTCAAGACCCCGCACCGCGTCGCCAAAGCCTGGAACTTCCTGACCGACGGCTATCGCATGACGCTGGAGGAGGCCGCTGGAAACGCCGTCTTCGAGGCCGAGGGCAGCGAGATGGTGATCGTCAAGGACATTGAGTTCTACAGCATGTGCGAACACCATATGCTGCCCTTTTACGGGCGGGCACACGTCGCCTACATTCCCGACGGCAAGATTCTGGGCCTGAGCAAGTTCGCGCGTATTGTGGACCTGTACGCCCGGCGTTTGCAGGTGCAGGAGCGCATTACCACCCAACTGGCCGACGCCGTGGTGGAACTGCTGGCCCCCAAGGGTGTGGCCGTGCTGATGGAAGGCACGCACCTTTGCATGGCGATGCGCGGCGTGCAGAAGCAGAATTCGTCCACCACCACCAGCGCCATGCGCGGTGTGTTCCGGGATGACCCCCGCACCCGCGCCGAGTTCATGAGCGCCACGCAGACGACCCTGCGCTCACGCTGAAGCCCGGTTGAAGAGGCGAGGGGGCCGTGATTCGCGTCACTGGCCCCCTTTCTTTTGTTGTTACCCCTGTCGTTCCAGCCAGCCTGCCAGCCACGGCAGCTTCTTCTGCACCTTCTCCTTCATGCCGCCCCAGTAGCGCCGTGACCAGCCCTCGATGTTGCGCTGCTTTCCACGGGCCACGGCCATTGCGCCCTCGGGAATGTCGTCGTGGACGGCGCTTCCGGCGGCGATAAAGGCGGCGTCGCCCACCGTGCGCGGCGCGATGATCGTGCTGTTGCTGCCGATGAAGACGCCCGCGCCGATCACGCTGGGATGCTTGTTGATGCCGTCATAGTTGGCGACAATCGTCCCCGCGCCGACATTGGTTTCCGCGCCGATGCTCACGTCGCCCAGGTAGGCCAGATGCCCGGCCTTGACCCCGGCGTCCAGCCGCGCGTTCTTGGTCTCCACGAAGTTGCCGATATGCACGCCCGCGCCCAGCACGCTGCCGGGGCGCAGGCGGGCAAACGGCCCCACATCGCTGCCCGCGCCGACGTGTGCGCCCTCTAAAACACTGTGGGGCTTGACCACCACGCCCGCCTCCAGCACGCTGTCGGTGACGATGCTGTACGCGCCGATGGTGACGCCCCCCGCCAGCACCGTCTGTCCGCGCAGGATCACGCCGGGTTCCAGGGTCACGTCGCGGGCGATCTGCACGCTGTCCTCGATGCTGATGCGCTCAGGGTCTTGCAGGGTCACGCCCGCGCGCATGTGGGCAGCGTTGGTGCGGCGGCGCAGGATGGCCTCCAGTTCGGCCAGCCCGGTGCGGTCATTTGCGCCCATCACCTCATCAGGGTCCGCGAGCTTGAAGGCGTGGGCGGCCTCACCCTCGGCGCGGTACAGGCCCAGCAGATCGGTCAGGTAGTACTCGCCCGCCGCGTTGTCGTTGCCGATGCGGTGAGCCAGTTCGCCCGCCCGCGAGTCCATCAGGTACACGCCGCTGTTGAACTCGCCCACCGCCTCTTCCTCGGATGTGGCGTCTTTTTGCTCCACGATGCGCTCGATATCACCCTGCGCGTCGCGGATGATGCGCCCGTAGCCGGTGGCGTCCGGCAGTTCGCCGGTCAGGATGGTCAGGGCGCTACCGCGCGCGCGGTGGTCTTCCAGCATGGCTTCCAGCGTCCCGGAGCGCAGCAGGGGCGTGTCGCCGTATAGGACCAGCACGTCCGCGTCCTCATGGCCATTGCCCTGAAGCGAATCGGCCAGCACGTCGATGCCGCAGATGAAGGCGTGCCCGGTGCCCAGCCGCTGTTCCTGCCGGGCAAAAACGACACCCTGCCCCCCCAGCGCCGCCTCTACTTTCTCCGCGCCGTGTCCGGTCACGACCACAATGTTTCGTGCGCCCAGCTCACGCGCCGCCTTCACGGCCCAGGCCACCATCGGGCGGCCCGCGACGGGGTGCAGCACCTTGGGGAGGGCCGAATTCATGCGGGTTCCCTGACCCGCCGCAAGGATCACCACGTCCAGCGGACGTCTATATGCAGTCATTCCATTTCACCTTTAGGCCAGTGTAGTGCAAGCCCCCCCGCCTGGGGGGCGGCTGGTCAGATGTGTGGCGTTCCGGCCCGCGTCATATGGACTCCGATTGAAAGGTGTTGGGAGCATCTGGAAATCCGAACGGGCGTCCAGGCGTTCTCTCTGCGAGCTGTACCAGTCATGGGCGCTGCTCTGGAAAGGAGAAAAATGGATTCCGGGCGTGGAGTGCAGGAATCAGCGCTGTCCCGATTTCTGCACGAAACAGACGGAATCCGTATCAGGCCCCACAATGCCCTGTATGCAACGTTCCACTGTGCCGCCTTCCACTGTGCAGCGTCCCGGCAAGCGTCTCGCGGTGATCCACACCGGCGGCACCATCGCCAGCCGTCCCAGCCCCGACGGGCGCGGCCTGACCCCCCAGCAGGCCCCCAGCGTGCCGGGTCTGGCGGACGTGGAGGTCCACGATTTCCATCCCTTCAACCTGCCCAGCCCGCATATCACGCCCGCGCATATGCTGGAGCTGGCGGGGCTGATCCGGCAGCTTGCGCCCCAACATGATGGAATTGTCGTCACGCACGGCACCGACACCCTGGAGGAAACGGCCTTCGCCTTGCATCTGCTGCTGGATACTCCCACGCCCGTCGTCCTGACTGGCAGCATGCGGCACGCAGGCGAGGTGTCCTGGGACGGCCCGGCCAACCTGCTGGACGCCGCCGGGGTGGCCCTGAATCCGCAGAGTGTCAGATCACAGGGCACCGGGCGCGGTCCGCTAGTGGTCTTCGGCGGCGACATCTTCGACGCGCGCACCGTGACCAAGGTGCATACCACCGCCGTGGACGCGTTCGGCGGTTATCCCGGCCCCATCGGGCGGATTGACCGCACCAGCAACGGAACAGAAGACGCGGCGCATGTCCGGTTCTTCGCCACCCCTGAACAGCGCCGCACCTACGCGCCCGGCAGCCTGAATGCCCGCGTGGACATCCTGTACGCCTACGCGGGCTGGCGCGGCGAGGGCTACGCCGGGGCGCAGGCAGACGCGGACGGCATCGTGATCGCGGCCCTTGGCACGGGCAACCTGCCCGCCGAGTTGCTGCCCCTGATTGCCGCCACCCGGCAGCCGGTGATCATCGCCACCCGCACCCATGCCGGTCCGGTGCTGCCGATCTACGGCTATGCGGGCGGCGGCGCGACGCTGGTGAAAGCCGGAGCCATTCCCGCCAGCTTCCTGAATGCCCACAAGGCCCGCATCCTGCTGCTGACGCTGCTGGGATCGGGCCTGGGGAAAGAGGAGATCAGGGCGGTGTTCGGGGAGGCGGGCTTTTAAGAGGGGATCAGCCGAACTGACCGTGCCTCCTTTACTCCGCCGACTCCAGATCCAGCCGGATCAGGAAGCGTCCGCAGGATGGGCATTTCACGGGAGGCAACTTGCCCAGCGCGGCTTTCTGCTGCACGTTGATGGGCAACACCACGTTGCAGCCGGTGCAGCGCCCGCCCTTGATCTCCACCACGCCCAGACCCTTCTTGGCCTTGCGGATCATGTCGTACTCGCGCACGGTGCGGGCGTCCAGATCACCGACCAGCCCGGCGCGTTCCTGGCGGTCTGCCTCACCCTGGGCGCGCAGGTCCTCGATCCGGGCCTCGTCCTTCTCTTCCATCGTGTTCAGGCTGGGGCGCAGGGCGCGGTGCTGGGCGCGCAGATCGGCGGCCTTTTCATTCAGTTCGCGCTGACGCTCGCGCAGGGGCACTAGGTCCTCCTCCATCTCGTCGGCGCGCTCGCCGAGTTGCTGGATGCGGCTGCCGTACTGGCTCTGGGCGCGGGCATCGAAGGCGTTCTTTTCCTGCTCCTCGGCGGCGCGGGCGATCTGCTCGCGGGTGCCGCCCAGATCCTGCTCCTGCTGCCGGACGCGCTTGTCCACGCCTTCCAGGGTGATCTCGGTGTCTTCCAGATCGTTGTTGAGGCGGCCCTGCTCGGCGCGGGCGGCCCGCAGGTCATCGGGGAAATTCTGTTCCTCGTCGCGCAGACGGTCAAGGCCCAGGTCAAGTTCCTGGACACGGTGCAGGCGACGGAGGGGGGAAAGATCAGTCATCACCCGCCAGTGTACCCCCCAATCGCCAGGGCCGGTTCCGAAGGGGCAAGAAAACGTGAGGGCGGCGCAGCGTTGAGTGCAAGCTCTCGCTCCCTCGCCGTCGGATATGGGTGCTCTGAACTGTTCCCAGAGTTGCCATAACCCTTGCACTCTGTTATGCTATTAACGTAATCAGCGTAGCCCATTCAATCTGCTCAGGAGGTTTCCCATGCTCTACCGACACGGTGATGTTCTCGTCCAAAGCGTTTCTATCCTGCCCGAAGCCCACTCCCGCCCCGGCGTCACGCTGGCGCGCGGCGAGGTGACAGGTCACAGCCACCGTTTTGCCGAGGCTGCGGCGGTGCAACTGTACTCGGCAGGCGCAGACACCTATGTGCAGGTGCTGGCCGACAGCGCCGATCTGATCCACGAGGAACACGCCACCATCACGCTGCCGCGCGGCTTTTACAAGGTATGGATGCAGCGCGAATACAGCCCCGAAGCGATTCGCCGGGTGCTGGACTGATGCCGCAGGTGTTGAACGCCGCCGAGGCGCGGCAACTGCTCCTGAGCGGCGAGGCGCACGGTCCCTTAAAGTTCCGTGGACGGCTTGATCTGTCGGGTCAGAAGGGGCTGCGTCGCCTGCCCGCTGGCCTGAGCGGCGACACCCTGGACATCAGCGATACGGGTCTGAGCGAATTGCCCGAAGACCTGCATGTGGGCGAACTGATCGCCCGCAACCTGCCCCTGATGGGCGTTCCCGCCAGCCTGCGCGTGCAGTTCCGCCTGACCCTGGACGGCTGTTCTCGCCTGCAAACGTTGCCCGAGGGCCTCAACGTCGGCTCGCTGAACTTGCAGGACTGCCTCTCGCTGGAAGCACTGCCCGAGGGGCTGGACGTCTGCTTTCTGAACATCAACCGCTGTGAGGCATTGGCTGGCTGGCCCACGCACGCCCAGGTCCGCTTCGGCCACCTGTCGGCCCGCGACTGCCTGAGCCTGCGCGAATTGCCGGGCTGGCTGACGCAGGTGGCGCAACTGGACATTTCGGGCTGCCGGGGCATCACGGAGTTGCCGCCGGGTCTGCGCGTCAGCGGCTGGCTGGATGTGGCGGGCAGCGGCCTGACCGTGTTGCCAGCCGGATCGGTTCCCGCCCTGCGCTGGCGCGGCGTGCGGGTGGACGAGCGGCTGGCCTTTGCCCCCGAAACCATCAGCGGCGCGGAAATCCTGACCCAGCCCAACGCCGAGGTCCGCCGCGTGATGATGGAGCGCATCGGCTCCGAGCGCTTTCTGGATGAGGTGGGCGCAACCGTGCTGGACCGCGACACGGACGCTGGCGGCGAGCGTACCCTGGTCCGCGTGGAGCTGCCCGACGACGAGCCGTTTGTGGCCGTGTGCGTGGGTTGTCCCTCCACCGGGCGGCGCTACACCCTGCGTGTGCCGCCCACGATCACCCGCGCCCAGGCTGCGTCGGCGTGGCTGGCGGGGTTTGACGACGCGGGGCTGTATCAGCCGGTGATCGAGGCGTAGAGGGGGATTCTTTGAGGAGTGCGGCCTGCGCGGTGGCCCCCTCACCCTTCCGCCGCTTCGCGGCTCCCTCGCTCTCCCACAAGGGGAGAGGGGGGTTAAAACTTGCAGATTTTCAAGTCGCTTGCAGATTCTGCGCCCGTTCCAGATACGCCTCCAGCCTCTCCCTGTCCGCCCACACCGCCGGATCAGGAATGCGCGCCAGCAAGCCGTCGCCGTACACCTGCGCCGCGTCCAGTTCGCTCAGATGCACGTAACCGATGTGGCACTCGCAGCTTGCGCGGGAGCAGGGGCGGGGGCGCAGCAGTTCGCGTACGTCCTGGGTGTAGATGTTGCCGATGGGCCGCTCGATGAAGTGACAGCGGCGGGCGGTGCCGTCGCCCTCCACGCTGATGACCGTCTCGCCCGCGCCACACGGCAGTCCGCGTGTGCGGTAGCGGCGGGTATTGACTTCGAACAGTGGGTCCACCGCGCCGAGCCGGGTCAGATCGTGCGCCGAGTAATAACCCGCGCCCACCTTGAAGGCGTTGATCCACAGGTAGACGTGCGTGGGCAGGGCGGCGCGCAGGGCCTCGATATCTTCAAAATGCCCCTTCTTGCCCACCACGCCCACGCTGTAGCGCACACCACGGGCGTCCAGTTCGGCGCAGCGGGTCAGGAAACGTTCCTGTTTGACCTCGCCGGGATGATAGGTGGCCCACAGACCGATCCTGGATTTGTCTGCGTCGTTCAGCCACTTCAACGAGCTGGAGAGGTTGGTCTGAATAGCCAGTTGCCGAATGTGCGGCAGGCGGCTCAGCCGTGCCAATGCCTGTTGATAGCGCGGCCTGACCAGCGCCTCGCCCCAGGGGGTGAAGAAGACGGAGAGGTCAAACGGCTGCGCCTCCGCCCAGGCCACGAACCGCGCCAGCGCCCGTGCGTCCGCCGCGTGTTCCGCTGCCGACTCGGTGTGCTTGGCGAAGGGGCAGTAGGGGCAGGCATAGTTGCAGCTTGAGAGCGGTCCCCGGTAGATCACGCTCAGGTGGTCTAGCTCCACTCGTACTCCTCGCTCAGCCGCCGCACGGCGGGCGAATACAGCCACGGCCCCAGCGCGTCGGATTGCTCCAGACCAGCGGGGGTTAGGGTCAGGATTCCGGTTTGCAGGTGGGCGAGGTCCGTTTCGGGCAGCATTGCGAGCTGTGGAAAGTCGGTCAGCGCGTCGCTCCCGAACTCCTGACGGTAAGCGCTCAGATTCAGCCCGGAGATATGCAGGAGCGATTGCAGGGCATATCTGCGCTGCCGTTCGTTCTCGCTCAGATGGATGCCGTGCGTGATCTGGCCGAACGCCCCGGCAGGCTGCTCCACGAAATCCTGAATGATCTCGCGCACGCCCACGCGGCCCACGGCGTATTCGCTGGAATAGTGCAGATGCCGCGTGTAGGACCGCGCCCCGCAGCCCAGGCCCACCATGCCGTCCAGTTGGCAGGTGTATTCCGGCTCGGATTCCAGCGGCAGGCTGGCCTTCTGAAAGCGGCGCATGGAGGTCTGCACGTACCCGCGCGATAGCAGGAAATCGCGCCCCAGCCGGTACAGCTCCAGTCGCTCGTCGTCCCAGGTGCGCCCCAGCCGCCCGATTCCAGTCAGCGGGCGCACATACAGCGGATACAGGAACAGTTCCTCCGGCGTCCACGTCAGCGCTGTTTCTAGCGATTCCAGCCACGTCTGCGGCGTCTGGTGCGCCAGTCCGTAGATCAGATCGATGTTCAGCCCCGGCAGCCTGGCAGCGCGGATGTTGTCCAGTGCGGCGAAGACCTCTGCATTGCTCTGCGCGCGGCCCACGCCCCGGACCTCAGATTCCAGAAAGCTCTGAATGCCGATGCTGACGCGGGACACACCCCGTTCGGCCAGCACGCGCAATCGCTCCGGCGTGGCGGTGGCCGGGGAGGTTTCCACGCTGGCAGGGAGTTGGGCTACGCCGAAATGCGTGTCCAGCAGGTTAAACACCCGTTCCAGCTCCCCTGCTTCCAGATAGGTGGGCGTGCCGCCGCCGATGGCGAGGCGCGAGAAGGTGGCCCCGTCCAGCGCGTCCCGCACCACTTCCATCTGCCGTTCCAGCGCGTCCAGATAGGCCCGTTCCAGGCTGACCGGGGCGTTGGCGACGGTGAAGAGGTTGCAAAAGCCGCAGCGCATCTCGCAGAAGGGAATGTGTAGATACAGGAACAGGTTTTGGCGGTTCTCGGCGGCCCAGGCGTCGCGCAGCGGTACGGGTTCGGTCAGCGGGCGATATGCTGTTTTGTGCGGATAGCCGTAGGTATAGCTCTGGTACGGGCCGCCGCTCAGCAGCTCAGGGAGGGTGGCGGTCATGCCCCAGTTTCCCCCAAAACCAGTTCCGCGTATGGCACCGTCCACACCAGCGGATGCGCGAGGCGGTGGCCGTGGTAGCCGTCCTCGCCAAAACAGGTGCCGTGATCGGCGCAGATGATCAGCAAAGTAGTGCCGCGTGCGCGCAGGGCGTCCAGCAGAACGGGAAGGGCCGCGTCTACCGTTCGCAGCGCCGCCCGTTGTGTTTCCGGCGAATCCTGCCGCGCGCCCGGCACATAGAAATGCGTGGGCGTGTGGGTCGCCGCCACGTTCAGCAGCAGAAAGGCTCTTTGCTCGAATGGAACGGCGCGCAATGCCTCCGCCGCCACGCGCGTCTGCACGTCCGCCGAATCCGGGTTTTTCACGCCGCTGGCCGGGGACCAGTGCGCCTCCGCGAACAGGGAAGGCAGCGCACTGCCCAGCGCCGAGCGCCCGTTGAAGAAGCCCACGCCGCCCACGCAGACGGTGTGATACCCGCGTGCGGCCAGGGCGGCAGGCAACGTCGCTTCCTCGAAGGTCAGGGTCTGCGGCGAGGTGCTGCGGCTGCCCTCGAAGGCGGCGGCAAACAGACGCGGATGCCGTCCCGGACGCGCGGGCGTGGGCAGAAAGCCCGATAGGAAGGCTTGGTGCGCGGCGTAGGTGAAGCTGCCAGGGGTGTGCCTCTTCTCCCACACGCCGCCGGGCAGCAGGGCGGCCAGATTCGGAGTCTCGCCCGCCTCCAGCGCGGCCACGGCCACGTCGTAACGCAGGCTGTCCAACGTGATCAGGGCCACGTCGCAGCGTCCGATCAGCTCACGCGCGTCGAGCATTCCGCACCTCCAGCGCCAGCAACTCCGCCGCGTAGGTGTCCTGTCCGTCCACCAGCACGCCCCGGTGGTAGTCGCCAAACGCGTTCACTTCCAGCACCGCCTGACGTTTCCACCCTGGCGTCAGCAGCAGGTCCACGCCGCCGTAGAGTGCGCCGGGGAAGGCGGCGAGGGCGGCCTCGGCGGTGCGGCCCACCTCTGCCCAGCGTTCCGCGCCCAGCTCAGCTTTCAGCGCCTCAATGTCGCCCCGCTCATTGCCCAGGTGCAGGTTGGTGATCGGCCCGCGCGACGTTCGCACCAGCGCGTGCTGCGCCCGCCCGCCGATGACCACCACGCGCAGATCGATGGTGCCGCCGCCGAAACTGGCCTTGGGGAGCCAGCGTTCGACATGCAGGCGGTGCGGGGCCAGCGCGTCGATCAGCGCCCCAACCTCTGCCCAGTCCTCCAGCTTGATCAGCCGCCGTGAATTGAACAGCCGCCTGCCCTCCTGACGAACGGTGGTCACGGCGCTGACCCGTTGCCCGGCCCATTGCAAAGCGACGATGCCCGAACCGCTGGAGCCGTAGGCCAGCTTGACGAACAGCCGTGACCAGCCGCGTTCCCGCGCCGCGTGCATCAGCCCGTCGAACGATTGAATGTCCGGCAGCGCGTCTGGCACTGGCACGCCTGCCGCCTGTAAAAGCGCGTGGGTGGCGGGTTTGTCGAACATGCTCAGGATGTGATCGGTGGTTTGCATCCGGGTGTGGGGCGGGGCGTGTCGTAACTGAGCATCCAACTCCCGCAAAACCTGGCTGAAGCCCGCGTACCATGCCCGCGACGGCGCGAGTTCGCCTGCCTCAAGGTCCACGGGTTGCCCGCCGCCCAGTCCGATCAGCGCCAGCTCGGTCTGAATGTCCTCGCCCGGCGACTCGAAGCGCACGACGCTGCCGGGGCGCACCTCCGCCGCCAGATGGACCCGGCCTGTCATCAAATCCAGATACGACACCACCCGCGCTGGGGGCCAGTCCAGGCTTTCCAGCGTGGTCCCGAAAGCGCGGGCGCGTCGGCCATCGGGCGGGGCGATCAGCAGCACATCGCGGGGCGGCAGTTCGGTTGAAAGGTGTGCCGGGTTCATTCCCCCAGAGCCACGAACCGCCAGTCGTCCTCGTCGTCCTGATGATCGGAGGTGTCCACCTCGATGGGCAGCGCGCCGAGCTTTTCCATCATCTCCTCGGTGCAGAAGTGGTGGGTGAGGACCAGTTTCTTCAGGGTTTTGACGCGTTCGCTGTCCAGCAACGCCGCCGCGCCCTCGTCTGTCAGGGTGCCCAGCGACAGGTCCAGCACGGCCAGTTGGTCCAGGATTGGCGCGTGGGCGAACATCTGCGCGATCTCGTCCTGATGTTCGCTGTTCTTGACCCCCAGGTATTTCAGGGCCGGAAAGCGCGAGCCGTCCAGCAGCGGCGTCAGATCGTCGGCGGCACTGGTCGCCCCGTAGTCCTCGGTGCCCAGATACAGTTCCAGATGTTCCAGCCGGGGCAGGTCGGCAGTGACCACCTCGCGCACCACCTCGGCGCTCAGGCCGCCCGCCTGGACGATCAGTTCGCGCAGCTCTGGCAGTTTAATCTGGCCCAGGCTCAGGCCGTTGCCGCCGCGCACGCCCAGGTGCGTCAATTGCGGGTAGGCGGCCAGGATGGGGGAGAGATCGCCCTGCGTGATCCACGACACCTCGTTTTCCTCGTAAGTGATGTCTCCGATAAACAGAACCCTGATGTTGGAAAGCTGCGTATGGGCGGCCACCAATGCCTCAATGACCTCGTCGGGCACACCGTCCATACTTTCATCGGTCCACAGCCCCACCACGAAGCCCTGGCTGGCCTCCACCCCTGGCAGCGCCAGAAACGCCCGGAACTTGTCGGTCCAGCCCGTCTTGTCGTCGTAATCCACGGCAACGCGGTGGATAGTGGTCCCCGTGTCGCCCAGCGGCTGCCCCGGCTCCCACTGTTTTACCTGAAAGCCGCCAAATTCCGTCAGATGCTCACCGATGGTCATGCGCCAGTTTAAGCTGTGCGGAGTTCATGACGAGTCTGGGCGTGGCAAGCTCGGTCATCTTTACGGTCATCTGACCCCGCGCACAGGCGTACCCTGACTCCATGTTCTCGCGCCCTGGCCGTCCCGCTTCCACCCTTGACCCCGATGCGCCCAGAGTCAAACGCGATCCCCGGCAACTCATCCGGCTGCTGGCCTACGCCAAACCGTACCGGGTCATCTTCATTCTGGGCGCGCTGGCCACCCTGGTCTCCAGCGGCCTGAATCTGGTCTTTCCGCTGCTGTTCGGGCGGCTGATCGACGCCTCGTTCCTGAAGGTGGGCAGCACCGACACCGGGCCGCTGGACCGCACCGTGCTGCTGCTGCTGGGTATCTTCGCGCTGTCGTCGCTGTTCGGGGCGGCGCAGTCGTACCTGCTCTCGCGGGTGGGGGCGGGCGTGGTGGCGGACCTGCGGCGTTCGCTGTTCTCGCACCTGCTCACGCTGTCGCCGCGCTTTTTCGGGGACCACAAGACCGGGGACCTGACCAGCCGCCTGACCGCCGACGTGGGCACCGTGCAGACCGTGACCAGCACGGCGCTGGCGCAACTGGCCGCGCAGTCGGTCAGCCTGATCGGGGCCGTGATCCTGCTGATCCTGACCAGTTTCAAACTGAGCCTGCTGACCCTGGCCGTAATTCCGCTGATCATCGGGACCGCTGTGTTCATCGGGCGGCGCATCCGCAAGGTCAGCCGCGAGGTACAGGACGCCGTGGCCGCCGCCAACGCCGACGCCGAGGAAGCCATCAGCGGCGTGCGCGTGGTCCAGAGTTTCACCGCCGAAAATGTGGAGAGAGGCCGCTACGGGCGGGGCATCGCCCTCAGCTTTCTGGCCGCGCTGCGCCGCGCCCGTCTTCAGGCGCTGATGAGCGGCGTGCTGAGCTTCCTGACCTTCGGGGCGCTGGCCGTGGTGCTGTGGTACGGCGGGCGGCAGGTCATGGCGGGCAGCCTGACCCCCGGCAGTCTGGTCACGTTCCTGATCTACGCCCTTCAGGTGGGCGGCACGGTGGCCGGGCTGACCGGCATCTTCAACCAGTTTCAGGAGGCGCTGGGCGCGTCCAGCCGCATCTTCGAGCTGATGGACGAGCGCACCGATCTGCCCGCGCCCGCCCAACCGTTGCCCCTGGCTCGCGCTGAGGGCCGCGTGGAATTCCGCGACGTGAGCTTTACTTATGACGGCCAGTCCGCCTTTGAGGGTGCGGCCATCCTGCGCCACATCAATGTGGACGTTCCCGCCGG
This sequence comes from Deinococcus marmoris, assembly GCF_001949125.1. Classification (GTDB taxonomy): domain Bacteria; phylum Deinococcota; class Deinococci; order Deinococcales; family Deinococcaceae; genus Deinococcus; species Deinococcus marmoris_A. The sequence goes on from NZ_MSTI01000102.1 coordinate 39,654, forward strand.
GCAGGTTGTCGCACTCGTTGGCCCCAGCGGGGCGGGCAAGACCACCTTCGTCAACCTGATTCCACGCTTCTGGGACGTGACTGGCGGCTCCCTGCGCGTGGACGGCCAGGACATCCGTGAGTACCCGCTGGAGGACCTGCGCGCCCAGGTGGGTCTGGTGCCGCAGGAGACGCTGCTGTTCTCCGGCAGCGTGCGCGAGAACATCCTGTATGGTCGCCCCGACGCCACGCCGCAGGAAGTCGAGGCCGCCGCGAAAGCGGCCAACGCCGACGACTTCATCCGCGCCTTTGAACACGGCTATGAAACGGTGGTGGGCGAGCGCGGCGTCAAGCTGTCGGGCGGTCAGCGCCAGCGCGTCGCCATCGCCCGCGCGATCCTCAAAGACCCGCGCATCCTGATTCTGGACGAGGCCACCAGCGCCCTGGACAACGAATCCGAATATCTGGTGCAGGCCGCGCTGGAACGCCTGATGCTGCGCCGCACCACCTTCGTGATCGCCCACCGCCTGTCTACCATCCGCAACGCGGACCGCATTCTGGTCATGAACTCCGGCGAAGTGATCGAGGACGGCACGCACGCCGAACTGCTGGCCCAGGGAGGCCTGTACCGTGACCTGTACGAACTGCAATTCCGCCAGGAGCAGGAAGCGCAGGCGGAACTGGTCTGAGGTGGGGCGGCTCTGGCCTACGCCGTTTGGCTGGGGCTTGCGTGTTCTGGGGGGGGATGGTACTATCCTTTTCGCGCCGGAAACGGCCCGCCACCGCGAGAAGGACCCCTGTTCGGCAGTAGCTCAGTGGCAGAGCGTTCGACTGTTAATCGAATGGTCGTAGGTTCGACCCCTACCTGCCGAGCCACAAGAAAAGCCCCCGCTTAAGTGCGGGGGTTTTTGCTGTGCGGGTTGTCTTGAGAACAGGGTTTAGCGGCCCTGATACTCGGACAGGTTCTTCCAGGGTTCCAAGATATTTGCGCCGAGCGACTGCGCGGAGGTCGATGTTCCTCCACTGGACTTGATCCAGGACGTGTAATCCGTCGCCAGCGGTGCGGGCATGGTGGCCAGCGCGTAGGTGGTCTTCCTGGTCTTGGTGTTGACCTGTGTGTCGAAGACGTTCCAGCCACGCTTCAGGACCACATTGGCCGTCACGTCGTCCAGGCCGACACAATTGCCCGTGAAAGTGAATGAAGAGTCGACCTCGGAAAAGACCCAGGACTTGTAACTGTAGATGTCCGGGTTGGTGTTGACCGGGGAGATGAGGGTGGCGTTATTGTCTGTGAGTAGCTTGTTGATTGGCCGGACCCGCAGTGCGGCGGACGCGTCGGTGGTCACCTTGTCGCACAGGCCGAACAGATCTGTCGCTTTGATCAGGCTGTCCTGATAGGTCGTCTTCATGGCCTGCGCGTCTGGCAGGGGCAGATCAAATTTTCCCTCTGCACTGACCCCTGTGGACAGGGCCGGTTCCTCGGCGCGGACCCTGGCGGTGAGATTGGGGATGATCTGCCCCTTGATCAGCCCCATCTGCTCGGTGGGGGGCTTGGGATCGGGTTCAGGCGTGGTGCCGCCCCCGCCCCCACAGGCACTCAGCACCAGGCTGAGGCCGACAACAGCGGCGAAAGTAGCGGCGGGCCGTTTCAGATTATTTTGATTGAACATGCCTACACCCTGACAGCCGCCCGCCCGAATGGAGTCCCGCTTGCATTCAGGCAGGGCGTGCGTTTTTCTCACTGTTGGATCAGGCAATGGGGGGGGATCCCCCCTGCCTCCTCAAACAGACTGAACGCCAAACTTCAGGCCCAGCTCGGCCATTTCCTCGTTGGGATCGCGTCCGGCCACCAGGGCGTAGGCGGCGCGCTCCGGGGTCAGATAGGCGTCCATCACGCGCTTGAGATCGGTCATTCCCGTGTTCAGGAGTCGCGTTTTGTACGCCTCCTGAACCTCTGGCGTGAATCCAGCCTGATCACCAAAGAAGCGCAGGCGGCCCACGGTGTCTGGGCTGGTCAGCGGGTCCAGTGCCTTGCTGGCCGACAGGATCGCCTCGGTCACCTCGCGCTCGCCCAGATCGCCCTCCAGGAAAGCGCGGGCGTCACGGAAGACCTTGTAGGTACGGGCGATGTTGGGATCGCGGTAGCTGGACATGGCGAACACGCCCTCGCGCGGATCGAAAGACGCACTGCCGCCGTATGCGCCGCCCTTCTCGCGCAGTTCCTTGAGCAGGTATTCGCTCCGCAGCAGCCGCGCCAGCACCAGCAGCGCCGGGCTGTCGGCGTGGGTGTACGGCACCGTCTCGAAGGCCACGGCGTTGAAGGCCACGGGCGAGTCGGTCACGCGCGCCTGCGGGCCGCCGCCACGCGGCTGGGGCAGCGGATGGCCCACCGGAGCGTCCCCGGTGAACAGGTCCGTGAGCGGTTTCAGGTCCAGATTCAGATCGTCCTCGGTGGCGGTTAGGCACAGTACCGGCTGGCCCGAGAGCAGCAGGGTGTGGATGCGCCCGAAGCGTTCCAGCAGGTCGTCAAGTTTGTTGCCCTCCACGATCCCCTTGAGGGTTTCCAGTCCGCTCAGGCCGCCCCAGTTCTCGCCGATGCTGGCGGCGGGGCTGATCTGCGCGGCGGCCAGCCGCTCGGCGTAGGCATTGCCGGAATTGACCACGCTGGCCTTGAGGCCCGCCAGACGCTGCTTGAGCAGTTGCTCCAGCCGTTCGCGGGTGAATTCGGGGGCAGAGATGATGTCGCGCATGACCTCCACCAGCGCCGCGCCGTTGCGGGCCAGCGCCTTGCCGCTGAACGAAATAGCCAGCCGCAGCATGTGCAGGTCGTCCGGGCGCACGCCGCTGCTGGCGCTGGCCCCCACGCCACCGGTCACGGCTTCCATGCGGCGGCTGAGGGCCACGTAATCCTGCCCCGCCGCGCCACTCTTGGTCACGGCGGAGGTGTACAGGGGCAGCACTTCCAGCAAGTCCTGCGGCAGCTCGGGCAAACGCACCTGTACGTCCAGATAGGTCAGGCCCCCGGTGGGCTGTGGCACGCGGGCAATCAGGGCGCGGCCCGCTTCCTCGGTCTCGTAAGGGACGGGGGGAATACTGGCCGGAACGTCGGACAGGGCCAGGGTGGGCAGCACCCCTGGATCGTTTTCCTGCGCCTGGAGTTCCTTGAGCTTCAGGCTCTCGGCCACGATGCGGGCGCGGTCCTCGCCCGTAAAGTCGGCGCTGAGACTTTGCACCAGCTCGCGTTCCTGCTGCTCCATGTGCGTGACCAGTTCGGGATCGGGGGCCAGTTCCATCGTGACGCGGTGGGCGTTGTCCAGCAACTCCCTTTGAAGCATCGGCTCGAACACTTTCCCCGCCGCCAGATCGGCGCGCAGTTTCTCCAACTGGGTGTCCAGACGCAGGCCGGTCAGCGGATCGCCGCCGTACAGCCACGGCCCCAGCAACCGGAACATCACGCCCAGCGCGTAAGGAAAGCCCGAATTGCTGACTTCCTTCTGCCCGATCTCGAACTGGTGCAGGCTGCTTTCGATCAGTTCGGGATCGATGCCGTCCTGAACGATGCCTTGCAGGGTGTCCAGCACCAGTTTCTGCACTTCCTCAACTTTGCCCGCGCCCAGTCCCTTGAGGCCCACGGCGAACGCGCCCTCGCGGAAGGAGTCGCGGTAGCCGGTCAGGTCCGCCAGTGCGCTGCCCAGCCCGGAGTCGATCAGCGGGCGGGTCAGCGGCGCACCCGCGTTGCCCAGCAGCACGTCGCTCAGCACGCTCCAGCGCAGGTTGGCGTCGGCGTCGTTGCTGAGGCCCAGCTTCCACATCACGCTGACCTGGGTGCCGCGCTCGGTGTCGCTGCCGGGGTAGGTCACGCGCTCCTGGCGGGGTTCGGTGAAGGGGGTCTGGTCAGGAATGCTCACGTCCAGCGTCTGGGCCTGGAAGCGCGACATCACATGCGACTCGATCTCGCCCAGGATGCGTGCCAGCGGCAACTTGCCGTAGGTGTAGAAAAAGGCGTTGCTGGGGTGATAGTGCGCCGCGTGAAAGGCCCGCAGGTTGTCGTAGGTCAGCTCTGGAATGTTGGCCGGGGTGCCGCCGGAGTTGTTGGCGTAGGTCAGGTCCGGGAACAGCGCCTTGCCGAAGGCCCGCCACATCACCGCGCCAGCCGAGGCCATCGCGCCCTTCATCTCGTTGTAGACCACACCCTGCAACTTCAGTTCGGTGCTGGAATCTTCAGGGGTCTCGAACTCGAAGCGGTGGCCGTCCTGCCGGAAGCTCTCGTAGCGCATCAGCGGAAAGAAGGTGGCGTCCAGATACACGCCCAGCAGGTTGAAATAGTCCTTCTCGTTGCGGGTGGAAAACGGATAGGTAGTCCAGTCGTTGCTGGTCATGGCGTTCATGAAGGTGTTCAGGCTGCGCGGCAGCATCGCAAAGAATGGGTCTGGCACCGGGTATTTCTGGCTGCCCATCAATACGATGTGTTCCAGGATGTGCGCCACGCCGGTGCTGTCGCGCGGCACGGTGGGGAAGGTGACGCCAAAGGCGCTGTTGTCGTCGTCGCGCACCACATGGGCGTGCCGCGCACCGTTCTCATGGCTCAGCAGGATCAGATGGCCCTGCATCTCGGGCAGGTCTTCCACGCGGTTGACGGTGTAGCGGCCCAGGCGTTCGCCCACGCTGGGGAGGGCGGGCAGGGATGTTGCGGGGGCTATGGTCATGAACGAAAGTTTAGAGCATGAGGTGAAAAAGACCGTGCCCGGAACGCCGAAGTGACTCAGAGAGTCGGGTGCGTACTGCCCTTAAATCTGCACCAAGCGGGGCTGAAGCTTCAGGCCCAGCCGCTCCAATGTGGCCTGAAATTCATGGAAGGGATGCTGCGGGCTTTCCGTGACCAGCGTGATGAGCTTTCCGCTGCCAGACGTGGTAAATGGCGCGAACCCGACGATGACTTCATCCGCCGGATCGAAGAGTTGGAGGCCCGAATCGGCCTGCCCGAAGAACTGGCTCAGCCAGGGTAGATGCGTGCTGGACAGGGTGAGGCCCGCCAGTCGCGGATGCTGCCGCTGGAGCCTTTCGACAAAGGTAGAAACTGCCCGCTGTGTCGTGGCCGGATCGCTCAGAAAGGCTCCGGTCTCTACCAGATCGATCAGCTCGCCAGCTTCCTCGAAGACAAATCGCTCTCTGTGCCTGCCCGCCTCGCCAGCGACATATTCCCGCAGCGCGGCACTGTTCGTCAGCACCCTGGCCCCGATCACGGCCACCATCCCATCAGGCGGGACGTTTTCAAGGGCGGCCCGGATGGGCGGATAGACGCCCAGAATAGGGATATTCAACAGGGGAAGAAGGCGGGGCAACACCGTGACGCTGGGGGCGTTCGAGGCCACGATGATGGACCCGACGCCCCGGCCAGTCAGAAAGTTCAGCGCCGCGAGAATGCTGCCTTCCAGCTCGCCCTCACTCTTTGCGCCGTAGGGAAAGCTGGCCCGGTCCGCCAGATACACGATGTCCTGATCGGGGTAGGCCGCCCTGACTTTCCGCACGATGTCGTAGCTGCCAATTCCGGCGTCGAAGATGCCCACGGGTTGTTTCAGGGGTTCACGCATGTTTGCCTTCTGGTGCTGGCCCGGAAATAACTGAGATTGGAGGCTCCAACGATTTTGCCAGAGCGTGCCTCGACACCGCCGTCGCGGATTTTGGGCTGCGAAATGAGCCGGGGTTGAGACCCGCCCGCACAAATCTATTTTTTCATACAGGCGGTCTGGTTGGTCAACTCCGGGCGATACTCGAAATGCATGGTGTCGTAGTGGTACCAGCGCCCTCCCCAGATCCAGCCGTGCCGCTCAAAAATGTTGACCAGGGCGGCAGGGATCTGGTTGCGGTAGCGAATGCCGCGCTGCCCCTCGGCGTAGCCGTCCCACTGCCAGTAGGCAGAAAGTTTGATGTTCAGATCAATGGCGGCCCCGAAGGAATGCACGCTCAGCCGGGGCGTTCCGGCCACCGTGCGCCACAGGAAAGTGCCTGCGCTGGGCCGGACATACGGCAGCAATTTTGGCTGGGTTGCCAGTTCCCGCGCAATTGCTTGCAGCGAAGCGGCCACCCCATTGACCCGCGTGACCTGAACCGTCTGGCCGAACCAATTGACTGCCTCAAGATTCTGACGGACCCCGGCGGCACTTTCCCCGTACATCTTCTTGAACAGCGGCTCGAATCTGGCCCGGCCCGGATCGAAGTCATAGGCTGGAACCGCCAGAGGCTGACAGGCTGGATAGGGCGTTGCCAACTGATCGAGCAATCCAGGCTGATTGAGCCGGGCCACGTAAGAAGCTGCCCCGGACGCGGTCATCGGCATGAGGGTGCCGTCCCTCCACAGCAATTGATCGCCCCTGACACCTGCCAGAAATGCGGGATAGGCCTGAACCAGCCGCACGAGCTGCTGCTTCTGTGGTCCAGTTAAAGCGGAAGTGGCACCCAGACCGAACAGCGCGAGGAGCGCGGTCAGCTTCACGGCGTTCAACCGCTGGTCCAGGAAGTCACGCCCCATGCTAGCGATTCGGGCGGATGCCCCACCCCCGCCCCCCGGTAAATCACCGCAAACTCACGGGACTGACACGGCGCGGCGGGTAGACTGAGAGACATGAAGCATGTTCGCTCCACCCTTCCGGCGCTGGCCCTGGCGCTGAGCGTCGCCCTGGCCGGATGCGGGCAGCCCGTCACTGGCACGTCTACGGGCGGCGGAAGTGGCCGGGACATCCTGTATTTCTCCGACAACGCCTCTGGCCTGCCCGTGATGTACCAGGGCGAGGACTACAGCGCCGATCTGAGTGTTTCGGGCGGCGCGGGGCCGTACACCCTGAAGATATCGAGCGGCACGCTGCCCCCCGGCATCAAGCTGGGCGGTCAGCGCCTGACGGGCACGCCCACCGCCACCGGAACCTACAAATTCACGCTGGAGGTCACCGACTCCACCCTCAGCACGCGTAGCAAGGAATACACGGTCAACGTGAACACCCTGCCGCCGCTGTCGCTGGCCCCCACCCTGCCCACGGGCGAGATTCGCGGCGAGACGCGCATTCCGGTTGTCATTACCGCGCCCCGCAACGTGCGGGCGGCCCGCCTGAACTGGGAACTGCCCGCAGGCGTCAGCGTGACCCGCGTGCAGGCGTCCGAACAGAGCGGCGTGTTGTTCTGGCAGCAGCAGGGGCAGGTGCTGACGGTGGACCTGGGCTTCAAGACCGTTCCGCGCAACGGCGTGCGGATCGCCCTGATCAGCGTGAAACCCGCCCAGGACAAGGCCGCCACCCTGACCGCCACCAAGATGGGTTACGAGGCCCGTGACGGGACGGGCAAGCTGCTGGCAGGCAAATTCATGTCGGGGGCGGCCATGACGGAAACGCCGAAAGCGGGCGGGGTGCAGGACGGCGTGGATCAGCCTGCCGAAGCTCCGGCGTCCACCGAAACGGTGCCGGGTGTAACGCCGACGCAAACGACGCCCAGTGTCGAGACAGCTCCTGTTCAGACTCCTCCAATTCAGACGATACCCACGACTCCCCCGCCGTCATCCACCGAGCAACCTGTGACCCCCCCGGTGCAGAATCCCGTCGAGCCGCCCAAGCCGCCCGTGACTGCCCCGCCCGGAGCGCACCTGAGAATCGGAGCGCCGCTGTGATGCGCCGGACAGTGTTGATCAAAACAGTGTTGAGCAAAACAGTGTCGATCAGGAGAGTGCTTCTGGCCGCCTTCCTCACGGCCACCGCCGGGGCCACCACCGCGCCGATCCTGACGCTGGCACAGCAGGTCAAGAAGGCCGAGGTGATCGTGCGCGGCACCCTGGGTCCGGCGGTCAGTGTCAAGGAGGGCGAGGTCACGTATCTGGCCTATCCGCTGACCGTGGCCGAAACGATCACTGGAGACGCTGCCCGCCTGCCCCAGAACGACGGCAAGCCCGCGTTGTTCTTCCTTCAGGGTCTCTCCGATGTGCCGAATCTGAAGAGCGGTCAGGAGGTCTTCGCGCTGCTGTATGTCCGCAAGCAGGACAGTCCGCTGGTGGGCTTTAATCAGGGGCTGTATCCAGTCACGGACGGCAAGGTGTTGGCAGGCGACGCCAAGACTCCTATCACCGATCCCGCCAAACTGCGTGACGCTATCCGCGCCGCGCTGGAGGCCAAATGAAACGCGGTCTGACCTTTACCGCCCTGCTGCTGGGCGCTGCCCTGGGCGTGGCGAGCGCCGCCAGCGTCAAGCTGCAACCGCAGGGCGATTCCCTGACCCGCGCGGTGCAGGCGGCCCTGAGCGCCATCAGCACCAAGGAGCTGCCGGTCACGCTGGACAGCAGTTCGGGCACGATCCTGACCCTGGGCGGCGCGGGGACTAGCGCGGCGCTCTTTAACCCGGATGTGGCCGCCCGCGTGGTCACGGTGGGCGGGGCGCGGCGCATCGAGTTCAACCCGGCTGGCCCGCTGCCACTGCTGGACGCCGTGAAGCAGGAACTGGCCCGCGAACTGGGGTTCAAGGACTGGACCGCCGAGGCCGCCCGCACCCGCCTGAGCGGCGCGGATCTGAACGGCGACGGCAGGATCGACCTGACCGATCTGGCGATTCTGATGGAAAATTACGGCAAATCCAGTTCGGTGGGCGATCTGAACCAGGACCGCAAGGTGGACGACGCGGACCTGCGGATCTTCAGCGCGCAGTACAAGGCCACGCCCACGCCGGAGCCGAAGTCAGAGGAAAAGAAGACGGAGCAGAAGCCTGCTGAGATGCCGGGAACGCCCGCGACTCCGGCGGTCCCTGGCACTGGCACGACGCCGCCCACGACGACGCCAGCCGCACCAACGCCAGCCATACCGCCGACCACGCCTCCAGCCGAAACGACTCCGAAGGAAGCCGCGCCCGGCACGGCCCCCAGACCGGTCCCGCCCTCGCCCGCCCCGCCTGCTGATCCTGCGCCGAAGCAACCCTAAATCCGTTGACCGAAAATAAGTAGAGTGTTCTCTCAAGTCCTCTCCCCACCGAGAGGGCTTTTCTGTTTCCCCGCCAGCCGCCGCGCTTTGCTACGCTGCCCGCATGACAGGCAGCCGAGGCGCAGCACAGAATGGAGAGGCACAGGACACCATCGATCTTCAGGATTTTCTGAAAATAAGTGGCGTGGTGGACACCGGGGGCGAGGCCAAATTCCGCGTGCAGGGCGGCGAGGTCCGGCTGAACGGCGAGATCGAGACCCGCAGACGCAAGAAGCTGAGGCGCGGCGACATCGTGGAATACGGCGGTGAAAAGCTGACGGTGGACTGGTGATACGGATTCCGCTTAATTCCTTAAACCTTCGGGAAAGCGCCGAAGATTTAATCCCTACGCGGAACCCGTCTTCTTTCCTCCTCGCTTCGTCGCGGACAGACGCCCATGAGGACGCTGCTCCTCCCGCTCGGATTTCAAGGTTTTTGCAAACCCTTCAATCGGAATCCATATGACCTCACCGTACACCGACGCAGTGATGGACTTCCGCCGCCGCAAAGACGAGCATTTCGCGGCGGGGCGTGGTCCGGTGGACGTGACCGCGTTTCACGGCCTGCGCTATTACCCGCCCGATCAGGCGTGGGCCTTCAATGGACCGCTGACCCTGACGCCCCCCGGCCCGGCAGCCGAATTCACGCTGGAAACCAACACCGGCCAGCCGCGCACGATGGCCCTGTACGGCACGGTCACGCTGCTCTTACCCGGCGGCGAACAGAGGCTGAGTGTCTTCGTTCCGCTGGGCGACGAGCAACCGCAGCGCGTGTTCATCCCCTTCCGGGACGCCACCAGTGGGAAAGAAACCTACGGCGCGGGCCGCTATCTGGACGCCCCGCTGGTCCGCAGCGAGGGGGGTGAGGCGCTGGTGTCGGTGGATTTCAATCTGGCCTATCACCCGTACTGCGCTTACGGCGACGGCTGGACCTGCCCGCTGCCGCCGCCTGAAAACGTGCTGCCCGTGGCGGTTCAGGCCGGGGAGCGGCTGCCCGAAAGCTGAGGCTCCGACTTACGGGGGACGCCCGCCCGCGCCCGGCTGCTCTAAACTGGGGCGTTATGAAGAATGCTGTCCTGATCCTGAGCGCCCTGCTGGCGCTGACCGCCTGCCAGAAGAAGGCGGACGACACCGCTGCCGCCAAGCCGGATGAAACCGCTGCTGCCGCGAAGCCTGCCGAAACGACGCCTGCCGCACCTGCCGTGACCACTCCGGGCGCGGTTCCGGCTGGCTATACCCTGGTCCCTGACCTGACCAAGGAGCCGGTGCGAGAGTTTAAGAAGGAACCCGCAATGGCCTTGCAAGATGGCCAGGACTACTACGCCCTGATCGATACCAACCGGGGCCAGATTCTGGCGGACCTGTACGAGCAGGAAACCCCGGTCACGGTCAACAACTTCGTGACGCTGGCCCGCGATCACTACTTCGACGGCATCCGTTTTCACCGCGTCATCGACGGCTTCATGGCCCAGACGGGCGATCCGCTGAGCGTGGACGAGGCCAAGAAGGACCAGTGGGGAACGGGCGGCCCCGGCTACAGCTTCGCCGACGAATTCCGCACCAAGCTGACCTTCAACTCCGAAGGCATCCTGGCGATGGCCAACAGCGGCCCGGCCACCAACGGTTCTCAATTCTTCATCACGCTGGCTCCCACCGACTTCCTGAACGGTAAGCACACCATCTTCGGCAAGGTGGTCACGGGTGACGGCGCGCTGGCCAAGCTGACCCGTACCAGCGACACCGCCTCCGGCCAGGAAACTCCTATTGCCGGTGCCAAAGCCGACGAGATCCTGTCGGTGCGGATTCTGACCAAGAACAAGAGCTGAGGATTTTTTAGCCAAGGTTCTGGAGTGGCTCCCACGAAAACCCCTCAGTCAGCTTCGCTGCCAGCTCCCCTCAAAAGGGAGCCAAGAAAAACGTCTGGCACAGCAATTCCGCGACTCTTGCCTCCCTTCTAAGGGGAGGTGCCCCGAAGGGGCGGACTCGCAGAGCTGCGAAGCAGAGGGGTTAACCGTGGGAGCCACCCCTCCACCTCGCCCGCCTACCCGTCCTCCCTCCCACACCCCAAATGCGCCACATTGCGTATGCAATCCAGGCCGCGCCGCTCTAGCCTGTAGGGATGTCTGCGCCCGCCCCCAGTCAAGAACATTCCGAGCCGTCCAGGCCGTCATCCACGCTGGGCGTGCTTCGCGTGTATCTGGGGCCGCTGAAGTGGCAGGTGGCGGGACTGGCCGCGCTGCTGCTGACCGGCACTGGCCTGAACCTGCTGCTGCCGCAACTGCTCCGCACTTTCGTGGACAACGCCAAGCTGGGCGCGGGGGCAGATGTGGGCCTGCTGGCGCGGCTGGCCGGGTTTTACATCGCGCTGGCGGTGGGCGTGCAACTGATGACGGCGGGGGCCACCTACGTGGGCGCGCGGGTGGGCTGGACCGCCACCAACCGCCTGCGCGTGGACCTGATGGCACACTTGCTGTCGCTGGACATGCGTGAGCATAAGGAACGCACCCCTGGCGAGATGATCGAGCGCATAGACGGCGACGTGACCGCCCTGAGCAACTTCTTCTCGCAGTTCGCGGTGCGGGTGTTCGGCGCGGCGCTGCTGTTGCTGGGCGCGCTGTTCATGTTCTTCCGCGAGGACTGGCGCGTGGGCGTCGGCGTCGGCGTGTTTGTGCTGGCCACCCTGATCGCCATGAACCGCGTCCGCAAGCTGGGCGTGGAACCCACCCGGCTGGAGCGCGAATCCAGCGCCAAGCTGTTCGGCTTCGTCGAGGAACGGCTCTCGGGGCTGGAGGACATCCGCAGCCTGGGCGCGGGCGGCCACCACCTGAACAGTTTTCTGCGGACGCAGCGCACCTTCTTTACCAACAGCGTCAATTCCTGGCGGCGGCGCAGCATCGTGTGGCAACTGAGCATGGCCCTGTTCGCCGTCGGCTACGTGGGCGTGCTGTCGGCGGCGGTGGGCCTGTACGCGGCAGGAACGATCACGCTGGGCACGGCCTTTTTGCTCTACAACTACATGAGTCTGGTGGAAGAACCGATTGACCAGCTCACGCAGCAGTTGCAGGAGTTGCAGAAGGCGGGGGCCAGCCTCTTCCGGGTGGGCGAGATTCTGGCTTTGAGGAGCGCGATTCACGGCGGCAGCGCGGCCTTGCCGGAAGACAGCGCCCTGAGCCTGGAATTCGAGAACGTCGCTTTCAGCTATTCCCCCGACGAACCCCAGTTGCGCGGCGTCCTGCACGACGTTTCTTTTCACCTGCCCGCCGGACAGACGCTGGGGCTGCTGGGGCGCACCGGCAGCGGCAAGACCACCCTGACTCGCCTCGTCTCGCGCCTGTACGACGCCACGTCCGGCACCGTGCGGCTGGGCGGGATGAACGTGCAGGACGTGGATCTGCACGGCTTGCGGCGGCGCGTGGCGGTGGTCACGCAGGACGTGCAACTGTTCCAGGCCAGCGTGCGCGACAATCTCACCTTCTTTGACCCGGAAATTACCGATGAGGAAGTGGAGGCGGCCCTGAACGAGGTGGGCCTGGGCACCTGGCTGGCCCGCCTGAAAGACGGTGTTCATACCCCGCTGCCCACGGGAAGCCTGTCGGCGGGAGAGGCGCAGTTGCTGGCCTTTGCCCGCGTGATGCTGCGCGATCCTGCCGTGATCATCCTTGACGAGCCGAGCAGCCGTCTGGACCCCGCCACCGAGGCGCTTTTAACTGCCGCCATGACCCGCCTGCTGGCCGGGCGCACGGCCATTATCATCGCGCATCGTCTGGACACCGTGGCCCGCGCGGACCGGATTCTGGTGCTGGGGGACGGCGAGGTGCTGGAGGACGGCCCGCGCCTGACGCTGGCCCACACCCCGCACAGCCATTACGCCGAACTGCTGCGCGCTGGAACCCTGGAGGAAGAGGGCGCGGGGGTGCTGGCATGAGGTGGGTTGCAGGAGATGGGTTGTGGGATGTGGGAACAGCCGCCTCTGCTTCTGCCTCACTTTCCACCGATCTTCTCCCACACCCTACAACCCACACCCCACAACCCGGAGTCCTTCCATGACCACCGCCCCCACCGCCAAATCGGCTACCGCGCCGGACCGCACCTTTGCTCTGACCAAACGGCTGTTTGCCTACAAGCCGGGCCTCTTTGCCTTCAATCTGTTCATGTGGGGCATGGTTCACGTTTCTCCCGCGCTGCTGGCGCTGGCGATCAGCCGCATTTTCGGGCAACTGGATCAGGCAGAGCTGCTTCGCAAGAGCGGCGCAGACACGGGCGCGGCCATCCTGGCGGCCTGGGTGTTCGTGGGGTGGTTCGCGCTGGTGCGGGCCAGCCGCTTTGGCATCTTCTACGGGGCGTTCCGGGCGTTCATCGAAATCTGGTACACCCTGGACGCGCTGCTGCGGCGCAATCTGCTGGGCTACCTGCTGACCGCCCGTGGTTCGCGCCGCCTGCCCGACACCCCCGCCGAGGCGGTCAGCCGCTTCCGCGACGACGTGGAGGACGTGGCCGGGTATGTGGAGGTCTGGATCGACAGCCTGGGCTTCGTGCTGTACTCGCTGGTGGCGATCACGCTGATGGCCCGCGTGGACCCGCTGATCACCGTTCTGGTCTGCGCGCCGCTGCTGCTGATGGTGGCCTTTGTGCAGAAGCTCTCGCCCACCATCCGTTCTTACCGCCGCCGCATGCGCGAGGCCACCGCCCGCGTGACCGACTTCATCGGTGAGACCTTCGGGGCCGTGAGCGCCGTCAAACTGGCCGCCCGCGAAGATGGCATGGTGGTCCACCTGCGCCATCTGGGCGAGACGCGCCGCCACGCCGCCCTGCGCGACGTGCTGCTGACCGAATTGATCCGGGGTGTCAACACCAACATGGTCAATCTGGCGGTGGGGCTGGTGCTGCTGCTGGGGGCCAACAAGATTCGCGGCGGCACGCTGGAAATCGCCGACTTCGTGCTGTTCATCGGTCTGCTGCCGCGCCTGACCGGGAGCATGGGCTTTTTTGGCGACGCGATTGCCCGCCACCGCCGCACCGGGGTCAGCTATGACCGCATGACGCGGTTGCTGCAAGACGCGCCCGATACGAACATCGTGGAACACCACCCGGTTTACCTGCATGCCGGGCCACCCGCGCCGCCCGCCGCGCCGCCGGAACTGCCGCTGGAAGAATTGCGGGTGTCTGGCCTGACCGCCACCCACGACAGCGGCCTGGGGGTGCGTGACGCCAGCTTCACCGTGCAACAGGGCGAATTTGTCGTCGTGACCGGGCGCATCGGCAGCGGCAAGAGTACGCTGCTGCGGGCGCTGCTGGGCCTGATTCCGGCGCAGTCCGGTACGGTGGAGTGGAATGGGCAGGTAGTCGTTGACCCGGCCACCTTTCTGGTGCCACCCCGCAGCGCCTACACCTCCCAGATTCCCAGTCTGTTCAGCGACAGCCTGCGCGAGAACGTGCTGAGCGGCAGCAGCGAGGACCGATTGGGCCGCGCCGTGCGCCTTGCTGTGCTGGAACCCGATCTGGCGCAGTTGCCGCAGGGCCTGGATACACCTGTGGGCGCACGCGGCGTCAAACTCTCCGGCGGGCAGATGCAGCGCACGGCGGTGGCGCGCATGCTGGCCAGGGACGCCGATCTGCTGGTCTTCGACGACGTGTCTAGCGCTCTGGACGCCCGCACCGAGGCGCAACTGTGGGACGGCCTGTTCAGCGAGACCGACGCCACCTGTCTGGTGGTCAGCCACCGCCGCGCCGCCCTGAGCCGCGCCGACCGCATTCTGCTGATGCAGGACGGACGCATCGTGGATGAGGGGACGCTGGAGGGCTTGCTGGGGCGCAGCGAGGAAATGCGGGCGCTGTGGGCGGAACAACCCAGTTGAACGGTTGACGCAAAAGGCGCGCATCCCCGAGCAGGATGCGCGCCTCTTTTTTGCCTTCCGTAGCCTCATACGAAATCCGATTGAGAGGTGTTGGAAACACCTGGAAATCCGAACGGAGTGAGCAGGAGAGAAACGGGTTCCGGGCGTGGAGTGTAGGAATCGGCGCTGTCCCGATTTCTGCACGAAACAGACGGAATAAGTATCAGCTCAGAAGAAGTTGCCGATGCGGAAGTAGAACTGGCCGCGCTGGTTCTGGGGGCTGTAGCCGTAATCGAAGCGCAGGCTGGGCAGCAGCGCCCCGCCGATGCCCAGGTTGAGCTGCACGCCCGCACCCACGCCGTATTGCAGGCTGAAGTTGGGGTTTTCCTTGGTGCCCCACGCACTGCCCGCGTCCGCGAAGGC
Source organism: Deinococcus marmoris (assembly GCF_001949125.1). Lineage (GTDB taxonomy): Bacteria > Deinococcota > Deinococci > Deinococcales > Deinococcaceae > Deinococcus > Deinococcus marmoris_A. The sequence continues at coordinate 54,875 of NZ_MSTI01000102.1, forward strand.
CACGCCGTACAGGCCCTGCGCGATGCCTGCCTTGAGGCCGAAGTCGAAACGGTACTCGGCGCTGGTGGTGAAGTAGTTGACGCCGAACAGCGAGCCGTCGGGCAGGCCGCGAATCTGCCGCGAGGACTCGGGCGTGCTGCCGCCGCCGATGGAAAAGCCGGTGCCGCCGGGCGCGCCACTGGCGTTCAGGATGGTGCCGGCGTTGGCCCGCACGGCGAAGACCTGCTGCTTGGTCTGCAAGCCCAGATCCTTGTCGATCGTGCGCCCGAAGCCGTAGTAGGTGCTGCCGCCGCCCTCCACGTCGCTCCAGCGCAGCGGGGCCTGGCCCTGCCGCCCGAAGTTGTATCCGGCGTTCACGTTGGCGCGGAACCCCTGGTCGGGGAATTCGGGGTTGGTGGTGCTGTCGTAATTCAGGCCGCTGCTGAGGCGGGTGGTCACGCCGGCCTCGGGCAGCAGGCTCTGGGCCTTGGCCTCGTCGAAGGTGTAGGTCTGGTCGGGCTGGCCGTTCGTCCCTGCGATCTCGACGGTGTTCTTGTCCGCTTCCTTCAGGGCTTCCAGGTAGTAGGTCTTGTAGCTGATGCCCACGCCCACGCTGCCGTACAGGTACTTGGTCAGGTTGCGCCCGGTGTTGACGCTGAAGCCGGTGCTGCGGACCGTGTAGTCGTAGCCGGTGTCGGTGTTGGCCGGAAAGCCAGTGCCCGCAGGCGAGTCGGTGGGTTTGGTGAACACGGCGTTGTTGCCGTTGACGTTGCTGCCCACACCGAACGACAGGCTGGTGCGGTTCTTCTGGAAGTCCAGGAACTTCAGGTCCAGCCAGGGGATGGTGTAGCTGACGTTGCCGTTGAAGTTCTGCCCGGCGTCGTTCTGCTGCGCGCCGATGGCCACCGTGAAGGCGTGGCCCAGCCCGAAGGTGTTGGGGTTGGTGTAGGCCGCGTCACCGCTGAAACCGCCCGCGAAGCTGTCATAGGTCAGGCCCAGGCTGACGGGAATGCCCTTGGCCTTTTCCGTGATGCCCAGTACATAAGTCACGTTCTCGGGGTTCTGCGGATCGCTGCGGACGGATTCCGTGGTCACGCTCACGAAGCCCAGACGGCTGATGCGGGCCAGCGAGGCGCTGAGGTTCTCGCGGTTGAACGCGCTGCCAGGATCGGGCAATTCGCGCAGGATCACGCGGTCCTTGGTGCGGTGCGCGCCCTGCCACGCCAGCTCGTAGCCCACCAGCTTGACCTCACGGACGTTGAAGGTCAGTGCGCCTTCCTTGAAGCTCACCGCGTCGCGGGTGCTGATCTCGAAGCCCTGCTTGCGGTAGGCGTCGCGCAGTGCCAGGAAGTCGTCCTGCGCCAGTTGCGGGCTGTAGATGTCGCCCGCCTTGGTCTTGACGGCGGCCAGCAACGTGGCGGTGGGCACCAGCGTGTTGCCGGTGATGCCGATGGTCTTGACTGGCCCGGAAGCCACGTCCGACGCCCCGAACAGCACGGTCACCTCGCCGGGATTCTCGGGGTTGGGCTGAAGGGCGAAACCGACAGGCTTGCCCGTCTGGTTGGCCAGCGTCCGCACGTCGGCCTGAAGGCTGGCCAGGGTCACGGGCTTGCCGGGAGCGGTCTGGAGCGTCACCTTGGGGTCTCCCAGGTTGCTCAGGTCCACATCGGCCACCTTGCCCTCGATCACGTTGACCTTCAGCACGCCGTCCACCAGGGTGCTGTTTTTGGTGTCCACTCCGGCTTGCAGGTATCCGGCGTCGTCAAAGGCCATCTGGAGCTGCTGCACCGCGCCGTAATACAGGTCTGGCGTGAACTTCTTGGTGTCGTACAGCGGCTTGAAGATGTTGGTGACGGTGGCCGTCGGCAGCAGGGTCACGCCGCTGACCTCCACCCGCTTGATCGGGGCGGTTTCGTCCACCACGAAGGTCACGGTGACGTTGCCGTCCGCACCTGCCTTGGTCTGGGCGCTGATGCTGGGCGCAAAGGGGTAGCCTTCGGTCTGGTAGTTCTGGGCTAGGGCTTCCTTGGCCTGATCGAGGCGCTGGGTGTTCAGCGTCGCGCCGGGGGCGATGTTCAGCAGTTCGCCCACCGACTTGGTGAAGGCGTCGGCATTCAGGAAGGTCAGGCCGCTGGCCGTCACCGCCGTGATGGTGGGGTTGGGGACCACCGTGACGTTCAGGGTGTCCTTGCCTGCCACGGTGCGCAGTTCGGCCACGGCACTCTTGAAATAGCCCGTTGCCACGACTTCCTGCTCGACGGCCCGCAGGTTGACGCTGGAAAGCGGCGCGCCCGGCTGGACGCTGAGGGTGGCGCGCAGGAAATTGGTCAGCAGATCGCTGGTTCCGGCCACGGTGATGTCTTGGACGGTTCCGGCGGTCTGGGCCTGGGCCACGGCGGGCGCAACCAGCGCGACTGTTACGGCGAGTGTTAAAGGGTGTCGCATTCTTCTCCTAGTTTCGCACATCTCTGAACTCGCCCTGACCGCACAAATGCCCGCAAATGGGCACGGGCAGAGCAGGGCTGGGGGCCGGATGAGGCGGTCACTGCGTCCACAGTTGCTGCTCGGCCCCTGAGAAGGGTGAAGATCGGGTGCGTCACGGTGAAAATGGCCCTCTGGCGGCGCGGTTCAGGGGGTTTGTACTTGAGCCGTGTGCCGGGGTGGAGGACAATGGAGGGATGTCCTGTCTACAGTTGGTATTTGTTTGAAAGGCCCGGCTGACAGTGGGGTGTCTGGGGTGGCTCCCACGGCTAACCCCTCTGCTTCGCAGCTTTGCAAGTCAGTCCGCTTCGCGGCCAGCTCCCCTCTCCTGCGGAGCTTTGCAAGTCAAGGGGAGCCAAGAGTGGGTTACTGGCTGGGCAATTCCACGACTCTTGCCTCCCTTCTAAGGGGAGGTCCCCCGAAGGGGGGGAGGGGTCAAACCGTGGAAGCCACCCCCCAACACCGCCCGCAAACTCTCGCTCCCAGGTCCACCCCATGAGTCTCCCCGAAGTCGTCGCCCACCTGCGGGCGCTGGAGGCCGAAGCTGGGCGCGAGGCAGGCAGCGCCAAACTGGTGGCCGTGACCAAGGGCCAGACCCTGGAGAGTATCGAACGTCATGTGCTGGCCCACGGCACCTACCCGCTGGGCGAGGGCCGCGCCCAGGAACTGCGAGACAAGGCCGCCGAACGGCCCGCCTCTCAATATCCTGGCTGGGAGTGGCATTACATCGGCCCCCTCCAGCGCAACAAGATCAAATACCTGCGCCCGGTCACGCTGGTTCACGCCATCGAGGCCGTGTGGCAGGCCGAGGCCATCGCGGAGGCGGCGCAGAAGTGGGGCCACGCGCCGGACCTGCTGCTGCAACTGCACAACGGCGAGGAGCAAAAGCACGGCGTTCCGGCAGACGAACTGGCGGAGACCCTGAAAAGCGTGCGCGAGACGGGCCTGACCGTGCGCGGCCTGATGGTCATGGCCCCCGAATTCGGTGAGGACCTGACGCAGGCCGAGACCGAAACCCGTATTCTGCGCCTGTTTACCGACACGGCGCGGCATGCCCACGATCTGGGCCTGAGTGAACTGAGCATGGGCATGAGTGGCGATTACCCGCTGGCCGTGCGCGCAGGAGCCACCCTGGTGCGGGTGGGAAGGAGCCTCTTTACATGACTGACCTGACCCGATCTGACCCCGCCCGAGACCTGAACCCTGAACCGTCTTCCGAGCTGACCCCCGGCACCACCGCCCGCCGCGATTCCAACCGCCTGACCCCGCTGGACATTCGACATCAGGAATTTCCCGGCAGATTTGGCGGCTACCGTCGTGACAGCGTGCGGACCTTCCTGGCCCAGGTTTCCGACGAGCTGGAGGCCGTGCTGGGCGAGCAACTGCGTGGGCGCGAGACACGCACTCGGCTGGAGCGAGAGCTGGAGGAACTGAAAGCCTCCCAGGACCAGATTCGCCGCGCCGTGGTGGCCGCCGAGCAGATGGGCCACGACATGCGCCAGAATGCCAGCAAGGAAAGCGAGCTGATCGTGGCCCACGCCAACGCCCAGGGCGAGAGCATGCTGCGCGAGGCCCAGGCCCGCAACGTGGAATTCGAGGCCCAGCACGGCGCACGCATGACCGCGCTGGAGGCCACCTTCCACGCCCGTTTCGCCGATCTGGAGCGCGACCACCACCAGTTGCTGCTGGAGCGCGAGCGCGTGCAGACCGAGCGGATTAATGCCCTGGAGCGCGATTTCAACGAGCGCCACACCGAATACACCTCGCGGCTGGCCGGGGCACGGCAGGAATACACCCAGTTTCTGAGCGGCTATCGCGCGCTGATGACCTCCTTTTCCGATCTGTCGGCCCGCCACGTACTGCCCGAGGACATGGCCCTGCCCGTTTCCGGGCTGCCCAGCCAGCATCTCAAGGGCCAGGGCCGGGCGCAGAACAAGGAATTGCCCAGCGCAGACTCTGAAAAAGAGGTGGAGAAGGACACGGCGTTGCTCGACGGACACCAGTTTCTGTAATGTCCGGCGAGAATCTCCCGCAGTTCCGTTTGCCTGTTGCAGACCCGGATTTCGTCCAGAACCCTTACCCGCTGCTGGCCGAATTAAGAGATTCAATGCCAGTTTTCTTCGACCCAGACATGAACCGGGTGGTCCTGACCCGTTACGCTGACATCAGCGTGGTGCTGCGCGACAAACGCTTTGGGCGCAGCGCCCTGCACCGTTACTCGCGCGATGAGCTGGGCTGGCCGCCGCCGGACCCCGCGCAGGCGCAGTTCGACGCCTTCAACGGCAACCATCTGCTGGATTCTGAGCCGCCCAAGCACACGCGCCTGCGCTCTCTGGTGGGGCTGGCCTTCACGCCGCGCCGGGTGGAGGGCCTGCAAGCACGGATCGAGGCGATTCTGGCTGGGCAGTTGCGCGGACTGGGGGCATCTGGTGCCTTCGATCTGGTGGCCGATTACGCCGAATCACTGCCCGTCACCGTGATCGCCGAATTGCTGGGCGTGCCGGAAGAACACCGCGCCCTGCTGCGCCCGTGGTCCGCCGCCATCGTCCGGCTGTACGAGCCGAGTGCCGGGCCGCAGGCACAGGCCGAAGCCGAACGCGCCGTGCTGGAGTTCAGCGCCCTGCTGCGTGACCTGAGTCAGCAGCGCCGCCGTCAGCCGCAGGACGATCTGATCACCGCCTTCGTGCAGGCCGAGCAGGAGGGGGACCGTCTGAGTGAGCAGGAATTGATCGACACCTGCATCCTGCTGTTGAACGCCGGGCATGAGGCCAGCGTCAATGGTCTGGCGGCGGGCGTGCTGGCGCTGCTGCGGAACCGGGACCACTGGGACGCACTTGTAGAGGCGGCCCCGCGTGAGGACAGTCTGCCCATCTTCCGCCGCGCCATCGAGGAACTCCTGCGCTTCGACACGCCGCTCCCGATGTTCGAGCGCATCGTGTTGGAGCCTCTGGAATTGCATGGCGCGGCGTTGAAGCCAGGAGACCGTGTTTCGCTGCTGTATGCCAGTGGCAACCGCGATCCGCTCAAATTCGATCAGCCGGACGCGCTGAACCTGGGCCGCGATCCCAACCCGCATCTGACCTTTGGGCTGGGCATCCATTACTGCCTGGGTGCGCCGCTGGCCCGGCTGGAACTGGCCCTGAGCCTGCGGGCGCTGTGCCGCGCCTTGCCGGGGCTTCGGCTGGCAAACCCCGACGAGCCGGGCCAGTACACCGGGGGCTTTGTGATTCGCGGGCTGGCGCGGCTGGACGTTATCGGCTGAAGTCTCGCCACCACACCGCCGCCAGTTCGCCGTCTGCCGCCTGGGCCTCTGCCTCGGCGTGCATCTCCAGAGCAAAGAGCGCAAGCACGCGGGCCGGGCTGCGCGCGAGGCTGCGGTCCAGGGCTTTCTGCGCCGTTCGTGTGCCTTTGTGTCCGCCCAGACGCAGTTGCGCGTGGGCCAGCACCGCCAGCAGGTGGGCGTCACTGGGCTGCCCGGTGCCCTCGGCCACTTTCAAACCTTCAGCCAGGGCGCGCAGGGCCGCGTGGGGCTGAGGCAAAAGCTGCTCACCGTGCAGGGTGGCAGCGGCGATCACGGCCCAGACATCGCCCTCCTGCCGGGCCAATTCAAGTGCGTTCGTAGTTTCAGCCTCCGCCCGTGCGTCCGCGAGTTGCCACAGGGCGCGGGCGCGCAGGGCAGCGGGACGGGCGGTGCCGGGCAACGCTTTCAGCAGATGCAGCGCGCTCCTGGATTCTCCCACCCGCAATAACGCTGCCGCGTGCGTCAGCGGGTCCGCCTGTGCCCACAGCGCGGCGAGGCGGGGGCGGCCCAGTCGCAGGGCCAGCCTCGCCGCCTCGGGTTGCTCGTGCAGGGGCACTGCGCCGAAGAAACTCGCGGGGTCGCCGCGTTCCAGCGCCGTTCTCAATTCATCCTGCGCGTCAGCCATAGCGGACGCAGGATAACCCGGCCTCGGGGCGACGTTTCGCTTATGCGCTCAGCGCAAGGTCCAGGCCCAGGAAACGCCACAGGGCGCGGCGCGGCACCCGCAGACCGCTGGGATGCTCGACTGCGCCCAGACGGCCATCGCGAATCCAGCGGCGCACGGTGCGTTCATGGGTGCCGGTGAAATCGGCGACCTGGCGGACTTTCAGGAGCATGGGCAGGCTGTGGAACTGGTCTGAAAGGGTCATGGTGGACCTCCCAAAAAGAGCGCGGGGCCGCCACATGGCCAGCCCCAGACAGAATTTGATTTCAGTGTTCAGGCCCCGGTGCGTCCCAGGCCAGGTCAAAACAGCGCCGCCGCCCGGCCCGACGCCCAGCGGGGGCGCGGTCAGGGAATAAGCCTCGGTGCGTTTCAACTTGCGCGGAGCGTAGCACGCCGCACGTCAACTGCGGGTCAGCCCCCGGCGGGTGTACTGTCTGGAATCCTCTGAAAAAAGGCGGCCTGGAAACACCGTCTGGAAAGCAAGCGGGAGCCAGCCTTCCACCCGAATTCCAGGGTGCCGCATGCACGCGGAATGTCTTTGCGGAGTCTTGATTCTCGGTGAACTCCAGGCAGATGTGAACATCGAAACAACCTGTCTGGCAGAGGCGTTCGGCCTGTTCTGTTGTCGGCGGTCTGCCCCGTCTGCGGTGGGGCCACTCCACAACACCACGGCGCAAAAAACCCGGCCTTCCCGGTCCGGCGCGCTACCCTTTTCCCCAATGAGTCTTCTCGCACAACTGTCGGGCACTTTCGTGAACGTGGGGACCGTGCTGCTGGGCACGTTGCTGGGCCTGACCGTGGGGGGGCGGCTGCCCGCGCGCACGCAGCGCTCGCTGTTGCAGACCCTGAGTCTGGTCACGCTGTTCATCGGGCTGGATATGGCGGGCAGCCTGAACAAGGTTTCGGCGGGCAGCATTCCGGGCGTGATCCTGGCGCTGGTCAGTCTGGCGGCGGGCGTGGTGATCGGCGAGGCGCTGGGCATCGAGGAGGGCCTGAACCGTCTGGGCGAGGTTCTCAAGAAACGGTTCAGGGGCGAGGGCCGCTTCACGGAGGGCTTCGTGGCGGCCAGCCTGCTGTTCTGCGTGGGGCCGCTGACCTTCGTGGGCGGGTTGCAGAATGGCCTGACGGGCGACGCCTCCAGTTACATCCTGAAAAGCACGCTGGACGGCATTGCCTCGCTGGCGCTGGCGGGCGCATACGGCATCGGCGTGGGCTTCAGCGTCATTACGGTACTGATCGTGCAGGGCGGCATCAGTCTGGCTGCCGGGGCGTTCGCCGCCACGCTGCTGGGCGGCGCGGACCCCGAAACACTCAAGACCAATGCCTACGTGCTGATGCTGACCGGGGCGGGTGGCCTGACCATCATCGGGATCAGTTGGAACCTGATGCTGGCCGGGCTGGGCATGGAGGACAAACGTGTGCGCGTGGCGAGCATGCTCCCGGCGCTCTTGCTGGCCCCGCTGGCGCTGTGGGTGGCCGGGCTGATCGTTCGGTAAATCCTCTTCTTACCGCTCAGTGCTGACCAGAGAGAAACCACGGAGATGCAGGCTTGAGGACGGCGCTGATGCGTCGGCAGCCTCCCGTCTCTTGCCAGCCCTGCTTTCCTGACTGGAGTTAATGGTCGCGGCCTATCAGTGCCTCGTCAGATTCAGCCCGTACCTTACGCACATTCAAGTTACGAGCAGCACACGCCCACTCTGATCATCAGGAGGCCCGACATGTCCAACCTCAAGCGCATTTCCACCCTGACCGCCCTGCTGGGCCTGACCGTTTCCAGTGCCAGTGCGGGTGACGCACAGCTCAGTGCCCAGAGCATCATCGTCAACCCCTCGCAGCCAGAATTAAACGTGCAGGTCTGGACGAACCGCGATGCCAGCGGCACCGGGAACCCCGTGTACCAGATCGGCGAGCGCATCAGCGTGGGTGTCAAGACCAACGCGGACGCCTACATCTACCTGTTCAACGTGAACGCGGACGGCAACATCGATCTGTTCTTCCCTAACAGGTACGAGGCCAGCAACTATGTCCAGGCGGGCACACGGGTCTTTCCGGCGGGCGGCGCGAACTACGGCCTCAGCGTCGGCGGCCCCAACGGGCAGGACAAGTTGCTGGCCGTGGCAAGCACCACCGAACTGAGCCTGGACGACATCGCCACCTTCGAGGGACAGCAGAACTTCGCCACCGTCAGCGTGCAGGGTCAGGACGGACTGGCGCAGGCGCTGAGTGTCGTGGTCAACCCGCTGCCCGACAACGCCTGGGTCACCGACACCGCCTTTTTCCGGGTGGGCAACACGGTGCAGACGCCGCAGCCGCAGCCCACGCCCGCCGCGCAGATTCAGCCCGGCCAGCGCCAGGACGGCTCCTTCGACGGCGCGATGGTGGACGCCTACAGCCGTTTAAAGGGCGACGAGTCGCTGGGCCAGGCCACCACCTACGCTGCGGCGTGGGGTGACGGCTGGTGGCAGAAATTCAACGGCATCGGCGCATACGGCGACGCGGCTTTGCTGCACGCCAACGGCAGCAGCCGCTCATATTCGGTGCATGGCCGCCTGCTGGCCCGCTACCTGTCGCTGGCCCAGGCCGAGAACGGCGCAACCCGCCCCCCCAGCCGTCTGGGCTGGGCCGCCGGAGACGAGAAAGTCATCCCCCAGAACCTTTACGGTACTACTGGCCTCTACGGCTTTTTTCAGAACGGCGCACTGTACGACTCGCAGAAATACGGCACCTTCTGGCTGACTGGCCCGGTCCTCAAGTCCTACCAGGGGCTGGGCGGCAGCGGCAGCTTCCTCGGGTTTCCCACCCGCGATCAGTTCATGCAAAACGGGGTCTGGGCCGCCGATTTCGAGGGTGGCAGCATCCGCACCGTGAACGGCGTTCCCAGGATTTACCGCAAGTGAGCTGAACCCCCTGACCTGATCCTCCCAATCTGACCCCCTGCGCCGGGCGTGACTGGACACCCAGTTCGTGACCCCATGCCCGGCACTCTTTTTCCCAGCCCCGCACCACGGGCCGGGTTCCAATCGGCGCGCTCTTAAGGGCAAACGATCTGCCCCGGCGCAACTTTCACTCAACCTCTCCCCGATACAGACATTCAGGCAACAGGCAGAAAGCCCCCGACTCCGTGGCGAGTACGGGGGCTGCGTGCTGTTCTGGATGCGCTCAGCTTTTGGAACGCCTGCGGATGTTCTGCTCGTGCAATTCACGAATGCGCCCGCTCAGCGACGGCTCCGGCCCCTCGACATCCGAGTCGCGCAGCACGTCCTGAATGGACAGGGGCTTGACTGGCCCCGGCTCCGCGCCGAACTCTTTCATCCATTCGGTCAGTTGACTGGACGAACTCGCGTAGACGATGCGCCCCAGCCCCACCCAGCCGTGGGCGGCGGAACACATCGCGCAGTGTTCGCCGGAGGTGTAAACGGTAGCCCGCCTGCGCTCCTCCGGCGGGAGGTTCGCGGCGGCCCAGCGGGCAATCGCAATTTCCGGGTGCTGCGTGGCGTCGCCGTCTGCGGTCCGGTTGTAACCCTCGAATAGAACCTCGCCCGCTTCCGACACGATCAGCGAGCCGAAGGGATCGTTGCCCGATTGAAGAGCGGTCTCGGCCAGTTCGACGCAGCGCGTCAGGAATTGTCTGTCCCTGTCATTCATGTCCGTTCCCCCCTCAGCTCAGCTTGGCCTTGAATTCCTGGTAGCCAAACGCCTTGATTCGCTCGTAACTGCCATCCAGATGCAGGATGCCGATGTCGGGGTGCTTGACGCCGTTGAAGAAAGTCGTCTTGACCATCGTGTAGTGGATCATGTCGTCGAAGATCACGCGGTCCCCGATGTGCAGCGGTTTGTCGAACACGTACTCGCCCACCACGTCCCCGGCCAGACAGGTGGTGCCGCCGATCAGGTAGGGGTGACCGCCGCCGTAGTCGTTGGCCTCGCGGTGTTCGTGTTCGGGGGGATCGCCTGCGCCCAGGATGCGGGGGCGGTAGGGCATTTCCAGCACGTCGGGCATGTGGGCGCTGACCGAGACGTCCAGCAGGGCAGCGTCCTTGACGTTATGCACCACGTCCAGCACGCGGCTGACCAGCCAGCCCGTCTGCCAGCCGAAGGCGCTGCCGGGTTCCAGGATCACGTCCACCTCCCACTTCTCGCGGAAGGCACGCACTAGACGGATCAGACGGGCGGTGTCGTAGCCCTCCCGCGTCATCAGGTGGCCGCCGCCGAAATTGACCCATTTCATGCGGGGCAGGAATTCGCCGAAGTTGCGCTCCACCACCTCCAGCGTGCGCTCCAGCGTGTCGCTGTCCTTCTCGCAGAGGGTGTGGAAGTGCAGGCCGTCCACGCCGTCCAGCAGGTCTTCCCGGAACTCGCGGCGGGTCACGCCCAGGCGGGAGAACGGCCCGGCGGGATTGTACAGATCGGTTTCGACTTCCGCGTATTCCGGGTTGATTCGGATGCCCACCTGAATGTCACGGCCCCCGGTGCGGGCAGCCTCCACCTGCGGCTTAAAGCGCTCCCACTGAGAGAACGAGTTGAACACCAGATGGTCTGCCAGTTCCAGAATGCGGGGCATTTCCTCGTCGCTGTAGGCCGGGGCGTAGACGTGGACCTCGCCCCGCATTTCCTCGCGGGCCAGAATGGCCTCGTTCAGACTGCTGGCCGTCGCGCCGGAAATGCCGTACTCGCGCAGCAATGGAAAGGTACTCCACATCGAAAAGCCCTTGAAGGCCACGATGATCCGCGCGCCGCTTTCACTTTGCACGTGCGAGATCAGCGCCAGATTGCGCCGCAGCCGCGACTCGTCCAGCACAAAGGCCGGGCTGGGAATGGCGGTCCAGTCGATGCTGCCTTCGGGGGTAACCTCGGGAAGCTGGAACTCAGCCTTGTGAGACTCGGTGCTGTGGGTGTCGGTGACGGTCATGCCCCCGAGTCTAGCGGGCCAGGGTTTCCCGAACCGCCTTCCTCAACGCAAAAGCTTGAAGCTCTTCACGAACGCCGCGTTGGTGGGGGTCATCTGGGCCTGAAGTCCCTGTTTGGTCGTGGCGGTGACCAGATACGCCTTGCCGCCGGTGACCGCGTAGGTAGAGATGAAGTAGAGCTTGAACTGGCCCTGCCGCCCGGTATAGACGGTTTCCTGCGCCTTGGCCCCGCCCAGCGTGGTGGCGCGCGTGCTGATGATCTTGCTGTCGGTGATCAGTTTTTTCACCTGATCCAGGCTCAGGGCGTGGTACTGCGCCAGGGTGATGCCCGGTGGAAGCGGCTGCACCGCCACGTTCAGGTTGGGCGTGAAATCCCCCTGCGGCTTGTCGGCAAAGGCCACCGCCACGCCGGGCACGCTGAGTTGCGTCCAGGCGGGCGGCGGCGTGACCGAGAAGCCGCTCTCGGCGTTCTTATACGTGGCGGCCAGGGCCGATCCCAGCAGGGTCAGGCCAGCCAGACTCAGGGCGAGTTTTTTCGTCATGGGGCAGTTTAGATGTGGGGTTGGGGCCGCAGGAGCTTGCGTGAAGGTTTTCGGGGTGTTCGCTGGATGCTCTGAAGGCCCGCTCAGCCGGGGTGGCTATTGTCGCGGTGCATATCGGCCCCATGTATATCGGCAGAGTGGACATCGATGGTGGGGTGTTTTTTCTGGAAGCGCACGGTCAGCACGCCGCCCGCCAGATGGGCCTCGCCGGACTGCGGCATCACCTCGCGCGGGAAGGCCAGCACCCGGCGGAAGACGCCGCTGGGACGCTCGGCGCTCAGCAGGCCCTGCGGCGCGGCGCGCTCCCCGGCCACGGTCAACATGCCGCCCTCCTCGTGCATTTCCAGGCGTTCGGGATCGATGCCCGGCACGTCCAGATGAAGGGTCAGGTACGCGTCGCTGTCCGCCCAGTCGGCGGTGGGCGTCCAGGGACCGGCCCCGAGGGTCTCGACCTCCTCGCGCAGGGTCATCAGGTGTTGCAGTCGGGCCAGCACCGGCTCATTCATGCCTGCCACGCTAGCACCCGCGCCGCCGGGCACGCCACACGCCCCCACACCATGCCGCCGGGCACTCCAGCGCCTAAAGCAGATGTCATAAAAATGGTCTTTTTATGACCGAGCGGAGCGAGAGACTTTCACCGAGCAGGATGGAGAATGGAGTCGCTGGAAGTCCTTTTTTCCGGTGACGTAATTCGGAAACCTGCTCTAAAGTGGGAGGAATGCCCGCGCCGCGCCCCACGACAGTCCCCTTGCTGACCGCCCCCACCGCCGCCGGAAAGTCGGCCCTGGCGCTGGAACTGGCCCGGGAGTCCGGGCTGGAGATCGTTTCGGCAGATGCCTTCACGGTGTACCGGGGGCTGGACATCGGCACCGCCAAGCCCACGCCTGCCGAACGGGAGGCCGTGCCGCATCACCTGCTGGATGTGGCCGACGTGAGCGAGAACTACGACGTGGCCCGCTACGTACAGGAGGCCGAGGCCGCCATCGCGGGCGTGCTGGAGCGTGGGCGTGTGCCGCTGGTGGTGGGCGGCACGACGTTCTATCTGGCGGCCCTGCTGCGCGGCCTGCCGCTGACCCCGCCCGCCGATCCGGGGGTCCGCGCCGCCGTGGAGGCCGAACTGGCCCAGCGGGGCCTGGACGCCCTGCTGGCCGACATCGCCGCCACCGACCCAGCCGAGGCCGCCCGCATGGAGCGCAACCCCCGCCGCGTCGTGCGCGCCACCGAGGTCTACCGCCGCACCGGGCAATACCCCGGCTCATTTGGGAATCGCCCGCCACGGTTCCAATATGCCGTGACCGCCTTCACCCGGCCCGGCCCGGAGCTGGAGGCACGGATGGCCGCGCGTGTGGGGGCCATGTTCGCCGCAGGCTGGGCAGGGGAGGCCGCGTGGCTGGCTTCACAGCTTGATCCCGAAACCCTGCCCCGCCCCACCGTCTGGCAGGCCCTGGGCTACCGCGAGGCGTGGGCCGTCTCTACCGGACAACTGGGCGAGGCAGAGGCGACGGCGCGCGTCGTGCTGGCCTCGCGGCAGTATGCCAAACGGCAACTGACCGCCATGCGGAGCCAGCTCGGGGCGCAGGTGCTGACGCCACAGGACGCCGCAAAGCAGGTGCGGGAACATCTGAGCGCCGCCTATAAGCTGAGTGTTAATTAGACCGGGGCAGAAGAGTCCGGCCCGGCGCGGGTAGAGTGGGGACCGAGATCAATTCCAGCACCGCCCTATCCGGGGAACGCTATTTTGGGAAGGACCACCTTCTCATATCGCCGCTTATCTTCGCAGCGACCTTATCTATGGCGACGCTTTCTACAGCACCACCTTACAGGGGGTAAGACATGAAACCACGCGTATTAGGCATGATTCTGGCCGGGGGACAGGGATCGCGGCTGGCCCCGCTGACGCAGAAGCGTTCCAAACCTGCCGTGCCCTTCGGCAGCAAGTACCGCATCATCGACTTTGCCATCAACAACTTCATCAACTCGGGGCTGTTCGGCATCTACGTGCTGACCCAGTACAAGGCCCAGAGCCTGACCGAGCATATCCAGCGCGGCTGGCGCTTCGGCACCTTCCTGAGCGATTACTTCATCACCCTGGTTCCGGCGCAGATGTACCGCATCGAGGAACTGGGGCCGGTGTGGTACCGGGGCACGGCGGACGCGGTGTACCAGAACCTGCACCTGCTGGACAACAACAAGGCCGACTATGTGGCGATCTTCTCCGGCGACCATATCTACAAGATGAACGTCGAACACATGATCCAGACGCATATCGACACCCGCGCCGACATCACCATCGCGGCCTACCCGATGCCGCAGGAGCAGGCCCACCAGTTCGGGATCATGCATGTGGACGAGAAATGGAAGGTCACGGACTTTCTGGAAAAACCGGCCAACCCGCCCAGCATTCCGGGGCAGCCCGGCATCAGCCTGACCAGCATGGGCAACTACATCTTCTCGCGCCGCGCGCTGGAAGAACTGCTGGTGACCAGCATGGGCGACGGCCAGGACGGCTTCGACTTCGGCGGCGACGTGATTCCGCGCGCCCTGTCGGACGGCTACACCGTCATGGCCTACGATTTCCACAAGAACCCGATTCCCGGTCAGACTGGCCCCAACCTGTACTGGCGCGATGTGGGCACGCTGGACGCCTACTTCGAGGCCAACATGGATCTGGTCAGCGTGAACCCCGAATTCGGCCTGTACAACGCCGAGTGGCCTCTGCGGACCAGCAGCGAGTTCTCACCGCCCGCCAAGTTCGTGCATGAAAGCGATGGCCGCAAGGGGCAGGCGTTCAACACCATCCTGGCCGGGGGGACCATCATCAGCGGCGGCACCGTGCGGGACAGCGTGCTGGGACGCGGCATCCACACCCACTCGTATTCCACCGTCGAGAGCTGCGTGCTGTTCGATGAGGTGGAGGTCGGGCGGCACTCGCATCTGCGCCGCGCCATCGTGGACAAGAGCGTGGTGATTCCACCCGGCACCAAGATCGGTCTGGACCTCGATGAGGACCGGGCGCGCGGCTTTACCGTCACCGACAGTGGCGTGGTGGTGGTGCCCAAGGGCTACACCTTCTAGCAGTCACAGCACACAGGAGGGGAGAGGCCACGTCTGGGTCTCTCCCTGTTTTTTTGTCGTGATC
Organism: Deinococcus marmoris; assembly: GCF_001949125.1. Taxonomy (GTDB): domain Bacteria; phylum Deinococcota; class Deinococci; order Deinococcales; family Deinococcaceae; genus Deinococcus; species Deinococcus marmoris_A. The sequence continues at coordinate 69,888 of NZ_MSTI01000102.1, forward strand.
TGCCGCCCCGCTTTAGGCCCCCATCACCCGTTTCCCGCTCCCAGATTGCTGGGTTGCTCCAGGACCGCGTGATGCACCCGGCAGCGGGCCTCGTAGCTCTCCTGTGCGCCCACCAGCACCACCGCGTCGTCGTAGCGCGCGGGTTGGCCGCCGATCAGGCGCTGGGAGCGGGTGGCGGGTGCGCCGCAGACCGTGCAGATGGCCGTCAGCTTTTCCACACTCTCGGCACGGGCCAGCAGTTGGGGCATGGGGCCGAACGGCTCGGCGCGGAAATCTAGGTCCAGCCCAGCCAGGATCACCCGCACGCCAGCGTCGGCCAGTTCCAGCGCCAGCGTCACCACTTCCGCGTCGAAAAACTGCACCTCGTCGATGCCCACCACGTCGGGCAGCGGGGGCCTCTGTACTCCCGGTTCTGCGCCCAGCAGGCGGTCCTCGCCGGACAGGTGGGCGCGGATGTCGGCCACGCCCCGCACGGCCAGCGCCTGCACGCTGCGCCCGGCATGGCTGGCGACGGCGGACGCGTGGTAGCGGTCATCCAGCGCGGGTTTAAAGACCAGCACGTTCTGTTTTGCGATCAGCGAGCGGGTCACGCGGCGGATCAGTTCCTCGCTCTTGCCGCTGAACATGGGGCCGACGATCACTTCGAGGTGACCGCCGTGGAAGGGGGATATAAGCACTTCGGGAGTATGCCAAACCCGCGCCGTCTGTGGCTGATGACCATGCAAAACGCCCCACCACAGGGGCAGGGCGTTTCTAGAAAACTGGGGTTTACTTCTCTGGTATTTACTTCTTCTTGAGGCGGTAGCTGTCGCCGAAGCGCTTGTTGAACTTGTCCACGCGGCCCTCGGTGTCCAGGAAGCGTTCTTCGCCGGTCCAGAAGGGGTGAACGCCGCTCCAGACATCGACGTGAATCTCGGGGCGGGTGCTCATGGTTTCCATGATGACCTTGCCCTGAAAAATAATCTTGGTGGGAACGGCTTTGGGATGGATATCTTTTTTCATGTGGGTGCCTCCTCCGCCACGTCACTTGTGCGTAGCGGGCAACCGTAGAAGTATACACCCGCGCGGGGCGTATGGGGAAGACTCTACTCGTGCCGATTTGACATTCCCCAGCTTGTAATTATAATACTTACAAGGTTTGGGAGGACCGGAAGATGAACAGTGAGTACGCAATCGCCGTCCACATTCTGTCGCTGCTGAACCAGGGCGACGGACCGTACAGTTCCGAGTACATTGCGGGCAGTGTAGGGGTTAATCCGGTGGTCATCCGCAACGTAACCGGAAGGCTGCGGCGAGCGGGATTGCTGCACACCCGGCGCGGCGTCACCGGCGCAACCCTGACCCGCCGCGCCGATCAAATCACCCTGCTGGACGTGTACCGCGCTGTGGATGCGCCTCAGTCCATGCTCAAGGTTCACCAAAAGCCCAATCCCAACTGTCCAGTGGGGGCCAATATCCAGTGCGTACTGGACGACGTATTTGTCCAGGCCCAGGCCGCGCTGGAAAGCCGACTTGAGCAGGTCACGTTAGCGGAGATCACGAGCGCTCTTCATGAGAAAGCCAGCTAGACTTTCCAGTCTTTTGCCCCAGATGTAATAAAATATCTTACATCT
>NZ_MSTI01000056.1 GCF_001949125.1 Deinococcus marmoris
TGGGGGATCGAAGTCATTCACCGCCTTGTTAAACAGAACTTGAGTTTCGGCCAGTGTCGTTACCGTGACATCCAGGCACATCGAAACTGGGCCTTTCTGGTGATTCAAGCCTTTCATGCCGTCCTGGAGGTCAGAAAACGAGATCCCGAACTCACATGGCGTGCTGCACAGCATCTGGCGGCCCAAGAACACCGTAAGTTCGTCCTGACCGCACTTTTTCCTGGTTCACCACTGTTGGAGGCTGTTTGAGACGCAGTGTGGCGCAGGACTGGAAACTCTTGGTGGAGTGGAGGGATCGGCGCTGTTCCGATTCCTGCACGAAACAAACAGAATCCGCTTGAGCCTGTCTTCAATCCTGGTTAGGCCGGGTCAGGGCGTAGTGCGCCAGTGCCCGCTCCTCTGCCGGAATGCGGAGCAGGAGCAGCAGCGCGGCGTTCAGCAGCGTGAAGGCCAGGGCGGTGCGCCACGCCCCCACGGCCAGCGGCGCGGCGGCCAGTTCCAGCGCCACCACCGCGTAATTGGGGTGCTTCAGGAAGCGGAACGGACCGCCCGTAACTCGCTCTCCACCCGGCACGATCAGAATGCGGGTGTTCCAGTACCTTCCCAGCGTGCGAATGACCCAGTACCGCAGCGGCTGAGCCAGCAGAAACAGCGCCAGCGCAGGCCAGTTCACCCGCTGACCGGACGCGCGGCCCTCTAAAAAGGTGAACCCCATCCAGGCCGGGTGCAGCACGAAGAACAGCGGATAATGTTCCCGCCCGTATTCCACCGCGCCGTGTTCGCGTGCCCAGCGCTCGTTGGCGCGGGCCACCCGCAGCTCCAGCAGGCGCTGAACGCCCAGAAAGGCGAGGAGGACTGGGGCGAGGGCACGGGCGCTCACGCGTTCATGGCCCGCTCAGCAGCTCATCCGCCGCCGCCTCGGCGTCCAGTTCACCGCGCGCCACGCGGGCGTAAAGGTCACCGCCAGCATTCCGGGCGCGGCGCAGCAGGCGCTCCTGCACCAGCGAGCGGACCTCGAATTCGGCGCGCAGGCGGCGGCGTTCCTGCAAACCCGCGTCTCCCAGATGGGCGCGGTGCTTGAGAACGGCCTCGACGACGCTCTCGATGCCCTCTCCTGCCGAGGCGATGGTCTTGCGGACCGGGGCCAGCCAGGTGTGTTCGTCATGCCAGCCCAACGCCTGTGCCGAGGTCAACTCGCGCACCGTGCGGGACGAGCCGGGCAGGTCCGATTTGTTCACGGCGATCACGTCCGCGATTTCCATGATCCCGGCCTTGAATGCCTGCACGCCGTCGCCCCCGGCGGGCGTGACGACCAACAGGGTGTGGTCACAGGCGGCGGCCACGTCCACCTCCGATTGACCCACGCCCACGGTTTCGAGAATGATCCAGTCGAAACCGCCGCCCTCCAGCAGCGCCAGCACCGCCATCGTGCGGGCCGACAGGCCGCCCAGTGCGCCCCGGCTGGCCAGCGAGCGCACGAACACGCCCGAGTCGGCGTGGTGGCGCAGCATACGGATGCGGTCCCCCAGAATCGCGCCGCCGGAATACGGGCTGCTGGGGTCCACCGCCAGCACCGCCACCCGTTTGCCCTGCGCCCGCAGCACGGAAATCAGCGCGTCGGTCAGCGTGCTTTTGCCGCTGCCGGGGCTGCCGGTGATGCCCACCACCACCGAGCGGATTCCCCCCGCACGCGCGCTCTTGAGCAGGGGCCGCGCGGCGGGGAGTCCTGCCTCAGCCAGCGTGACGGCGCGGGCCAGCGCGCGCAGATCGCCCGACTGGTAGCGGGCGGCGAGGGTGGAGGGTTCAGACATACGGCCTCTCCAATCTGCCTTTGAGGGTGGCCTGCCCGGAGGCCACCCGTCTGTCTCTTCTGCGGAACTGCACCAGTCCCAGGCTCGCCCGCAAGTGGGAAGGAGCTAAAAATCCTGGACTCTCAGACCCTTTGACCCTTAGACCGCCTCTCACTGCGTCTGCCCCAGCACGTCATCCGCCTCGGTGGCCTCGATCAGGTCTTCCAGATGCGCGTCGTCGTTGAAGCCCAGCAGGGTACCGCTGTTCTCTCCCAGAAGCACACGGGTGATGCTGGTATTGGTGACGCTCAGGCGTGCCCAGGCATTGGCGGGGACGCCGCCCAGCGCCAGCCCCACCGCCACACGCACCACGCCGCCGTGCGTGAAGACCAGCACACGTTGCCCTGAATGACGGGCCCGCAGGGTCTCAAACGCCGCACCACTGCGGGCGTACAGGTCTTCCATGCTCTCGCCGCCGGGCCGCCGGGTGGCCCAGGGATCGGCCCCCAGAGCCTCCAGATAATCGGGGTACTGCTCCCGGATGTCCGCGATGACCAGACCGGACAGCTCGCCCACGTCGATCTCGCGCAGGCCGGGATCAGCTTGGACCGGGGGAGGTCCTTCCAGGCGCTCGGCCACCGCTTCAGCCGTCTGGGCCGCGCGCCGCAGGTCACTGGTGTACACCGCGTCGAAGTGCTGTCCGGTCATTCGTTCCGCAAGGCTGGCCGCCTGCAAGATGCCGACATGGCTCAGCGGCACGTCCGCCTGCCCCTGGTAGCGTCCTTCGGTATTCCAGGTACTCTCGCCGTGGCGCACCACCCAGAATTCGGTGGCGCTGCGGCGGTCCGGCGGCGTGAACCCGAAGGGGGCCAGCCTGCCCTTATGGGCGCGGGGTCTGGTGGAAGAGGTCAAGTCTTCTTACCGTCGAAGGCCACGCCGCCCCCCGCCACCATCTGCCCTATCACCCAGGGCTGCTCGCCAGCGCCGCGCAGGGCGGATAGGGCCGCCTCCGAGTCGGCGGCAGGCACGATGAACAGGAAGCCCACACCCATATTCAGGGCGCGGAAGGCTTCGGCACGCTGTACCTGCGCCTCTTTCACGATCAATTCGAACAGCGGCGGCACGGTCCACGATGAGGTGTCGATGCTCATGCCGACGCCGGGCGGAAAGACGCGCGGCGGATTGTCCACCAGACCGCCGCCCGTGATGTGGGCCATGCCGCGCACGTCCACATCGGCGTTTTTCAGAGCGTCGTGGGCCGAGACGTAAGCGCGGTGCGGCACGGGCAGCAGATCGGCCAGGGTCTGACCGTCCAGATCGGCGCGGGCCTCGTGCCAGTCCAACCCGTCCAGGGCCAGCCGGGCCAGCGAGAAGCCGTTGGTATGCAGGCCGATACTGGGCAGGGCGATGACGCTGTCGCCTGCGGTGATGCGCGAGCCGTCTACCAGCGCGGCCCGGTCCACCACGCCGACAATCGTACCCACGATGTCCAGTTCGCCGTCCACGTACACGCCGGGCATCTCGGCGGTCTCGCCGCCCAGCAGGGCCACGCCCAGCGCCTCACAGGCCCGCGCCGCGCCAGTCACGACGGCGGCCACAGTTTCGGGGGCCAGCTTGCCCATCGCCACGTAATCGAGGAAAAACAGGGGCCGCGCGCCCTGCACCAGAATGTCGTTGACGCAGTGGTTGACGATGTCCGCGCCCAGGCCGCCGGGCTGCCCCAGCCGCACGGCCACCTTGGTCTTGGTGCCCACGCCATCGGTGGAGGCCACCAGCACCGGGTCTGATAGACCCGCGAAGGCCGAGGCGCTGAACAGGCCCCCGAAGCCTCCAATGCCGCCCAGTACGGCGGGGGTGTGGGTGCGGGCCACGGCGTCTTTCATCAGGGCCACGGCGCGCTGTCCGGCATCGATGCTGACGCCTGCGCGTTCGTAGGCGGACGCGGCGGGCACGTCCTTATCGGTCTGAGTCATGGTCCTCCTGCCCCGCCGCATGGGCGGGCATGGGACGCAGTTTACCCGAGCCGGGGCCTCAGGTTCCGGGCCAGTGCGGGTTGTGGGCTAATTCGTGTTCTGGATTGGTTCATCTGCGCTAATTCATCTGGGCTGATTCATCTGGGCTGGGCATCCTGAACCGGGTCCACCTCTGCCTGAGCCTGGGCCTGACCCTTCCCACGGCCCGTCACACCGCCCGCCCGCCGCGCCAGCAACCAGCGCACCAGCGCCACGCCGCCCACCACCAGCGACATGATCGCCAGCCCCCAGAACAGCCGCCGGGCCGACTCGCTGAGCCACACCACCAGCAGCGTGACCGGCAGCACCCCCACGGCAGTGGCCAGCATGAATGGACGGAACCCCATGCGGGCCGCACCCGCCACCAGACTCAGGACCTCGGCGGGCAGGATCGGCATCAGGCGCACCAGCAACACGCCCTGAGCGCCGTGTCTGTTCATGAAAGCCTGCGCCTGCGTCCTGGCCTTTTCTCCAGCCAGCGCGCGGATCATGGGTTCGCCCAGCGCCCGGCCCAGGCTATAACCCGCCGCCGCGCCCAGCAGCGCCCCGGCGAACACGATAAAAAAGCCCGCCACCAGACCGTAGGCCCGCACCGTCACCGCCGTCAGCACCAGCGAGGGCAGCACCGGGATCACCGCCTGGATCACGTAGGCCACCAGCAGGGCGACGGGTCCGGCCCAGCCCAGCGTGTCCACAAAACGGTGGGTCACTTCCGGGTCCGTGGAGGTCAGCGCCGCGTAGCCGCGTCCCATGAAGACGCGTACTTCCGGGATCAGCAGCGTACCCAGCAGCAGCAGCAGCAGCCCGGCCATCAGGATCAGACGCAGGTGGCGCGGCGGGCGGCGGGCGGCGGTCATCCGGTCCAGTGTAGGCCCAGTGGGCCGGGAGGTGCGCCCGACTATTGGATGACGCTGCGTGGTGAGGATGTAAAGCTCACCCGTCGTTCTGGTCTTCCTTTCTGGAGGTCAAAACGAGTTTTGTCTTGAACTGGAGAAGGCGAAGATCAGCGAGTGGCACAGCAAACCGTCAACAATCTTGAAGACATAGGGCTTACGCGAAACTGGGCAAGTCTGAAATTCTGGGCTGGTGGGAAGACCTCGAAAAGTCGGGCGGCAACGGTACTGCGAGTTTTTGGCTGCAACACAGATCAATCGGACACAAACCTATTTTGCCAACCACGTCGATGATTTTGCTCATGACGCCGTTCAGCGCTACCTGAAAGGTGACTGTTTAACGGCAGCGGAGGTGTGGACGCAGGTGCGTCCACACGTCAAATTGAGCGACAAGGGTTATATCATCTTCGACGACAGCGTGATGGACAAGCGCCATTCACGCCGCATGGCGCTAGTGGGAACGAGAAACGAACCATCCGAGGGATGGGCGTCGT
>NZ_MSTI01000082.1 GCF_001949125.1 Deinococcus marmoris
TACCAGAGCGCGTCTCCCGCTGCCCTGAAATCATTGAGTCTGTACCTCACCTCCCACTTTCCTGAATATCGGAAAAACCAGATCGAGTTGCTCTCCCTGCTCGTCCTGGCGCTAATTGGGGCCAAAGACATTCGCCACGCTGCACTGGCCGAGCGTTGCGGGGGCAACGCATGGGCGGCCTCGGTCATCCGCAAGATCGAGCGGTTCTTCGACCGGCATCCGCTATGTCCTCTCGACGTTGCCCGTCTGGTCTTGACCCTGCTCCCCGACGCCAAAAAGCGCGAGTTTGCCATTGATCGAACGAACTGGAAGCTCGGGCGCACCGATGTGAACGTTCTTTTCCTAGCCGTCATCTGGCGAGGTGTGGCGGTGCCGCTGCTCTTTGAACTGTTGCCGCACAGCGGCAACAGCGATACCTCCACTCGTCTGACCCTGCTCGACAGCACCCTGACGCTGCTGGATTGCTGGGAAGTCGCCACGATCTACGCCGACCAGGAATTCATCGGCCAAGCGTGGATTCAGGGATTGGCTGAACGGGGTCTCCCCATCACGGTGCGACTGCGGGTGGATGCGCGCATTGATGGTCTGCCTGCGGGCGAGTGGCTGGAGGGACTCCAACCCGATGAAAAAGCCATGCTGATCGACAATGCAGAGGTCTATGGTTTACCGATGAACGTGGTCCTGACGCGGACGGATCAGGGCGAAGCCCTGATTGTGGCGAGCAATGCCACCAAAGGCCAGCACATTCTGAAGGGCTATCGCCAGCGTTGGAAGATCGAATGCCTGTTCCGGGCGCTCAAAACCAAGGGCTTCAATCTGGAAAACACCCACATGACCCTTCCAGCCCATGTCACGCGCCTCCTCTGTCTGCTCATTCTAGGTTACGTCTGGAGTGTCTTGGTCGGGATCGACCAAGAGGCAGCGCTCAAAAAACATGGACGCCGAGCGTGGAGCGTTATCAGTCTGGGCCTCCGATCACTCGTCCGGGCGTGTTCCCGTCAAATTGGGGATTCGGCTGAGGATCTTCTCAATCTCATTCAACTCTGGATGCCGCCCCAGAGGACCGCCTGAGAAAGTGTCGGGTACT
>NZ_MSTI01000088.1 GCF_001949125.1 Deinococcus marmoris
CGGCCTGCCCGGTGGCCCCCCCTCCCCAACCCTCCCCCACAAGGAGGGAGGGAGCCAAGAACCCCATTCGTAGGAGAATGCCCCGTGTCCATCCTCACCCGAATTCGCCAGATCAACCGCCGCCGTGCGCTCGGCTGGGCAGCCTTTTCCTACGCGGTGGCTGTCCTGTCCGGTGCGTTCCTGGGCGCAGAGATCACCCTGCGTTCCAAGACGCGGCGGGTGAAGGGCGAGTTCGTTCCGGTGGGACGGCGGGGCAATTCCGTGTATCTGCCTGCCTCGCCGGAAACGCTATCGCGCGGGGTGGTGGGCATCGTGCCGCTGCTGCCCAACCAGGGGCACGCCACGCTGGGGCCGCCCAGACAGGCCGGAACACTCGTGCGGCGTGAGATTCTGGATGAACGCGGCGTGCTGCCCAACGGTTCGCTGGCGTGGGTGTCCACCTTCGTCTACAACGGCACGCCGCAGCAACTGGGCATCCCGTTCCAGCACACGGCGGTTCATACGGAAGTCGGGGAGATGCCCGCGTGGCACATTCCCGCCGTGTCGGGCGAGAAGGATGCCATCGCCATCGTCATTCACGGTCACGGCGGGCAGCGGGCGCAGGCGCTGCGGATGCTTCCGGCGCTGCGGCGTTCGGGGGTGGCCTCGCTGTTCGTCACCTTCCGCAACGCGCACGGTGCGCCGCGTGTGGGCAAGGGCTACCTGAGCCTGGGCGATGGCGAGGCTGCCGACGTGATCGCCGCGCTGGAGTGGGCGAAGGCTGCCGGGTACAAACGGGCCATGCTCTACGGCTTCAGCATGGGCGGCAATGTCGCGCTGTGCGTGCTGCGCTCGCGGCACCAGCCGTACCCGATTCCGGTGACGGGCGTGGCGCTGGACTGCCCGGCGCTGGACTGGCGCGATACCATCCGCAGCAACGGGCAGCGCTACGGCATTCCCACGTTCATGGCGCGGCACATCGGCAACTTCGTGCAGTATCTGGTCACGCGGCGCAGCGGGCAGGATTTTGATGTGGTGGACCAACTGGCCGCCGCCCCCAGTTTCAACCTGCCGATGCTGCTGTGGCACGGCACCCGCGACGCCACCATTCCCATTCGCCAGTCCGACGCTCTGGCTGCCGCCCGCCCCGATCTGGTGGAATACCACCGTGTGGAGGGGGCCAAACACATCCGCTGCTGGAACATCAATCCTGAAAAGTACGATGGAGAGTTGGAGGCGTTTATAGCAAGGGTTTTGCCGGGGGTGAAAGTATGAGTGAAGACGTTAAGCCTGATACTGCGATGCAGATAGCCGCCTCTCTTGCTGATGATGTCTATAAGGGTGGTGTCCAATCCTCTGTCCAAACTATCGGACAAGCGTTGGATGGAATTCTTAAAGCTATTAGTCATTATCCTCGATATTGGGGAATGATGTCAGATATTTCTCTTGAAATCAAAGAAGAGGAGTTTCGTGAAAAACTACAAGCCAAAGTTGATAAAATTCCAGATGAAAAAAGAGTTCTGCCTAAACCAAATATTTTAGGTCCGAGTATTCAAGCCCTGGAGTATGGAATCTTTGAAGATCATCTTAGCGAAATGTTTGCTTCTCTAATAGCTAGTGCTATGAATAAAGATACGCAAAATATAGCTCATCCGTCATACGTTGAGATAATCAAGCAGTTAAATTCTGATGAAGCGATACTGTTAAGTTACCTATACCATTCGTTTAGCTCTAACTTCCCAATTTGTGACATAAATAAAATCGTTGATAGCGAGGGAGCATATCAAACTGTTCTTGAAAAATTCACCAATGTCTGTGAAGATGCGAAATGCGTCAATACGGATAAGAGAGTTGAAATAATTGAGAATCTTGAGCGTCTTAAATTATTGAATGTTACTACTGGTATAACAACCATTGCTAATAAATCAGCGTACAAAGACTTGGAGGATTCTTACATTAAAAAATACGGCTTTGCTACTTTTGATCAAAATTCTTTGACATTATCTACGGAATCAACGTCTTTTAATATGAATAAAGGGATACTCAAGCTCACGGCATATGGTAGACAGTTTTCATCCATAGTTCTAGATAAATCTAACTAGAATCCCTATAAAGGAGTTCACCATGAATATGAAAGACGCCGTAATCGTATCCGCCGTTCGTACCCCCGTGGGACGCGGCATCAAAGGCACCCTCGCCAACACCCGCCCCGACGATCTGGCCGCCCTGGTCATGAACGAGGCCGTGCGCCGCGCCGGAATTGACGCCGCCCTGGTGGAAGACGTCTACCTGGGCTGCGCCATTCCTGAAGCCGAGCAGGGCCTGAACGTGGCCCGCCTCGCCGCGCTGCGCGCCGGAATGCCCGACAGCGTGGGCGGCGTGACCGTCAACCGCTTTTGCTCCAGCGGCCTCCAGACCATTGCGATGGCGGCGGCGGCCATCCAGACCGGACAGGCGGAAGTGATGCTGGCCGGGGGCGTGGAGAGCATGAGCATGTTGCCCATGAGCGGCCACAACCCCAGCCCCAACCCCGATCTGGTAGACAGCCGCCCCGGTTCGTACATCGGCATGGGCATGACCGCCGAGAACGTGGCCGACAAGTACGGTGTGAGCCGCGCCGATCAGGACGCCTTCGCCCTGCGCAGCCACCAGCGCGCCGCCGCCGCCCAGGATGCCGGACGCTTTGACGCCGAGATTGTGGCCGTGCCGGTGGAGAAGGACACCGTAAAAGGCACGAAAATCAAGTCCGAAACGGTGAAGTTTGAAAAGGACGAACTGATCCGCCGCGACGCCAACTTGGAAGACATGGCGAAGGTGCGCCCTGCCTTCAAGATCACCGGCAGCGTGACGGCGGCCAACGCCAGTCCCTTTAGCGACGGAGCCGCCGCCGTGCTGATGATGAGCGGCGACAAGGCGCAGGAGTTGGGGTTAAAGCCCCTCGCCAAATTCCTGGGCTTCGCGGTGGCCGGGGTGGACCCCGAACTGATGGGCATCGGCCCGGTCAAGGCCATTCCCAAGGTGCTGGCGCAGGTGGGCCTGACTCTGGCCGATATTGACCTGATTGAGCTGAACGAGGCGTTCGCCGCCCAGAGCCTCGCGGTCATTCGTACGCTGGGTCTGAACGAAGAAATTACCAACGTCAACGGCGGCGCGATTGCGCTGGGCCATCCCCTCGGATGCAGCGGCGCGAAGCTGGCCACCACGGCCATCTACGAACTCGGACGGCGCGGCGGCGGCAAGGCGCTGATCACCATGTGCATCGGCGGCGGCATGGGCGCGGCGGGCGTATTGGAAATTTACCCGGCGGAAGAGAAGGCGCAGGCGGCAGACTGAACCCTGATTCCTGAAGCGCGGCCCCGTCGATTGGGGGCCGCGCTTCTCTCTTTGCTCTGTTCGATATGGATTTAGCGCCTGAGCTGAAGACTCTGCTGCATGGCCCTGAACAGTGCTGGATTGGCCCTGGCGGTGGTCTGGGCTTTGGTGTTGAAAGTGGCTTTCAATGCCTCTGCCGCCATCAACTTGCCTTCGGCCTTCATCACATTCTGTGCTGCCGCGTTGGTGGGCACAGTGTCACTGACCTGAACCAGAGCGATTGCTACGGCCTGACCTTGTTCGTTGGTGGCGGTGGCGATGTTGCCTGTTCCATCGAAAGCGGGTTTGCCCTGGAATACGCCCAATGCGTTGTCGCTGTCTTGCCCAATGAAGAAGACCCCGGCATTTTCATCTGTACCCAGAAAAAAACCGATGTCCAGATCGCCTGCCTGGACCACAGGACCCATCAGGGCCGCGCCGAACTTGCCCGTGCCCTGAGCTGCAATCTCGGTCTGGTTGGCATACACGCCAAAGGCGATGGGCTGGCCCTCGTTCGTAAATTCATCCGAAAATATAACCACGCCGCTGTCGATCAATGCCCTAGAGGTCAGGTCACCAATGGCCCAGCTCCACACGCCCTGATACAGCGTCTGGGTGTTGGGCGGCGGCGTGACGGTCACGTTCACGGCAACCACCTTGCTGCCCTGCCCGACATTTCCGGCGGCGTCATAGGCTTTGGCCGTGTAGGTCACGCTGCCGTTGTCTGCGGTGGAAACGGTGGCTGTGGCTGCATAGGGGGCGGAAGTGTCGGTGCTGATCAGTGTGCTGCCCCGGTAAAACTCCACCTTGGTCACGCCCACGCTATCGGTGGCCGTGGCCAACAGATTCACGCTTGAGCCGCTCTGAGAGGCGTCCAGGGCGACGGTAGGGGCGGTGGTATCGGCAGTCTGTGGGGTGCTGCCGCCACCACAGGCGGCAAGCAGCAGGGAGACACTGAGAATCGGCAGGAGAAGTCTTTTCACGCCGCCACATTAGAGTCTTTTGAGTCGGTGCAGGCGTGGATTTTCGCACGTCTCCCAGCGCTATCCAGTCCGGCATTTCCTGCCAGTCCTGGTTCCGGCGCTTGACTGAAAGTATGGGGCTGCGACGGGTGTTGAAGCCGTCATCTTCGGGCGGCAAATGCACCAGAACGTTGGCGCTGGGCCGCGAATTTCAGGGCGGTGGGCAAACACCCCTTACAGCAGCACCACGTCCACCAATTCCCCGGCCTGGACCCCGCCGCCTTCCGGCACGATCACCAGCGCGTCGGCGTCGCTCAGCGAACGCAGGATGCCGCTGCCTTGCGCGCCGTAATCCCCCACCTCTCCGTCCTGAATCACGCCGCGCCAGAAGGCGGTCTTATCCTTGAGGCCACGAAAGGGCGTGGCGGCGCGCAGTTTCAGGCTCTGCACCGGCTGCCCGGTCAGGGCAGGGCGCACGATGACGTGAAAGACCACCAGACTGCTGACTGGATTTCCCGGCAGGCCGAAGACGGGCAGGCCGTTCCAGCCGCCCAGGATGGCCGGGCCGCCGGGCCGCATTCGCACCTTCCAGAACGAGACCCGGCCCCGTTCGATCAGCAGGTCGCGCATGAAATCGTATTTGCCCATGCTGACGCCGCCGCTGGTCAGCAGCACGTCCGCGCCGCCCGCCCCCGCGATGGCCGCCTGCAAGGACGCCGGGCTGTCCGGGGCGTGGCCCAGTTCGATCACCTCGCAGCCGCTTTCCCCCAGCATGGCCGACAGGCCCACGCGGTTGCTGTCGTAGACCTGACCGGCTTGCAGGGGCAACCCCGGCTCGATCACCTCGTCCCCGGTGGACAGCAGCGCCACCCGCAATTTGCGGCGCACCGGCAGGCGGGCGTGGCCCAGCGCAACGGCCAGCGCCACGCGCGGGGCACTCAGGCGTAGGCCAGCGCGCATCACCGTTTCGCCTGCGCGGAAGTCGCCGCCCTCGGGGCGCACGTCGGCGGGAAAGGCGGGGCGCAGCAGGTGAACGTGTTCGGGGCCGTCGTCGGCCAGTTCCTCAACAGGGCAGATGGCATCGGCCCCCGGTGGCAGCGGCGCACCCGTGTAGATTCGCACGCACTCGCCCGCGCCCACCTCGCCGTCAAACGGCATTCCGGCGCGGCTTTCCCCCACGATCTTCAGGCGTACCGGGGTCTCGGCGCTGGCGCTCAACGTGTCCGCCTCACGCGCGGCGATGCCGTCCAGGGCGCTCTCGGTGGCGCTGGGATGGCTGACCAGGGCCTCCAGATCGGCGGCCAGAGTGCGGCCCAGCGCCTGGGCAACGGGTACGGTCTCGGTCTCCAGTTCGGGCAGCAGCGCGGCCAGCATCTCGCGGGCCTCGGCCACGCTGACGTGCATGGGGAAGGATGGGTTGGCGGAAGTGGGGACAGACATGCTGTCAGCATAGTGGGCCAGCCAGAGAGAGGGCCGCCCTCCGTGAAGCGAAGCTGTAGGGCCGGGGCCGCGCCGCTCATCCCAAAGCGTTACACTCTTCGGGCGAGAAAACTCGTCCCGAGTCATTGGCATCTGCCGCCGGACGAGCTATGGAGGGCCATATGAACATTGAACAGGACAAAGTTGTCGATCTGGAATACAAGCTGACCGTGAAAGGTGAAGTCGTCGATCAGAGTGAACCCGGCGAGCCGCTGACCTACCTGCACGGCCACAGCAACATCATTCCGGGGCTGGAAAAGGCGCTGGAAGGCAAGGCCGAGGGCGACACGATGCAGGTGACCGTGCAGCCCGAGGACGGTTACGGCGAGCGAGACGAGGACAACACCGAGGAACTGGCCCGCGAGGATTTCGAGGACGACATCGAGATCGGCGAAACCTACTACGCGCAGGCCGAGGACGGCAGCGTGATTCCCTTCACGGTCATGGAACTGAACGGCGACATGGTCAAGGTGGACTTCAATCCCCCGCTTGCAGGCGAGGTCCTGAACTTCGACGTGACCGTGGTGGGTGTGCGCGACGCCACCGCCGAGGAACTGGAACACGGCCACGCCCACACCCCGGACATGCTGGACCACGAACACGACGCGTAAGACCTGAACGTGCAGGACGGAGCAGGGCAGAGGTGGGCCGATGGACGGCCAGTCTCTGCCCTGCTTTTTAAATGATGGCGGAGGGTACAGCTTGTTTCCGCCGCTTTGCATCGCCCCCTCTGCTCGTGTGTGAGGGGGCGCTGGAAGTCAGGGCGTCAGGCGGTTCCGGTCCCGTGGGAACGCACGGGCATACCGCACGTTGGCAATGCCCAGCAGCTTGGCCGTCAGGCGCTCGGCCCCGATGGCGAAACCGCCGTGCGGGGGCATGCCAAATTTGAAGACCTCCGAGTAGCCGGTCATGGCGTCGGGGTTCATCTTGTAGGCGCGGATCGAGTCCATCAGCATGGCGTAATCGTGGATGCGCTGCCCGCCGGAGGTGATCTCGATGCCCCGGAACAGCAGATCGTAGCCGCGCGTCAGGTCCGGGTTCAGTGTGCCGTCCGCATTGTGATCGGCGTGCGTGTAGAAGGGCCGGGCGGCGCGCGGGTACTTGGTCACGAACACGAAATCGCTGCCCTCTGTTTCCGCGAAGTGCTGGCTGAGCAGGCGTTCGGCCTCCGGGTCTAAATCTTTGCCGCCCACCTGATGCCCGTATTTCTCGGTGACCAGTGCGCGGGCCTCCATCAGCGGAATGCGCGGGATGTGGGCCGGAACGTCGGGAATCGTCGCGCCCAGCAGCTCGAACTCCCCGACACTGGTCTCGCGCAGCCGCTCCATGATGGACGCCAGCAGACCGTTCTGGAGATCCATCACGTCTTCCTCGCTGTCGATGAAGCCCATTTCGATGTCCAGCGACAGGTACTCGTTGAGGTGGCGACTGGTGGCGTGTTCCTCGGCGCGGTAGACGGCGGCCACCTCGTACACGCGCTCGAAGACGCCCACCATGATCTGCTTGTAAAGCTGCGGACTCTGCGCCAGATACGCCTGTTCGCCGAAGTAGTCTAGCTTGAACAGGTTCGCGCCGCCCTCCGCCCCCGCCGAGACGATTTTGGGCGTGCTGATCTCGGTAAATCCCTGTTCGCGCAGGTAGGTGTGGAAGCCGTAGACGATCTCGCCCTGCACCTTCAACGCCGCCCGCTCGCGCAGCCCACGCAGCGACACGTAGCGGTAATCCAGCATGGTCTCGGGGTTGACGTTCCATTCCATCTTGGGAATTTCGAGGGGCGGTGCTTCCACGGCGGCGCTGACCACGCGGAAGTCCTCGATCTGCACCTCAAACCCGCCCGGCGCTTTGGGGTGTGCCTTGACCTTGCCGATCACCTCGACGCTGCTTTCGGGCAGGGGCAAGGTGAGGCCGCTGCCCACGCACTGGGTAATGCCGGACACGTCGCGCAGTACCACGAACTGCACGCCGCCCAGATCGCGCCGGGCGTGGACGAAGCCTTGCAGGCGCACGGTCTGCCCGTCGTGCTGCGCGAGATCACGGGTCAGGGTACGGGGGAGTTTCTGTGTCGATGCGGCAGGCTGGGTTTCGGTGGTCATGAAGTCTCCTGTATGGACTGGCTAAAAAAAGCCCCCGACTCCGGTGAGGAGGTCAGGGGCGCAACGGCTTAAGCGTCCCCTACTGGGGATCGTTATCGTTGTCGTTCAGGGCAGCCGCGAACATGCGGGCAAGTCTAGCGGGCGCGGGGGCCGGATTTCAACGTGGAAACTAGTCAACGCGGCGGCTAGGCAGGGGAGACTAATCAGAGGTGGCGTCCTCGCCACTGGCCGCCATAACTGCGTCCAATCTTGCCGCCGTCTCTGCCGCGCCCATCACACGGGCGGCGTCTGCGGCGCTGGCCCCGCCCGCGTCGCGCACGCTGGGATCGGCCCCCAGTTCCAGCAGCCAGTTCAGCATGTCCATGCGGCCAAACATGGCGGCCATCATCAGCGCCGTCCTGCCGCCGGGCGCGGCCACGTCCAGCCCCGCGCCGCGCTCTACCAGCAGTTCGGCGGTGGCCTGATCGCCCCGGAACGCCGCGCCCATCAGCGGCGTCTGTCCCTGATCGTTCAGGATGTCGGGATCGCCGCCCCGGTCCAGCAGCGTGCGGACGGCTTCCGTGTGGCTGTGGTAGGCCGCCAGCATCAGCAGCGTGTCGCCGCGCGTGTTCTGGAGGTTGGGCGGCAGGCCCTTTTCCAGCCATGTTTTCAGGAAATCGGCATCCCCGTTGCGCGCCGCCTCGAAGGCGGACTGCATGATGTCCAGCACCTCGGCGTCGGTAGCTTCGGCGGATTGCGGATTGGTTTGTGGCTCGTGATCGGCAGACATAGGGAGACTCCTTTGTGGGTGCGGTTGGGGACAGTGTGGCTGAGAGGCGGACAAACTTCTGCCGTCAGCATAAGCAATGGTTCGGACAGTTTTGACCAGCTCTAAGCTGCTTTGACTCCCAGATCCAGCGGCCTGGATGGATGTTTTTCCAATTCAGCAAATCTCGCCTGAAGACCGAGATTGCTCAGTATTCGCCACGCAAACAGTCGATTGAAGGCCCGCCGCTTGATGTCCTCGTAGGAAAACACCAGCGAAGTGACCGGGCGACCCTGGAGGCCGCTGGCCTCCAGGAGCATTTCAGCCCGGCCCAGACTGAGTGCAAAGAACGCAGCATTCCAGTGATTTTCCAGAGCCTGCGTCTTGCGGAGCTGGCATGTGGTCAGCCCTGCGAACTGCTTGGCATCGCGAAACAC
>NZ_MSTI01000037.1 GCF_001949125.1 Deinococcus marmoris
CCATCGTCAAGCTCTACCGCGCCCGTTTTGCGATGGAGTTTCCGTTCCGGGACGGCAAGCAGTTCGCGGGCCTGGGTGATTGCCAGTCCCGTCAGGCTCAGGCGCTGCACTTCCACTGGAATATGGCGCTGCATAGCGTTTCTGTAGCCAGAGCCAGTCAGTTGATGAACCAGCGGGCTGGCCCGCTGGTCTTCAGCATGGAAGACGAAAAACGCCGTGCCTATAACGAATTTTTCGCTGATCGAATTTTATCTCTGTTGCCTGGCGATCTGACTTGCGAAAAATTCGCCCCACAGATCGCCGACCTGCTGCTCCTGGGGGTCAAGGCTGCTTGAAACCTTCCGGACTACTGTCTTGGGGCAACTTGATTATATATGTCTCATCTTGGTTTCATATTGGAAGAATTGATATATTTCGCTGAAATGTGATGCATATTATATTCTCATGCTACTCAAGACCCTCCGTGCGCATCCCATCTGGGCGGCACTCATCGCCTTCGTCCTGAATGTGGGCATTTTTCTGACGATAGATACGCTTAAACCCCCGCCCATGGTTGACTCGCTGGGCAACAATGCTGCCGGTGTTCCCGCTCCAGCGGGAATGCTGGAGGCTGTGAATCAATTGGCCCCTGAAGCCCTTGTGGTTGGTGTGTTGTGCCTGATTGTCACCGGGTTGGGCTGGTGGCGGGCGGTGGGCTTCAGATCCGTCCTGCCCGGTGGCCTGAAGTTCTTCATATTTCCCGTTGTGTTTCTGCTGGGATTGTACGGGACACTGACCGTCCTTGCGGTCAGTGATGGAGCAGTGGACGTCTTCACCTGGGGGGTGTTGTCGGTCACCGCGGCATATGTCGTCAATTTCCTGCTGGTGGGTTTTGCCGAGGAATTGATGTTCCGGGGCATTCTGTTCGAAGCGTTCAGAACCAAGCTCACGCCGTTGCTGACGGTCCTGGTCACGGCCCTGCTCTTCGCCAGCGTTCATCTGATCAATCTGATCCACGGCGCTTCACTCCAGGGGACGGGTGACCAGATCCTCAACGCCTTTGCCCTTGGCGTAATGCTGGGGGCGTTGCGCCTGCGGGTGGCTTCTATTTATCCTTTGATGCTGTTCCATGGCCTGTGGGACATCGTGGCCGCCGACTTTGAGATGACACACACGCCAGCAGCCACTTCTGCCACACCCACGGTTACAGACACCGCTGGGGCGGGCTTCCAGTTCGATCCTTTCTTCCTTTTTCAGGTGCTGGTCCCGCTGCTGTACGGTCTGTTCGTGTACTGGCGTTACAGCAAATCTGTGAAGGCTGGGAAGATCTCTGATCGCCCTGCACTCCTAGACGAACAGACCACGTTGAACCCCGCCGTATAGCAGGCTGGGGCTGGGGGATAAGACAAGCTCCATGCGATCTTTGGCCAGCCGCTACATCTGGGCCTGCCCCGCTTTCGCGGTTCTTCCGTTGATTTCGTGCAGCGTGTCAGCTCGCGAACAAAACACGTTGGCGGAGCGTTTCAAATGATCCCCGCCCATACATCTGGCGCTTGATCAGCTTGATTTTATTGACGGTCCCTTCCGTCGGCCCATTGCTCCAGGGCAGGGTCATCGCGGCCAGAAGCGCCCCACGTTCCCTGGCCAGGCTTGCCGCCAGCGTCTGAATGTCTGGCAAGCCGCATGAAGCGGCTTGCTCCAGCCATCTATGTAACGACTCGGCATTACCCTGCGTAAAAAGCCGACGAAACTCCAGTGCCAGGGAACGTATTTGACGGACTGGCGCACATTTTTCTGTCAATACTTTCAGAAGCGTCCGCTCGTCTGCCCCAAGCTGGTCATCGTTCTTCAACAGGATCCAGACCACCTGACCTGCCAGAAAATCCGCACGATGCCATCGCCTTTTCCTCTGAGCAGGTATCAACCCGTGCGGGACCTCTGCACACTGGGTATCTTCGATCCGGCGTGACAGGGTCCACTGGTGGACCATCTTGTAGCCGCTAGGAAACCCCTCCTGCTGAACTTGTCGGAGCAAGGTCACAGCATTTCGCTCCCCTGCCTGCCAGAGTTCCCAGAGTCGTCCGTAGTAGGGATCAAGCTTGCTCTTCCATGGTAGGTTGATCTGTCAAGGGTTTGGTGGAGGCTCAGTTCGGGATGGGGGCTTGCTCCTCAAAGGCCGCTGGGGACCGGTAGCCCAACGCGGAGTGACGACGCTGGCGGTTATAGAACACCTCAATCCACTCAAAAACTTCTGTTCGTGTCTGGACACGACCCCACTGCGCCTTTCCAAGCTCCAGTTCCGTCTTCAACGTCGCGAAGAAGCTCTCCTGAACGGCGTTATCCCAGCATTCTCCTTTCTCGCTCATGCTCTGAACCGCGTGCAGTCTGTCCAGCGCCTGCTTGTAGACCTCACTCGTGTATTGGCTCCCCCTGTCTG
>NZ_MSTI01000170.1 GCF_001949125.1 Deinococcus marmoris
GGGCCAGGTCACTGCGGGGAAGCTCAAGTTCAGGGGTGCCCGCATCGCTGCGGCCCGCTGGGGTGGGCAGACGGGCGAAGCGGTGCCCCACTCGGTCATACAAGCTCATGGCCCGCACGGGCGTCGCGGCGGCCTGAAGGGCCGCGACGATGCCCATGCGTTCGGCGACGCTCAAGGCCAGGCCGCGCACATCCACAGGATTGCCGCTGGAGCGCAGGCCGTCTGAGCGCTCGATGACGGTGGGCTGCCAGCCGCTGCGCGCCAGCCAGTACGCGAGCGTGGGGCCAGCGATGCCAGCGCCGGAAATCAGGACGCGCGGAAGGGTCATAAATAGTTATATTTCACTGGACGCAATTTTGCAATGAGTGAATGTTTGCATCCGGTGACTACAATGGTCTTTATGACTTTGCGCGAACGCAAGCGCCTGCGTACCCGACAGGCCATCCTCACTGCGGCAACGGACCTTTTCGAGCGGCACGGTTACACCGAAACCACCCTGGACGACATTGCCGCCGCCGCCGAGATCAGCAAGCGGGCCATCTTCAGTTACTTTGCCAGCAAGGAAGACCTGCTGTTCCCGGAGAGCGACGCGCGCATCGGCGCAGCCATTGACGCCATCGCGGCCCGGCAGCCTGGCGACGGCCCGGTCCAGGTGCTGCTGCGCGCCATGACCACCTCCACCCAGGAGTCTGATGACCTGACGGGCCGCCGGGCGGCGTTGCGATTGCGGTTGATGCGAACGGTTCCCGCTGTCCGTGGCCGGGCACTCCAACATCAATTCGACGCGCAGCGCGAAATTGCCCGCCATCTGGCCGCCGTCTTCCCAGCAGACCTCAGTCCGATCTCGGCTGCTGCACTGACTGGAGCCTTCATCGGGGCAGTGACAGGGGTGCTGGATCTCTTTTTTGAAGAGCAGGAGCCTCCACAGGATCCAGTAGAGCTGCGCGCCACCCTCCTGCGGGTCACCCAGATGGCCCTTACCCCGTGGCTGGACACGTCTTCAGGAGAACGCGACCTGTCGTCAGACATCTGAGAAAGGTTCAGCCACGCTGCACATGCCAGCGCTGACCTTGACCACCGCAGCTTTCCCGTACCGCTGGAAGTGTGGTCTGTCTTCCAAGGGCAGATTCCTGCTCCGCCTCTCGTCAAGCCCCAATGACCGGTTGGCCTGTAGACTGCGCCCACGTCCAAAACCCATGAAAGCGAGGGGTCTCCTGAGCTGGACCGGGAGCAGCAGCGCCGCTCCGTGATCTCGGCGCGCCATCACGTCGGAGCAGCAGGATTCACCCAGAGTGAGGCGCTTGAATTGATCGTCAGCGCAGGCCGGGAACAGATCAGTGTGGCCCAGTCCCTCCGGCAGGTCATGCTCACCACCCAGACCCAGCTCCGGGAGGGCGTGGCGCAAGGCGATACTCAGGCCGCACAGGCCCGGGTGGCCAGACTCGAGCAGGTGATTCGTTCAGGTCAGGCGCAGATCGACGCGGCCCAAAGCCTCCAGGGAACCATCCAGGATGCCCTGATGAACGTGCGGGGCACTCCGCTGGAGAACGTCATTGCCGGGTTGCTGAATGCCCTGGGCACGGTGGTCCAGCGGCAGGCGAGAGCGCTGGAAGACCTGATCGCCGTGGCCCTCGGCGAGGCGACAAGCAAGGAGCAGGTCATGACGCTGGCGCAGGTCAGTGCTGGTGTGGCCGAGCGGTTGGAGGCGACGGAGCGGGCGCGCACGGAGCGGGAACTGGCCCATTTGGACGACATGCACCAACAGACGCTGCTGCGGATCCGCCAGTTGGAGCAGGACGGGCAGACCCACGCGGCCCAGAAAGCGCAGCTCTCGGACCAGGCGGAGCGTTCGCAGCGCGACATTGAGGTGCTGGAAGCGGCGGAGACCCAGAACCTGGAGCAGATTGCTGACCTCGAAGAGCAGCAACAGGCGGCGGAGGAACGTGGCGCAGAGCTGGAAGCGGCGGCGGTGACGCATCAAGACCGCATCGAGAAGCTGGGGGGGCCGCGTCGGGACGAGCCGTAAGGCGCCGGCGCGCAGGCCCGGCTTGAGCCGCTGACAGGCGGCTGAGTGCATAAGTGTGATCGTCATTGGCTAGGGCAAGCAGTTTCAAGTCGCTGGCTGCTTGGCAAGATCGCAGCGGCAGACGAATTTGCAGTTCCGAGCGATGGAGCCGGAATGCCGAACCACTGTTCTCAATGGCCTGAGGGCGGCCCATGACGATCGGCCTGAGCGGCAGGGTGCGTTAGCGCTACCTCGCGGCCTGGCCCCGCCGCGTCAGCGCCTTCTGCGCATACAGGCGCCGGTCCGCGAGCCGCAACAACTCCTCGACATCGCCCGCTTCGTCAGGAAAACGCGCCGTCCCCGTGGCCCCACGGATGCGCTCGCCACCGACGTTGATCAGGTCACCGAGCAGTCCTGTTGTTCGGTCCTCCCTGGGCCAGTCATCGCCCTGAAGCAAGAGACCGAATTCGTCGCCGCCCAGCCGGAAGGCCGTCCCGGCCTCCTGGGAGGCCTGCATCAGGCAAGCCGCCACCCGCTGCAACAAGGCGTCTCCGGCAGAATGGCCGTACTGATCGTTGACCCGCTTAAAATCGTCGAGGTCCAGCAGGAGCAGCGTAAAGGGTTGGTCCTCGCTGACCAACCTATTCAGTTGCAGGTCAAAGGCGCGGCGGTTGCCCAAGCCCGTCAGGCCGTCATGGTAGGCCAGACGCTCCAATTCATGCTGCGCAGCGTGAGCCTCCGAATAATCTTCCTGAACGCCCACAAAATATTGCAACGTGCCGTCCACGAACATCGGCTGCACCCGCAGCCGGTACCACAACGGCTTTCCGTCCTTGCGGTAGTTCAGCACGACCCGTTCGAACGGCTCGCCACGGTCCAGGGCCGCACGCATGAACGCGATGTCCGCCGGGTCCGTCTCTGCACCTTGCAGAAGGGCACAGGTGCGTCCCCTGACCTCCTCCAGACGGTAGCCCGTGACCCGGCTGAAAGCCTCATTGACATACACGATGCGCCGGCGGGCGTCGGTCACCAGCAGGCCGACATCCGCAGTGTCCAGCACCTGCCACACCAGGGTATGCTCCAGGGGCCGACTGGCCACAGTGTCTGATTCAGCGAGCTGAATCATGACGGGCCCCAGAAGCGGGCGGCCTGGGGCAGGAGGCCGGCCACTTCTGGGGCTGGCCGACCCAGAAAATAGCCCTGCGCATAGTCGGCGCCCAGGGTCATCATCAGGCTCAGCTCGCCCTGCGTCTCGATGCCCTCGGCGACGACCCGGATGCCCAGGTCATGGGCGTACCCGATCAGCGCGCTGACCAGGGGGACCCGGCGGTCATTCTCATGCAGGCCGCTGATCAGCGCCCGGTCCAGCTTGACGATGTCTGGCCGGAGTTCCGTCAGGTAGCTCAGGCTGGTGTGTCCGGCCCCCAGGTCATCCAGGGCCACCTGTGCGCCTTCCTGTTG
>NZ_MSTI01000023.1 GCF_001949125.1 Deinococcus marmoris
GATCAAAATCGTGTCGCAGGTGGACAGCAAGCTGCTGTTGTTCATCTGGACTCAGCACCGTGGGTGCGCCCTGGTTGTGCGCCCGGCCATCCCCTAAACCGTCCAGCCCCAGGGTGTGATACCGCTGCAAAATGTGACGCGCCCCAGAGACGGAGTATTTGGTCAGTTCCAAAAGCTCAGTTTCTGTTCTGCCTTCCGCAAGGAAGGCAAAGAACTGCGCTCTGCGCCGCTCCACAGCGCAGGTACTGGCCCGATAAATGGCCCAGAAGTCGTCAGCGGAGTGCTGGAGTTGGATGGAAGAGAAGAATTTTTTGATCTGGACAGTCTACAAGATTTAATCGGAGTCCGTATTAGCAGCCACTGGCAACAGTTACGATAGGACATCGGGTTACTAGACGAAAGTACGTACCTTCAGGTAACTTACGGGCATGTCCAAGATCATTGGCTCAACCCCGGCCTTAGCTCTGCTCCCGCCTGAAGCCTTTCAGCAGGGTTGCCCGACGCGGGCCATCCTGGAGGAAGTGACCAACCGCTGGTCGCCGCTGATTCTGGCGGCGCTGCTGGGGGAGCCGCTACGGTTCTCAGCGCTCAATACGAAAGTGCAGGGCATCAGTCAAAAGATGCTCTCGCAGAATCTCAAAGTGCTTGTCCGCAGTGGTCTGGTTGAGCGCTCGGTGGCCTCCACCATTCCGCCGCAAGTCACCTACACGCTCACCGCTTCCGGCACAGAACTAGCAACCATGATGTGCGGGCTTATTCACTGGATGGGCGGGCGCACCGAACAGTTTCGGGCAGCCCACGAGCGCTACGACGCTGATTCAAATCAGTTTGATCTAGGTTCAGGCCACTCCGCTCAGGAAGGTGCAATGGCCTGAACCGCAGTCAGCTTCGGCTTACGGATTGGCGAAATTCGGGCAGCATAAAGCGCACAAGGCCGCGTCACCTGAAGGGCGCGACCTGATGCACTCTCGAACGAGCAGGTCTGGCCGGGCTGGACAGCAGCCAGTGCTGGGCTGGATTGCGCTCGAATCCTCGTCCTTCGCCGTCGACGGGCGATCCGATCTGGTGACGGTGGTCTGGAATCCGGCCACGCTGCAGGACAGAGAAGCGCTCCAGGCTTTCCTCTGGACCGCAGAAAATGCGTCTGTAGTGGAAACGGAGTCGGCCTCCAGTCTGGTATGTGGGAAATGAATGAAAGATGCAAGCAGTGCAGGCGCATTTCTGCTGGGAAAGCGCCCGCACTGCTCAATAAACGCAGCCGTAAATTTAGCTAATCAATATCCCGCTCACTTTGGGGATACAAAGGGTGGGACGCCGGATCCGCGCCATGAAGGACCTGAAGGACCGTACCGTCAATGGGCTTGGCTGTGCTTGTTGGGCGTGATGATGATCTTGCCGTTGCTCGCGTGATCCTGGTAGTGCTTGATGGCCTGCAAGGCGTCTTCCAGTCCCGCCCGCGCACTCACCTCCGTGTGAAGGTCGGTCGCCATGCGCTGCTGTATCTGATCTGTCCGCTGCTGCAACTCGGCCTTGCTCAGGTTGCTGCGGTAGGTGGTCAGGTAAAAGCCGGAGACGTGCCCATCCCGGAAGACCAGATCATAGGGCGACACCGTAAGGCTCTTGCCGCCCAGCACGCCGTAGACCAATACGGTGCTGTGTTCGGGCATGGCCGCCAGCAGCCGCCCCGAGAGTTCTCCGCCCACCGCGTCCAAGGCCATCGTCGCGTTCAAGTCCCCACAAAGCTGCTTGAGCTGAGCGTCAAAGTCCTCGGCCTCGCTGTTCAGGACATGTTCAGCTCCGCCCTTTCGCAGCGAAGTCACCTGCTCGTCTCGCCGCACAATGTTGATCAGCGGCAGGCCCGCGCTCGTAGCCAGCCTCTGCACCATTTTGCCCACTGCGCCGGCTGCTCCGGTCTGCACCAGGGCCAGATGCTGACCGTTTTGTGCCTGCTCGACCAGGCCCCAGGCGGTAAAGGGGTTGATGAACAGCATCGCGCCCTGCTCGAAGTCGACGGCTGGTTGAAGTGGAAGGCAGACTTTGGCGTCCACGGCGACGTACTCAGCCCAGGTGCCCTCACCCTTGGACTGCACCACGCAGGCGACGCGCTGCCCCATCAGCCGTTCGGCCTGCGCTCCGTTGCCCGCGACCACCACGCCGCTCGCCTCGAACCCGGCGGTGGTGGGCAGAGGCCGCCGAAAGCCGTAACGCCCATGCATGAATTCCAGATCCGACGGATTGACAGCTGACGCTTCGACCCGTACCAGCACCTGACCTAAAGTGGGAGACGGCACCGGCTTTTCAGTCAGTTTGAGAGCGTCCAGGCCGTCGTAGCTGGACAGTTCGAGGGCTTTCATGGTGGTCGGTAGAGTTGGAGCAGAATGTTTGGACATCATCAGCCTCCTGAATGCGTTCTGGGGAGTGGAAATTGGGCGAATCTCAAAGCAGGCTTGCTGTCACTGGCTAAAGCCATCAGCCCAATCCATCAAATATGGGCCTGAGCCTGGTCTTTATGCGCCTTCAGTTTGCTGGCATCGTCAGGATAACTTTGCCCACGTGTGCGCCGTCCTCCAGGTATTGGTGCGCCGCTGCCGCGTCCGCGAGTGGGAACGTCTGATCCACCTGCGCCCGGAGCTGACCGCCAGCAATCCACGGCCAGACGACCCGCTCAACCTCCAGAGCGAGGGCCGCTTTCTCATTGGCAGAGCGCCCGCGCAGGGTGGATCCAGTGACCACCGCCTGCTTTTGCATCAGCGCCATGACTGGCAATGTCACGTCGTTTCCGCCCAGACTGGCGATGAACACGATCCGGCCTTTGTGTTTCAGGGCCGCTAGATTGCCCGCAAAATAGCTGGCACCGACTATATCCAGCACCACGTCCACGCCACCCGCCTGCTGGGCCACCTGCGCGAAGTCCTCTGTACTTGTATCCACCACGATGTCGGCCCCCAGCGCCCGCGCAGCCTCGGCTTTGGCCGCTCCACGCGCCGTGGCGATCACCCTGGCCCCCGCTGCCTGGGCCATCTGAATGGCCGTCACTCCGATGCCAGAAGTTGCGCCGTGAACCATGAAGGTCTCGCCCGCTTTCAGGCCCCCAGCATCAAAGACATTGGCGTACACGGTGAACACCGTCTCTGGCAGGCTGGCGGCCTCCACGAAACTGAGGCCCGCTGGAATGGGCAGGGCGTGGCGGGCGTCGCAGGCGACGTACTCGGCGTAGCCGCCGCCGCCGAGCAGCGCACAGACCCGGTCGCCCACCTGCCAGCGGCCCGCCGCGACCACCACCGTCCCCGCAACCTCCAGCCCCAGCGTGGCGGGTGCGCCGGGCGGCGGCGGATAGAACCCCATACGCTGGAAAATATCGGGCCGATTGATCCCGGCGGCAGCGACTTTAATTAAGATCTGCTCCTCGCCCAGCGTTGGGACAGACAGTCCTTCAAGCTGGAGCGCGGAGGCCGGGCCGCTGCCCCCCTGGATGCTGATGGCCTGCATGGACTCTGGAATGGTGGTCATGGTGAACTCCTTTGGGTTGAGTGGGCGAGTGGATGTAGGCGGCTGGAGTTGGTACAGGTCAGGGCAGTCACCTTGTCGGTTCTTTGCGCGCGGCGGCAGCCTGGGCCATCACACGCGTATTGCCCGGCAGCAGGAACACCAGGCCAAAACACAGCGCGTAGGCTGCCAGTTGAAACCGCAGGGTAAACAGCAGCGCGGACAGAAAAGCCTCGCGCCGAACCTCATCGCCTGCCGCCGTCAGGGCCGCCCCCACGGGCTTGACCAGGTTGGCAGGCAGCGCGTTACCTCGTGGCTGGCAACTGGCCGGAACCACGTTCAAATCGGCTTGATTGAAGCGGTCATGCACACAGGCGCTGAAACCTGCGGTGATCCCTCCCACGGCGGAAGCCGGAAGCCCGGTTGCCCGCAGCGTCTGTGTCAGGCCCGGCTGAACCTTTGCGCCTACCATGTCCGCACTGGAGGCGAGGTGACCAAACAGCAGCACTCCGATGATGGCCACGCCCAGAGCGCTGCCCACCTGCTGCACGGTCGCCAGCACGCCAGAGGCGCTGCCCGCGTTGGCAGGGTTGATACGCGACAGGATCACGGTCTGCAGCGGTCCGATCACAAAGCCGAAACCCAGCCCACTGACGATCAGCGCCGGAATTAATTCGTAACCCCGGTAATTTAGAACTGTGGCATTCAAGGTCAGCAGGATGCCCAGCAGACCGAAAATGAGCAACGCAGTTCCCAGCGAAAGAATGGAGCGGCCCAGTCGTGCGCCCAGCCGGGCTGACAGCAGCGAGGCAACGACGATTGCCACCTGATAGCTGATCAGCAGCAGCGCGGCCTGCGTTGGGCCGTAGCCCAGCCCTGCTTGAAAAAACAGACTCATCGCCACGAAATAGGACAGCACGCTGCTCTGGAATACAAAAGCGATCAGTGCGCCCACGGCAAAGGATCGATCACTGAACATGCCCAGTTGTACCAGCGGCGTCTTTCCACGGGCCATGAGACGGCGCTGATAGGCCACGAACACGCCCAGAGTCACCACGCTCAGGGCCAGCATGGTCAGCAGCCAGGTGGGCCAGCCCTGATCGCGGCCCTCGATAACTGGGTAAATCAGCAGCACCAACGCCAGTGAGAGCAGCGCCACACCCGGTACGTCCAGACCACGGGCCTGATCGGATTTCGATTCGGGCAGCACCCGCGCGGCCCACAGCAAAGCCAGCAGCCCAATGGGCACGTTGACCAGAAAGATCGGACGCCACAATGACCCGAAGAGATTGGCGTCGATGAGCAGGCCGCCCAACAGTGGCCCAGCGATAATCCCCAGCCCGATGATGGTGCCTTGCAGGCCGAAAGCACGGGCACGCTCGCGGCCAGGAAACAGCACCTGGATAAAGCTTGCCACCTGCGGAAACAGCAGGGCCGCCGCCAGGCCCTGCAACACCCGGAAAGCGATCAGCGTAAGCGGTGACCACGCCAGGCCGCACAGCGCCGAGGTCAGCGTAAAGCTGGCCAAGCCCAGCAAGAACAGGCGGCGGCGGCCATAGAGATCGCCCAGCCGCCCCCCAGTGATGAGCAGCACGCCGTAGCCGACGGCGTACCCGGTCAGCACGAACTGAACCTGTGCGGAGCTGGCCCCCAGGTCACGTTGCAAGGTCGCCAGACCGTTGGTGACGATGCTGGTGTCCAGCAGCACCATGAACAGAGCCAGCAGCAGCACGGCCAGCGCCCGCCAGCGGGTCGGGTCAAGCGGGTGGGTTTCGGGCAGTGGCCCGGCGGCAGAACGTGCGCTCATGATTTCTCCTCTCAAGCTCCACATTATGTTAGTTATGACATATGTTTAAATTAGCATAGTCAAAACGGACTGACTCTGTCAAGATAGACGTATGCCTGTCCGTGCCAAAGCCGCCACCACCACGCTCGGCTACGCCCTGCTGGGGTTGCTGGCACGGGAGGAGCGCTCCGGCTACGAGCTGACCCACGCGCTGAAAAATCCTGTGGGTTACTTTTGGTTCGCCCAGCACAGTCAGGTGTACCCGGAACTTGCACGCTTGGAAACAGCGGGGCTGGTGGCCTACACGCTTGTCGAGCAATCTGATCGGCCTGACAAGAAGGTCTACCGGCTTACTGACGCGGGGCGGGCTGCCCTGCGTGCCTGGCTCAATGACGCTACGGAACCGCCCCGCAAGCGCGACGAGCTGGTTCTCAAAGCGTATTCCATCTGGCTGGCCGATCCCACTGCCGCCGCGCAGATGATGCGCGAACACGCTCAGACCCACCTGGCCCACCTGGCCGAGTTTCAGTCGGGTTTAAGCCGTCTGGAGCAGGAGGCGGGGGAGACCCTGTGGCAACCGGAGTCCCCATGGTTTGGTGTTCATGCTGTGCTGCGGCGCGGAATCGGGTACGAACGTGAGTACTCCGATTGGTGCGAATGGCTGGCGCAGTGCCTCGAGGGGACGCAAGAGGCTGCGCGCTAATGGCCTGACAGAACCAAATCATCCGGGTCAAGTCGGGTTGGGCGATCAGGCGCTGAGTGCTGGCCGACTCTCCTACTGGCAGCAGTGGAAGCAGCGCACGCAGGAATAACTTGTCCAACACAGGCTGTTCTTGAAAATACCCTTCAAGACGTTTTTTCCAAGCCTCAGATAAGGCGTTGCCGGGGAAGAACGTGACCAGGACGTGGTGGCAGATGGATTGCCTATGGATGAGGGTTTCAAGTGCGGCGGCGAGACGCCAGAGCATATTGCGTCGCAGCAACGGCAAGCGGGCTTTCGGGAATTCAGATAGCCTGGCAGACTTATGGGAAGCGGCACCGCAGATCGTCACAGACCAGTGGTGCCGCTTGCCATTTGCGGCGGAAATGCTTCAGTTTAGCAGTGAGATGTCTTGGAACTCAGCCAGTAAAAAACTGAAGTTGTCCGGTCTTGGGAAATGACTTATTTGCTCGCTCCCGCCAACGGAGTTGCGCCATTCAATCCTTCGATTTCAATGGCACGCTTCTCTCCACTGCCGGTAAACTTGACGACACTGCCCACAATTGGCTGACCGGTTGCCATGAAACGGTTTTTGCCTAAAGGAATCAGGTCTACAGTGAAGCGAACTCCCCGAAAACCAGATTCAAGCCTGAGCATGCGCTGGTCGATGACCTTGACCACAGTTGGCTTGGGATCGGCCAGACTTTTGAATGTGCCAGCCAGGGCGCTTAACTCTTTGGGCTGGGGCTGGTACGTGCGGGCGGCCTGGCGATCTGCGGCAATGCTGGCACTATCCTGGCCCAGGATTTTGAGTTGCGCTTGCAGGGTAGCGTTCACGTCGGGGCCAGAGCGGCCCAGCAAGACTTCAGCGATGTGCAGCCGCATCACATCCATAAACGTGTTGGCCTCCCCGATATTTGCCAGAATCACCACGCCCGCATGTTGTTTCGGCAGCATAGTTACGCTCGCGGTTGCGCCGGTCACGTTACCAGCGTGCTGCACGATCTGCTCTCCTAGAAAGTTCTCGACATTCCAGTAAAAGCCATACTGTTCTTGGGTAACAAGTGGAGCAGGGACACGCACTGAACTTTCTGCCATTTTGCTTGCCAGTTGGGCGATAACGCCTGGCAGATTGGAGTCAGGAGCAGCGATCTGACCCTTATGCATTTCGTTGAGACTCTCCTGTGAGATCAAAGGTGAGCCAGTGCCAAGTTGAAAAAGCATGTAACGCGCCATGTCGGACGCACTGGCATTCACGGCCCCAGCTGCGGCGTCAGCTCCCAGCGACAAATAGTCGATCGGTCTCGATCCACCATTTTTGACATCAAGCTCATGTGGCGTGGCGATGTCAGGCAGCATTTTGAGCGTGTCAATCGATAGCGTCGCCGTGTTCATCCCGAGCGGTTGAAATATCCGCTGCTGGGTAAAGCTTGCCCACGACTGACCACTGACCCGTTTAATGATTTCTCCGGCGATGATCGCATTGACGTTGCTGTAGACAAATTTCTCACCGGGTTTTCCGACGAGAGGCGTGGTCGCCGCAGCGGCGATAATGTCTTTGACGGTAATCTTCGGATTGAATGTGGAGGCGTCTGTTCTGCTTAGGCCGGTGGTGTGTGTCAGTAGGTTTCTCACCGTGACCGTCCGGGTAGATGCCGGACTGGACAGCTTGAATTCGGGAATGTATCTAGTGACCGGCGCATCAAGGTTGACCAGGCCATCATTGACCAGCACCATCATATCCAGCGCCGTAAACGATTTGGTGACCGAGCCGATAGGAAACTGGGTATCCGGTGTGACTGACGTACCTTTTGATACGTTACGAACGCCGTACCCCTTGACATAGCTCACTGTTCCATTTTGGACGATGGCCAGTCCCACGCCAGGAACGCCATATTCTTTCATGATCCGGTTTACGAAAGCGTCGAGTTGGGCAGTATTGAGAGGAGGCTTAGGAGCAGTATTGACAGGTCTACCACTGCCACCAGCCAGTAAAAAATTCGGGCTGTCGAATAGAGACTGAGCCAGTGATCCTTGAGAAAGAAGATAAAGGGTGACAAGGACAGATCTGGAAATTCTTTTAGCAAACATGGAAAACTCCTTGAGAAGTTGATACCTTTCTAGAATGTTCCAGCAAAGGGTCGGTAGGTTGAATGACTGACGAGAATCGAGCGAACGTTGGCAAAATAGAATGAACATATGGAAGGCGAATTTTTCAGTTTGGCCAAACCCCTTGCCCTGCTCGTTTTTGCGCTGATTAGTTCTCAAGATACCCATCACGCAGCACTGGTCAAGCGTTGCCGTGGTGACACCCAGAAGGCTTCCGCCGTCTGCCAGATTGGGCGATTCTTCGGCAAGGGTCCACTGTGTCCTCTGGACGTCGCCCGTTCAAATACCTGGGTTGCCTTCAGAACACTCGCCGTTAAACTGTCCAGTCAAACCGCAATGTTTGCTCTGGTGAGCGTCGCCTCACTGGGGCCGCCTGCCCTACAGATCAACAACCCGGCACGAAGCAGCGAAACAACAATGGGCATGAACAATCGTTCGGGCGTATGCCCTTCTCGGAATGATCTTTGACACGGTGACATGCGAGTTCCACTGGTTTTGATCCAACTGGGTTTACACCATGTCTGGCGCAACTTGTCAAGCGAATGGGTCAGTAGATGGTGGGGCTACCTCCGCCTGGATATTACTTTCTGAATGTGAGCTTCATTATGAAAATTAAAAACTAAATATTTATGAAAATGCAAAATGAATTACGTCCGATTGGTCAGTCCGGCCCGCGTTTTTGAGCGGACCGAGTTCTGGATCCACGCTGTTTTCCAAAAGCTGGGTCTCACCGCCGGGAACTGAAGCAGACGGCGGGCGCGAAGAGTATCGGACATGAATAACAAATACAACCGTTTCGCAGATGTTCTAAATTGAGATTGAGATGCCCCTAGTCGCTCCTCTGCCCATGCATACCATCCAGGCCAGCGCACAGCAGCCGCTGATGGTACGGGCCGTGGCAATAGACCGACAACATCTCGAGCGCCAGACTGAGGCCCATCTGCACGACTTCTATGAATTGATGCTCTTTACGGCGGGCAGCGGACACCACCAGATTGGCGAACAGGTCCTGGCAGTGAGTCCTGGCGATCTGTTCCTGATTGCACCGGGCGAGCGCCATGACGTTCGGGGTTTGCAGGGCGGCGTGCGCGGCTGGGTGGTGATTTTTCACGCGGATACGCTGGCGGCGAATAACTACACTGGACAACTCAATCTGCCTCTCGCATATCTGGGCAGTGGGTCCAGCCTGCCGGGAGAGCTCTTGCTGCTGCCCTTCCTGGCAACGGACCCGCTGGGGAACGCCCTGCACTTTCAACTGGACGACAGGCTCCCCAACTGGTTGGCCCGCATTGAGGCGCTGAGTGCGGAGATGACGGCGCAGCAAATCGGCTCGGAGCTGGCGGTTCAGGCACACCTGCATTTGCTGCTGATCGATCTGGCCCGTCTGGTGGCCCCCCGCCTCAGCACGTTGTCGGTGGCGGCACGCCCATTATTGGAGCGTGTTTTTTCACTAGACCTCTTGCGAAAGTCGTGCGCTAAGGTAGGGGATGGTTGGCACGCTAAAATATCATCAGGCCCTGAAGCTGAATCGCACGAGTTTTCGCCGTCGCACTGGTGTGTACCCTGAAACATTTCTAGAGATGGAGACCGTGTTGCAAGAACGCCATGCCAACAAAGTCAAATCTGGACGGCCACCTGCACTCTCTTTGGGAGCGCAACTCCTGATGACGCTGGAGTTCTGGCGCGAGTACCGCACGTTGTTTCACATCGGCCAGGACTGGGGTGTCCATGAGGCCACGGTTCAGCGAACCGTGGTGCGTGTTGAAGATGCCCTGATACAAAGCGGGAAATTCTCGCTTCC
>NZ_MSTI01000117.1 GCF_001949125.1 Deinococcus marmoris
TGCAACGTCTGGAAAGCGTGCTGGCGCATTACCCGGCAGAGCCGACGGGTACTCCAGGTGGCGTGATTGAAAAAGCGGCTGAGCGCCGAGGGGGATTTGACGGTGGCCCGTTCCGGCAGAGGTCTACCGGAACCATCAAGCAACAGGTCAAGGAAGACCTCGAAGGATTCCCGGTGTTGCTTGCGAGAAAAGCAAGGCAGAATGTCAGAATAAAGCCGTCTGGAGCGCGATTCTTTTGGGTACACACCTCACTATGGGGCCGAAAGTGCGTTCCAGACATCCTTTTGCAAAACTGCAAGATGTCAGTTAAGAAAAAGTCGCTGTCCAGTTGAGGGTCGTGGATACATCGTCCCAGACGCTTTTTCTTGGCCTCTGGGGAGCTGGTCCCAGGCATGGCCTGGGACCATTGCTGCTGATTGGTGGTGCGCTGCTCGATCAGCGCACAGAACACATCCTGGACGCGTTGCAAGGTGTCGCGCCGCAAAAAGGGGAAGCGCTCTTTCACAATGGTTCGGACAGTTTTCAGCAGGTACGCTGCCAGCAGAACGGTATTTTTCAACCGTTGCCCGAATTAAACTCAATCCGACACCGACACCTGGATTGATATTATTTATTTGCCCTGCCAGACAGCCCTGTTGATCAATCGGAGACACATCACCTGAATACAGAACATTCTGTGTCCAGCAGAGCCTTGAACGTCTCGCGACACCTCACTTTTTCTCCTCTCCATCCAGCACGCGACGCCACCCAAAACTGTCCGAACCATTGCTTTCAGAAGATCGGCGAAATTGATAGTGTCGACGAAGGCGGTTTCTTCTTGTCTCATAACTCCAAGAAGCCGCCTTTTGCCGTCCCAGACTGCAACCAGATACTCAAACGGCAAAAACGCTGTTCAGGACGCTGCCAACATCAAGTTGTCCGGTACTGCAAGTGCAAAGATCTCCAGAAGGAGTTTAAGGCGCGCAGCCCGAGTTCTCCAAGAGACCTGGACCAGCCAGCGGCTACCGTACCGTGAACATCCTGTCGCCGTACTGAGGCTTGATACCCACCCCGTCGTCCCGCACCAGCACTGCCCAGCTCAGTTCCTGAACCAGCCAGAACTTTCGCTGTGTCACACTGGAAGGCACTATGGACCCACTGCGTTGTCTGGCCGCTGCACTGACCACCATGCTGCTGAGCGCCAGTTTGGCTTCAGCCAACCCCTTCATCGTCCCGGACAAAACCACTGCTGATGTCTACGGCTGGTCACCGGACGGACGCTACGTCGCCTTCGTCGAGACCACCGTACTCGACTCCAGCAGCGGAGCAGTGCACAGCGAACTCAACATCGTCGACAGCGCTACCAACACGCTGCTGAACAACTACAGCCTGGAAAGCGAACCCGCAAATGGCCTGGTCAACGAGCAAGAGCTGTACCAGCGCACGGTACGCGGGGTACTGGAAAAAGGCGGAGGACGGCTGGCAGAACTCAGGATTGCCTATAACCGTCCCGGCACCGTGCTGTGGCAATCCAAGCTGCAAAAAGCGCAGACGATGAGCAAGCTGGCCACAGCAGCCGACACACAGCAGACATTCAAGGTGCTGGTGCATGACCGGACATGGACCTTCCGTCTGAGCACTTTCGATTACGCGGTCAATTCAGTGTGCCCCACCAACGGAGCGGCCTATCCAGCGCGCGGCCTAGTGCTCAGTGTCAGCGCGGTGATGCCGCTGAACACGGTGATGATCACCACCCTACAAAAAGACGGCGCAGCACTGCCCGCCACACGTCAGTGTGCCGAGATCTACCGTCCCACTGAGGTGCGCGTGCAGGGCAATTACATGTCGGTGCTGCTGGCCGTAACCCATCCCAGTGGATCAAACGGCTACAACACTGTCAACTACATGCTGGTCACAGGCATCCGGCCCACCCGCTAACCCTCCGTCTTCCTCTGTCCAATGCGAAGGGCTGTATTGCTTTAACTGGTCTCACGGCAGACTGAGGGCAGGATCAGACTCACGGTGCTGCCTTCCGTCGTACTCAATTGGGAAGCGTCAGATAGCCTGGCGGCACGGGCGGCGGCGCATTCAGATAAGGGAGAATGCGCTTTGCGTCCTCGTCCACCTGCTGACCGAGGCTGACCTGAGTGACGCTCCCCACCACCGTTGTGGAGACCCGCAGGGCCTGCGGCGGCGTCACATCGAAAGGCTGAACGGGAAGGGCTTAACCTGGCGAAGGGCAATACTCAGGAGTTGCACCTGCATAAGGATGGCGAAGCGCTCCCAGCCGGGAGAATCTGGGAATGTCAAAATCACAGATTCCGGGGGAGCGCGTCCGCATTCTGGCAGACCACTTCCTGGCCGTGCCCACCACGTCGTACCAGCAGCGCAGCCTGGGGGCTGCGCTCTTCATATTCCTGGACACGGCGACCAAGACGGCACTCTACCGCGCTGAATTGGTCAGCAAGAGTGCGCTCAGTCGCCTCCTGAACGAATATTCCTGGGATACCGAGGCGTGCTGGCCACTCCTGGAGCAAGCCCAATGGGGCTGCTTGCGGTTGGCCACCAAGGGGAAACATCGCCCTCTCCTCCGGCTCAGTGTTGACCTGACCAGTGTGGAGAAGAAAGGCAGCACGCTGCCTTTTGTACGCGTCTATAACGAGGTCCACGGCATTCATCTGATGGTCCTCTTTGCCCACTACCAGGACGTGAAGTTCCCGGTGGCCTACCGGGTGTACAAGGGGAAAAGCACGCCCACGCCCACAACATTGGCGCGCGAGGCGAGATGCTCCGCACTGTTCCTCACTCCATCCGGTCCCGGTTTCGCATCCGGGTTTTGGCCGACAGTGGTTTTGAAGCGGCAGTGTTTCTGGACGAGGTGCGGCAACTTGGCTTTGAATTCGTGGTGGGTGTCCGGACCACTCGACGTACCCTGCATCCAGGGGAAGTGACCGTTTCAGATTGCCCACACGGTGGTTACGTTGAACTGAAGAATTGGCCGTATGAGACGCTGACGCTGAGCCGTTTTGATCGGGGAGACCGAACCTTTCATGCGGTGTCGTCCGAGTTGATGGAAGGAGACGAGGTGATCGCCGAGGGCAAAGAGCGGTGGAACGAGGAATTTTTTTTCAAGGAGGGAAAACACCAGTTCGGCCTGGCGCAGTTCGCGTTACGAACTGCCGTGGGGCTGGATCGTTGGATTCTGCTGGTCTTCTTGGCCTGGACGCTAGCGATCCTCCATCGACAGGATGGACTGACCCTGGAGGAATGTGCGTTCCTGGCGCTCATCACGGTGCTGCCTCATCTGCATCTCAAACGACTGTTGCATCTGTTCTCAAAAAACGCTGAATTCCTGCACCAGCACGACTATTCACTCCGCTATGCAAGGTGCAACTCCTAAGTATTTCCGCGTGTCCTACCAGCGTTAAAAATTGCCGTATAGGAGGATCAGCCTGC
This sequence comes from Deinococcus marmoris, assembly GCF_001949125.1. GTDB lineage: Bacteria > Deinococcota > Deinococci > Deinococcales > Deinococcaceae > Deinococcus > Deinococcus marmoris_A. The sequence goes on from NZ_MSTI01000117.1 coordinate 3,436, forward strand.
CCTGAAATCCTGTGATATGGCCGATTACAACAGGAATATTCCCTTAGCGTAGGTTTCGGTTCTGATTCTCAGGTCAGGCCAAGGACAGCGGACGCCGCCGAGGCTCGTTTATGAACACGGCCCCGAAGAAGCTGGAGGCCTTGAAGGAGCGCCACGCCCGCACCACGGTCAAGGTGCGCTATGACGCCGAGACGCACGAGGTGCGCATCACCCTGCCGGACACGCTGGACGGTGCGCTGTTTGGGGAGGGCGACTACACGCTGGAAGTGCTGCGCGGGAAGACCAGCCGGGTCAAGTTGCGCGAGCATGACGCCGAGGCCGTGGAAGGCAAGCGGCAGGCAGGGCCAGAACCTGAGTTGGCCGAGAACACTTCTTGACGTCGGGAAGCAGGGTCAGCCCTCGTTCAAGAAGGTGAGCAGAGCCGCCAGCCGCTCTGCCATGACCCTTCTGGTCAAGTGATGGCGGCCCCAGAAATCAGCGTCCCGCCGATCCGATGCCTCCGGCTACCGCACGATGCCCCATAGTTCAGCCGCCTTCATGAGCTTAAAATGAAGACATGACACACCAAGGGAGCCTCCTGCCAGCCCCTACCACCTGTGACTGGGCCCTGACCCCGGACGACTACCGGTTGATGGCCGATCTCCTGCTGGAACATCTCGAAGCCAACAATCTGCGCGACGAGCGGCTCGAAGGCCTGGTCAACCGCCTGTATGTCCTGGCCGTCCGGGCCAGTCACCTTGACGCGCAACCGTCGCTTGAAGACCGGTCTGCCCAACCGGCACATCACCCCGCCACGGACTGAACCGCTGCACAGTTGAGACGACGTTGAAGGCCCATTCACCCGGCGTTGTCCCAGTGGGGCGGACGTTCTCTACGCTGGGGTATGGACGACGATCAGTGGATTGACAGCGGCCTGTGTACCGTCTCTGCGGCTCGCGTCGAGCAGGTGCGCGTCTGGCTCGAACAGGTCATGCGCCGCCGCCCTAAGCTGGACGCCTGGGAGATGGAAGGTCAGGTGTTGCGCGACGCCCGGATGGACCGGCACAGAAACCATCCCCTCCAGGGAAGGGCATGACCCGGGTGCTGCTGGTCGAGGACCACATGACGGACGTGTTGCTGTTGCGCGAACTGCTGTCGTTGATGGCCGTGGCGTGGACGCTTGAAGATGTGCCGACGTTCGCAGAGGCCGTGGGGCGCTGGCCCGGCGGCGCGTTTGACCTGCTGGTGGTAGATCTGAATCTGCCGGATGGGCAGGGCCTAGAGCTGCTGGCCCGCGCGCTGGAACTGGCGTCAGGTGTTCCCGTCGTGGTGCTGAGCGGCCATCAGCATCCCGGGCTGGCCGCACAGGCGGTCCAGTTGGGGGCCAGAGGCTATGTGATCAAGGACCTGGAGGCCGCTGAACAACTGCACGACATCGTCGCGCAGTTGACTTGAACCGTCCGAGGTGCAGGGCGCGCTGCCCAAGGCCCTGGATGGGGCGCTGTTTGGGGAGGAAGACCGCGCCGCTGAGGAGACACTGGTCTAGGGGAGTGACTAGGACTAGGAACCAAAACCTGCGCTAAGGAATTCAGCGCTGCTCGCGCCGCCAGATTCGGAGTTCCGCGTCGGCTGAAGCATCGCTGATCTCTGCATACCGCAAGGTGGTCTGGATGTGGCGGTGGACCAGCCGCTTGCGGCTGATCCACAGACTTACGCCCCCATTGACCAGTTCCGTCGCATGGCTGTGGCGCAACTGATGCAGGGTGCAAAGCACGCCTGCGCTCGCGGCGTAGCTCTGCCAGCGCTCCTGCACACTCTGATACCGCAGCGGCCCACCGCGCCCGTTCTTCTGAGCCTGAAACAGCGGCCCATGTGTGTAGTCCAGAGACCGCAGGTACTTCCGCAGCCCATTGACCAGGCGGGGGTCATCAAGCAGCACTGTCCGGCGCTGCGCTCCCTTGCCCAGCACGGTCAAGTGTTCATCCCACCTGGAAAGATCAAGATCGTCCAGGTGGATGTTCAGTGCCTCGCTGATCCGCAAACCTGTCTCGAAGACCAGCCGGAACAATAGGGTGTCCCGTGTCTGCCGCGCGGGAATGAAGGCAAAGACGCGCTCAATGTCGTCCCGACGCAGACCGCGCGGATGTGGTGGCGGAATTTTGGGGCGTTCAAGATGGCGGGTGGGATCAAATTCTGGCCCGCCATGCTGCCGACTCCAGCGACAGAAGCGCTCGATGGCGGTCTGTTTGCGGTTCTGGGTAGACGCAGCCCACGAGTGGGCTGCAAAGTATGCTTCCAGAGCCACTCCATCCATCTCTCTGCCGCTGTCCTGCAACCAGCGCTGGAGGTGGGTCAGGTCCGCCCGGTAGGCCCGGACGGTGACCGGGCTGCGGTTCAGTCCCGTAAGGAACTGCTCAGCGGCGATTTGAAGGTCACTAGCTTCCATACCTGTGATAAGAGTAAATCCAGAGCCGCATTCCAGGATCAATTTCTGTCGTCAAATCCGCTGGCCGTCCTCCAGATTCCTGTGATAAGGAAAATTAAAGCAGGAATATAAGAAAGGAATATGGGGGCTTGATCCCTGTGGAACGGACGTCTTGAGCCAGACGGCACCCGTTTGATTTAAGCGGTGGATTCCTCCCCATTTGGGCGGCTGACCTCGTAACACGCCAAAATATTGCCCGATCCCTGCCAGGTGCGGGCGCTGAGCAGTTTCAGGGTCACGCCTGGCCTGCCCACGAACAGCGGCGTGCCCTCACCAGCAATTAGCGGAAAGATGACGAGGTGCAGTTCGTCGATCAGGTCATGGGTCAGCAGATGGTTCCAAAGTGTCCGGCCAGCGAATATGAAGATGTCCCCGCCCTCCTCAGCCTTGAGGGCCACCACCGCTTCCACAGCGTCCGCCACGCCGATGATGCGGGTGTCGTTCCAGGGAGAGAGCTCCTCACGGGTGAGGTGATCGGACACCACCAGCTTTTTCATCCGCGCTTGCAGTCCGGCCATCTCCCGGCGGACGGGACTGGCCTCTGGATCATGCGGTATCCCCGTCCAGTACTGCATATTGTCCAGAAAATTGCGGCGTCCGTTGTACAGCAGAGTCTCCGCCGCCCGCATTCGCTCAGCCATGTATTCGTCGAAGTGCTGATCCCCCGTATAGTCCGGATGCAAATGGTCAAAGATGGCGTCCAGCTTGCGGTCTTTGCCCTCGTAGTAGCCGTCCAGCGTGACGAGATTCCCAACGATGAGTTTGCGCATCATGACTCCTTTTGGTATGTTACGAGCGTAATACACAAGGGAAGTTCGGTCAAGTTTCATGCACTCAGGCTCAGCAGGCCACGGGACCGAATCCACATCACAGGGTGGATGTCCAAGAGGTCATGCATCTGGAACGTGAACACCTCAGGACAGAACAGGGCTCAGGTGCGACAGGTTGCTCTCGTGGCCAAGCGTGGCCGCGTCCTTCATTTTCCACCTCAGTTCTGTCCGCCTCAATAGATTGATTCAACTACCAAGCGGAGAACAATGACGCAAGACGTCACCTGGACGAATACCATCACCGCCATCACGCTCTTCGCCGAAAACCTTGAAGAAGCGAAAGCGTTCTACAGCCGGGTTTTTGAACTTCCGGTCTTGTTTGAGGGCGACACCTCCGTCGTCTTCAAATTCGGTTCCACCATGATCAACCTGCTACAGATCGGTCAGGCCGACGAGTTGGTGACCCCCGCGCATGTGGCCACCAGCCAGGGTGGCGCGCGTGCGGTCTATACGCTGACCGTCGATGACGTTGACGCCAAGTGTGCGGAGCTGAAGACCAAAGGCGTCACCCTGCTGAATGGACCGATGGATCGTCCCTGGGGGATCCGAACCGCCAGTTTCAAAGACCCGGCTGGCAACATCTGGGAGATTGCCAGATAAAGATGGATCTCCTCAAACTGATTCAACTCTGGATGCCGCTCCAGAGGATCGCTTGAGAAAGTGTTGGGTACTGAGCATTGACACAACGGCACGCATACGGTATTTAGTTGCTACGCCCAATGTGTAATTCCTTCCCATATTACGCTCCAGAACCATGCCACTGGCAGCGCCGCTAGAAGAAGGCGCTCAGGCTGCCAGCGCCCAACACCTGACCAGGAGAGAACCTATGAAACTGCTGCTCACGTCCGGCGGCGTTACCAACGCCAGCATTCACGACGCCCTGGTTGGCCTGCTCGGTCAACCCATCGCCGAGTCAAACGCCTTATGTATTCCCACAGCGCAGTGGGGCCATCCGATGTGCGGCCCAGCCTCTGTGCGGCGGTTCATCACGGACCAGACTCCGGCCACCATGAGCGGGCTGGACTGGAAATCGGTGGGCGTCCTGGAACTCACCGCGCTGCCCAGCATGGGTCAGGACCGCTGGGTGCCGTGGGTCCAGGAGGCCGACGTGCTGCTGGCGATGATTGACGCGAGGAGCGTCAATCATCACGACCTCAGTGCCCACCTGCCTGGAGTCAGCACACCGCAGGCCAAGAAGCGATGCGCAGACCGCACGTTCCGGGATGACCGGCTGGATATAGGCTTTTTCATGGCCCTGCTCGTCGCTCATCTGCCGCCGGTGAAAGTGTTGCTGAGCTTGAATCGCACGAACTGGGAGCACGGCGAAACTCCGATCAACTTTCTGGTGCTGGGCGCTGTGGCTCACGGCTTCACCCTTCCTCTGATCTGGGTTCCCCTCGATCAAGCGGGGAACAGCCACACCTACGACTGGATGTGGCTGGTCTTGAAGCTCCTACATGTTCTGCCAGCGAAACGCTGGCAGGGCCTGGTTGCAGACCGCGAATTCATCGGGGCAGAGTGGTTTCGCTTTCTGAGACGCCAGGGAATCAAACGAGCCATCCGTATCAGGTACAACAACCTGCTGGATGACTTGAGCGGAAAGGAATGGTTTGACCACGTCCAACACGGCCATTTCCATGAGATAGACGAGAAGGTCTTCGTGTTCGGGGAGTTGATGCGGGTGGTGGCCACGAGACCTCCGAGTGGAGACCTCGTCATCATCGCGACAGATTTTAGTGTTCGGAAGACGTGGAAGCTCTACCGATTGCGCTGGTCGGTGGAATGCACCTTCAGCAGTTTCAAAACACGGGGCTTCGATCTGGAGCGGACAGGGATCACTGATGCTGGGCGTCTACGACGGCTCTTCGGACTCGTGACATTGGCCTGGATGTTCTGTCTGCAATTGGGGGTCTGGCTCAGCCAGACCCAACCCATCCCCATCCTGAAGCATGGTCGAAAGGCGGTAAGTCTGGTGCGGCACGGTGCTCAGCATCTCGTGGATGCCCTCCGTTGGAAACCCGAACGATTCGTGGCTTTCCTGGATCTGTTAACCCGTTCTTTTTGCCCGCCAGGAGAGGCTGGAAGTGAAGTTGTCACCTACTGAGGTTGTTCAGTATCCTGCCAGCCCCTCCGAGCCGAGCAGGGGCAGGTCCGCCCCATCGCCACCCTCGATCGGCGTGAGGCCGCCGTCTCCCCCAATGCGGTAGGCGGCCACCAGACCCAATCCGCTGAACTGCTGATAAAAGAACGCGCCATCCGCGCTCACGACGCTGTCCACCGGGCCACTCGACGGATTGCCCGCCACGTCCACTGTCCCCTGTGGGGCGTGGTAAGCCGAGTTACCGCTCTTCAGGGTCAGGCTGCCGTCCGCGCTCACCGCGTAGACGCTGACGTTCCCCGAACTGGTGTTGCTGGCGTACAGGTACTGGCCGTCCGGGGTGAGGGCCAGCCAGCAGGTCGCGTTCTGCCCGTTCCCCACCGCCGTGCTGATCGGCGTGAGCGTTCCGCTGCCTGCCACGCTGTATGAGGACACCGCGCCCGCGTTCTTGACGCCGCTCGCGCCCACCTCGCTCACCAGCAGTTTACCGTTGCCCAGGAAGGCCGCGCCAAAGGGGCCAGCTCCCGCGCTGGCGTTCACGACCGGCGTGCCCAGGCTGCCATCTGCGTTGAGCGGAAAGAGGGTCACCTTGCCGTTCATCAGTTCACTGAATTCCAACAGCTTGCCGTCCGGGCTGAACAGCACCTGCGTGCCGATGATCGTGCCGCTCGGCGCGTAGCTGGCCCCGGCGACGGGGCTGAGCGAGCCGTCTTGCGCGACGCGAAAACCTGTGAGCTGCGTGCCCGCCGCATTAGGCTTGGCGTGGCCCACGTAGAGCATGGTGCCGCTCACAGCGAGGCTATTCGGCAGCGCGCCGCCCGCGTCGTAGCTGCCAATCAAGTTCAGCGCGCCGCCAGCACTGACCTGAAACGACGACACGGTGCCGCTGCCCGCGTTGGCGGCGAACAGGCGGGTGTGATCGGGCGTCAGAAAGAGGCTGTCGCTGCTGAACAGGGGGTCAACGCTCTGCGTGCCGTTGGCGACGCTTGTCCCGCCGACGCCGTTGCCGCCTGTCATCGTGGTCTCGAGCACGCTCAGCTTGCCGCTCGCGGAGCGCCCGTAATGCACGACGGCGTTCCCCGTCGCGGCATTGGTCATGGCGTAGAGATGGCCCGCATAGGTTGGGGGCGAGGTGGACAGCGTTCCGCAGGCGGCGAGACTTGCCGTCAGCAGCACGAGGCCCGAAGTTTTAATCGCTCTGATCATGTGATCCTCCTTAAAGGGTTCAATCTGCACGTTTCCTGCCGAATTGGCTGGGGGTACCGACTCGCCTGTCACGTTTAGAGCAGGCGCATCACGATGGGGCAATTGACGATCACGCCGCTGGAACCAAACTTCTTGCCACCGGGCGCAGTAATAAAGCCCTTCTGCACGATTCCGAGGTACTGGAACTCATCGATGATCCGCGAGCGATAGCCCTTGCTGATGGCGTCGGCGGTCCACTCGCCCACGTTCACGTCCCACAGCGGGCTGTAATCGGTGGCGACGGTGGGAATGCCGCCCAGAATGTTCAGCGGCCCGTCAGGAGCCTTGTCGCCCAGCGCGCTGTTGAGGCCCTGCCGCTGGGGATTGTTCAGGCCCATCGGGCCGTTGACGATGGTAAAGAGCCGCTCCACCGCACTAAAGGCCCCATCATCACGGCCCACCAGCACGTCATCCAGGGCCGGAGCCAGGGTCACGTTTTCCACGGCGGCCACCACCGGATCGTTGGACTCCATGCTCAGGTACATGTTGGGCTTGCCGAAGCTGAAGCCTGGCGTCATTTGCAGCGTCACGGTTCGGTCAGTGGGGCAGATCTTCAGCACCTTGTCATGCACCAGATCATGGTTGGGGGCGCTATCGCAGTTGTTGATCCTATCCTCGCTGACGTCGAACGCCACGATGGGCGCGTTGTAGATGTGGCCGCCCGCATTGGTGATCGAGATCAGCGGGCTGTAATCCCGGTCCCCGACGCCGCCCGCCTGAAATTTGCTGGGCGGAAAGAAATTGGGCGCAGTGCCGGGCGTAACCGCATGTTCTGGTGCAAAATCCACCGTGCCTCGCAGGAAGGTCAGCGAGCCGTCTTTTTCCAGGCGGGCGGGGCGGGCCGAGCGCCCAGTGTTGCCGTAGTTCAGCTTGGCCGAATAGTTGAGGCCCAGTGCATTGGCGTTGCCCTGATCGGTGGTGTCGGTCAGGATGTACCACACCACGCGTCCGTCCACCATCTGGCCCTTGTAGAGCGGCAGTTTCACGCTCCTGCCATCGGCGCTGATGTTGCCCGCCCGCAACAGCAGCAGCGGTCCAACGAGTTCTTTCTGAAAAGTGGATGGCGCTGGCCCCTGATACTCCTGGCTGATGTTGGAGCCGACAGACGACGGCGGCGGCGTGATGGTATCGGCCTGGGCCAGTGCAGAGCCAGTCGAGAGGGCCAGGGCGGCGATTAGAAATGGGGTTTTCATGGTCTGGGTTCTCCTGAGATTTGGAGGAATGACATCAAAGACGGCGCTGTGTCTGACTTAAACTGAGTCAAGCCGCAGAAAACCAAGGAGATTCATCCTAAATTCTGACCTCCTATGTTGATTCCTAAGTAGCTAACGGGAGGAGAAGCAGGCATATCCAAATGTCCGTATCGGCAAAAAATCTCCTCTGAGTGCGGCATATGAATCTGATCGATGCCCTAATTTGCACCCGCTAGCTACTTATCAAACAGAATGCAAGGATACTGACCGCTCGACAAGAAGCCCGCAACCGCTAGTGCTAACGAATGAATCTGACGACAAAAATATGACGACGTCTGGATGACGTTTACAAGTGATCCATTTTTCACCTCTTTGTTAGGTGTACGTTGCTTGACGGGATGCAGGTTCAAATGAGGGTCTCTTCAGGAACTCAGTACCCGACACTTTTCGCGCCCGTCGTCTACAGCATTTGACAGAGAAGAAGCTTTATTTTGAGCAGGATTGGAGTTGCTTCGCGTCGTCACAGAGGATGTCTAGGCTCCACTTAGCCCAGCATCTATTCTGGTAAATGCTCTAAGCATCCACTTCTACTTCGTAGCCGAGTAGATCGCCGATTAGCTGGCGGCCTGACAGATTTTATGAGAGTGAACGAAAAACGAGCTGCCAGCCAACTTCAAGAGTGGTTTGAGGAGGGGCATGGGGGCGTTTCCGCTGACCCAGTGGCTCAGGGTCAGGCCCCCCCTGGAGCGTCAGGCGCGCGAACACCACCTGACCACGGCTCAGCGCGTAATGAACCGCCCGGAGACCGATCTTGAGGTAGCTCAGCGCCCGCTGCCAGTGGGGATCGACGACACGCCCGGTCCCCACGCTGCACCACCTCAATGCCTTCGGACACGAGCAGCACGGTCGCTACGGCCAGCACGGTCACCAAGCGTTCGAGACTGGGTGCATCTCGCACTTTGGAACCTTCCAACCCGAACAAACCACTTTTCTAGTCCAGAAAGCCTTCCTCAATCTGAAATCGCTCGCTATATTCGGCAAAGGTCTCCACGCTCGTTGGTTCATCGCTCACGACCTGCCATTGCTCTGGCCCGTCCGTCGGACGGGCCAGAGCAACATGGACGGGACCAAAACGCTGCCCGGTGAGGGTGATGTTGTGCAAACAGCGGGATTCCCGTGGTGCGAGTTGCACCTCATTCACCCGGCACAGCCGCTGGCCATCTGGAGCAGCAAGAATCAGGTTGGACTTGATCCGAATGCGGTAATGCCATCCACAGACTCCGAGCCAGGCCATCAGTTGCGTGTCGCAGAACCCTCGGTCCGCCAGGAGGCGGACCTGATGGATGCCCACGAAATCCAGCAG
>NZ_MSTI01000121.1 GCF_001949125.1 Deinococcus marmoris
GGTTATCTGGGCAAGCTGGTCACCTGGACGCTGGAAACACTGGGCTGGACACTGGAAATCATCAAGCGTAGTGACAGGGCCAAAGGGTTTCAGGTGCTGCCTCGCCGCTGGGTGGTGGAACGCTCATTGGCGTGGTTGACGCGCTCACGTCGGCTGAGCCGGGACTATGAAGGCCGCTGCCACACCTCCGCTTCCTGGTGCTATCTCGCCAACATTCGCTTGATGCTCCGTCGTCTTGATCCTTCTGTCGAACCTTTATAAACGCGCTCTTAGAAGGGAGGCAAGAGTTGCGGAATTGCCGGGCTAGCAGCGTTCCTTGGCTCCCTTTTAAGGGGAGCTGGCTGCGAAGCAGACTGAGGGGTTTCCCTTCAGCGTGACGCATATTTCCCTCTCAAACCGCCTCCGCCCTCAGACCCATAGACCAACCTCAGATCGGCGCGTCCTCCGCAAAATGCGGTTCGCGCTTCTCGCGCAGGCTGCTCAGGCCCTCGCGCACGTCGGGGCCAGTGAAGCCCAGAAATTCCAGGGCGAGGCTGGCGTCAAAGGTGGGTCCCATCGCGCGGAGCCAGTTGTTGAGGGCGTACTTGGTCCAGCGAATCGCGGTGGGGCTGCCCGCTGCCAGTTTGCGGGCTACCTTCCACGAACGGTCCAGCAGTTCGTCGTCTGGCACGCACAGGCTGACCAGACCGATGCGCTCGGCTTCCTCGCCGGACACGGGTTCGCCGGTCAGCAGGTGGTACTTGGCCTTGTTCAGCCCGCACAGCAGCGGCCAGATGATCGCGGCGTGATCGCCTGCCGCCACACCCAGGCGCACATGGCCGTCCAGAATGCGGGCCGTTTTCGCGGCGATGCTCACGTCTGCCAGCAGGGCCACGGCCAGCCCCGCGCCGACGCAGGGGCCGTGAATGGCGCTGACGATGGGCTTGCCGCAGTTGACGACGTTGTAGACCAGATCGCGCGCCTCGCGCCAGACGCGGGCCAGGGCGGTGAAGTCGTTGCTCATCTCCTCAATGAGGGTGAAATCCCCGCCCGACGAGAAACCGCGTCCCTCGCCCCGGATCAGCACGCAGCGCACGCCCGCCGCCGCGTCAATGTCGCGCCAGACCTGCGTTAGGGCGCGGTGGGCCTCGGCATTGACGCTGTTCAGGGTCTTCTCGGAGCGGATCACGATTTCCAGGATGCCGCTACCGCTCTCGGTCAGGTCATGGGCTTCAAGGTACAGACCGGGATACGCGCCGGGGACGCACAGTTGTTCCAGATTCACGGCTGTTCCAGATTCATGGGTTGTGAGGTCATGGCTTGAGGCTAGCTCAGGCGGAAGCAGTTTTTCGCCAGCCCAGCAGGCCCACCACGCCCGCCAGCGCCATGCTGCCCGTCACCAGCAGCACCACCGAGGGCCAGCCTCCGCCCTCGTAGGCATGTCCGGCCAGGACACTGGCGGCGGCGGCCCCGCCGTAATACGCCATGTGATACAGCCCCGAGGCCAGACTGCGCGCCCGCGTGACCTCGCGCTGCACGGCAGCCAGGGCAGCGGACTGGGCCAGAAACACCCCGCACGCCCCCGCCGCCACGCCCACGATGATCAGCGGGAGCGGCGCAGCCAGCGTCAGCAGCAGCCCCACCAGACTGGCCCCCACCGCCGTCAGCAGTGCAATTCTGGAACCACGCAGCGCCAGTAGCGGCCCGGCAATCGGGGTGATGACCACGCCCAGCAGATAGACGGCGAAGATCAGTCCAGTCTGGGCGGTGTTCAGAAAGTACGGTCCCGACGCCAGCCGCAGCGTCAGCGTGTTGAACAGGCCCACCAGCGTGAACAGGATCAGAAAGCCCACCGCGCACGTCGCCAGCAGCGCGGGATTTCGCAGATGGGCGTTCAGGTTTTCCAGCACGCCGCGCACATTCCTTTGCGGGGTGAAGTGCTGTTCAGCGGGCAACCCGGCGCGGGCCAGAAAAAATCCGGCCAGCGAGGCCACTGCCAGCAACCAGAACGCCGCGTGCCAGCCCCAGCGCACCGCCACCAGCCCAGCCAGAAAACGGCCCAGAAAGCCGCCCAGCACCGTGCCCGTCACGTACATGGTCAGGGCGCGGGCGCGTCCGGCGGGCGGGACTTCCTCGGCGATCAGGGCGTTCAGGGCCACCATCACACCGGGAATTAGTAATCCCTGGGCAAAGCGGGCCGCATTCAGAGTCGCCAGTGTGGGTGCAAATACCGCTAGCACGGCGGGAACCGTCAGCAGCGCGAAGGCCCAGATCACCACGCCCCGGCGGCCCAACGCGTCGGCCAGCACGCCCACCAGCGGGGAAGCCAGGGCCATCGCCAGCGTCGTCGCGCCAATCACGAAGCCGATCTGCGCCGCGTCCGCGCTGAATTCCTGCGCCAGCACCGGCAGCAGGCTCTGGGGTGCGTAGACGTTCAGAAAGACCAGCGTTCCCAGCGCCGCAAAAAGAAGAGGATGTGGCGGCGCAGCCCGGACGCTCAAGGCAGGCCGACGAGGCCCGTTTCGTTGACCCAGGCAGTCCCCACGCCCAATGCGTCGGCCATCACCGGGTCCGGCGTGCCGGTCAGGCCGGGAAAGATCAGGGTGGGGCGGGCATCCAGACCCACCCCCCCGGTTTCGTCCAGCCGCACCAGCACTGCACCGAACGCCCAGTCAGATGCCCACAGCCGTTTGACCGCTTGCAGGGCCGCCGTGCCAGGAGGCATGACCTGGGCCTCCTCCGTGGACAGCAGCCCCGGACGGCGCACATGCACCGCTCCTCTGCCGAGTCCGGCGTTGCCCAGCGCCCGGTAAAAAATCTGCACCGCGTCGTCCATCAGAAAACTGGTGCGGATCAGGGCCTCGGCCCGCGCGGTCAGGTCTTCCAGTACGTCCTCATCCACGCGTCTGGGGTTGATCGGGGCGAACAGGCGGCCCAGTTGTTCGGGCAGGTTGACGCTGCGGTAAAAGGCTTCCTCAAATTCAGGCGGCACCAGCATGCCGCGCACATCCTGCGCCGCCAGCCGCACCACTTCCGCGCCCACTCGGTCTGCGCCGCGCCGCGCGGCTTCTTCAAAGGTCAGCATGACGGGCAGGCTAAAGCATGGGGAATCGGACTGTCAGAGCCTGCACCTTCATCCTTGAGCAGAACAGACTGTCGTCGTGAGATAGCACCCGTATGGGGCTACTCCTCCCCTTGAGGACGCTTGCGCACTTCGCTCAGGCATAAAGATGATCTCTTCGTACCCCACGCTCTTTGCTGCCGTCAGGCGCTTACAGCGACGCCGCCGAGAGGTTGCTGTGGGTGGGCGTCAGGAAGACGGTGCCCTGTCCGCTGATCATGAACACCAGCCCCTCACCGCTTCGCAGGGCGTTGCGGAGGCCGCGCACCAGCGGGCGCAGTTCCACGTTCAGCGAGGCGCTGTACATCAGCATCAGATCGCCGTCCACGATCAGGCTGTCGTTACCGCTGAGTTCAATCACCTCTACTTCCGAGACCGGAACCGGGGATTCCACCACGAAGATGCCCTTGCCGGACAGCTTGGGCTGACGCAGCCCGTTGCCCGACAGCGCCCCAGCAATGGAGTTGTGCGTGTGCGTGCCGAGTTGCATGGTGTCCTGGGCCATGTAGAACGCCTTGTCGTCCAGAATCATGTCGTCGCCCTTCGCGCCGCTGGATTCCGCGATGATGAAATGCTTGCGCGTCGGCTCGGTCCAGACCTTGCCCTGTCCGGTAAAGCGGGTGGCAAAGGCGCTCTCGCCCGTGCCTGCGGTGGCGATGGCCCGGCTCAGAAAGCCGCCCTTGGCCTGCTGCTCCACCTTGGCCTGAATGTTGCCGTGGCTGTACTGGAACGCCCCCGGCTCAATGAGAACGCCCGAACCGTGAAGCTGGGCCTCCACGGTGAAGCGCCCGTCCATCTGGCGCGTTTCTTCCAGATCACCGCTGGCAGACGCCGAGTAGCGGATCACATGGGTCAGCGCATGGATACGGAAGGTCAGGCCGTCGCCTTTCTGCTCCTGCACAAGCTGCATATGGGTCATGCGTCAAGTGTAATACAAATCTCTATTCTGGAATGTGGGAGGCGAGGTACAGACTCAATGATTTCAGGGCAGCGGGAGACGCGCTCTGGTATCGCGTACTGGACGACAGATTTCAAGCCCTTCCAGAAAGTGTCGGGTACTAAGGTAACAGCGATAGCCTGGAGCGGACAATTGCTCCATTTCATGTGACCTTCCCCTTGTACGTCTCCCTCAGAACTGCTGCCCGGAGGTTTCACCATGAACCGAGTTATTGCCCTGCCCATCAAACTGCTCAGCGCCACCCTGCTGCTGTCCGTTACCGCCCTGGCTGCCCCACGCACCCTGGAACAGGTCAAATCTTCTGGAACGCTAAAACTGGGAACCGAGGCCGCCTTCCCCCCATTCAATTTCTACGAGGGCAAGGTGCTGAAGGGGTTTGAAGTGGACCTAGGCGACGCGCTAGGCCAGTCGCTGGGCCTGAAGGTGGAATGGGTGGTGCAGCCCTTTGACAATCTGCTGATCTCGTTGAATCAGGGGCGCTTTGACGCGGTGGTGGCCTCGCACGCCATCACCCCCACGCGGCAAAAGGCAGTGGATTTTCTGCCGCCGCACTATTGCTCTGCCGTGAACATCGTGGCGAAGGCGGGCGGCCCACTGACGCAAAAGGCGTTGGCGGGCAAGGCGGTGGGAACGCAAGTGGGAACCGCGCAGATTCCCGTACTGAACGCTATTCCAGGCATCAAGGAGGTCCGCACCTATCCCAATGATCAGAGTATTCTGGCGGCGTTGCAGGCGGGCCGGGTGGACGCCTGGACCAGCAACGGCCCGGTGGTGGCCTACATGCTCAAGCAAACGGGTCAGACGGGCAAAATCCTGATAGGCGAGGCCATCAGCAATGAGCGCAATGCCGCAGCGGTAGCCCTGGGCAACACCGCCCTGCACGACGCCCTGAGCGGCGCACTCGCGGGCCTGCTCAAGAACGGTACTTACGCTAAAATCTCCGATAAGTGGTTTGGGCAGGACATTCGCTGCAAATAACGCGGAGCGAATGACACTCTCGGCGGGGCGGCTGCTCTAGGGGGCGGCCTATGAGCGCGCCCACTTCTGCCCCGGCCCTCGCCGCCCGCCACGTCACCTCCAGCGGCACGCGGGTCTACACGCTGACCGTGCCTGCCTTTCCGCACTTTGCCGCCAACGTGTTTCTGGTGGTGCGGGGCGACGCTGTTAGACCTGAATACACTGCCCTAGTGGACACCGGAGGCAGCCACGAGGCCAGCACCGCCGCGCTGGAAGCTGGGCTGGAGGCCATTCGCAGCGAATACGGCGAGGCGGTGGCCTGGAACACCCTCAGCCGCGTGATGATCACGCATCCGCACCCGGACCATGTGGCGGGACTGCCGTTCGTGCGCGGTCAGACAGATGCGCCCGTTGCCGCACACGAATGGGCCGTTGCCACCATGCAAAATCCATCTGGCGATCCTGTGAAGCGACAGGCCGACATGGAAGACCACATTCTCTGGCTGGGGCTGACTGGCGAGGGAACGGAAGCCGAGTACGCCGAACGCCTGCGCCGCCGCGCCCGCAACAGCATGTTGTCCGAAGCGGTTGAAGTTCAGACGCCACTCAAAGATGGCGATGTGCTGGACGATGTATTTACTGTCATCCACACACCCGGCCACGAGGGTTCGCAGGTCTGCCTGCGCGTGGACGATCTGCTCCTGAGCGCCGATCATCTGCTGCCGCGCAATTCGCCGCCGCTGATGCCGGAGCGGTTCCAGCGGGGCGCGGGGCTGGGGCATTATTTGAAATCGCTGGACCGGATTGAGGAATTAGAAGGCGTGAGCGTGGCGCTGGGTGGACACGACGGCCCCATGCAGGACTGGAAGGGGCGCATCCAGAACCTCCGGGATCGCTACCACGACAAGCTGCGCGCCGTGCTGGACGCTGCCGCCGCACCGATTACCATCCATGACCTGACCCACGCGCTGCATCCCCGTTTGCGGGCGATTCAGGCCATCCTGCTGCTGGACCAGACGGCGGCGCTGGCAGAGTATCTGGTGGCGCAGGGCGATCTGCTGGAAACGCGGCGGGAGGATGGGGCGGCTTTATTTGTACGAGCGGCCCAGCCGTAGACTGACTTCACATCACGGTCAAAACAGGAGGCGGAATGACGCGAGTGAAAGAAGGGCTGGAGCGGTTGCTGGAAGATCTGGAAGACAGCGGGCGCGTGGAGTTGGATGCCGGAACGATGGGCGGCTATTTCGGCGAGCGCCCGCTGACCGACAAGCAGATGGATACCGTCAACGACGCACTCAACGCCAACGGTTTCAGTGTGGCGACGATTTATGTCATTTACAGAGATGTTGATGGTTACCGCTCCTTCACGCCGCCCCCCGCGCCCGAACCGCTGGACCTCAGCGCCGAATCCATCCGTGCCCTGAGCATCCGACAGCCCTTCGTGGAACAGATTCTGCGCGGTGAGAAGAACATTGAATACCGTTCGTGGCAGGTCAAGGAGCCGGGGCCACTGCTGCTGCACGCCTCCGACACCAGAGCGGGGGCGGACGCTTTTGATGACGCGGACATCGCGCCGGACACGCTGCCTTACGCGGCGCTGGTGGGCGTCGTGGATGTGGTGGATTGCCTGTGGGACGAGGAAAATGAGGAATTTGAATGGCTGCTGGCCTACCCCCGGCGCTTCTCCCAACCGATTCCATACAAGGGCGCGGCCAGCATCTTTCGCGTGCCAATAGAGGAAATTCAGGCGGCGCTGTCAGCCCCAACCTGAACCGACAGCCCCGACTTGAATCCCCCCAGCCTGACACCCGCGCGCTAGTCTGCGGCGTTATGACCCCCGAGCGCTACGCCAAGATTCTGCGGGTGCTGAGCAAACGCCAGCCCACCCTGACCGTGTTGATGGATCAGGTCAACAAGCCCCACAACCTCTCGGCCATCGTCCGCACCTGCGACGCGGTGGCGGTTCTCACCGCCCACGCCGTCCCACCGGGCAACGGCAAACCACTGGAATTTGAGGGCAATACCTTTGAAGCCACCTCTGGCAGCGCCCACAAATGGGTGCGGGTGCAGACACATACGGACACGCTGGAAACCGTGCGCGAATTGCAGGGACAGGGCGTGCAGGTTCTCGCCACCCACCTCTCGCAGCGCAGCGTGGACTACCGCGAGGCCGATTACACCCGCCCCACCTGCGTGCTGCTGGGCGCGGAGAAATGGGGTGTGGCCGATGCGGCGGCGGACGCGGCGGACGGCAACATCATCATCCCGATGTTCGGCATGGTGCAGAGCTTGAATGTCTCTGTAGCGGCGGCCACCATTCTTTTTGAGGCGCAGCGGCAACGGCTGGCGGCGGGGCTGTACGACACGCCCCAGCTTTCGCCGGAGGAGCTGGCGCGGCTGGCCTTCGAGTGGGGCTACCCGGAGCTGGCCCCAAAGTACCGGGAGCGCGGGGAAGCGTATCCGGCTTTGGATGGTGACGGTCAGATATTGGGTTGACTGACATCTTGCAGTTTTGGGAAAGGATGTCTGGAACGCACTTTTGGCCCCATATTGAGGTATGTACCCAAAAGAATCGCGCTCCAGACGACTTTATTCTGACATTCTGCCTTGCTTTTCTCGCAAGCAACACCGGGAATCCTTCGAGGTCTTCCTTGACCTGCTGCTTGATGGTTCCGGCAGACCTCTGCCGGAACGGGCCACCGTCAAATCCCCCTCGGCGCTCAGCCGCTTTTTCAATTACGCCACCTGGAATACCCGTCGGCTCTGCCGGGTAATGCGCCAGCACGCTTTCCAGACGTTGCAAGATCGGTGGCGACAGCAGCCTCACCAGCGCCCCAGACTGGAACTCCTGGTTGACCTCACCAGTTTGGAAAAGACTGGCAAGTTCGCTGAACTTGCCGACTGGATGCATACCTACCACAGCGTTCATGGTGTCCATCTGGTGGTGCTGTACCTCTGCTGCGGTGAGCTTCGTCTCCCCTGGGCGTTTCAGGTCTGGCGGGGCAAGGGGACACCTTCTCCTGCACAACTCGCGCTGAAGTTGCTGCGTACGGTGCCATCGGCACTCCTCCTGGGGAAGCGGCGTTCCCGTCTCCATGCCGATGGAGGGTTCGAGAGTACCGAGTTCATCCAGGGTGTGCTGAGCCGGGGGTTGGACATCGTGGTGGGCGTACGTTGCAACCGCAAGCTGGAGGATGGCCGCCAGATGCGTGACCTGATGGTCCGGGGGAGCCTGGTCAAGCCCACAGGGCTTGATCAGGCCATGTGCGTTTCCTGGGTCTGGCTCTACCGCAACAAGGAGCCAGAGCAACGCTTTGTCATGTCGAATCTTGACCTGGGCGGCAAGTA
>NZ_MSTI01000092.1 GCF_001949125.1 Deinococcus marmoris
GGGTCGTGACCAACGACCCAGCTTTACAGACTGCGGACGACGTGCGCCAGACGCTCGTCGTCCGCTGGGCTGCCCTGGTCTTTCACCGCGAACTGAAGCAGATCACAGGGATTGAAGGCTGTCAGTGCCGTCTAGGACGATCTCAGCGCAATCATGTTGGCATAGCGATGCTGGTCTGGATTCGATTGGCCCAAGCTGCGCGAGAGGCAAAGAAGACGATATACGCACTGAAATTTGGCCTCCTCGACGAGTACATGCGTCAGCAACTTGCTAACCCATTTGTAAGTTTCGCGTAAGCCCTACATCTATCACTGCGCCGTTTTGCGACATGCGCTAGACTCGGGGGCGTGTTTTTGTTTGCGGTGAATCTTGGGGTCCTCTGGCCCGCCCTGCTGGGGCCGATGGTGTTGGGGCCTATGGTATTGGTTCAGGTGCGGGGATGAAGCTCAGCCGCCTGCCGCCGGGCTTTGGCCTTGATACGGCGGCGCAGGGGCTGGCGCTGCGGCAGGAAGCGGTCCACAACGTGCGGCGCGACTGGACCGAGGCGGGCTGGCGGGCGCAGGGCACCGTGACCGAGGCCGGGGTGGACTACGAGGCGTCGGTGGAGTTGCTGCCGCCGCCGGACCAGCAACTGCGCGCGTCGTCGTGTACCTGCGGGCGCTACCGCTGCCGCCATGTGGCCGCGCTGGTACTGGCCACCGATCCGCCGGACGGCCCGCGCCCCCAGGCTCCAGCCAGCGCCGGCACCCAGAAAATGCAGGCCGAGGAAGCGCTGGACGCCCGCACCCAGCAGTGGCTGGCGGGCTTCGGCGCGTCGGGCCGCACGGCGTCGCGGGGGCGGCAGTTCGAGCTGCGTTACGTGCTGCGCCTGCTGCCGCCCTCCAATGGCACGTCGCCCACGCGGCGGGTGGCCCTGCGCGTGGTGCGGTTGCCAGTGCGCGGCGAGGTCCCCGATCTGCGCGCCGCCGAGACGTATCCGGTGCCGCGCAGCCTGTCCACCGCGCCCGCCTTCGTGCGCCGCGACGCCGATCTGCTGCGCCTGCTGGACCTGGCCACCGACTCCACCCGTCAGGCGGGCCGTTACGCCGAGGAATTGCACGCCCTGGGCGGCCACCCGGCGGGGGACCTGCTGATCGAATCGCTGCTGGACAGTGGACGGCTGTGCTGGGACCGCCCCGAAATGCGGCTGGCGCGCGGCCCCGACCTGGGCGGGACGCTGGCCTGGACCTCCGACGAGCGGGGGGCGCAGTCGCCGTCGCTGGAGATCGCGCAGGTGCCGGACGCGGTGCTGCTGCCCACGCCCAAGCCCTGGGCCGTGCAGCCGTCTGCTGGCCTGCTGTCGCGCGTGGTGGCCGACGCGCCGCCCGAACAGGCCGCCCGTTTCCTGTCTGGCCCCACGCTGCAACCCGCGCAGGCCACGGCGCTGGCCCACGCGATCACGGCTTCCGGCCTGGGCCTGCCGATTCCGCAGACCGTGAAAGTACGCGAGGAAACCCTGCCTTACACGCCGCAACTGCACCTGATGGGCCGCGTGGGCACCGTGTATGTCCCGGACCGCTGGATGATGCGTGAGGAAGAACAGACGCTGGCGGTGGCCGAGCTGAGGCACGCTTACGGCGGCCTGCTGGTCCCCGATTCGCCGGGCAGCCTCTCCGAGACGCCCAATCCCACGGTCTACCGCGACGGCGTGCTGACCCGTATTCCGCGTGACCGGGGGCTGGAGCGAGAGGCCGAACATGCGCTGGACCGGGCGGGCTTCGATACGGTGGCCGAGGCCTTTGACGAGTACACCTTCGGTCCCGAGTTGCAGGACCTGCTGACCCTGGGCGACGAGGAATCCTGGATGGATTTCATGCGCGGCGGGCGCGCGGACCTGGAGGAGCGGGGCTTTACCATCCATGTCCACCCCGACTTCCCGCTCAACTTCGCCGAGATCAGCGACTGGTACGGCGAGGCCGACGACAGCTTTGGCGGCTGGTTCACCCTTGATCTGGGCATCGTGGTGGACGGCGAGCGTGTCAGCCTGATCCCCGTGCTGGCTGATCTGATCGCCCGCCAGCCTGAGCTGTTCTCGCCGGAGGCTCTGGCCGCGCTGGACGACGACGAAACGCTGTTTGCCGCGCTGGGCGATGGCCGCCGCGTGGCCCTGCCCGCCGGACGCATCCGCGCCATTCTGGGCGTGCTGGTGGAGCTGAACCTGCGTGATCTGCCCGCCGGGCCGTTGCGCCTGCCTCTGCTGGACGCCGCCCGTCTGGCCGAGCTGGAAGGTGCCCTGAAGGCCCGCTGGGTGGGCGCGGAACGCCTGCTGGAGCTGGGGCGCAAGCTGCGTGACTTCGGCGGTATTCAGCCCGTCGAGCCGCCTGCTGGCCTGAACGCCGAGTTGCGCCCGTATCAATTGCAGGGTCTGGCATGGCTGCAATTCCTGCGCGAGTACGAGCTGGGCGGCATTCTGGCCGACGACATGGGTTTAGGCAAAACGGTCCAAACTTTGGCCCACCTCCTGATCGAGAAGGATGCGGGCCGTGCAGACCGCCCCAGTCTGGTGATCGCGCCCACCTCCGTGATCGGCAACTGGCAGTCCGAGGCCGCGAAATTTGCGCCCGATCTGAAAGTGCTGACCCTGCACGGCAAGGAACGCAAAGAGCTGTTCGGCGAGATCGGCGACCATGACCTGATCCTCAGCACCTATCCGCTGCTGCCGCGCGATCTGGATGAGCTGCGCAAGTACCAGTACCACATGCTGATTCTGGACGAGGCGCAGAACATCAAGAACAACAAGACGGCGGCGGCCAAGGCGGCGGGCAGCGTGGACGCGCGGCACCGGCTGTGCCTGACGGGCACGCCCCTTGAAAACCATCTGGGCGAGCTGTGGTCGCAGTTCAATTTCCTGTCGCCGGGCCTGCTGCACAACGAGAAGACTTTCCGCGAGCTGTACCGCACGCCCATCGAGAAACGCGGGGATGCGGGTCGCCGCGCCGCGCTGGCCGCCCGCGTGCGCCCGTTTATCCTGCGCCGTGAGAAACGCGACGTGGCCCGCGAGCTGCCGCCCAAGACCGAGATTCCGGTGCGCGTGACCCTGGACGGCGATCAGCGGGACCTCTACGAAACCGTGCGCGTGACGATGGAAAGCCGCGTGCGCGAGGAATTGCAGGCGCGTGGGCTGGCCCGCAGCACCATTGCGATCCTCGACGCCCTGCTGAAGCTGCGGCAAGCCGTGACCGATCCGCGTCTGGTCAAGCTGGAGGCGGCCAAGAAGGTGCAGGGCAACGCCAAGTTCGACTGGCTTCAGGGCAACCTGCCGCAGATGATCGAGGAGGGCCGCCGCGTGCTGATCTTCAGCGGCTTTGCCACGCTGCTGGGCCACTTGGAAACGTGGGTCAAGGAACAGGGCATTCCGTACTCGATGATCACGGGGCAGACCCAGGACCGCCAGAAGCAGATCGACGCCTTCCAGCGCGGCGACACGCATGTGTTTCTGATTACCCTCAAGGCTGGAGGCGTGGGCCTGAACCTGACGGCTGCCGACACCGTGATCCATTACGATCCGTGGTGGAACCCCGCTGCCGAGGATCAGGCCACGGACCGCGCCTACCGCATCGGGCAGGACAAGCCGGTGTTCGTGTACAAGCTGATCGCGGCGGGCAGCGTGGAGGAACGCATTCTGGAATTGCAGGCCCGCAAGGCCAGTCTGGCGCGTGGCATTCTGGACGGCGGCCTCAGCGAGGCCACACAACTGACCTCCGGCGATCTGGACCGCCTGTTCGCCCCGCTGGAAAACGAGGAAGAAGAGGAAGGAGTGGAGGTGGAAGCCTGAGCCGGGCTTGTTGCTTACGCTGCCGCTCAATGATGCGTCATATCCATCTGCGGCGCGGGCAACGGCTCGGCCCCCCGCTCCTTGAGCATCTCGGTCATGCTCCTGATCTCGGCACTCTGGCTGGCCTCGATCTGGCGGGCCAGCGCCTGCACCTCTGGGCGAACGCCCGCGCCCAGAGCGGGTTCGGCCATCATCAATGCCCCCTGGTGGTGGCGGGTCATCAGTTGCAGGAAGGTGACCTCGGCCTGCGCGGGGGGCAGGGTGTCCAGGCTGGCCACCTGCTGCGGCGTCGCCATGCCCATGCCCATGCCCAGGGCATGTTCGGTGGTCATGCCCGCGCCGCCCCACGGACGGTTCCACAGGGTCAGCCAGCCGTGCATCTGCCCGATCTGCTCCTGCTGAGACAGCATGATGTCCAGCGCCAGCGTGCGGACGGCAGGATTTTTTCCACGCTCGCGGATGCGGGTGGACAGGTCCACGGCCTGCGCGTGGTGCTGGATCATCTCGCGCACGAAGCGGACCTCGGTGCTGCCCTCGGCGGGGCCGCTGCTCTGGTTGAGGCGGGGCAGCAGCAAGAGCGCCGCCAGTCCCAGGGCCAGCACCAGCAGCACGGCGTGCAGGGCCAGTCGGCGGCCAGTTTCTCTGTGGGCGGTTGAACGGGACATGCGGGTCAGTATAGGAACGGCCTCTGTGGGCGAATGACCTGCGCCGTAGACTGCGGGCAATGGCAAACCAAGTCGATACCTCTCGCCTGCTGGGGGTCGATACCATCTCGGGCATCGTGGACCGGGCCTGGACCGACACGGCGCGGGCCGCTGCACAGTACGGCCCGACGCTGCTGCTGGCGCTGGCGCTGGTGGCGCTCTACTCGCTGGTCTTCTGGATCATCTCGCGCGTGTTGCACGGCGCGGTCAAGCGGGTCGTGCCGCCCGACGCCCGGTCCGTCACGCACCGCATCCTGCGCGTGGTGCTGCGCCTGACCCTGCTGATGCTGGTGCTGATCTCGGTCACGGCGCTGTTTCCGCCGCTGACAAGGTACGGCCCGGCCATCTTCCGGGTCTACGCGCTGCTGCTGCTGCTGTACGTGGGCTGGAACCTGCTGGACCACCTGCTGCACCGCCAGACCCTGCGCTGGGGCCTGGACGCCAGCCTGGAACTGCTGATGAAAAACGTGGTGAGGGTGGTCTGGGCCATGAGCGGCATCTACCTGATCTTCGAGCAGTTCAACGTGAACCTGCTGCCGATCCTGGGCGGGCTGGGCGTGCTGGGGCTGGCGGTGGGGTTTGCCGCGCAGGACATCCTTGCCAACCTGATCAGCGGCGTGACCCTGCTGCTGGACCGGCCCTTTCGCATCGGCGACTGGATTCGCGTGAAGGACCAGGAAGGACAGGTCAGCGGCCTGACCCTGCGGACCACCCGCATCCGCACCCGCGACAACGAATTCGTGTCCATCCCCAACAAGGACGTGGCCGGGGCCGTGGTGGTCAACCTGACGGCGGGCGGCCCACTGCGCCTGAACGTGCTGATCGGCGTGGAGTACAAGGAGCGGGTGGAGGACGTGCGCCGCATCCTGCTGGACGTCATGACCGCGCATCCCAGGACCGAGAAGGAACCCGCCCCGCTGCTGCTGGTCAGGGAGCTGAGCGCGTCGAGCGTGGACGTGATCATGCGCTTCTGGGTCAGCGAGGCCAACATCGCCTCCTACCCGGTGATTTCCATGCAGATCAGGGAAGCGGCCAAGGAAGCCTTGCAGGCAGGCGGTATGAGCCTGCCCTTTCCGCACCTGCAAGTGCATATCGACGGCGCGAAGGGGCTGGAGGCGTTTCTGCCCGTCGCGCCGGAACGCCTGCCCCTGCCCCAGCGTGAGGAACATTGACCCGGCTCCTCCCGGCCCGCTCCCGGCTCGTCTTCCGCGCCGTGTGGCCCGGTATGCTGGGCGGCGCGGCCATCGGTGCAGCTCTGGGTGTTCTGGCCGCCTTTCTGGGACAGGTCCGTGCCCCCGAAGGTCTGTTGCTGCTGCTCATTCTGGCTGGCGGAGTGGCCGGAGTCTTCACCGCCAGCCGCCGGATTCTGCACGTCGGCGCTGGAACGCTGGCACTGCTGATCTCGCTGTGCCTGCTGACCCCTGTGCTGCGCGCCCCGCTGAACGCCTTAGCGCTCTCTCAGCCGCCGCAGAAGGCCGACGCCATCGTGGTCCTGGGCGGCAGCGTGCAGTGCGGCACATCGGCGCTGGAATCTCCCAGCCTGAGCCGCCTGCTGGCAGGTCTAAACCTGTGGCGGGCCGGATACGCGCCCACCGTGACCGTCTCCGAGCAGTCCGATATCTTCTCGGCCACCTGCCCAAAAATGAGCGTCATCGAGCGCGAAATCATCCGGGGGCTGTATCCGGAAAACGGCCCGCGAGTCGTGACCCTGAGCAACGTCACCACCACCACCGACGAGGCCGCTCGCGTGCGCGATCTGGCGGCGGCGCGGGGCTGGAAGCAGATTCTTCTGGTGACCAGCCCCAGCCACTCGCGCCGCGCGGCGGGCATTTTCGCCTCGCAGGGCGTCACGGTGATCAGCGTACCGGCCCCTGAAACACGCTTCGATTTCACACTGCCGCTGCCCTCGGACCGCCTGTATGCCCTGCAAACGGTGCTGTACGAGTGGCTCTCGCGCATCAAAAAGGAAGTAGGCGGCACGCCGGAACGGTGAGGCGAGTCCCGGAAATCCCCTCCCGCGCACTGCGTTTCCCATTCCACCTCCCCTAAACTGCCACCCATGACCACTCCTTTTTACATCACCGTGATCGGCGCGGGCCTGGCCGGGTCCGAGGCCGCGCTGGCCGCCGCCAGCCAGGGCGTGCGCGTGCGCCTGCACGAGATGCGGCCCGTCAAGATGACCCCCGCGCACCGTTCGGGCGGCTTTGCCGAACTGGTGTGCAGCAACTCGCTGGGCGGCGAGGGCGAACGCCAGAGCAAGGGGCTGCTCCAGGCCGAACTTCGCAGCGTGGGCGGCGGCATCGTGACGGCGGCGGACGCCTCCAAACTGCCCGCCGGAAATGCCCTGGCCGTGGAACGCGACGAATTCAGCGCGCGGGTGACGAAAGCCGTGCGCGAACATCCGCTGATCGAAGTCGTTGAAGGCGAGGTGGAGGCCGTGCCGGAAGGCATTGCTGTGATCGCCTCCGGCCCCCTGACCAGCGACGCCCTGGCCGCCGACGTGGCGCGGCTGACGGGCAGCGAACGCCTCAGCTTTTACGACGCCGCCGCCCCGGTGATCGACTTTTCCAGCATCGATATGGACGTGTGCTGGCGGGCCGGGCGCTATGACCAGAGCGCCGATTACATCAACTGTCCGTTTACCAAAGACGAGTATCTGGCCTTTTTCGGCGCGCTGGAACAGGCCCGCGCCCACACGCCACACGACTGGGAAAAGCTGGAATTCTTCGAGGGCTGCATGCCTATCGAGGAAATTGCCCGCCGGGGCGTAGACACTCCGCGCTTTGGCCCCATGTCGCCCAAAGGTCTGGACGATCCGCGCACCGGGCGCTGGCCCTACGCCGTGGCTCAGCTCCGTCAGGAAGACCGCGAGGGGCGGCTGTGGTCCCTGGTGGGCTTTCAGACGGGCCTGAAGTGGGGCGATCAGAAGGCGGTGGTGCAACTGATCCCCGGTTTAAAAGACGCAGAGATCGTGCGTTACGGCGTGATGCACCGCAACACCTACCTGAACGCGCCGCAGGTGCTGGACTCCACGCTGCAACTGCGCGCCGATCCGCAGAAGTTTGTGGCAGGCGTGCTGGCCGGAACCGAGGGCTATCTGGAAAGTGCCGCGACAGGCTGGCTTGCCGGAACGAATGCGGCGCGGCTGGCGCTGGGGTTAACGCCGCTCACCCCGCCTGCCGAGTCCATGCTAGGCGGGCTGGTGCGCTACCTCGCCAGCGCCAACCCGAAAAACTTCCAGCCCATGAACGTCAACTGGGCGCTGGTGCCCGAACTGCCCGCGCCGCAGCCGGGGCCAAATGGCAAGGTCCGCAAGTTGGGCAAGCAGGAAAAACGCCCGATCCTGTTCCGGCGCGGCCTGAACGCCTTCATGGCCTGGGCGGGGGAGGAGGCGGGCTTGCAGGTGACGCCGCCGCCCGTGCCGCATGGGGAGGAGAGTGCGGAGGCTCAGGTGCAGCCGGTTTTGCGCTGAGGAGTGATGTAATACGGATTCCGCTTAATTACCGTATAGAGGCCAAGAGGCCACCCTCAGTACCCGACACTTTCTCAGGCGGTCCTCTGGGGCGGCATCCAGAGTTGAATGAGATTGAGAAGATCCTCAGCCGAATCCCCAATTTGACGGGAACACGCCCGGACGAGTGATCGGAGGCCCAGACTGATAACGCTCCACGCTCGGCGTCCATGTTTTTTGAGCGCTGCCTCTTGGTCGATCCCGACCAAGACACTCCAGACGTAACCTAGAATGAGCAGACAGAGGAGGCGCGTGACATGGGCTGGAAGGGTCATGTGGGTGTTTTCCAGATTGAAGCCCTTGGTTTTGAGCGCCCGGAACAGGCATTCGATCTTCCAACGCTGGCGATAGCCCTTCAGAATGTGCTGGCCTTTGGTGGCATTGCTCGCCACAATCAGGGCTT
>NZ_MSTI01000127.1 GCF_001949125.1 Deinococcus marmoris
CCGTGGTCGATCAACGCTTTCTTGCCAGGGAGCGAGAATTTTTCACTCTGGATCAGAGCATCGTGGGCGCGCACCACGGTTCGCTGAACCGTGGCCTCATGGACACCCCAGTCCTGGCCGATGTGGAACAACGTACGGTACTCGCGCCAGAA
This sequence comes from Deinococcus marmoris, assembly GCF_001949125.1. GTDB lineage: Bacteria > Deinococcota > Deinococci > Deinococcales > Deinococcaceae > Deinococcus > Deinococcus marmoris_A. The sequence continues at coordinate 153 of NZ_MSTI01000127.1, forward strand.
CTCCAGCGTCATCAGGAGTTGCGCTCCCAGAGGGAGTGCAGGTGGTCGTCCAGATTTGACTTTGTTGGCATGGCGTCCCTGCAACACGGCCTCCATCTCTGAAAAAGTTTCGGGGGACACACCAGTGAGACGACGAAAACTCGTGCGATTCAGCTTCAGGGCTTGATGATATTTCAGCGTGCCGACCATCCCCCACCCTAGCGCACGACTTTCGCAAGAGGTCTATTGCAGAATGGAGAGCAATAGCGAGAGGTTTGCGCAAGCAGCGTCGTCCACGACGTGGCTAACGGTATGCGTGTTAGACGGCAAAACTCAACCTCTCATCCGAGGTGGACAAAAACCGGGCCTTCGCCAGGTTAAGCCCTATTTCGTCTGGATCCGTGTGCGGGTCATTGTTCCCCACTGGCCCTTCTTCTGACCCAGCTTCAGCGTCGCGCGGAAGCGCACCCAGGCATGCCACTGGCGGAAGCCGAAGTTCTCACCAAGCGCCGTGAGCAGCAGCATGACCCGGTCAACCGGACGGCGAAAATGCACGCGCATAAACAGTTCGATGCTGAGCGCCGCCACGCTGACCACCGTGCCGTACAGCAGGGCCAGCAGCAGGAACAGAGCGACGAACGTGCCGTCCAGGCGGCCCGTCAGGGCCAAGGCGATCATGAAGCCGTACCCAAACACTTCAATGACGGGTGCCAGAGCCTCAAAGAGCAGGTAGTACGGCAGCGCCACCAGACCGATTCTTCCGTAGCGGGGATTGAACCACATCTTTCGGTGTGCCCAGAGGGCTTCCCACAGCCCACGCTGCCAGCGGTCGCGCTGCGCTCCCAGAATTCTAACGTTGTCCGGGCATTGCGTCCAGCACACCGGATCCACGTCGAACTCGATGTCGTACGGCCTTTTTTGCTCACGCATGTGGCGGTGAAGCCGCAAGACCAGTTCCATATCTTCGCCCACGGTGCCCTCAAGGAAGCCGCCGACGTCCATCACGTCGCTGCGTTTGAACAGCCCAAACGCCCCGCTGATCACCAGGAGCAGGCCCAGCGCACTGAAGGTGGTGCGTCCGGCCAGAAAGGCCCGGGCGTACTCGACAACCTGTACACGCTCAATCCAGGTGGCGGGCAGGCGCAGTTCAGTCACGCGCCCATCTCTCATCACCCCGCCATTCATGATCCGCACGCTTCCGCCGGCGGCGACCAGCCTGTCGTTCTCGATAAACCGCCGGGCGAGCCGCAGCAGTGCTTCGGCATCGAGCAGACTGTCGGCATCCACCGCACAAAACAGTGGAAACGTGGCGTAGGTCAGCCCGACGTTCAGCGCGTCGGCCTTGCCGCCGTTTTCCTTATCCACCACCGTGAGTTTGGGGATGCGCCGCGAGCGGTAGACGCCGCGGATAGGCCTGGTGTGCAGCACGCGACTGGGGTGACGTTCGGTGGGTATCAGATCGTACGCGTCGATCAAAGCCTGCAGTGTCCCGTCCTTGCTGCCGTCGTTGACGACAATCACCTCGAACTCCGGGTAGTGCAGCGCCAGGAAGGAATTGACCGAGGCCTCGATGGTTTCCTCCTCCCCGTAAGCAGGCACCAGGATGCTCACTGGCTTGTAGAACTCGCGGTTGAGCAGTTCGGTCAGCCCGACGCTCTGGCGCCGGCGGATGTGACGTCCCAATTCACGGGTGGCCACGTAAACCGCCACCGCGTAGAAGCTGTTCAACACCGTGAAATACAGCAAGATCAGCAACTCGATGCCGCCGAGGACCGAGCCGATCATGTGCTCCCCGGAGCGTACGCCAGCGGGGGCCGAACCGGTTGAAGGGTCAAGTGCGTTTTTAGCTGACGCTCGCCATGTTCCTGCAGGGTGGTGCGGGCGATGTCACGTGCGTAGCGGTCGGCGTGACGGGCCACTGCGTCATTGAGCAGACGCTCCCCGTCAGGGACATGGAGCAGGCCCTGAGCAGCGGCCCGGCGCACCCACCAGTGCGGGTCCCCGAGAAGATTCCACAGGCGCTCTGTAGGTACTGGATCGAGGTACGCGGCAGCCTTGGTAGCTTGAAGGCGAACGAACGCCGTGGGATCCTCGGTCAGCTTCAGGACAGTCTTCGCACTTTCCGCCGGAACCTGGGCGCTACTGACCAGCACCCGCAAGGCACCAGCACGGAGTTCCGCGTTCGGGCTTGAGAGCAGCTCCAGCACTTCGCGGTGCAGCGCTCCAGTGCGTTGCCGGGCCAGCACGTCCAGCGTCGCGGTGCGCAGGGTGTCGGGGGCGCCCAGCAGCAGTTCCTGTGCCAGAAGTCTTCCCGCCTCGCCCAGCAGCGTCAGGGCTTCTTGCACCTGTCCGACACTGAACTCGCCCCGGATGATGGCGCCGTGCAGCGCCAGCACGCGCAAAGTGCGTTCGGTGCGGTGCAGCTCGAGGCGCCCGACGCTGCGCGACAGCGCCAGCAGCGCGAGGGCCCGGATTTCCGGGTGTCGGTGACGCAGTTCCCGGTCCAGAGCGTCCAGGGCGAGCGGTTCGCGCAGCAGGGCCAGGCGCTCGATGGCCTCCGCGCGGACCACCACTGGCGTCGAGCGCCGGGTCAGGAGGCGCAGATCGCGCGACAGCCAGCCCTGGGCCCCGTACAGGGTCTTGAGTCGGTCAGAAACCTCGCCGCTCAGGCTATCGCGCAATTTCAGCAAGGTTTGAACGCCGGCCTCATCCAGGCGCCCAGGGAGCGGTACCTCCGCGTACGCCCAGGCGAGTAGGGCTTCGCTCCACTGGGCTTCACGCACTGTGGCGTTCAACTCGGCGCTCTGCAATGCACCGAGTTGAACGAACTGCAACACGCTCAGGATCACGCAACTTAGACCGCCAATCACGCAGGTGAAGATCAACACCGGCCAGATGCTCCGGGCGCCTGGATGGAAGTGGTCGGTGAGCAGGGTCATGCCAGTGGCCAGAATCAGCAAGGTCAGCGCGAGGCTGATTCCCAGGCTGAGGATCCCAAACCCCAGGACGAGCCGATGGCCTTTCATGCTTGCTGTTGCCGCGCCAGGTGCTGAACCCGCAGCACAAAGGTGTCCGGGTCGAATGGTTTGGTCATGAAGTCGTCTCGGAGATCTTCACTGGCATTCAGGGTGTGCTGCTGACCCATGGCCGTCATCACCAGCACCGCCGTTCGGCGGCGGTTGATCTGTGGCAGCAGGTTCAGTCCGTGCCCGCCCGGGAGGTTCAGATCCAGCACAATCACTTCTGGCGTCTGGGTGCGCAGATAGTTTTCCGCGTCTGGGAGGTCCGCACATTCCACCACTGTGATCCCCGCCCGGGTCAGCACGTAGCGCTGCAAGGTGCGGATCGCGATGTTGTCCTCCACCAGCAAGACGGTGACAGGTGAACTGCGAGGGGGAACCGTCATGGAGTAGCCTTTTCGGTCAGGGAGCGTCGGGCGGCGCCTTTCTGAACCCGTTCTACTGTCAGAGCCGTTGCAGCGATGTCACAAAATGAGACGCTCAGGGTGCTAAAAATGCAGAATTCTGCAGATCGCTGAGCGGCGACAGCATTTCCTCAGCCATCAGGCCTGCAGATACCCTCCGCTGATGGGAAGAAGGCCACCAAATTCTGAGGGCAACAAACACCGTAATGCGTAGGCAGCGGAGTCTAGTTCGACACATCTCATCCTATGGCCCAATCGCCTCGGGAGGGCGGTGTCTTTGGCCCATTCAGCACAAACTATGCGGCACAGCATCAACTCCGTGAAAACGGGGCATGCCCAAATCGGCGCTGTCCCGATTCCCGTACTTTACGTCAGGCACCCGTTTTTCTCCTGCTCACTGTCTTGTCCAGAACAGCGCCATGACTGGTACAGCTCGCAGAGAGGACGCTTGGACGCCCATTCGGATTTCCAGGTGTTTTCCAACACCTTTCAATCGGAGTCCATATCAGGGAGTGAGGAGAACTGCGTAAGACCCTGAACTCTAGAGTTCAGGACATGCGAGTCAAGACCAGGCACGGCGAGTCTCACGCCTCCATACATGTGGGATCCAGATGACGCAGACCACAGAATTGCTCGGCCTGCTTAACCTGATCAACGGCGTCGTTTGGGAGGCGTACCCCAGTACGGGTCACGGCACGTTTATCTCGGAGGGCGTGGAAACTCTTTTTGGGTACACCTCAGCGGCATGGCTCGCCACACCCGCCTTCTGGGAATCCCGTCTCCACCTAGACGACCGCGAACAGACTCTCGCAGCCTACGAACGCTTGACCCAGACGGGACAGCCCTTTGAACTGGAGTACCGCATGCACGCTGCCGATCACCGCGTCGTGTGGGTGCGTGACCACATCACGCCAGTGATTGAAGGGGACGTCATGGTCCGTGTGGCCGGATTTATGATCGACATCACGGCACAGAAACACACGGAAGACGCGCTCATGGCGAGTGAAGGGCGGTTCCGAGCACTGGTTCAGCAGAGCAGCGATATCGTGACCATAGTCAACCGTGGTGGGTACATCACCTATGCCAGTCCGTCCCTCCACCGCATTCTCGGCCTGGACCCAGAGATCATCAAAGGCACAGAAGTTCTCCAGGCCATGCATCCGGACGAATACGCCGAAATCCGCCAGACATTCGCCACCGCCGTGTTTGGTGGAAGTGGCGCGACCAGCAGCCTGACCAGCCGTTTTCAGCACGCTGATGGCAGTTACCGTTGGCTGGAATGGGTGGCCACGAACCGGCTGGATGACCCCCATGTCTGCGGCATGGTCATGAATTCACGTGACGTCACCGACCGCCGGGAAGCAGACCTCGCACTCGATCAAAGCCGCCGGACGTTTCAAGTGTTGTTCGACCATTCTCCAGACGGCATCATGCTGGTCGATCTGGATGGAGACATGCCGATCGTGGCCTGCAATGAGGTCGCGGCCAGCATGAACGGCTATACGGTTGAGGAATTGACGGGCCAGAGCACGTACCTGCTCATGATTGACGGCGAGGCCCTGCAGGGCCAGCCTGGAGCGAACGACGCCTTCAAGGGGCAGATTCGTGAGCAGGGACGTCTCCGCATGGAGACCGTTCACCGTCGCAAGGACGGAAGCGACTTTCCAGTGGAGATTCATCTGGCGTTCGTCTGGATTGATGGCCGGGAGATGTTGATGAGCCTGGAGCGGGATATCACGGAACGCTACGCGGCCACTGAAGCGTTGCGGGCCAGTCAATCACGGCTGCTGGCCAGTGAGAAACTGGCCAGTCTGGGACGATTGACTGCAGGTCTGGCCCATGAGATCAATACCCCGTTGGCAGCAACAATGAATTCTCTCTACGAAGCGGAGCGGCTGGCCAAGGAATATTGCGACTCGGTGGGCGTGCCAGGAGTCACCGAGGATGACCACCGGGAGATTGCGACAGAACTGCGCTCCATTCTTGTGGAAGGCGTGAAGAGCACGGGCCGTATTGGGGAATTCCTTCGTACGGTGCGGAGCCATACGCGGGACACGGTCACGGGTGTCATCACCTTTAACGCGGTGAGACTGGTCACCGATACCTTAACCATGATCGCTCACCAGGCCCGGAATGCGAATGTTTCTCTGCTGTTCGAGAAGCCTGAAGATCAGGTGCTGGTGCGCGGGGAGCCGGGCCGTTTCACGCAAGTCTTGACGAATCTGGTCGTGAATGGGATTCACGCCTGCGAATCCACTGTAGAAAGACGTGTCTCCGTCCGGTTTGTGGAACGTGGTGGTCACCCGGTCATGGAGGTGGAAGATACGGGCACCGGTATCGCGCCGGAAGTGCTGCCCCGCATTTTTGATCCTCTGTTCACCACCAAAGACGTGGGCAAGGGTACAGGTTTAGGATTGAGCATTCTCCACGATATTGTCACGGGACATTTCAAGGGCGAGATCGACGTCCGTACCTTCGTGGGTAAAGGCACGACATTTGCCGTGCACTTTCCATCTCAGGCGTAAGCCCGGCCATAGCCCATGCTCTGCACTGGCCGACTTGAGACCCCTCGAGTTCGGGCGCCAGCCTCAAGGGCTTGACCAGACACGCACAAATTGAACTCAGGCTCAGTCAGGTCTTTGTGAGGAGAGGCGCACTAGGTTGTTGAGCCAGGGAGACTCCCATGGCCAGATTACGCACCACAGCTCAACCTTCCGGGCACACCGTGCTGGTAGTCGACGACGATGACGCCCTGCGCAGCACACTCTGCCGCCTGCTTGAAGTCGACGGGCACGAGGTCCTGTCAGCGGCGAGTGGTGAACAGGCCATTAAGCTCTGCCGTGGGCGCGACGTCCATATCATGCTGCTCGATTATTTCATGCCCGGCATGACCGGCGAAGACGTCGTCAAGGCTGTGCGAACCTTTGACCCCAAAGTCCAAATCGTGTTACAGACCGGTTACGCTTCGGAAAAGCCGCCGCGCCAGATGTTGCGCGAGCTGGACATTCAGGGCTATCACGACAAATCTGAAGGCCCAGACAAGCTGCTGGTGTGGGTGGATGCCGCGCTGAAGACCTATCGGCACGTCCGGGCGCTGCACGCCTCGCGCAGCGGTTTGGAATATATTCTGAAAGCCACCCCGGAGCTGCACCGCTTGCAACCCCTTGATGACTTGCTGCTTGGCATCTTGCTGCAGATCCAGGGCCTACTCGGCTTTACCAGCGCCGTGCTGGCCGTCCTCACGCCCGGCCATGAGGCCCTGGCCCTGGCTATCAGCGGGGCTGTCCTCACGGCCGAGCTGCAGGAGTTCACCCTCCGGATTGGGACCGGACGTTTTGGCCACACCGATTGGGCGCTCCTGACGCCCGAAGAGCAGGCCCTGATCCGCGGCGCGGTGGAGAGCGGCCAAGCACATCTGGGCCCTAAAGTCATTTTGCCGCTGAAAGCGGGGGAGCGCACGCTGGGCGTGGTGATGGTGGATAATCCCGCGCAGGGCAGTGGCGACCTGCATCTGCTGGAAATCTTTGCGGCCCAGGCGGCGGTGGCCGTCGAGAACGCCCGTTTGTACAGTTTGGCGACAGTGGATGATTTGACGGGGTTGATGAACAAACGCGCGTGGCTGGGCCGGTTGCAAGAAACGGTGCAACTCGCTGCCCGGCACGCGTTCTCCACCAGCGTCCTGGTGCTGGATCTCGATCACTTCAAGGCCATCAATGACACTTATGGTCACCTGGCAGGTGACCATGTCTTGGCGGCGCTGGGAATATGCGTCCAGCAGCAGCTGCGCCGTTCAGATGTGGCGGGACGCTACGGAGGCGAAGAACTGGTGGTGCTCCTACCCCATACGCCAGCGGCCGGCGCCTTGATCATTGCGGAGAGGCTGAGGGCGGCGATTGAGCAGTTGCGGCTGCACTGGAATGGGCAGGAAATCACCGTGACGGTGAGCATCGGCATCGCCAGCTTACCGCACCAGTTCGTGCAGGTGCCGGAAGATTTGGTCATTGACATTTTCGCACGTGCAGACGAGGCACTGTATGAAGCCAAACGTCAGGGCCGCAACCGAGTGGTCCAACATGTTGCAACGGGTTCGGGAGCACTTCAAGATCAGCGCGCTCTCCTATGCTAAGGACCAGGAGTACGTTCAGCACGGATTCAATCGACTGACTTCCGCGATGAAAATTGCTTTGCGTGTAAGTAGATATGCATATCGCCGATCTTAAAATTCTATATAAAGAATTATAAAGATTAGGGCGGTAACTCGAAGGTTTTCAAAGCCTTGTCACTTAAGATCAGCTAACATCTATGGAAAATTAGCACATTTTTATCACTCTGTAATTTTACACTCAGTAGGAATTGATTTCGAAATTGCGTACAACAAATCCTTCAAGATATCTGCTGAGAGTCCTCAATTTTCGATCTAAATTTAATTATACAAGTTTAGATTCTGAGTAAGAAGTCGGAGAGAAGGATTTCTTAGACTGTCGTCATGCCCTCGATAAGGCCGATGGCCAGTCACTCACCATTCCCCAACATGGGGGAACATGGCCAATTCAGGCTTGTCGAACAGGACATGCTGTTAAAATCTGAATCGCATGGCACGGCTCTGAATGGGTGCCAGGAGACGAGACACCTTATCTGCTTTCCGGTGATTGCTATCAGTGGGTCTTCCTGGCTCCTCCAGATTCTGGCAGTGACGGTCAAGTTGGGTAGGAATTGGAGGTCTACGCGAAGTGGGCCAGCAGACTCGCGGTGTCTGGCATGACGGCCGCACAGCAGGAAGCACTTGAAACGGTGTCCCGGAACATCATGGCGCTGGTCACGAACCTCGTGCTGATTCTCGATGCCGAAGGAAAGGTTGCTTACGCCAGTGAGAGCGTCCATCACTACCTCGGCTACGAAGTGATGTCGGTGCTTGGTCAACCGGTGGTTAATTTCCTGACCCTTGAGGAAGCCGCTCGAGTCAAAAACGATTTTGCCGAATTGCCAGCACCTGAATGGCGTCACTATCAGGTTCGCCATCAGGACGGCTCCTGGAGAGACCTGGAACTCACCTGGGTCAGCCTCCTTGACGATCCGCTTGTGGCCGGAGTTCTGGTGGTGGCGCGAGACATCACGGATGAGGTGCAGATCCGCCAGGAACTGGCCGAGCAGAAAAAGTTCTACCAAACGATTCTCGAGGATCTTCCGTACCAGGTGGCCGTGCTCGACCAGCAGGGACGCTACGTCTACGCCAACCCGGCGGCCATCGGGAATCCTGAGGTGCGTCAGGGCATCATTGGACTGACTGACACCGAATACTGCCGCTGGCGCGGGCATGATCCGCAACTGGCCGCCGATCGTCAGCGCCTTTTCGCGGAGGCCACCCGCAGTCGCCGCTGGGTCAACTGGGAAGAGGCCATACGCGACCCGGACGGGCAATTCAGGTATCACCAGCGGCATTACCTGCCGGTGTTCGGAGCCGACGGACAGCTTGACCGGATGATCGGCTACGGACGTGACGACACCAATCGTCAACGTCGGCTGGCAATGAACACCCGGCAGACCCAGGCATTACATCTCTGCGCTCAGGGAGCACCGCTTCAGGAGGTCCTGGACCAGATTCTGAATGCTCTTGAGGTCTCCTTCCCGCAGGCCCAGGCCGCCCTGCACCTCTCCGACGATGCGCCGCGCGCCCCCTCCGCACCAGGAATGTCGGCGGAGATCCTGGCTGGAGCTATTCGTATCGGCGCGCTCGAACTTCAGCCGCCAGAGACGGGCGAGCTGATTGAAGCCCAGCCGGTGCTGGATCATTTGGCCGGTCTGGCCAGCATGGTCATTGAGCGCGACGCACATCTCAAGCAACTTGAGCGGCTGGCCTACGTCGATGGCCTGACAGATCTGATGAACCGGCCTGCCTTCGTCCGTGCGCTGAATCAGACCCTGGCCGGCGGGCAGCACCCTACAGTCATTATTCTTGATCTGAAACACTTCAGAAACGTCAATCGACAGTATGGTCACACCACGGGGGACGCCCTGCTGATCGCCGTGGCGCACCGCCTCGAGCATGACCTCCCCGAGTGCAGCGTCGCCCGGGCCGGCGGGAACGGGTTTGCGCTCCGTGTCCCTGGCGGCTCAGGGGAGTCGACTATTAAGGCGTTGACCCAAATCATGGGGCGGCCCTTTGCCGTGCGGGGCGAGACGCTTTACGTCAAGTACCATATCGGCGTCAGTCCTGAATCTCAATCGGGAGAGGACGCCGAGTCTGTCGTTCAGCAGGCCGAAGACGCCCTGTACCGGTCCAAACAGCTCGGTCAGACCGTCTCCCGGTACGATGCCGAGGAGTATGCCGTTGAACTGACGGCCCTGACCCTGGAGGTGGAGTTGCGCCAGGCGTTTGCGAACCGCCAGCTTTTCCTGGTGTTTCAGCCGCTGGTTCAAGCCCGCTCCGGGAGCCTGCATGCCGTGGAAGCGCTGCTGCGCTGGACCCATCCCGAACGTGGAGCCATTTCGCCGCAGGTCTTTATTGCACTGGCTGAACAGAGCGACCTGATCCTCGACATCGGCGGCTGGGTGTTGCGAGAAGCTTGCCAGCAGGCCGCCGCATGGCCCGGCGGGCCTGTGCAGGTGAGCGTCAACGTCTCTGCAAGGCAGCTCGAATCTCCACGGTTCAGAGATGATGTGCGGAGCGCCCTGATGGTCAGCGGACTGCCCGCCCACATGCTGGAACTCGAGTTGACCGAAAGCATGTTGATGAGTCCAGGCCGGGATGTGGTGGATGTGCTTGAGCAGCTCAAGGTGCTGAAGGTGCGGCTGGCCCTTGATGATTTTGGTACGGGCTACTCGAGCCTCGCCTACCTGAACCGCTTTCCGTTGGACGTTCTCAAGATCGACCGCTCATTTATTCAGGGGCTGGGGCTTGAAACCTATGGGCACAAAAATCTGGCCATCGTGCGCTCGACGATTGCTCTGGCGCATGAGTTGGAGCTTGAGGTGGTGGCCGAAGGCATTGAGACTGACCTGCAACGCAAGATTCTCGTTGGCCTGGGTTGTGACCTGCTCCAGGGTTATTTTTTCTCCGCGCCTATGCCGCTTGAGCAGGCGGTGGCCTGGCGGTTCGGGGAAAGCCTATGCCCAGCGGAACCAAGCCTGACGTGTCTCAAGAGGTGGGCTGAGACTTCGATTCCGCTGGCAAAGTCGGTAGCTCCATAAAAGTCTGCAAGACGGGGCATGTTGCGCCTGGGCCTTGCCCTCACCCTCACCGCTCAGGCTCACCTGAGCCGCACTGTCACTCAGTTGACCTGAGTCTGGAGAATGTCCTTGCCAGAGCCTATCCGAGCTGAACTTGAACGCTATCATCAGCTGATTGACGCACTGGCTTTACTGGCTCAGAACAGTCACGAAGTTGACGCGGTGGTACAGGCCGTCCACGAGCAGGCTCAAAAGCTCTTTCCGGCCCAGATCACGCTCCTCGCGCTCCAACAACCGGATGGCGACTGGCTCTGGGAGATGTACGAGGGTCAGCAGCGCCATACTCAGTCTCTGCCCTTTTATCCAGAAGGTATTGTCGAGCGTGTGCTGCACGGCGAGGCCCTCTCGGTGCCTCACATCTATACCTACCTGAAAGAACACTCGCTCCGGGCCCGGAGGATTTTGCAGGACAACACGGTCGTTCTGGACATTGAGCCAGAAGATGAACGTGAGCTGCTTTATCAACCTGTCCCGTCCATGTTATACGTGCCGCTGGAGGTTAAGGGCAAACGTGTGGGCGTCCTATCGGTGCAGAGCTATGAGGCGGGGGCATTCGACGAAACCGATTTGCAGTTCTTGCAATTGTTGGCCCAGCACGTTTCGATTGCGCTGGAGAATGCAGCCTTACGAGAAGAACTCAAGCAGTTGACCCGGACCGACGCGCTCACAGGGTTACTTAACCGCCGGGCTTTTGACCACGACGCGTTCATCGCACTGACGACAGCCCAGCATGAAGAACGTCCCCTGAATCTGGCCATTCTTGATGTCCACCGGTTCAAGCAGATCAACGATGAATTCGGGCACCAGGCTGGCGACGCGGTACTCGCAACTGTGGGACAGATCTTGACGCAGGCTTTGCCAGCGCCGCATGCGGCCTTCCGGCTGGGTGGCGATGAGTTCGCGCTGCTGGTCTGGGGCACGCCAGCTCGACTGAGCGAGTTGACCATACGCCTGACCCATGCGCTGCGCGTGGCAAGTTGGCCTCTTGGTGTCGGCCCTATCTGTCTTCACAGCGGCTGGGCGCAGTGGCCGGAAGAGGGTCTGGACGAATGGCTGTCCCTGGCCGACACCCGGATGTACCAGGCCAAACGGCGACGTATTGAGGGACGGCAGGTGGACTGGGGGCTGGATTTTGGAGAGAACAGTCCTGAAGAGCTGTCTCAATAGAGAGAGTGGTCTGTCCCCCAAGAACTGGAAGGTATGAAGTAGAGAGTCTGTGATTAGCGGGTAAGGCTGGTCAAGACCGCGACGGGATCCTGACCGCGCAACCGCGCAGTCTCCACCGTGGACTTGATGCGCATCTACGTCTGCGCACCGAGGGCGTTCTTGCTGCATTGTGAGACTTTCCTCGACATCACCACAGTCCGCAGGCTCCGTTCAGCCGCGTTATTCGTTGGGGGAATGTCGGGGTCCTTCAGGAACGGCCACAACCGATCCAGCACGTGCTGTTTCAGAAGGCCCAGCCGGAGGCGCTCCTTCGCCTTCGACTTCAGCGGCGCCCGGTTCAGCAGGGTGTCCAGACGCAGGGTGAGTCCCTCACCCTGCTGCGCATATTCCTCCCGCGTACACCCACCCATCGTCACGTCCCGGTGCAGTCGGATGCCATCCCGGAAGACCTGCGCCACCCGCTGTCCGTACCCCTCCCCGCGCCCTGGGCGACTCTGCTCCCCAGCGGCGACCTCATCCGCGTTTCGGATCAGGTGCGCCAAGCACTTCTGCTGCTTGACCTTTGATGTTGTTAGGGTTTGGTGGAGGGTAAGTTCAGTGTGATTCACACTGGAGGACAGAATGTCCGTACCCAAGCAAAAGTTCACCGCTGAGTTCAAATACGAAGCTGTCCGCCTGGTTCGCACAACCGGTAAGAGTTGCGCTCAGATCGCCCGTGACCTCGGCGTTCCTCCTCACTACGTCGTCCGGTGGAAGCAACAACAGGACAACCAGACGGCCGCTGGCCGCCCTGCCTTCACCGGGCGGGGGATCCCCGCCCTTTCACCACAGGAGGCTCGTCTTACAGAACTCGAACGAGAGCTGGAAATTGCGCGACAGGAACGGGATATCCTGAAAAAAGC
>NZ_MSTI01000001.1 GCF_001949125.1 Deinococcus marmoris
CCCAGACACTGCTGATCTTGCATCTGCAAGATCAAACTGGTGTTCAACTCCACCCACGGCATTGGTTTCTGGAACCAGGCGCGATGGGTTCGCTCAGATGGCCCGCCATAGCGGGCCAGATTGGTGAAATTCAGTCGTCCAGGAACGACCAGCCACAGCACCAACAGCACCTGAAGATAGGCGGCCTGGGTGGAACGCAGGCTGGTTCCAGGGAGCAGGGCCGCTAGAATCTGGCTGGGGGTCGTCCGTTTTGTTGCCACACATCAACATGGACGATCCCCACCCCATTCGTCAAAAACCTTCCGGAGTACTGGTTCAAAGAACCAGTGACCGAGGCCCAGGCCGCTTTCTGTTTCGTGCAGAAATCGGGACAGCGCCGATTTCTCCACTTCACGCCCGGAACCCGTATTTCTCCTGCTCGCTCTCGTCATGAACAGACGCCCATGACTGGTACAGCTCGAAGAGAGGACGCTCTTCCTCCCACTCGGATTTCCAGGTGTTTTTAATATCTTTCAATCGGAGTCCATATGACTTCTTTGCACTTCCTGACATGAACGCTACCTGAGGGCCAGGCAGCCAAGATCAGTTTGGTCGCGCACCTTTACTCCCCAACAACTCCACAAACACCCCCGTCAGCACCGGATCGAAATGCCGCCCCGCCTGCCCCTCAATCTCAGCCAGCGCTGCCTCTACTGTCCACGCTGCCTTGTAAGGCCGCTTGCTCGTCAACGCGTCGTACACGTCGCACAGCGCAAACACCCGGCCTGCCAGGCTGATTTCACACCCCACCTTGCCCGCCGGATACCCCTGGCCGTTCCAGCGCTCGTGGTGATCCCTGACCACCTCCAGCGCGGTGTGATGTTGTTAGGGTTTGGTGGAGGGTAAGTTCAGTGTGATTCACACTGGAGGACAGAATGTCCGTACCCAAGCAAAAGTTCACCGCTGAGTTCAAATACGAAGCTGTCCGCCTGGTTCGCACGACCGGTAAGAGTTGCGCTCAGATCGCCCGTGACCTCGGCGTTCCTCCTCACTACGTCGTGCGGTGGAAGCAACAACAGGACAACCAGACGGCCGCTGGCCGCCCTGCCTTCACCGGGCGGGGGATCCCCGCCCTTTCACCACAGGAGGCTCGTCTTACAGAACTCGAACGAGAGCTGGAAATTGCGCGACAGGAACGGG
>NZ_MSTI01000163.1 GCF_001949125.1 Deinococcus marmoris
GCGTGGGGGTGGGCGTAGGCGTCGGCTTGGGAGCAGGAGGTGGCGTGGGCGTGGGTGCAGGCGTCGGGGTGGGCTTGGGCGCAGGCGGGGGCGTCGGAGTCGGTGCGGGGGCAGGGGTGGGCTGGGGAGTGGGGGCAGGTGCGCCCACGTTCACGCCCAGCTTGGCCAGCGCGCCCGGCACGCTGATCAGACCGAAGCCCACGTTGTTGTTCTTGCTGCCCGCATTGCTCGCGCTGGTATACAGCGCGTTTTTAATGGCGTCCACACTGCTGCCGGGCTTGGCCGAGAGCAACAGGGCCACCGCCCCCGCCGCGATGGGGCTGGCCTGCGAACTGCCGCTCTTGGCCCCGTACTTGTCCCCCGGAATCGAGCTGGTGATGTCCACGCCCGGCGCGGCGATGTCGGGTTTGACAAACACGCCATTGATCTTGCCGGTCCAGGCCACCGGCCCCCGGCTGCTGAAAGACGCCACGTTGCCGTTCTGGTCCACCGCGCCCACGCCAATCGCGTCCGGCAGGTTGCCGGGGCTGCCCGTGCTAGCCGACGCCGGGCCAAAGTTACCGATGGCGAAGACCGGAACCACCCCGGCCTTGAGCATGTTTTCCAGCGGCACGATGAACTCGTCGTAGGTGCCGGGAATGCCCAGGCTCATGTTCACCACGTCCGCGCCATCGTCGGTGTCGGCGTTGTTGTCGGGGTCCAGCACGTACTGCATCCCGGCGATCACCTCTGCAAAGGTGCCCTCGTTGTTGGGCAGCACCAGCGCGCTGATGATCTTGGCGTCGGGGGCCACGCCCACCGTGTTGCCCACCAGCAGACCCGCCGTGTGGGTGCCGTGATCGGCGCTGTCGTGAGGCTGGCTGTTGACGCGGTTGCCCTCGGCATCGAACTCGGCGAAGGCGATGACCTTGCCCTTGAGTTGCGGGTGGTTGGGGTCCACGCCGCTGTCCAGATGCCCGATCTTGATGCCCTGGCCCTTGAACCCGGCGGCCCACGCCTGCGGCGCACCGATCTTGGCCAGATGCCACGGCTCTCCGGCGGCGGCGGCAGAGGCGCTCAGGGCCACGGCCTTCTGGGGATTGGGAATCTTGACCTTGAAGTTCTCGAACACGTCGGTCACGAAGGGCAGGGCGGCCAGCGCACGTGCCTGCACCGGGGTCAGCGGCAGGAAGATGCTCTGGTCCAGCCACAATGCGGTGGCCTGACCGCTCTTGATGGCGTTGGCCAGAAAGCCTGCCGACGAGCCGAGCTGATCCAGGCGGCCATTGAGTTGCGAACGCAGGTTCTTGAGCTGGGCGCGTCCGCGCGAGTCGTTGCCGAACTGAAAGCGCACGATCACGCCCACCTTGGTCTGGTCACCGCGCTTGGCCCGCTCCAGCAGCGTGGGCGACAGCCCCGCCGCCCCCGCCGAGGAGAGGGACGCGCCGCCCACCATCAGGGCCGCGCCCAGCAACAGGCTCTTGCGCCCGGCCATCTTGACTCGGGGCATCTTTATTCGGGGCATCTTCATACGGGTCAGCGTACCCGCCCGGCCATGACGCCCCCTGAACGCCGCGTGAGGAAACCTTAAACCGCCGTCAGGGCCGCGTCAGTCTCTGTGTTCGTGGACAGCGGTCTGAAGGCCGGCAAAGGCAGAGCGCAGTTCATCTGCCAGCCGCCGCAAGCCCCATTCCTCGCTGCGGCGGTGGCCCAGCGCGATCACGCCCATCCCCCGCGCGTGGGCCGCCGCCGATGCCGAGGGGCGCAGTTGCCCGGTCAGATACACCCGCACCCCCCCATCAGCGACATGTTCGATCAGACCTGGATTCATGGCATTCATCAGCGCCACCCGCAACGGGCCAGAGGTGTCGGCAGGCGGCCACGAACTGTCCTCGCCTCCCAGTTCGGCATGCAGGGCGGCGCGCAATTCATCCCAGCTCTGTTGCGGAGGCGTGGCGGTGATGCCCTTCAATTCGCCCTTCCAGACCACCTCCTGCACGTCGCGCCAGCCCAGAGTGCGGGCCAGCCGATGGTTCGGCCCTGTCGTCAGGGCCAGATCGAAGCCGTCGTGGACGCCCAGCACGCCCAGACCGGGCCACCTCTCCCCCACCCGCAGGGAACGGTGAACGAACAGCGCGTCGGCGTCCACTTCGGGCGGCAAGTCGGCGGGTTCGAGGGCCAGCGCCAGCTTCCGAACTTCCGGCGGCCCGTCGCGCTTGAGCGGCTGTGCCTCGCCAAATTCCGCGCGCAGCCAGTCGGCCAGTTCGTGCAGGGTGGGCGTCATGGTTGCCACTCCCAGACTTTTGAGACGAAGGGTGGAACTTCAGTCACCGCCAGTTCCTCCGGCACAGGCACTTGATACCACCCTGCCCACTCCTCCAGTTCAGCGCGTGAGATTGGAAAGGTGTCGGGCGGCAGATTGAGATTCCGCGCCTCCAGCCGTTGCCAGAGAACATCCAGTGGCACGTCCAGCACATGCAGTTCAAAACGAACACCCAGTTCTGCGGCGCGGGAGCGGAACAGATCGCGTTCCTCCCCTGCCCAGCAGCCGTAATCGAGAATCACGTTCATGCCCAGCGTTAAAGCACGCGCCGCCACGCCCCACAGCAGCCGGGATTCCAGAATCCAGCGCTTATCGCCGAACTCGCCCGCGCCGAACAGAGGCGTCATCCACTCGTCGGGCGTCAGACGCAGGGCCGCGTATTCCGTCTCCAGCCGCCGCGCCAGCGTGGTCTTGCCCGCGCCCGGCAGGCCGATCAGCAGAAAAAGGGTGGGCACGACATAACAATAATGAAGGCGGCCCCGGCAGTGTTGCGGGGCCGCCTCCACAGGAGAGAAACTTATTTCTCGTCGTCTTTCTGCTCGGATTTCTTGTCGTAGTCCACGCCCTTCCAACCGCCGGGATCGACGAAGCCCGCTGAGGAATCGCGCTCGATGTTCTCGTCCACAGTCTCCTGCGACATGTGCGCGCCCTGCTCCTGTTTCGCGCCACGCGGGGTTTCGCCCCGGACTTCCGTGCGCTGCTTGTCGGTCATCTCGGTGCTGAAGGTGGGATTTTCAGGCTTATTAGAATCACTCATGGTTCTATCTTGCGCGGCTGGCACGGCGGAGGCGTGAGAGGAAGGCCAACGGGCGCAGGGCGAATTTCCCAGACCTCAGCGGGAAGTGGCAGCCTGCGGCGGCGCTGCAACGGCCTGAAGCCCCCGCTCAAAGCGCCCCACCGCTCCGTCCACATCCGCCAGCTTGTCCAGCCCGAACAGACCGATGCGGAAGGTCTTGAAGTCCGCTCCCTCGCCCACCTGAAGCGGCACGCCCGCCGCGATCTGGAGACCAGCCTCACGGAACGCCTTGCCGCTCTGAATGGCGTCCACATCGGTATAACTGACCACCACACCCGGAGCTTTGAACCCCTCGGCAGCGACGCCCGAGAAGCCTGCCGCTTTCAGCACTTCACGAACCCGGTTGCCGAGATTCCACTGTGCCTCCTGCGCCTTCTCGAAGCCGAACGCCTTCATCTCCAGCACGGTGTCGCGGAACTGACGCAGGCCGTCGGTGGGCAGGGTGGCGTGGTACGCGAAGCCGCCGCCCTCGTAGGCGCGCATGATGTTCAGCCACTTTTTGAGGTCCAGGGTAAAACTGACCGAATCGGTGGCGTCCACCCGCTCAGTCGCTGCCTTACTCAGCAGCGCGATTCCGGCGCAGGGCGTGCTGCTCCAGCCTTTCTGCGGCGCGGTGATCAGCACGTCGATGCCCAGTGTCGCCATGTCCAGCCACACGCACCCCGAGGCAATGCAGTCGATGACCAGTAGCCCGCCGCCCTCGTGCGTGGCCTGCGCCATCTGGCGAATGTACTCTTCCGGCAGGATGATGCCCGACGAGGTTTCCACATGCGGCGCGAACACTAGCGCGGGTTTCTCGCGGCGAATGGCCTCCACCACTTCCCCGATGGGCGGGGGCGCAAAAGGCTCCTGATGCCCGTCCGTCTGCGCCTGGGCCGAAAGGACCGTCACCGATTCCGGCACGCGGCTCATCTCGAAAATCTGGGACCAGCGGTAACTGAACCAGCCGTTGCGGACCACCAGACAGCGTTGCCCCTGCGCCAGTTGATCCACCACCGCTTCCATTGCAGACGTGCCCGAACCCGGAATGATCGCCACAGCCTCGGCGTGGTAGACCGCCTTCAACTCGGTGGACAGATCATTCATGACCTTCTGGAAGGCGGCGGACATGTGGTTGAGAGAACGGTCCGTGTAGACCACCGAGTATTCCAGCAGGCCGTTGGGGTCGATGTCGGGGCGAAGGGGGGGCATGGGATTCTCCTTGGAGTGGGGGAAAAGTGGGAGGAACAGGCCGAAAAGTACTTCCACTTCTAAGTATGACTCAAAAGTGGAAGCGGGCGTCCCGTTTCCGGCATCAGGCTTGCGCTCTCAGCCGGGAGACATCCTCAGAACTGCGCCAGCACCGCTTCCAACCTTTCTTTCTGTGCGCCGAAGTCCTGCACCCGGCGTTTCTCCTCCTCAATGACCTCGGCGGGGGCGCGGGCCACGAAAGCTTCGCTTGACAGCTTACCCTGCGCCTGCTTGATCTGCTTGTCCAGTTCAGCGAGGCGCTTCTTCTGTTTGCCCAGCCACTCGGCAATATCCACGGTGCCTTCCAGCGGGGCGCGGACGGTCACGCCACCCTCCACAGCGGAGAGGGTGCGGCCCTCCAGCTCGGACACCAGATTCACGCGGGCGATGCTTTCCACCACGCGGGCATTCGCGGACACCGTCGCAGCCTGCTCACCCTCCACCACCACGCCCAGACGGTCCTGTGGCGACAGCCCCAGCTCGTTCTTGAGACTACGGGCGGCGGCCACCGCGTCGCGCAGACCGTTGAAGGTGCGGGTGGCGTCGGCGTCGTGCAGGGCGTCCACCGGCTGCGGCCAGGCGTGTAGCGCCAGTTGACGGCGGTGCCCCAGCGCAGCATAGACCTCGGAGGTGATAAACGGCATGAAGGGGTGCAGCAGCTTCAGAATATGCTCCAGCACGGCCTTCAGCGTTGCCATGCTGCCCAGCCGTCCCTCGGCCAGTGCGGGTTTGGCGGCCTCGATATACCAGTCGCAGAATTCATCCCAGGTGAAGGCGTACAGCGTGCGGATCGCCGCGCCCAGATCGAAGGCGTCCAGTTGCGCCCCCACCTCAGCGGTCACGGCATTCAGGCGCGAGATGATCCAGCGGTCTGCTGGGGTCGGATCGTCGCGCGTCACCAGCTCCGTCAGCACATCTTTGCTCCGCAGCGTCGCGCTGGCTGCGCCGGGCTGGAGGCTACGGACATAGTTCGTCAGGTCATCCTCGCCCTCCAGGCCACCCACCGCCTCGCCCAGCCGCATGAGGGCGAAGCGGGCCGCGTTCCACAGCTTGTTGGCGAAGTTGCGCCCCTGCTCAAAACGTCGCGCATCGTGGCGGATGTCCTGCCCGCCCGTACTCAGGAAAGCGAAGGCAAAGCGGCAGGCGTCCACGCCGTACTGCTCGAACAATTCCAGCGGGTCAATACCGTTGCCCTTGCTCTTGGACATCTTCTGGCCCTTGGCGTCCAGATACAGGCCGTGCAGCATGACGGTATTGAAGGGAGCCTGCCCAGTCAGCCCGTACCCGGCCATCTGCATCCGCGCCACCCAGAAAAACAGGATGTCGTAGCCCGTGACCAGCACCTGCGTCGGGTAGAACTTGCGGAAGTCCTCGCTGTCGGTGTCGGGCCAGCCTAGCGTGGAAAAGGGCCACAGGTTGGAGGAAAACCAGGTGTCAAACACGTCCGGGTCACGGCGCAGTTCCAGATGCGCGTAACGCGGGTCCTGATCGCAGTCCAGTTCGGGGTTCTCGGGATCGGGGACGTAGATGTTGCCCTCGGCGTCGTACCACGCCGGAATCTGGTGGCCCCACCACAACTGCCGGGAGATGTTCCAGTCGCGGATGTTCTCCAGCCAGTCGCGGTTGACCTTGCCGTAACGGTCAGGAACGAGGCGCATCTCGCCTTTTTCCAGCCCAGCCAGCACCTGATCCGCAAACGGCTTCATATGCACAAACCATTGCGTGCTGATGATCGGTTCCACTGGCACCTTCGTCCGCTCAGACAGGCCGATGGCGGTGTCGTGGTCCTTCTCCTCCAGCAGATCACCGGATTCAATAAGCGCCTTGACCACCGCTTTGCGCGCCGCGAAGCGTTCCAGGCCCCGGAAAGCTTCCGGCACCAGATCGGAGGTCAGATTCCCCTCCAGATCAATCACGCTGGGCCGCGCCAGCCCGTGCCGCTCGCCAATTTCAAAGTCGGTGGGATCGTGCGCCGGGGTGATCTTGAGCGCGCCCACGCCGAAATCCATCTCCACGGCGGCGTCGGCGATGACCGGAATGTATCGGTCTGTCAGGGGAATTCGCGCTTTCTGCCCCACCAGATGCGTGAAGCGCCCGTCCTCGGGATGCACGGCAATCGCCTGATCGGCAAAGATGGTTTCGGGACGCACGGTGGCAATCAGAATCTCGCCCGCCTCGCCGTTGCTGGCCGGGGTAGAGGCGTCCTCCAGTTTGTAGGACAGCGTGGTCATCTTGCCCTTGCGGACCTCGCGGTCAATTTCCAGCTCCGACAGGGTGGTCTGGGCGGCCACGTCCCAGTTGACGATTCGCTCGCCCCGGTAGGCGGCTCCATCGTGGTACAGACGCACAAACTGGGCGCGAACGGCGCGGCTTAGCCCCTCGTCCATCGTGAAGCGCTCGCGCGTCCAGTCGGCGCTGACACCCAGGCGCGTGAGCTGGTTGAGGATGATGCCGCCGGACTCGGCCTTCCACTCCCACACGTTGTCCAGAAAGCGCTCACGGCCCAGATCGTGACGCGAGATGCCCTGCTCACGCAACTGCTTTTCCACCAGCACCTGCGTGGAAATCCCGGCGTGGTCCATCCCTGGCAAATACAGCGCCTCAAAGCCCGCCATGCGCTTGTAGCGAATCAGGGTGTCAATCAGGGTGTTGTCCAGCGCGTGGCCCAGGTGCAGGTTGCCGGTCACGTTGGGCGGCGGAATCACGATGGTGAACGGCTCCTTGCCGCTGGTGGCATCGGCGCGGAAGGGTTCGTTGCGCCAGCGGGCGGCCCAGTCCGGTTCCACGGCCTGCGGGTCAAACTGCTTGGCGAGGATGGAGTCATTTTCGGGTGTGGTGTTGTCTGGGGTGGTTTCTGGAAGGTCAGTCATGGGCGGTTCTCCTGAGAGTGAGGTGGATTGGTTTGAAGAGAAATAAAATTCGTTCTTAATTTCAAGGGTGGCTGCTTGCGGTTTAACCCCTCAGTCTGCTTCGCAGCTAGCTCCCCTCAAGGGGAGCCAGGAAAGATGGCTGGCCGGGCAATTCCGCAACCCTTGCCCCCCCTTGAGGGGAGGTGCCCCAAAGGGGCGGAGGGGTTAAACCGTGGTAGCCCCCAGTAAAATCGGGGGCGAGCTGGCTTCATCCACTCAGAATCGTCATTGAACAGAACCATCCCTCCCCCGCCCAAGAAGCAAAAAAACGCCCCGTCCGCCAGGCTTTCACCTGTGCGCGGACGAGACGTCAGAAAAGACAGATCCCGTGGTACCACCGCAATTCCCACCTGAATGGCGGGCGCTCGCTCTGCGCTGTAACGGGCGCACCCGGACGGGTCTACACACCGCTCACGCGGCTTCTTCCGACTTGCTCACGGGCGACTTTCTCCGGCTGCGGTCCCGTCCAGATTCTCAGTCACGCTCTGGACTTCCTGTGGGCGCACGCGCGGGTACTCCTCCCGGTCACTGCCCGGCCAGTATACGCGGCAGGAGCGGCTGAGTGAGTTGGCAGACTGGCTTAATCTGAAATTGAATCTGCCTTCTTTGCGCCCGCTCGCCTGACTATTTCCAGTGTGGGTAACCGTACCAGCGCCGCCAGGGCCAGAGCCGCACGCACGCCCAGCACGTTGCCCAGCAGCCCGAACACCGGACCAAAGGTCACCTGCCCCAGCGCGTCCGCCTGTGAGGCGATGGAATTGACGGTGGCGCGGGAGGCTGGATTCAATCCCCGGTTGATCCAGGCGTCGTACAGCGGCGAGTACAGCCCGCGCAGGACGCCGTGAACCACCAGTGCCAGAGCCGCCCAGCCGAAGCCAGGAGCATAGGCGAAGGCCAGCAACGCCGCCACGCTGAGGCCCAGCACCCAGCGCAGGGCCAGGGCGGCTGCCCGTGCATCTGCCGGATCAATTCTGCGACGTAGGGGTTCGGTAACGATAAAGCCAACAACCTGAACGGTCAGGGCCAGCAGCACAAACCAGTTCGCGGCGCTGAGGCCACCAGGCAGGCCCACTTCCACGACCAGCAAAAATTCGCTCAAGCGGTCCAGCGCCTCGCTGCTCGCGCCGTACAGCACCGCGCTCAGCATCAGCAGGGTCAGCACCCGGCTGGCACGAACCTCGCGCACCCCCTGGCGAAAGGTGCCGGACAGAACGGCCCAGGTCTGACGTTCCTCGCGTGGGGCCGGGGAAAAGCCGTCCTCCGGCATTCGCACCCACAGGTAGAGGGCGAGAATAAGGGCCACCGCGCCGCCCGCCAGAATCGGAACGTGCAGGCCCAACGTGGCCAGCGCCGCCGTCGCCGCAATCCCGGCAATCCCCGCCGCCCGCCCATACTGGCTGCCCAGCAGGTACAGGTGTGCGGCCCGGTCCTCGCCCACTTCATCCGCCAGCCACGCCTGCTGAGCGCCGCTGAGGAAGGTGTAGCCCGCCGCCGAGACGATCTGGGTCAGCAGCAAGGCCCAGAACACTGGAAACGCGGCCACCAGCGCCATGGCCACGCCCAGGCAGAGGCAGCCCAGAATGACCGAGCGGCGGCGCGAGTACACGTCGGCCACCACGCCTGTCGGCACTTCCAGCAGGAAAGCAGCGCCCTCCAGCGCCGCGCCGATGAGAAGCAGTTGCAGCGGGTCCAGGCCCGCCACGGTCACGAAATACAGCCCTTGCAGCGTGTAGGCCAGGGCAAAGGCAAACGCCAGCCCCGCCGACAGCGCCAGATAGACCCGCGTGGGGTCACTCGTTTTCAACATATTTTTCCCTGGGAACTCAACAGCTTGACTTGGTCAGGAAAACAGATGTGCCGCCCAGCGTGGGGCGCACGAATTCTTGACGTGGTGGGTCAGAGGGCTGTTGACATTGTTGGATCACCCCAGGGTTGAGGCTGTCTTGAAGATAACGGAGAAAGCGGCAGCCCCGCAGGAACCGCCGCTTTCTCCTCTCCTACTTCACTCCACTCAGTTGCGGCAGCGAATGTCCTGGCCGAAGTACTGGTTGCTGATTTTGGCATAGGTGCCGTTGTTCAGCGACTTGTCCAGCGCCGAGTTCAGTTCCTTCAATAGGCTGTCGTTGCCCTTCTTGACGGCCATCGCAATGCGCTCGTTGAACAGCAGCGCGCCCTGCTTGAGCTTGCCCTTCTGGGCCTTGACCAGATCAATGCCGGTGAACTTGTCGCCCACCCAGGCGTCCACGCGGCCCGACATCAGCGCGGCCTGGGCGTCGGTGTCCTTGGGAAAGGTCTTGATGTCGCCCACGCCGGGCACCTTGCGAACGTTTTCCAAGTAGGTGGTGCCCACCTGCACGGCCACCGACTTGCCCGCCAGATCGGCAGCCGTCATGGGACCGCCGACCTTGGAGACAATCGCGCCCCCGGTGCAGTAATGCGGATTCGAGAAATCCACCGCCTTGGCACGCTGCGGCGTGATGCCGTGGCTGGCGATCACGAAGTCGTAGCGGTCCTGGTTCAGGCCGATCAGCAGGTTGTCGAAGGGCTGGGTGGTCCACTCCACCTTCAGGCCCAGTTCCCTGGCAAAAGCCTCGGCCAGATCGACTTCAAAGCCGGTCAGCTTCTTGCCTTCCAGGATGTTGAAAGGAGGGAACGCGCCCTCGGTGGCGATCTTGATGGTGCCGCTCTGCTTGATCGCGTCCCAGGTGCGGGCCTGCGCGGTGGTGGCGAGCAGGGCGAGGGCGGTCAGGGTCAGGACGGCTCTTGTCATATGAACTCTTTTCATGTGAACTCCAGTGGACGGCAAAGGTCCGGTGCTGAACCCGGCTTCCTTGAAAAGAAGCTCAGGCATGTGGTTGATGACCGGCATTGTAACGTCCAGCGAAAGACGGGGTCTCAGGTCAGCCCACCCCCCACCCCCTGGAGCATCAGGCATAAAGATAGTCTCTTTATGACCGAGCGTAGCGAGTAGATTTTGCTGAGCAGGACGGAGAATGGAGTCGCCGGAAGTCCTTTTTTTCGGTGACGTAATTCGGAGAACTGCCCTAGACTGCCCCATGCGAATCGTGATTGCGGGCGGCGTGGCCGCCGGAATGAGTGCGGCCAGCCGCGCCCTGCGCCAGAACCCGGAGGCCGATGTGGTGGTCTTCGAGCGCGGCGAGTACATCAGCTACGGCGCGTGCGGCCTGCCCTACGTGCTGGGCGGAGATGTGGACAGCTTTGGTGACCTGATCGCCCGCACCCCGGCCCAGATGCGCGCCCGTGGCATCGGCGTCCGCCTGCGCCACGAAGTGACAGGGGTAGACGCCAGAGCCAGAACCATCACGGTTGTCGATCATCATTCCGGGCGCAGCACCCACGAGCCTTACGACAAACTGCTGATCGCCACCGGAGTCTCGGCCATTCGCCCCGACTGGGCAAAGACCGATCTGGGCGGCGTGCATGTCCTGCGCGACATTCCCGATGGGCAGGCCATCGAGGCCACCATCAGCGGCGGCGCAAAGCGGGCCGTGATCGTCGGCGGCGGCTATATCGGGCTGGAACTGGCCGAGACGCTGCATTGCCGGGGCCTGAGCGTGGTGGTGGTGGAAAAGGGGCCAGAGGTGGCCGGGCGAATGCTGGACGGCGAATATCAGGTCCGGGTCCGCGCAGAGCTGGAGAGCAACGGCGTGGAAATTCGCTGCGGCACCACGGTGGAGGGCCTGACCGGAAAAGGCGACTGCGTGACGGGCGTGCAGACCGATCACGGCCTGATCCGCGCCGATATGGTCATCGTGGCGGTGGGCGTGCGCCCGAACGTCGAGCTGGCCCGCGCCGCCGGGGCACGCATCGGCAAGACTGGGGCTGTGGCCGTCAACACCCGCCAGGAAACGGGTGTGGACGGCGTGTATTCGGCGGGTGACAACACCGAATCCACCCACCGGGTCACGCGCCGCAAGGTGCATATTCCGCTGGGGCTGACCGCCAACCGCATGGGCCGGGTGGCAGGCGTGAACATGGCGGGCGGCGACGCCACTTTTCCCGGCGTGGTGGGCAGCAGCATCTTCAAGACCTTCGCGCTGGGCGCGGCCCGGACTGGCCTGACCCAGACCGAGGCCGACGCGCTGGGCCTGAACGCCGCCAGCGTGGACGTCAGCAGCACCGATCACGCCGGGTACTACTCCACGGCCAAACCCATTTACGTGCGCCTGACCGCCGAGCGCGGCACGGGCCGCCTGCTGGGCGCGCAACTGGTCTGCCAGAACCATGAAAGCGTCAAGCGCGTGGACGTCGTGGCCGCGCTGCTGCACGGGCGCGGCAAGGTGCAGGACCTGTTCGAGACCGATCTGTCCTACGCCCCGCCCTTTTCCGGCGTCTGGGACGTGTTGCTGGTAGCCGCAGACCGCCTGAGCCGCGAAATTGGCAGGAAGCAGGAATAGGGATCAGGCCAAGCATTCCGGTCTGCAAATCCTGCCCCGTCCCTTGATCCCGAACCCCCGGCCATGCGGGCGCGGATAATGCTGGCAATGAGAGGCTGGCGCAGTTGGGACCGCAACGAGCAACTGGGGATTCTCAACGGCTGGGGCGTCTTCGTCGGAGACGGCTTCCTGAACGTGACGGTGGTGGTGGCGGGCTTTGCCTCCCGGCTGGGCGCACCCAACTGGGTGATCGGGCTGCTGCCTGCCATCGCCGGGGGCGGCTGGATGCTGCCGCAACTGCTGGTGGCCGCACGCGTTCGCAGCCTGCCGCACAAGCTGCCGGTGTACCGCTCGGCGGCGGCGGTCCGCACCCTGAGCTACCTGTCGATGGCCCTGATCGCCGCCTTCCTGGCCGATCAGCCCGCGCTGTGCCTGACGCTGTTCGTGCTGGCAATGCTGATCAATTCACTGGCCTCCGGTGTGGCGGGCCTGCCGTTTTTAGAGGTGGTCAGCAAGACAGTCAGCACCGAACGCCGCCCGCGTTTCTTTGGCACGCGCAACCTGTACGGCGGGCTGCTGGCCTTCGGGGCCGGGCTGCTGGTGCGCTGGATTCTGGGGTCCGGGCTGGCCTTCCCCCTGAATTACGCGCTGATCTTCGCGCTGGGCACGGCGGCCTACACCTTCGGCTACTGGATTTTTGGCCGTGTGCAGGAGCCGCCGGACCCCCCACAGGAGGCCCAGGGCTACCGCGCCGAGTTCCGCGCCATTCCCGAAACGCTGCGTGACCCGCACTTCCGCGCCTTCCTGACCGTGCGCCTGCTGCTGGCCGGGGCGAGCATGAGCGATCCCTTTTTCGCGGTGTACGCCCTGCGCGTGCTGGACTTTCCCGTGGCGATCCTGGGAACCTTCGTGATGGCGCTGACCGGGGCCGCGCCGCTGTCGAACATCGTGTGGCAGCGCGTGGCCGAGCGCAAGGGATCGCGCCGGATCATCCGCTACGCCTCGGTGTTCTACGGACTGGCCCCGCTGTACGCCGCAGCCGTGGGGATGCTGGGCCTGGGGAAATGGGCATACCTGGGCGTCTTTCTGTTGACCAGCGTGGCCGCGCAGGGTTTCAGCCTGGGCCACACCAACCATCTGCTGAACATCTCGCCGCCGGGCGCGCGCAGCCGCTACATAGGCACGCTGAACACGCTGGTGGGCGCGGCACTGTTCACACCGGTGCTGGGCGGCCTGATTGCGGACCGCTTCGGCTATCTGCCGGTCTTTACCATCAGCCTGCTGCTGTGTGCCGGGGCGTTCTGGCAGTGCGGCAAACTGCGGCGGGACGCGTGAGCGGGCTGGGAATTTATGGAGCAACAGCCAGCAAGGCTACATAAGAAGATATTTTCGCAAGCCGGGCCAGTATCACAGCATTTTTCCACTGCTCTGGACTCGGTTCTTGTATCCCACACCTCAGTACCCGACAGTTTTAGAGGGGGCTTGAAATCCTTCGTCCAGTACGCGAGAACAGAGCGCGTCTCCCAATGCCCTGAAATCGCTGAGTCTCTGCTTCGTTTCCCACTTCCCCCAATACCGCAAAAATCAGGTGGAACTGCTCGCTCTGCTCGTCCTAGCGCTGATTGGGGCCAAAGACGTTCGCCACGCGGCACTGGCCGAACGTTGCCCCGGCAACGCTCAAACGGCTTCCGTCATCCGCCAGATTGAGCGGTTCTTTCACCAGCATCCGCTGTGTCCTCTGGATGTCGCCCGTCTGGTGCTGGCCCTGCTGCCTGATGGAAAACAGCAGGAGTTCAGCCTGGACCGCACCTTCTTGGGCAGAACAGACGCCCATGAGGACGCTTGCCCGCAATTGGAAACTGGGCAAAACCGACGTGAATGCGCTGGTGTTGGCGGTGAACTGGCGAGGTGTCGCCGTGCCACTGCTGTTCGAGTTGTTGCCGCACAGCGGCAACAGCGGGACGAGGACCCGGCTGGCCCTGCTGGACGAGGCGCTGACGCTGCTGGACTGCTGCGACGTTGCCACGATCTACGCAGACCGGGAATTCATCGGCCAGGCGTGGATTCAGGGATTGGCTGAGCGGGGGCTCCCCATCACGGTGCGACTGCGGGTGGATGCGCGCATTGATGATCTGCCTGCGGGCGAGTGGCTGGAGGGACTCCAACCCGATGAAAAAGTCATGCTGATCGACAATGCAGTGGTCTACGGCTTGCCGATGAACGTGGTTCTAACGCGGACAGATCAGGGGGAACCCCTGATCGTGGCAAGCAATGCCACCAAGGGCCAGCACATTCTGAAGGGATACCGCCAGCGTTGGAAGATCGAATGCCTGTTCCGGGC
>NZ_MSTI01000186.1 GCF_001949125.1 Deinococcus marmoris
ACGGAGACACGGATCAGGCAGAACTTCTCGAACAGGACGCTGGTATCCAGCGCCAGAATCAGGGTTTGACTGCCCCAGTCGCGCAGGGCACGGGTGACCAGTGGACCGTAAATGCTCGTGGGGTCTATGGCTGGATTCTCCAGCCACCGACGAACGCGGCGTTCGCTGCTTTGCGCGAACGTGGCACGGGAATGGATGTAGGGGAGCCACGCAGGGATAGAACTGCGCCCTGAGAGCACCAGGCCCGTGACCATCCAGGCCAACGTGTGGGCGTTACGGACGTCGTTCCACAACCCATGCTGGATGTGGGTGAGGACGGCTTGGTAGAGTCGGGGTGCGTCCCCGGCGGC
Source organism: Deinococcus marmoris (assembly GCF_001949125.1). Classification (GTDB taxonomy): domain Bacteria; phylum Deinococcota; class Deinococci; order Deinococcales; family Deinococcaceae; genus Deinococcus; species Deinococcus marmoris_A. The sequence goes on from NZ_MSTI01000186.1 coordinate 351, forward strand.
ATTTTTAGTCTTCACAACTAGAAAGTGTCCCCTACCGGGGACGCTTTCTCATACTTTCTGTCAGGCCGTCAGCGCCGATTAGACAGCTCAGCGCCTCACACAGCACCGCCAGCGTCTCGCAGCGCACCCCTTTGACCTTCCCTGTTCTGAGCAGCGAGAGATTGGCCTTGGTGATGCCGATCTCGACGGCCAGATCCTTGGCCTCGCGTTTGCGCAGGGCCATCATCACGTCCAGGCACACGATCATGGGCATCAGCACCGCCCTATCCGATGAAGCTCTCGCTCTCCATCTTCAGGGCGTTCGCCGTTTGCAAGACGTCCTTCAAGACAGCCGCCACCACCATGACAGCGGGAAGACATGAGGAGTAAATGAAGTCAGCGTCATGCTGCACGGCATTCCTCGGCTTCAGAGTTCTGTGAACGTGTGGTGCGTACCATCCGGCAATGTCCTCCTATGATCCGCCTCGCTCTGTGCCCAAGGGCAACGGCAGCCCGGCACTCTGCGACTGCCAGACCGTCGCACCGCTGGACATCACCCGCGTCACCGCCCTGTCCATTCGCGCTGGCTCCACCCACCTGCAACGCAAACTCGCTGTCTTTCTGTCCGCCCATGAAATTCCCGGCGAAATTGAGGCGGGTTCCATTCAGGTCAGTCGGACGTCGTTTGACCGACTGGACGGTCTTCTGGCCGCATTTTCACGCACGGAGCGCCCGGACCTGCTGGCCGCCCCCTGGCTGGACGGACAGCTTGATCTCTGGCAGCTGGCACCGCTGGAGCAGTGGATGCAGCGCCTGGCCACGCCCTGGTTCGCCACCATCAGCGATCACCTGAAGTTTCATCTGCAACCGGTGGTTCATCTGGGTACGGGCGAAGTGTACGGCTATGAAGCCCTGGTCCGCGCGCAGCAGCACGGCCCACTGATCGGTGCCTGGCCCCTCCTGAAAGCGGCGGCGGCCCATGGACAGGCCCGCGCCTTCGACGCCCATGCCCGCAAGACGGCCATCCGCCAGGTCTACCCGCAACTCGGCGCGGACCAGCAACTCTTTATCAACTTCGCTCCAGGCGTGGTCTACAACCCGGACATCTGCCTTCAGACGACGTTTGCCGCCTGCCGGGAGGTGGGGGCCGACTTCTCGCGGCTGGTCTTCGAGGTGACCGAAAGCGAGACCTTCCCGGACCTGGGATTGCTGCGCTCCATCCTGGAGCGCTATCAACAGGAAGGCGCACAGGTGGCCCTGGATGACCTGGGGGCCGGACACACCAGCCTGAGCTACCTGACGGAACTCCGGCCAGACATCGTCAAGCTGGACCGGGCGCTGATCAGCGGCCTGCATGAGAATGACCGCCGGGTCCCCCTGGTCAGCGCGCTGATCGGGTACGCCCATGACCTGGGCATCCGGGTCGTCGCCGAGGGCAT